>JANLOO010000046.1:0-50999 GCA_031366605.1 Actinomycetota bacterium | reverse complement strand
TCCGGTTCGGTGTCGTGGATCAGGAACGTCGCGGCCACATCGGCATACAGACGGGCCATGACCCGGGCCGAGCACTCGATCTGCCCCACTCCCGCCAGGAATCGATCGGCCGGGCCCTCGATCGGACGTGTGCCGATGATCGGGCTGACCGCCACCACCCGCTCCCGCCGCGCCGCCACGGCCGCACGCACCCCGGGGATCGCAAGAATCGTCCCGATCGACACCACCGGGCTCGACGGGGCGATCACGATCGTCTGGGCCTTCGCGATTGCGTCGAGCAGCCCGGGTGCAGGCTGCGCCGCATCGAGCCCGACGAAGTCCATCCGCTCGATTTGCTCACGCGCGCCGTCGCGCACCAAGTACTCCTGAAACGACTTGCTTCCTGTCGGGGTGTGGATCATCGTCCGCACATCCTGATCGCTCATCGGGATCACGCGCGCCGTCACACCCAGACGCGTGCAGATATCAGCGGTCACGTCACTCAGTACGGCACCGGCTCCGAGCAGGAGCGTCCGGTGGATATGCGTCGCCAGATCACGATCGCCCAGACCAAACCACGCCTCCCGGCCGTAGGTCGCAAGCCCTTCCAGACACCGGAATGTGTCAGCCGCAAAACCCCAGCCGCGCTCGTCGACCACACCTGCGAGCGTGTACGTGCAGATGTCGAGGTCCGGGCAGACCCGCAGACCATGAAAGTCGTTGTCGTCTCCCGTGTTGACGACGGCGGTCAGATCCGGCTGGCCGACAACCTGCGCGAGGCCGTCGACCATCTTCGCCCCACCGGTCCCACCGGACAGGCAAAGGATCACGTCTCGGTCATGGGAGGGTCGTGGTTCACGCGACGCGCGATGCTACCAGCGTGCTCAGCCGATCAGGTTCGCCAACGCCAGCACGACGTCGCTCGGCAGGTAGGTGACCAAGAACAACACGAACAAACTGACCAAAAGCCACGGGATGATCATGATCGACAGTCGCTCGACCGGAACCTTTGCCAGGCTCGACACCAGGAACAGCACCAAGCCGATCGGCGGGTGGATCAGTGCCAAGACCAGATTGAACACGACGATCAAGCCGAAGTGGGTGGGGTCCATCCCGAATCCCTGCACTGCGATGGGCGCCAGGAACGGTGCGAAGATGTAGAGCGCCGGTAACGGCTCGACGAAGATCCCGATCGCGAGCAGCAGGACGTTGACGATCAGCAGGAACACGTACTTGTTGTCGGTGATCCCCGTCAGAAAGTCCGACAGGTCCTGCCCGAAGCCGTTGTTCTGCAGGGCACTCGCCAGGATCGCCGAGTCGCCGACCAGAAGCAGCACGATGCCGGTCTCGATGCCGGCTGTGGTGATGACCCTCGGCAGGTCCCGCGGCGCCAGGCTCGCGTACCAAACGAGCGCCAGGCCGATCGCGACGGCCGCCGCGGCCGCACCGGATTCGCTGGGGGTGAACACCCCGCGCAGGATCCCGCCGAGGATGATGACCGGGATCGCAAGCACCGGCAGCGCCGCCAGACCCGACCGCGTGACGGCCCGCACCCCGGCAAACGGGCGCTTTGTGAAAAAACCCATACGCCGTACGACGATGTACACCGTCGCGCCTTGGAAGACGAGCAGGAGAAGCTGCGCCACGAGACCCGACAGCAAGAGCTTCGAGATCGGCGCGCCCGCCGCACCGGACACGATCACCCCGTAGACGATGAACATGATCGAGATCGGTCCGATGGGCCCCTTGATCGACGCGGCGGCGACCACGGCGGCGGCGACCTCCTTGGGGTAGCCCTCTTTTTCCATCGCCGGCACCAAGAGCGGCGTCATGATCGCCGCATCCGCCTGCGCCGACCCCGAGATCCCCGACACAAGCGCCGAGGTCACCTGGCAGACGTACGCCATACCCCCGCGGAAGTGCCCGACGAGCGTCGCCGCAAAACGGATGAGCCGGTCCGACATGCCGCTTGCGTTCATGACCTCGGCCACGATGAGGAACATCAGCACGACGACAAGTTCGGTGAAGCCCTGCAGACCCAAGGCGTACTGCGTCGTGCGAAACGGCGAGAGCACGTCAGGGCTCGGATAGAAGTTCAGGCCCATGAACCCCGTCGTGGCGATGATCCCGACGATGGACAACATGAAGATGATCGGGTTGCCCGCCAGGGTGAGCGCTACGAACACGACACCGAGGGCGAGGAGCGGACTGGCCCCCGCGGCAAGCAGCCCGGCACAGATTCCCCACACGGCCACACCGATCAGTGCGCCGACGAGAATCCCGCGCCACGCAACCGACGCCCCTGTCCGTCCACGCGCGACGAGGTCCGCCGTGCCCGACACCACCCGGCGCAGGAAATGCAGCCCGATGAAGTAGTAGCCCAGCGTCATCGACGCGATCCCGTAGAAGTACGGGATGCTGAGAATGGTGGAGGTCGAGGCCAGCGCCTCGCGTGACGTCGCGTACTCGGTCGATCGCGTCACGCAGTACACAAGGAGCACCGCGAGCGAGCACCCTGAGAACACCCTGACCCCGTTGCGCCACCACGTCGGCCCACGCTCGGTCAGGAACGCGATGACCGTCACGTCGCCGCGACGCACGGCGATCGACACGCCCATCCACACCACCCACAAGAACGCGTACGAGGCGACCTCGTCGTATCCGCCGATCGAGAACCCCAGGACGTACCGGGTGAAGACGTTGACCACGACGGTCCCGGCGCACAACGCGACCCCGACGATGAGAAGCGCCCGTGCAATCCGTTCCGCCGCCGCGGAGTAGGTCTCGAGCCACCCGCCAAGGCGCCGCAACCGCCCGCCCCACACCTCGCCGGATGATGGAATGCCGATGCCGGCCACCGTGTTCATGCCGGCCGACATCGTCGGGGACGGCCCGCCGGCCCGACGCGAAGTCGAGCCGGCCGGTCCATCCTCCTGCTTAGGCCTTCTTGCACCCTGCCGGGAGATCCGGCGGCTTCGGCGGGGCCGGCGCGGACGCCTTCGCGTCCTGGATCTGCTTCAGGAAGCCCGCAACCTCAGCGTCCTTCGAGATCTCGGCCAATGCCGGGGCGGCGGCCTTCGCCAGCGCCGTGCGGTTGGCATCGCCCGCGAACGCGAACGTGAGCCCCTTCGCACAGAGGTCGGCGACGAAGTTCGTTGCGCCCGGAGCCGGGTTGAGGAACACGTTGATCGAGTTCTTGGCGAGGTTCTTGCCCGCCGTCTGGATCGCGGTCTTCTGATCGGCCGAGAGTTTGTCGAACTGCGCCTGGTTGATGACCACCGCTGCCGGGAACGGCCAGAGGTTGACGTCCTGCGTGACGAACTTCGCGACCTCGTTGTACTTGTTGGTCGCGATGAGGCCCAGGTTCGCCTCCATGCCGTCGACGGTGCCGTTCTGGAGGGCGGTGAACACATCACCCACCGGGAGCGGGACCGCCTGCGCACCCAACGCGGTCAGCGTCGCGGAGAGGACCTTGGACTGCGGGGCGCGGATCTTCTTGCCCTTGAAGTCCGCCGGGGACTTGAGCGCCACCTTCGCGCCGAGCGGCTTACGCAGCCCGCCCTCGAGGATTCCCAACCCGACCAACCCGAGCTTCTTCGGCCCGGCTGCGCTCTCCAACATCGCCGTCCCGATCGGACCGCCGATGACCGACAGATCCAGGCCGTAGTTGGTGATCAAGAACGGCGCCTGAAGCGCCTGGAACACGTTGACGCCTTTGGTGTCCCAGGTGGCGGTCGAGACCGCTCCCATCTCCACCTCGCCACCCGCAACGGCGTCGAGCAGTTTGGTGTCGCCGCCGGTGTAGTTGGGAATCGGTGCGATCGTGACCTTGCCGCCGCTCGCCGCTTCGACCTCTTTCTTGAACGCGTCGACCGCGATGCCGTACGGGTGCTGCGGGGTCGTCACATACCCCAGTCGCAGCGTGACGGTGTCACCCGCTGCGGTCGAACCGCCATCTGCCGCCGTCGTGGTCGTGCTGTCACCGCACGCCGCCAAGCCCGCCGTGATCGTGACCGCGCCGAGCGTTGCCATCAATGCACGCGAAAGCCCCTTCATGAAACCCCCCCTTGTCACTGGTGGACCCTTCGAGCCCCGGCAGCATGCCGCTCGGGCGCCTCGGGCACGAGGCTACGAGGTGGATACGGAGGTTGTCAACATCGGCACGATGTGGTTGCAGATGCCGAAACCCCGCATGCGCAGAGCGTTTGCGGCGTCCGCATCCGAGTCACCCGCCCCCGTTGACGACCGTGAGTACGTGACATATGCTGCGACGGCTGTTCGCTCCATCCGAACGCACCCGGCAACCGCCGGACGCCTCGGGTGGACGTTTTGTGCGGTTCGTGTGCACCACCCTTCAATCCTGAACGGGGGATGCCAAATATGGCAGAGCTATTCGCCGTGACACAGATCCCAGGCGCCGAGACAGGGGAAATCCCACCGTCTCCGGTTGACCGTGACGAGAAGACAGCGTTTATCTACTCGCTCGTCGACCCGATCTGGGACATTGACACACTTCCGCTGACCTACACCAACTCACGTTGGTCAGCGTTCTTCTACCGGGCAGACGAGAAGGTCCTTCGTCGCGTTGTCCCGGATTGCCTCGAGGTCGAGGACGACATCGTCGAGTTCTGGTACGTGGACCACAACCACACCATGCTCGGCCCGTACGGTGAGTGGGGCGCAACGGTCGCCACCAGCCACAAGGCTGGCGACGGCAAGACCTACTACGCCGGTTACTACCCGTACATGTACCTGACCCAGGACGCCGCCATCGACGCCGGTCGTGTGCTTGGTTTCCCCAAGAAGGAAGCCTTCATTCGGATCGTCGAACACGGTGGGGCACCTGACGACGGATACGGGGTCCAAGACTCCAAGATCTACGGCTTCAACTACTTCTCGTTCCTCATGATCCGGAACGGGTACGTGCTTCACTCGGCAACGGGTAAGTACGACGACGCGGACCTGCCGGCCAAGCCGGCGTTCTACGGCAACACGGAGTACGGCCGCATGAACATGAAGGTCGTCACGTCCCCGGACGTGGCCGAGTCGCGTTGGGAGCTGGTCTACCTTCCGTCCTTGATGACCAAGGAACTGGCGACCCTCATCGGTCGTCCGGACACCGAGGGTTCTCACCGTTTCCAGGTGAAGCCTGAGTCCATTCGTACCGCCAGCGCCGGCCAGATCAACTGGTTCATGCAGGCGACTCCGTACGACAACCTCGGTCACGAGCTTCCGCCGAAGGAGCTGCTCGGTCTCATGACCTTCAGCTTCGACCTCATCATCCCGGCGGGTCAGGTGCTGTGGACGGAGACGTACACCCGTGACGCAACGTGGTCAGGTGCGGCCAAGCCGTACCGCTATGGCCTCCGTCACCGGTTCCCGAAGCCAATCGGCCTCGGCGCCTAACCCTCGACCCCGAAAGGAGCTTACGAATGGGTCAACAGCTCAACGTGACCAGCGTTCCGTGGGTCGACTCGGGCGATGCACCGCCGCTTGCACTCGATCGTGACAAGCGCGACATCATCTCCCAGGGTATCGCCGACCCGCTCGTCGACTACGACATTGTTCCGCTGACGTACACCAACTCCCGTTGGTCTGCGTTCTTCTATCGTTGCGACGAGAAGGATCTGAACCACATCCTCCCGAAGTGCCTGGACCTCGAAGACGACGTCGTCGAGTTCTGGTACGTCGACCACCTCCACACGGGCCTCGGTCCGTACGGTGAAATGGGCGTGACCGTCTCCGCCAGCCACAAGGCTGGTGACGGCAACACCTACTACGCCGGCTACTACCCGTACATGTACCTCACGCAGGACGCTGCTGTGTTTGCCGGCCGCGAGCCCTTCGGCTTCCCGAAGAAGATCGCGTACATCATCACGCAGGAGCACGGTGGCAAGGAAGACGACGGGTACGGTGGATTCGGCAACGACTACTTCAACTTCACGTTGGAGCGTCGCGGCTACCTCATCCACACGGCAACGGGCCGCTACGACGACGCTGAGCTTCCTGCGAAGCCGTCGTTCTACGGTGACCCGAAGTACGGTCGGATGAACCTCCGTCTCATCACACAGCCGGACCTGATGAGCACGAAGTGGGACCTCACCTACCTCCCGTCGGAGGTCACCGAGGCGACCGCACGTGCCATGGGCCGTCCCGAGACGGTTGGTCAGCACCGGTTCCAGTTGAAGCCCGAGTCGATCCGCACCGCTTCGGCGAATGCGATCCGCACGTGGGCGCTTTGTGCGACCCCGTTCGACAACCTCGGCGCGTTCATGCCGGTCAAGGAGATGATCGGTCTCATGACCTTCAGCTTCGACCTCATCATCCCCGGCGCCCAGACCATCTGGACGCAGACCATCGAGCGTACCCCGGAGGACATCGGCGACCTGCTGTTCGCCACTCCGTACCAGTACACGATGCGTCACCGCTTCCCGAAGCCCCCGGGCGTCTAGCCCCAAGCTTCACAGCGGTACCTGTTGCGGGGTCGGGACCTTCGGGTCGCGACCCCGTTTCACATTGGGGGCGACCGTCCGCGGCGACTGGACATCACCTGTCAACGTCGCGTGCGTGACTCCAGGCGATGGGTCTCGCAGTCGCGTCGTGCGCCGCCCTTCCCACCGCGACGACCCCCGTCACCCGTCCTCGGTGGCCCGCCGCCGTCCCGCCGAAGCTGCCGGGGGACGTGGCCGCAAGCGCGCAGAACCCCCGCCGATCAGGTTGCCCGCGGGTGCCTGGCTCTGAAGTCGGAGATCCGCGACGCAAGCATCTCGAGTCCGGCCTCGTCCTCGGGAAGCCCGGCAAGCAGGTACTCGAGCACCTCGGTCTTGTTCGTCCGGATCCGGCGACGATCGAGTTCGAAGACGATCGCGGTGAGCTGTGAGTAGAACGGCTCCCGGATCCGCTGTCCGAGGGCCCGCATCTCGACGGGCGGCGCCCCGCGATCGGCCACGAGACTGCGTCGCTCGCGGGTCACCGTCTCGAGTGGCGCCACGTCGGGCGCGACCGTCGCCGTGGCGGTGGGTGGCACGGTCGCGAGCGTGGGCTGCGGCTTGCGCGGCACGGGTGGTTCTGGGCGGCGTGCGCGGGGAGCGCCGGGAACCAGATCGGCGAGCTGAGTGGTGCCGCTAGGCAACGAGGGCCTCCTTCTGCGGTTGGGGAAGCATGTGTGCGATCGTGACCGCGAGCTCGCGGAACTGGTCCGCGGCGGCGGCGGGGGTCCCAGATCGCGGTGTCCCGACGGGATTTGCGTACTGCAGGGTCAACGCCGAGCGCAGGCGCCTGCGCGGCAGCCACCGGTACTCGCGGATGACGGGGCCGATCGCACACCGCGGCCCGGCGTGTGCGAGCACCCGCGCGGCCAGGCTTGTACGGGCGGCGCCCGCCGGGACGCGGTTGACCACGAGCAGCACCGAGTGGTTTCGCAGATCGTCGATGAGGAAATCCTCCAGGGCGTCGATCTCGTGCTGGGACAGCAGGACCGGGACGACGACGAGGTCGCTCGCGGCGATCGCGCCCGTGCGCAGTGCGTTGAGACCCGGATGCGTGTCGACCACAACCCAGGGACTCCGCCACTGCCTGGTCCACGACAGGACGCAGTCGGTGACGGTCCCCTCGTCAATCTGCGCTGCGCCGAGGTCCTTGTGTGTTGCAAGCAGCGGTGGACGGCCGCTGTGGCGTCGAAGGCGCGGCGCGGGCGCATCCGGTCCGCGCTCGAGCGCGTCGAGCAACGCCGCGCGTTGGGTGCGCCGCGGATCGTGTCCCCACATGTTGCTCGAGCCCCCGACTTCCCAGTCCAAATCGACGAGCGGCGCGTTCAATGCCCCTGCGAGGTGGAGTGCGATGGTGCTCTTGCCGACGCCACCCTTGTTCGAGGCGATGGTGATGATTTTCGGTTCCATGCGCACGTCGTTCGACCTTCGTGCCCAGAGTCCTTCCCTCAGGCCGGAGGTCTGTGGGTCCGTCCGCGTCGACCGCTCCACGTCCGGCCTCGCCGCCGTGCAGATGTGCGTGCGTCCTTCGAACGCGACCCACTGCGGACGCTCAGACGGTCAGGCGGGCCGTGGCGACGTCCATCCCCACGACCCGCCGCACCCCCGTGCGTACGTAGATACGTACGTACGTAGAGCCGGGCAGTGCATCAACCCGTTCCCACGCCCAACCTGGTACGACGGCGCACCGCCCGACGGGCCGTCCGTCGGATCTGTCCGCGTCACCGGTGAGCGGCGCCGACGGGCCCCGAACGTCAGTCGCGTGGTTGGGGGGTCTCCAGGGTCGCCGCAAGCGCGCGGCGGGGGCTGGCGCCCCGCGTGGGGCCGACACGCCGTCGTTGCGTGCGACTGACGACGACGTGGTTGACCCATCCGTGTCGCGCGTCCAATGTCCGCTCGCGGCGGAACTCGTACCTCGCATCGAGCGCGCAGATCGCCTCGCAGGCGCGAACGACCGCAGCGACGTTGTCCCGCTCACGCGTGCAACTCGACCCCAGTGTGGCAAAGAGCGGAGCACTCAGCGGATACGCCTGCCATTCCTTGGTCGCGTCACGTTCGACGAAGCGATCGTTCTCGAGCAAACCGTACAATTTCCGGGCGATGGGGGGCAGGTCGCGGACGATGGCCCAATCGAGCCACTCGCCGGCTTCGTTTCGCAGCTGCTCGAGGAACCAGCTCCCGAGGAAAATGTATCCCGGCCGCTCGACCCGGCCGTTCGGTGCCACCGGCCACAACACCCGGTCGATGATCCCGAAATGGTCCTCATGCGTTTTCCGGCCGGTGAGCGCATCGTTGACCTCGCCCTCCCAGCGCGCTTCTTGGAGTCCCAGCAGGGTCCGGCGGAGGGCCTGCCGCGCAGGTTTTCCCGCATTCCCCCAGCCGAAATCCCGTAACAGCCGGTACTGACTGAACGGCACGGCGGTCGCGCCCGGTTGTTCGAGTTGGAGCCACCGTGAGCCCAACCAGACGATCAACATGTAGCCGTGGCGCCCGATGCCCGGCCCTTGCGTCTGGCGGATCTCCCCAAGCCGGTCCGCGATCGCGAACCCCGCCGCGATCTCAAGCCCCTTTCGCGCCGTCGAGCGATCGGCGAAACCCCAGCGCAGGGGCTGTTCGAGGCGTCTGAGATTGTCCGGCTCGACCAGGGCGAGTTGTTCTTGAATCCCGCTCAAACCGGACTCGTCGTGGAGGATGTGCGGTGGGCGAGTGCTCATCGGCCTGAGTCTGCCTGAGCGTGGAAACGACCGTTGCGTGTGCGAGTTACTTACCCCGGGTAGCTCACTCGCTCCCAGGGCGGTTTCGACCGGCCCGGATGGGACGGGCGGGGAGAAACCGCCTGATTTGAACTGCTCCTCTCTTAAAACTTAAAGCTTAAGAGCCGATGAGATCGCTCTTGCAGACCGCGATCACAGGGGATCACCGCGAGTCGGATACCCCGGTTGGCGCGAGTCGGATACCCCGGTTGCGGCGCGAGTCGGATACCCCGGTCAGGGAATGAGAATCGCGGTCTGCGCGAGTCGGATACCCCCGTTCAGCGGTCACCCGCGAGTGAGATACCCTGGTCTGCGACCAATTCCCGCGAGTGGAATACCCCGGTCGGCGAGCGAACAACCCGGGTGCGAGTGCGCGGCGGACGGAGCCCGCCTTCTGTGCGAGCGGATTACCCCGGATCGGGAGAACCGGTGCGAGCCGGCTACCCCGGCTGTGGACTACGAGGTCAGCCGCCGGTAGAGCTGCGGAAGCTTCTGCGGAAGGGTGCGGACGTCGTCGACGACGACGAAGTTCGCGTCGCTGTACATGTGCGGCAGATAGTCGGCGCCCTCTTGGTCGACGGTCACACAGAAGAGATGGATCTTCTCGCGCCGCGCCTCGCGGAGGGCCATCTTCGTGTCCTCCTGGGCATAGGTGTTGTCCTGGTAGGTGTCGGAGTCGTACGGCTTGCCGTCGGTCAAAAGGATCATGAGCTTGACGTGCGCGTCGACTGCCATGAGGCGTTTGGTGGCGTGACGCAGGGCCGGTCCCATGCGTGTCTTCTGCCGACCGTAAATCCCTCCGATGCGACCCTTGACACGGTCGTCGTAGCGCTCGCCGAACTCCTTGACGGTGTAGAACTGGCAGTCCTCGCGTCCCGAGCCCGAGAACCCGTAGATCGCGTATTCATCACGGATCGCCTCAAGCGCCTCGCACATCAAGAGCAGCGATTCCTTCTCGATGTCGATGATGCGCTTGCGCCCGTCGATCTTGCGGTCGGTGGAACTCGACATGTCCACGAGGAACGCCGTCGCGACGTCGCGGTCCTTCTTGTCACGTTTGATGTAGACGCGTTCCGTCGGGCTGACACGGGTCTTCCGATCGACGACGTACTCGACGATCCCCTCGATGTCGAGATCGTCCCCGTCGGTCTGGAAACGCATCTTGCGAAGACGCTCTGGACGCATCAGCTGGAAGTTGCGTCGGATCTGGCTGACGACCCCGCCGTGTTCGTAGAATGTGGCCGCCACGAACGCCTCGTGTACGCGGGTGGCGCGTGACTCGCGCAACGTGCACCACGCGGGCCGGTAGTCCTCGATCTTGTGGTCCCACTCGTCATAGTAGAACGTCTGCTCACCGAGGTCCTCGTCGGCGTCGTCCTCGTCGGATTCGACCAAGGGCACGGCGCCGGCGGGCCCGAGTTCCATGTCGGCGCCGGTTCCCTCCTGGTCGTCGGAAAGACCGTCGGGGGCGTCTCCGACCGATGCCGGTACCTGCTCGCTATTGCTGTCGGTGCGCTGGGCCATGTCGCCCTCATCGCGCTCCCCACCCGCTTGCGCCTGTTGGGTCTGCATGGCCTGGGCGGACTCGGGGGCCTGATCTGGCGCATCCCCGGCGTCTGCGCCCTCGGCTTGCTCCTTGGCGCGTTGTTTGACGAGCTCCTCGAGCACGGGCGTCATGAACGGCGGCATTTCGGCTGAGGCGTAGTCGTCGGCGCCGCCGCCGGGGGTCGGTTCAGATTGCTCGGCCGTACCGGCCTCTTGCTCGGCGGTGTCGGCTGCGGGTGTCACATCGTCACCCGTGGTGTCGATGAACGGGCTCTGAGGAGCCCGGCGCGCGCCGTCGTCGATGAGTTCGTACAGCGCCGCGGTGGTGCGCGCGCTGTCTGCCACCCGCGTGTCGGGTTCGACGAGCCGGTCCATCAAGGCGGTGGCCTCGATGACCATCTCCGCAACCGCCGACGGAAGCGAGGAGAGGTCGACCTGACCGCCCAACGTGTGCATCAACAGGCCCTCGACGACGGCCTGGGCCTCGCTCACACCGGGGCCGAGTGCATCGCGGCGCTCGATGGTCGTCGTCGCGATTGCGTGCATGTCCCTGCGGATGCCCGGGTAGGCCAGCCGCAACCGCGCATCGACGCGATGCCCTTCCACGATGTTGAACAGGTCCCGCGCCAGATCCGGCTGGGGGAACAACCCGTAAAAACGGCCGAGGTCGCTGGGGGTCTCAGGCGTTTGCGTGCTCACACCGAACCCCCGTATCTGGACGACAGGTGCGTGACGAGTCCCCCGAGTTCATCCAGGCGGAAGTCATACGTGCCGAACTCGATGCGTCCCGCGCCATGCGCGGTGGCGACCTTGTACGCGGTGAAGTTCGCGGCGTCATCATCGAAGAACCGCATGTCGGGCGGCAAGACGACATGGTCGGAGCCGAACGCCTCGACTGCGTACATCTCCTGGCTCGAGCGGATCGCCACGTCGCGTCCGCACAACGCGGTTGCATACAGCTTGAGCACCCGGGCGACCTGTTTGAGCGCGAGGCCCTCGCGCAACTCGTCCAAGACCTCCAGGGCGTACTTGGAGCCCAGCCGGAAGTAGCCGCGGCCGACCTCCTTGTTGCGATCGAGCACGTCCAAGCCGCGCGCGACCCACTCCGCGGCGCCCTCTGCGCTGACGCGCTCGCCGTTCAGCAGGTCGAGCAGCGTGTCGGCGGCCTCGAGCGCCGACTCGGGATCCGCCGCGGCGACCCGGTCGACCTGTTCCAGGAACGTCGCGCGGTGGCGGGGACGAAGCCGCGCAAGGATCGGTGGCAACACGGAGGCCAGCTCCACGGCGTGTTTGCGTCGTTTCTCGTCCCTCCGGTCACGGGCCGAGAGCAGGGACTTGAGCTCTTGGGCACGCTGGACTTTGGGCTCCATGTCACGGAGTTCTTGCTCGAGCCGGTCGAGTTCGGCGGCGAGGTCGACGGTCTCGGTGTCCTCCTCAGGACCGGTGGTGGCGCCGGTGACGATGCCGACATATGCGTGGGCCAGGGCCGGGTCCGGCGCGTCATAGAGGTCGGGAAGCTGCTTTGCGACCTCCACGCCGCTCTTCCAACCGACGGCGGCGACGGCCTTGACCTGATCGAGGTAGGCGGCGACCTGGGCGGTGTCGTGCTCGGCCAGAAGCCGCGGGAGTTGGCGCGCGACCTCGACGCCCAATTGGTACTTGAGTTCGGAGATCTGCTCGACGAGCTGGAGGTACGTCGCACGCTGATCCTCCGGGACGGCGGAGAGCATCTCGCGCGCGACGTACATCCCGACGTTGCCGACCGCCGGCCCGAACGTCACCTTGTGGCCTCGCCCGTCATCCGCCGAATCCCGCTAGAACTGCGTCGCGACGATTTCGACGATCGACCGCTGCATTTCAAGGTCGTCGGTGATCGGCTTGCAGATGGTCGCCTCGCACGCCGCGATCGGCTCGATTCCTTTGCCGATGAGCTGCCCTGCGTACACGAGCAGGCGCGTCGAGACGCCTTCTTCGAGGCCATGGGTGCGCAGGTTGCGGACCTTCTCGGCGATCTTGACCAGTTTGCCCGCGGTGTCGGCGTCGACGTCTGCTTCCCTGCGCAGGATCTCCTCTTCGAGATCCGGCGGCGGGTAGTCGAAGTCGAGCGCGACGAACCGTTGCTTGGTGGAGTGTTTGAGGTCTTTCAGCACCGACTGGTAGCCGGGGTTGTAGCTGATGACCAAGTGGAACTCGGGAGGGGCGGCGAGGATCTCGCCCTTCTTCTCGAGCGGGAGGATGCGCCGGTCGTCGGTGAGGGGGTGGATCACGACCGTCGTGTCCTTGCGGGCTTCGACGATCTCGTCCAGGTAGGCGATGCCACCGGTCTTGACGGCGATGGTCAGCGGTCCGTCCTGCCACACCGTCTCGTCGCCGCGCAGCGTGTACTTGCCGACGAGGTCTGACGCGGTCAGGTCTTCATGACAGGCGACGGTGATGAGCGTCCGGTCCAACCGCCAGCTCATGAACTCGACGAAACGCGTCTTTCCGCAGCCGGTCGGGCCCTTGAGCATGACCGGAAGCCCGGCGCTGTAGGCCGCTTCGAACATCTCGACCTCGTTGCCGAGCGGAAGGTAGTACGGCTCCTTCGCGAGCTTGAAATCCTCGACGCGCTGGGTCTCGACCCCCATGCAAACTCCCTTGTCGGTCCGGTCTCGGTAGGGAGACGAGTTTACTCGTCGTCGCTGTCGACAGACCCCTCGGCCTCCGGGTGAAGCGGCCAGACCGGTGGCAGGTCGACTTCGAACCCGCCTTCGTCATCGGCGTGGTTGGCATGCCATGCCTTGAACTCGGGAATCGTGAACCCCAACACCTGGCTGGTTTGGGGATCGACGCGGACAAGCAGCTCCCGCTCCGCGTCGCGCACCGTCAACGCGGGGGACGGCGGTCCGTACGAGCAGTGGTAGGTGTCGCTCTGTTGGTCGTAGTAGTTGATGGATTCGCTCGCGACGCGCATTGCGTTTTCTTCGGCGAACGACGGGCGATCCGGTGACGGCGGGGTAGTGGCCACGGTGGCTCCTCCGACAGGTCTTGTTACTCTCATGCAGAACGCAGGGGCTTTGAGAGTATCGCGACGAACGAGAGGAATGTCTGGATGCGCGCTGTGGACGCAACGTTGGAGGGACTCAAACGGGCCGGAATCGATGCCGTCTTCGGGATCCCCGGCGGCCCGGTGATCCCTCTGTTCGACGCGCTGCACGACGATCCGACCATCCGTACGTACCTGACCCGCCATGAGCAGGGCGCAGGCCACGCAGCCCAGGGGTACGCCAAGGTCACCGGACGCGCGGCGGTGTGCACCGCCACCTCGGGCCCCGGTGCGACGAACCTGGTCACCCCGATCACCGACGCCTACATGGACTCGGTGCCGATGATTGCGCTGACCGGGCAGGTCGGCTCGGCGCGCGTCGGCACGGACGCATTCCAGGAGGCCGACATCGTCGGCATCACCCTGCCGGTGGTCAAGCACAGCTACCTGGTCAAGGAGGCCCACGACCTGCCGCAGATCATCGCCGAGGCCGTGCACATCGCCGAGACCGGTCGCCCCGGCCCGGTCCTGGTCGACGTGTGCGTGGATGTGTGGTTGCAGGACGTCGACGATTACGCCGGGCCGCACCCACCGGTGATTCCCGGGTACAACCCGCCGAACTCGGCGGGCCATCCCAAGCAGATCGCAGCGGCTGTCAAGGCCTTGGCGCAGGCCAAGCGCCCGATGATCTACGCGGGCGGTGGCGTGATCATCAGCGGGGCCAACGGTGAGTTGATCCGTCTGGCCGAACTCTCCGAGGCGCCGGTCACGACGACGTTGATGGGGTTGGGTGGGTTTCCGGCGTCGAGTCCGTTGTGGGTCGGCATGCCCGGCATGCACGGCATCGCCGCCGCCACATGGGCGTTCCAGGAATCGGACCTGATCCTGGCGGTCGGCGTGCGCTTCGACGAGCGGGTGCTCTCGACCGTGATGAACGAGTGGGCCCCCGGCGCCAAGATCATCCACATCGACGTCGACCCGGCGGAGATCTCAAAGAACCGCTCAGCCCACATCGGCATCGCCGGTGAGGCCAAAGCCGCGCTCGCCGCGATCGCCGACGCGTACGCGGCGTTGCCGGAGCGCCACGCCGCCCCGGAGCGGGCGTCGTGGCGCGAGCGCGTCGAGACGTGGAAGCGTGACTTCCCGTACGAGATCGACACCGACACCGACGGCGCGATTCCCCCGCAGCGCGTCGTGCAGTCGCTCTACAAGATCACCCGAGGCCAGGCGATCGTCGCGACCGACGTCGGTCAGCACCAGATGTTCGCCGCCCAGCACTATCTGTTCGACCAGCCACGACGGTGGGTGACCTCAGGCGGGCTCGGGACGATGGGCTTCGGGCTGCCCGCCGCACTCGGCGCACAGGTCGCGTTGCCGAACGAACTCGTCATCGACATCGCCGGTGACGGATCGTTCGAGATGACCCTGCAGGAACTCTCAACGGCGATGATGTACGAGCTGCCGGTCAAGGTGATCATCTTGAACAACGGGTACCTGGGGATGGTCCGCCAGTGGCAGGAGCTCTTCTGGGAGGGCCGCTACGCCGGCACCAGCTACGAGGCGTTCCAGCCGGACTTCGCCGCGATCGCCAGGGCCTACGGCATGCCCGGCACGACGGTCACCGCGGAGGGTGACTTGGAAGACGCCCTGGCCGAGGCACTGGCCCACGACGGGCCGGCGCTCGTGGACGTCCACACCGATCAGATGGCGAAGGTCTTCCCGATGGTCCCGCAGGGCAAGGGGCCTGACTCGATCATCGTCGGCCACAACAAGTAGCAGCAGACCCGGCCCCGTCGACCGCGGTTCCTAGTAGAACTCGGCGATGCGGACGCCGGAGCGAAGCTGCTCCTCGTCGAAGTCCATCTCCTCTTCCAAGTTGACGGGAACCCGGGTGGGGAGATCGAGTTCATAGGTGCCGTCAGGAAGCTTGTTGGCCTCGTAGTACGCCGTGAAGTTCGGGATTTGGTAGCCCAGGACCTCGTTGGTGTCCGGGTCGAAGAAGACCGTGAGACCCTTGGTGTTGGTCACGGCAGACGCCGACGGGTGACCCTTGCGGATCGCCTTGAGGGTGTCGGTTGCCTGGTCATAGATGGGCTCGACGTCCTTCACGCTGCTCCTTCGGTGTGTAAGTCGTGAATTCGGCACGGGATCGTAGCAGGAGCACGGATTTGAGTTGCCCGGCTGTGCCCGTCGCTGCTAGCTTCCCCGGGCCGCCGGGGCGTCCGCGTGCCCGGCACGTACCCCGTGCGCGCGCATTCGTGCGTGCCGCGGGTCTGGGAATGGGGTCCACGAGAGGAGACGGATGGGCGAGAGCACACCCGATGTGCGCGAGACGCGGCGCATGCTGGCAAAGGGAATCGTCATCGCCGGGGTCGGCGAGACCGAGCAGGGCGTCTTGCCCGGGCGGGGTTCGTTCGACCTGCTTGCCGAAGCCACCAAGCTGACGCTCGAAGACGCCGGCGTGACGCTGGCGGATGTCGACGGAATGGTCACGGCGTTCTCGTTCGTCGAACACACGCTGATGCACGCCACGACGTTCGCCGACTACCTCGGCATGGAGCCGGGCTACTTCGGTTCGGTCGCGGTCGGTGGCGCCACGGCGCCGCTGATGGCGGTGCAGGCGGCCATGGCGATCGATGCCGGTCTCGCCGAGGTTGTGCTGTGCGTGCGCGGTGACAACACCCGCTCGGGGATCTCGAGTTCGGGAATGATCGCGATGGCGCGTGAGATGAGCCACGGGGCCTATGAGGCGCCGTACGGCCTGACCACGATCGGTGGCTACGGCCTGCTCGCCCAGCGCTACATGTACGAGCACAACGTGCCCCAGGAAGCACTCGCCGCGGTCGTCGCGACCCAGTCCGAGCACGCCGCGCTCAAATGGAACGCGATGCTGCGCGACGTCGTGACCATCGAGGACGTCATGGCCGACCGGTGGATCGCAACGCCGTTCCACGCCATGGACTGCTCGCTCGTGTCCGACGGCGCATGTGCGTTCTTGGTCACGACGGCAGCCCGTGCCAAGAGCATGAAGTCCACCCCCGTGTACATCGCAGGCATCGGTGAGGGCTACTCGCACCAGTACATCAGCTCGGCCAAGTCAGTCGACGGCGTCCGTCAGGGCCTCGGCCGCGCCGGGCGCCGTGCGATGGAGGTCGCGGGGATCGGGCCGCACGACCTCGACGTCGTCGAGATCTACGACTCGTTCAGCTTCACGCCGCTGATCGCCCTCGAGGGTTTCGGCATCTGCGGTCCCGGTGAGGCCGGCGACTGGGTGATGGAGGGCAACGCCAAGCTCGGCGGCACGCTCCCGATGAACACCCACGGCGGGCTCATCCGCCAAGCCCACCTGGGCGCCATGCACCACATCGTCGAGGCCGCACTGCAGCTTCGCGGCGAAGCCGACGACACCGCTCGGGGCGGCGGCAACCACCAGGTGCCCGACGCCAAGCTCGCGCTCACCAACGGCTCCGGCGGGATCCTCGCCGCGACCAGCGCGCTTGTCCTGTCCAGCGACGCGCCGTCGGCGTAAGGGAGAACCACATGTCAGACACAGCCGAAAAGCCGGTGTGGACCAAGCCGCTTCCGGACATGCGCCCGGAAGGCGACCCGTTTTGGGCCGGAACCAAGGAGCACAAGCTGCTGCTCCCCGCAGCCGCCGACGGAACGCCGTTCTGGTACCCGCGCGCGAACGTCCCGGGGACGCTCGAGCCCACGCAGTGGGTCGAGTCGAAGGGGGAGGGCACGGTCTACACGTACTCCACACACTTCATCGGGCCGAGCAAGGCCTACAAGGGTGATCCCCCGCACATCGTGGCGCTCGTCGACCTGGACGAGGGCGTGCGGATGATGACGAACATCGTCCGCGACGAGGAGGGCTTCCCGTCGGTCGATCCCGAGACGGTGTCGATCGGGATGCGCGTGCGCGTCGTGTTCCATGACGCCACCGACGCGATCACCCTGCCCAAGTTCACCCCGATCGACTGACCGACCAGGGGCCGACCACCGACCGACGACGAGGAGAACAACACGCTGATGGGCGATTGGAGCGATTGGTACACGAAGGAGGACACCACGACGTGGGTCCTCCCAGAGATTTTGAAGCGTCGTGCAACGGAGCACCCCGACCGGGCTTTTCTGAAGTTCGGCAAGGGTGATTGGATCAGCTACGGGCAGGTCAACGCGGATTCAAACCGCGTCGCCAACGCCCTGGTCGCCCGTGGCGTGCAGCCGGGTGAGTCGGTCTCGGTGATGCTCGCCAACTGCGCGGAGTTCCTGCCGGTGTGGTTCGGGATCCTCAAAGCCGGTGCCGTGATGAGCTCCATCAACACGGCCTACAAAGGCGACTTCCTCGCACACACGATCAACCTGGTCGACTCCAAGAAGCTGATCATCGCCGACACGTGGCTTGACCGGCTCGATGTGATCGCACCACGCCTGGGCACGCTCGAACACGTCATCGTCATGGCGACCGACGCTCCCACTGAGCCTGCCCCGAAGCTTCCGAACGAACCGATGTCGGCGCTGATGGAGGCGTCCGACGCCGAGCCCGAGGGCATCGAATACAAGTGGACCGACGATGCGCGCATCATGTTCACGTCCGGCACCACGGGTCTTTCCAAGGGCGTCATCAAGCAACACGCCGCCGACTACTTCTCGGGTCGCGGCCTGCTCGAGGGGCTTCGCACCCTGCAGGGCAAATCCCTGGAGGACATGAAGGACGAGACGTTCTTCTCGTGCCTGCCGCTCTTTCACTCCAACGCCCAGGTGTTGACCGGCTACCCGGCACTCATCGCAGGCGCCCGTGTGGCGTACGTGGAGCGCTTCTCGTCGAGCCAGTTCTGGCAGCAGGTCGTCGACGCCGAGGCCACGATCTTCAACTCGATCGGTGCCGTCAGCTACTTCATCTACAACACCCCGAAGACCGAGCTCGACACGACCAACAAGGTCCACACGGTCTTCGCGGCCCCGGCTCCCAAGGACATCTACACCGACTTCGAAGAGCGTTTCGGCGTCAAGTTCATCGAGGGCTACGGCCTGACCGAGACCGGCATGGCCACCTACATGGACCCGACGCGGCCCGGCATCCCAGGATCGATGGGCAAGGCCAACCCCGGCTACGAGGTGACGATCGTGGAGCCGGGCACCGACCGGCCACTTCCGCCCAACACCCCCGGTGAGATCGTCGTCGACATGAAGATCCCGAACATCGTCATGCGCGCCTACTACGGCATGCCGGAGAAGACCGCAGAGGACTTCCGCAACCTCAAGCTCCACACCGGTGACCTCGGCCGGATGGACGAGGACGGGTACTTCTGGTTCATGGACCGCGTCAAGGACTACATCCGCCGCCGCGGCGAGAACGTCTCGTCGATGGAGGTGGAACGCCAGGTGGGCAATCACCCCAACATCAAGGAGGCAGCCGCGATCGGGGTCAAGGCCGACGAGGGCGCAAGCTCCGAGGACGAGATCATGATCGTCTGCATCCCCGAAGGCGACGCTCCGGATCCTGTCGAGTTGACCCACTGGCTTGCCAAGGAGATGCCGTACTTCATGGTTCCGCGCTACATTCGGTTTGTGTCAGAGCTTCCCAAGACCCCGACCGAGCGCGTGCAGAAGAACAAGCTGCGCGACGAGGGCATCACGCCCGACACGTTCGACCGTGATGCCGCCGGCATCAAGATCAGCCGGTAGTCGTGGCTGAGCTCATTCGCTACGGGGCGTACCTGCCCAAGTACCGGGCCCCGCTCGGTGAGATCCAGTCGTTCGAGGGTCGGCCCGGCCGACCCCGGGCCAAGGCCCTGGCAACGCCGAGCCTGGACGAGGACGCACTGACGATGGCGTGGGAGGCCGCGGGCCGGGCGCTCGGTGGTGCGACGCCCGCGGCGATCGTGTCGCTCAGCCATTCGGCCCCGTTCGGCTTCCGCAAGATGTCGCAAACGCTGGCGCGCGCCCTCGAACTCGACGCCGACGTCGGCTGCTTCGACATCGCGGGCCATCCCGGAAGCCTGTTGGACGGTCTCGAGTTGGCGTCAGCACTCGCAGACGGTGGGCGCGGCGAGGTGCTCGTCATCGCATCCGATCACGTGGTCAGCTACGACGCCAACGTGTGCGACATGTTGTCGGCCGGTGGTGCAGCGGCATTTCTGGTCGGGGCGTCGGGTGGGTTTGCGCTGCTCGGGCCGCTCGTGCGCGACAGCCGGGAGGTCTACGACATCTGGCGTTTGGGACAAGAACCCGAGGCCCGGTACCGCCTGGAGGTCCTCTTCGACGCCTATGAGCAGTCCGCACGCGGCGCGTTCGGCACGTTGGAGCGGTTGACGGAGCGCCCGACGGCCACGTACGCATCGGTGTGTGCGAGCCAACCACACCCCCAGACCCTGCGTGCTTTGGGCCGGGCCGGTGTGACCGGGGCGCAGCTTGCCTCCACGAGCTTCGTGGGGCAGATCGGCAACCTGGGGTGCGCATCGGTGGGCGTCGCCTTGGCACTCGGTCTGGACACCGCGCGCAGGGGGCAGGCGGTGGCGGCGTTCGGCTACGGTGCGGGTGAGGGCATCGCGCAGGCGATCCAGATCATGTCCACTCCGCCCAAGAGTGGGACGGCCGCACAGATCGCCGGTGAGCCGATCGACTTGGGGACCTACTACCGCTGGACCCGTAGGCGCCAGCAAGAACCGCACTAGGGAGAAGATCATGCGCGTAGGCGTCCTCGGCGTCGGGAAGACCCCTCACAAGATCCAGCACGACAAGTCGCTTCGCGACCTGATCGTCGATGCCGGCAGATTGGCGATGGACGATGCCGGTGTCGCCCCGACCGACATCGAGGCGTTCTACCTGGGCAATGCCGGCTGCACGGGCTTCGCATTCGAGAATTCCGTGGCGCTGATGGGCGCCGATCACCTTGGGCTCACACCGGCCCCCGCGATGCGGGTCGAGGCGGCGTGCGGGACGGGAGCCTGGGCGGTGCACCTCGGCGTCGTCGCGATCCTCTCCGGCCTCTACGACACGGTGCTCGTGATGGGCGCCGAGAAGATGAACGACCTGGCCACGGTCGAGGGCACGTCGATCATCGCGCAGGCCGCCGACTCCAAGGAGGAGTACTTCTCGGGCCTCACGTTCCCGTCGGGTGTGGCGCTCACGATGCGCAAGTACATGCAGGTCTACGGCTGCAGCGAAGAGGACCTGGCCAACGTGTCGGTGAAGAATCATCACTACGGTGCCCGCAACCCCTACGCGCACCTGCGCTTCGAGTGCACGGTCGACGAGGTCATGCGCTCGGCCAAGGTGGCCGATCCCCTCAAGCTCTACGAGGTCTGCCCGATGACCGATGCAGGCTCGGCCCTGGTGTTGTGTCGTGAGGAGATCCTGCGCGACCAACCCGACAAGGAACAGGTCTACATCACCGCCACGTCGATGGGATCCGGTACCTGGTACGCGGCGTCAGACACGCTGGACGACGCCTACGACCTGCTCCACAGGCCCGCGCAGAAGGCCTACGCCATGGCGGGTCTGAAACCGAACGACATGGACGTCGCCGAGATCTACAACAGCTTCGCCATCCAGGAACCCCTCGGCATCGAGTCACTCGGGTTCGCCAAACAGGGTGACGGTTGGAAGGGCGCCAAAGACGGGTCGACCTGGATCGACGGCAAGGTCGGCGTCAACTTGTCCGGTGGGCTTCTGTGCAAGGGGCACCCGTTGGGCGCCACCGGCACGAGCCAGGCGGTCGACGTGGTCGAGCAGCTTCGCGGCACGGCCCCTGAGGGCATCCAGCGCAAGGACGTCTCGACCGGCATCAGCGCATGCCGCGGCGGCCCGGGCGCAGTGGCCGCCATTCACATCTACCAGCGCCTGGAGGGCTAGCCCGTGACGGTCTCCGCGATCGAGTTCAGCCGCCTCGGCCCGCCGAAGCTCACCCTCTACGCGATGCGCTGCACCAGCTGCAAGACGTTGCACCCGTGGTGGGAGCAGTACACCTGCGGCAAGTGCCGCGGTCGCGATCTCGTTGAGGAGCGGCTCGAAGGGACGGGGGAACTCTCCAACTACACGGTGGTGTACTACCCGCCGCGCGACTTCCTGGGACAGGAGCCGTACGTCGTCGGCCACATCACGATGGATGAGGGTGTCCTGATGCCCGCCCCCGTGGTCGGCGTCGCACCGGAGGACGTCGCGGTCGGCACCCGGGTCAAGGCGGTGCTGCGCCGGATGAAGCTCGGTCACGAGGGCGACATCTACTACTCGCAGAAGTTCATCGTCGATCCGAACCCACCCAAACGCAAAGCTGGGCCCAAGAAGGCCGTTGCACCGAAGAAGGCGACGGCCCGGGCCACGTAGCTACCAGGCGCTCATTCCGCCGTCGACGCCCAGGATCTGGCCGGTGACGTAGCGGGCGGCATCTGAGGCCAGGAAGGCGACGGCCCCGGCGAGGTCTTCGGGCTCGCCGGCGCGGCCGAGTGGTATGCGTGACATCAGCGCCTCGCGGCGACCGGGTGCGGAGATCATCGAGGCGTTCATGTCGGTCGGGAAGTAGCCGGGAGACAGGGCGTTGACGCGGATGTCGTGGGCCGCCCACTGGCGTGCCAGCTCACGCGTCAGTTGTTCGACGGCGCCCTTGGACGCGGTGTAGGCGCCGACGCCCGGCCCGGTTCCGGCACGGTGGCCCAGGATCGACGACTGCAGGATCATCCACCCGCCACCCGCCCCGATCATGTGGCGCGCGCACGCACCGGCCAGGTTCGCGACGGCCGTGACGTTGACGGTCAGGACGTCCGCGAAGCGTGCAGGGTCCTCGGTCTCGGCCGGTCCGCCCCCTGCGATTGCGGCGTTCGCGACGACACCGTCCAAACGGCCGAACGCGGTGACACACGCGTCGACCAGATGCTGCGCGTGGTCAGGGTCGCGCACGTCACAGCCGACAGCGATCGCCTGCCCGCCGCCGCCCGTGATCTCGGTGGCGAGGGCGGCCAGACGGTCGTGGCGTCGCGCGGCGAGCACGGTGGCACAGCCTTGAGCGGCGAGCGCACGGGCGATGATGACGCCCAGGCCCGACGAGGCGCCGGTGACGATCGCCGCCTGCCCGTCCAGGCGAAGATCGACCGGTGTCACTCGGGTGTGATGAGGTCCGCCAGGCCGACCAGCACCGGCTCG
The DNA here is from genome assembly GCA_031366605.1 of Actinomycetota bacterium. GTDB lineage: Bacteria > Actinomycetota > Thermoleophilia > Miltoncostaeales > Miltoncostaeaceae > CALMEC01. The sequence continues at coordinate 28,065 of JANLOO010000046.1, read as the reverse complement.
CTCGACTCGCGGATCAACACTGTCGCGTAGCGGTCGTATTGCGTGGGGGTCTCGCCGATCATCACGAGCGGGACGCCACGCGTCAGCGGCACCGAGGGCAGCAGGCTCATGGGCACGGTCCGAAGATCGCAGTCGATGACCAAAAAGCAATCGGCGTTGGTCGCGTGCTCCCATGCTGCGCGCACGGCGTCTTCGATCAGCGGTTCGCCCCACAACGTCCCGGCGGGGCGCAAGGGGAACGCGCAGTCATGCGTCGTGCACCGCGGGACGCCGTCCGCGGCCGCGTCGATCAGCGCGCCGACCTCGCCGAGCCCGTAGCGCTCGCGACAGCGGCCACAGCGGGCGGTCAGGATGTTGCCGTGGACCTCCACGACGTCGGTGCTGCCGGCGATCGTGTGGATGTGGTCGACCGCCTGCGTGATGAGCGCCGAGACGAACCCCGCGGCCTGCAACCGGGCGAGGGACAGGTGGCCGGGCTCGGGCACCCGCCGGGCGATCTCGAGGGCGGCGGGGTGGGCGAAGCGCCAAAACGACGCGGGATCGGTCAGCAGGGTCTCGAGGCTGGCGCGGCGTGCCCACTCACCGCGGGCGTGGGTCAGGTCGGCTTCCTCGGGACCGCCCAGGTGGAGGCCGGTCAGCACGACGATGTGCTGCGCGCCCAGAAGTGCGGTCGCGACGCGCTGGTGGGCCGGGGCCGGATCCGTCGTCGCCACATCATCAGTTTAGTGCGTGGCGTCCTCTTGGGGACGAAGCAACGCGATCGAACGTGTGCCGGAGAGCGCAGTCCATGCCGAGGCGAGGGCCGCCGCGCCCGTCAGCACGGCGAGGGCGGTGGTCAAGCCGACCAGATCCGCAAGGACGCCGACGACGAGGAGCGGCACCGAGAACCCTCCCAGGTAACAGGCGACGTAGTACGACGAGATCAACTTGCCGCGGTCCGCCGGTGGGGCGATGCGTGTGCACAGATCGACGCCGCCCTTGAAGACCAGGCCGCAGGCCGCGCCGGTCACCGCGACCGAACTCAGCACAAGCGCCGGTGAGCGAAGTGGCGCACCGACGACGACGCCGACGAACGCACATGATGCAATCGCAAGCCCCCAGACGATCGCAGGGGTGGGTGCGAGGCGGCGGAACACCACCTGGCTGACCGCACCTGAGACAAGCACCAGGAATCCCGACGCGCCGATCAGCACGTAGTTGGTGACGTGCAGTTCCCTGACCTCGAACACCGGGATGAGCGACAGGCAGACCCCGTCGAAGAGACTGAACAACATCCCCGATGGGACCAACACGCGCCAGAAGACGGCCCGGTCCTCGGGCGGAACACCGAGCTTCAATGTCAGCCGGCGGGGCGTTCGATCGGTGACCGTCTCCGGCAGCGTGGCGATGATGGTGATCGCGACGCCGATCGCCACCAGGTGTACGAGGAACGGCGTGCGAAGCGGGCTGGGCAGGTACTCGGCGAACACCCCGCCCAATCCCGGTCCCAACCCCAGACCCCCCCGGACCGAGATCGACGCGAGCGCCGAGACCCAGGCACGCTCGCCGACTGGTGCCGCGTCGACCAAGAACGCCGTGCAGGTCCCGAAGAACGCACCGGTCGCCAAGCCCTGCAGACCTCGTGCGACGAGCAGGCCGGCAAGGGGTGGTTCGGTGGCGAGGTAGGCCTGTGCGATGCCCAGCGTCACGAGCGCGCCGATCAACACGCCCTTGCGTCCGATGCGATCGGACAGTTGCCCCAGCGTCAGCATGGACGGCACGAGCGCCACCACGTAACACACCAGAAACAGTGTCACGACGGTGTCGCCGAATCCCAACTTCGCCTTGTACAGCGGGATGAGCGGGGTGATCAGGCTCGTGCCGACGGCGAACAGCATCAGCGCGAGCCAGGTGCGCCAGATGCGGTTCACAAGGAGGCCACAAGGACGTGGCACTCGAATCGCCCGTGTCGTGCCGCCCGCGTGTGGCGAAGGCCCATGCGCCGGTAGGCCGCGACGATCGCGGGGGCCTCTGCGGGGCGAAGACCCGACAGGACGATTGCCACAGGCGGGTCGTCGAACCGCGCGACGAGGGTCTGGTGGGCCAGGAGCGCCACGTTTGCGAACACGACTCGTGCGGCAAGATCGTCGGGCGTCAGGGCGTCGACCGGTTGGCGGCGCGCTTCGATCAGATGTCCGCACCCGGCCAGTTGGCCCGAGGCGTGTGTCTGTGTGATCGCCCCCGGATCGAGATCGACGGCGAGGACGTGAATCGCCCGGCTCCGCGCCCAGGCTTGGGCCAGTAGCCCCGAGCCGCAGCCGGCATCGACGGCGGGCGCGGTGGGCAAGTCGTCGAGCGCTGCGAGGCACATCGCCGTCGTCGCGTGGTCGGAGGGCCCGAAGCCGTCACCTGTCACTTGCACCAACTCGCGCATGCCTGGCGGCGCTGGTGCGTGACGGTCGCTTCGCCGATACCACCCCGCCACCAGCGCGGAGGGGCTGTCGGGCCATTCGATGGTGATCTGTGCGGGCTCGGTGGGCAGCGGGCACGCGGCAATCACATGCGCGACGTGATCGATCGCCACGCGTGGTGCGCACATCAGGCCGTCGTCGGTCCAGGCGATGGGCTGCAGCGGGATGAGCGCACCGAACACACGGGCGATCGACGCGTGATCGGCGCGCACCAGAAGTCCCGAGGGGGGGTTGTTAGTAGACTCGCCCGCCGTGAGCACTCCCGGCAGCGAGGATGTCATCGAGCAGGCCGCCGCCGCCCAACCTGCGGTCGCCGCACTGCCCCTCGGCGAGCGGCTCGCGCGCATCGCGCGCTCCCGCGAGACCCTCCACGATGAAGGGGCGGTCATCATCGAGGCGGCGCTCCGTGAAAGCGGCCAGACGATTCGTTTCGCACGGCGTGAGCTGGCATCGGCGTTGGCGCTCTTGGACGCGTTGCCGGAATTCGCCGAGGCGATCCGTCCGCGGATCGTGCCGTCGGTGAGCGGCGAGACCACATTGGAGTGGCATCCCTACGGGGTCGTGTTCGGCTGGCACGCTGCCAATTCGCCGGTGTGGGTGCCGACGGTGGTCGCGGCATCCGCACTCGTCGGCGGCAACGCGGTGGTCTGCCGTCCGTCGCGGCGCGTCCATGACACGACCAGTCGTGTGTTGCGCGCGATCGCGGCCCACTGGCCGGAGGGCGCGGTGCAGATCGTCGACGCGTTGCCGCCTGAACAGGCCGAGGCGCTCATCGCGCACCCCAAGGTCGGCGTGGTCGTCACGCATGGGTCGACCGCAACCTGCAAGCGTCAGTTGAGTCGTTTGAGCGCCGCGTACGCCGAGGGCGCGCCGCTTCGTCCCTACATCCCCGAGGCGTCTGGCAACGATCCGGCGATCGTTCTTGCGGGAGCCGATCTGCAGCAGGCGGCGACGGCGATCGCGGTCGGGGCGTTCACCAACGCCGGGCAACTGTGCATGTCTGCAAAGCGCATCATCGTCGAGTCGCGCATCTGGCCGGAGTTCCGGCCCCTGCTCATCACGGCGGTCGAGCGGCTGCGTGTGGGCGATCCCGCCCGTGAGGAGACCGACGTCGCGCCGATCGGCGACGGGCCCGGACGTGGGCGGGCGCGTACCGCCTTGACCGAGGCGCTGGCGCTGGGTGGTGAGATCCTGGTGGGACACGGCGAGGAGGGGCCGTTCTTCATCCCGACGATCGTCGTCTTGCCGCGCGCGGCCGCCGCGACGATTCTGTGGAGCGAGGAGAATTTCGCGCCGGTACGCGGCCTGATGTTGGCCGCCGATCCCGATGATGCCGTCGCGATCGCCAACGCCGATGCACACGGCCTGGGCGCGAGCATCTTCGGGCCCGCAGATCACATCGCCCCGCGGCTTCGCGCCGCGCGCGTGGTCATCAACGCCGATCCGCTCTACCAAGATCCCCATTTCGTGGTCGGTGGGGTGGGGGAGAGCGGCATGTTCGGCGCTCGCCCCAAGCTGGAGCAGCTTGTCTACGCCCGACGCGTCCACCGTGCGACGGGTCGCTAGCGCAACACGCGAAGGTGTTGCCAGCGGCAGAACGCCTCGAGGCCTGCGCGGCCCAACTCAGTCCCGAGCCCTGAGCCGCGCCACCCGCCGTATGGGGCGTGGGGCACGACGACGCGCCATCCGTTGATCGCCACGGTTCCGCATTCCAGTTGCGCGGCGGTCTCCAGGCAGGCGCGATGGTCCTCGCCGCAGACATAGTTGACCAGGCCGTAGTCGGGGCGGTTGGCTTCGGCGATCGCCGCCGCGGTGTCGGGGACCTCCATCACCGCCACGATGGGGGTGAAGGGTTCTTCGTCGATCACGCGTACGCCCGGCCCCACACCCGTGACGAGTGCCGGTGACACCCACCGCCCGTCCACGGAACCACCCTCCACCCGGGCACCCGCGGTACGGGCTTCGTCGAGCAGGGCGATGTGACGCGCGCGACCGCGGTCGGTCACCATGACACCCGGTGGCACGTCGGCGAGTCGCGCGCGAAACCGTTTCAGGAAGGCGTCCATGAGCAGCGGTGGCACGAGCACGCGATTGACCGAATAGCACGCCTGGCCGGTGTTGGCGTACCCCTGAACGATCGCGACATCCACCGCGGTGTCCAGGTCGGCGTCGGGCAACACGATGAGCGCCCCGTGTCCCCCGAGTTCGAGGCTCAACTGTTTGAGGCGCGGCGAAGCCCACGCGGCGATCTGTTCGGCCACCCGGCGTGATCCGGTGAACGCGACCTTGGCGACGAGTGGATGAGTGGCGAGCGCCTCGCCGATCAGGGGTCCGTCACCGGTGACGATGTTGACCACGCCCGGCGGCAGGCCCGCCTGTTGGGCCAGGTCGACGAGCGTCCACGCGGCGAGCGGCGCCTCCTGAGCGGGTTTGACGACGATGGTGCACCCGGCCGCCAACGCCGGGGCGAGCTTCCACAACACGAGGGCGACCGGGAAGTTCCAGGGGGTGATCGCCGCAACGACACCGACCGGCTGAGGACGCACGGTGCTTCCGGTTGTGAGGGACTCCGCGGGGAGGTGCGTCGAGCCAAGCCGCGCGGCCTCGGCGGCGAAGTGGTGGACGACCTCGAAGGCGCGGGCCACCTCCGCCTGGGCTTCGCCCAGTGGTTTGCCGACCTCGTCGGCGAGGAGCTGCGCGACCATCGTGGCATTGGCGTCGAGCAGTCGCGCGTAGCGGCCCAACGCGTCGGCGCGCGCCAAGGGCGCCGCCGCACGCCAACCCGTGAGCGCGTCGTGAGCGGCGCGGACGGCCCGGTCGACGGCGGGGGCGTCTGCGGCCGCGGTGTCGCCGAGATGCCGCCCGTCACGTGGGGCGTCCACCGTCATCTGCGTCGCGGTGTCCTCGTAGACCCCGCCGATGATCAGGGGGCACAGGAGCGGGTCGCTCAGGTGCGCTTCCGTTTGCGCTTGCCTCCGCGCACGACCTGACGGATGCGCCACGCCGGGTCATACTCACCGGCGGATTGAATGTCTTGTTGGGCGATGCGCCGGGCGGCGCCTGCATCCTCGGCCCAGACCTCGAGTGTCTGGACGTCCCTGCGCAGGAACCGGTCGTCGGTCGCCTCCCACACGGCGAACGTCACCTCGAAGAGGCTGGTGCCGGGTGCCTGCGGCGTCAGGGGCTTGAGCACCCCGAGCGACCAGCGCGATTCGCTCTCATGCCGCTTGGCGAGTTCGGCGAGCGCCTCACGTCGGGCGTCGGCGGCGCTTGCGGCCTGGATGACAAATCGTCCCGCGACGCGGGCTTTGCCCGCGCCCGGAAGTCTGCGAAGGAGCGTGAACTCCCACGAATATGCGATGGACGACACTGCGTCGAAGACTACCGGCTCATCCGTGGGCGAGTGCGACCAACACCTGCCGTTTCACGACTGCGAAATCATCGTCCGTGATACGTGACAACGTGCGTGGACGTGGCGCGGGCAGCGTGATGCGATCGACGATGCGTCCCGGTCGTGCCGAGAGCACGATGACCTGGTCGGCCAGCCGCAGGGCCTCGTCGATGTCGTGCGTGACGAGCACGGTTGTGCGCTGCTCGGCCTGAAGGAGTTGCGAGAGCCATGCCTGCAGATCGGTGCGGGTGATCGCATCGAGGGCCGCGAACGGCTCGTCGAGGAGCATTACCGGTTGATCGGTCATCACCGTGCGAAGCAGTGCCACCCGTTGGCGCATGCCACCCGAGAGCCGGCGCGGCCACGACTCCTCGAATCCGGTCAAGCCGAATCGTGCGAAGAGCGTCGTCGCCCGCTCACGTGCCACCGTCAGATCGTGCCCGGCGATCTGGGCCCCCAAGATCGCGTTGTCGCGGGCACATCGCCACGCAAGCAGGGTGTCGCCTTGGGGCATGTACGCGCACCGGCCGGGATGGCCGAGCGTCGAGTCTCCATCCACACGTGCCGACCCGGCGCTCGGGATCACCAGACCGGCCAGGACACGCAGGATCGTGGACTTGCCGCAGCCGGTCGGTCCGATCAGGGCGGTGAGACCCCCTGGAGCGACGTCGAAGCCGACCCCGTCAAGGACGGATCGCGGGCCGAAGGCGTGTGAGAGCCCCGCGACCGCGACCCGTCCCGTCATCGGGTGGGCAGGTAGTCGTTGGTAAACGCGTTGGCGACCGGGGAGACGGCGGTCACGATCTTCGATTTGCGCAGGAACGCGTCGAATCCCTCCCATACGGCCGCGTCCTGGTGACCCCATGCGCCAGGAGTGGTCGCAAAGAACGGGGCGAGGAACTGCGCGGAGGCGTTGACGAGGGAGCGGTCGGACTCCGGGGCAGCGCTCATCAGCGCGTCCGCCGCCGCCTGCGGCGTGGTGATCGCGGTCCGGTAGCCCTCGGAGGTGGACTTGAGGAACGCCCGCACCAGGTCGGGCTGCTCACGCAGGAGCTTCTCGCTGGTCACGATGACCGGGGTGTACCAGTCGGGGATGCAGTCCAGGTGATCGCGGAAGGCAATCGTCGTGATCGGGGTCTTGACGATGTCGCGCAGGCGGATGACGTCCCACCCGTCGAACACCCACACCGCGTCGTAGGCCTTCTTGCGAAACCCGACGTTGTAGTCGGCGTTGCCGACGTCCACGAACTTCACGCTGTTGGGATCGCCACCGTCGCATGCGACGAGCGCCTTGATGAGCGGCTCCTCGATCGGACCACCGAACGTCCCGTAGGTCTTGCCGGCGAGATCGCGTGGGCGTGTGATGTGACGGTCGGCAGGCGACATCAGCGAGGAGGTGTTGGTGCGAAGCACCGTCGCGATCGATACGACGGGTGTTCCCTGCGCGCGCACCGGAAGCACCTGTTCTGCATATGAGAAGGCAAACTGCGCGTTGCCTGCGGCCACTTGGGCGAGTCCCTCGGACTGACCAGGCTCCACGATGTCGACGTCGAGGCCCGCCGTCGCGTAGGTGCCCTGTTGCTTGGCCAGATAGACGCCGGTGTGATTGGTGTTGGGCGTCCAATCGAGTACGACGGTGACCTTCTGAGCGGCGCCGCTCGTGGATCCGCCACACCCGGCGAGGGCGAGCACCACGAGCGTCGCCGCGACGAGGAGGATGGCGATGGTGATGGGACGGCGCGCGTTCATGTGGGCTCCTCAGTGGTGTGGGCGAGCCACGGCGTGGCGCGACGGGCGGCGGCGGTGACGAGGGCGTAGATCATGAGCGACAGGGCGGCGATGACGACGACCCCGGCGATGACCTGGTCGGGACGGAAGCTGCGTTGTGAGCGGGCGATGTAGAGGCCAAGTCCCGAGCGGGCCCCGCCGATCTGCTCGGCGATCGCCGCACCGGCCACCGAGTAGGCGGCGCTGATGCGGACGCCGTCGAAGATGGCGGGGAGCGCTCCGGGCAGCGTGACGTGGCGAAGGACGTCCGCCCGTGTCCCGCCTAGCGACCGCACCAGATCCACGCGGTCGCCATCCACCGCTGAGAACGCGCCGGCGGCGGCGATCGCGACGGGAAAGAACACGATGAGGACGACCACGACGATCCGCGGTGCCCATCCGAATCCGAGTGCCAACACCAGGACCGGTGCGAGCACAATCGCCGGGATGGTCTGCAAGACGACCAGCAGCGGCTCGACCGCCCGTCGCACGCGCGACGAGGCGCTGACGAGCGCGGCGACCGCAACCCCGACGAGGGTGCCGATCATCAGGCCGATCGCGGTCTCGGCGAGGGTCGTTGCCGCGTGTTGGGTCAGTGGCCCTGAGGTGTTGACAAGTGCACGGGCGACGCGGCTGGGCGGTGCAAGCACCGCGGGGTCGATGCCGGCAAGGCGTACCCATGCCTCCCAGATGCCGATCAAGCCGGCGAGGAGCGCGACCGGTGGTCCGGCGCGGTTGATGGCTGTGCGCAGACTCGCCATGTGGTCAGTCCCGCCGGGTGCGATGCCGGTCGGTCAACGCGCGCATCGTCATCGTGGGGGTGTCGTCGCCCGCCTCGACGATTTTGATGACGGTGACGACACGTGTTGCGCCGTGCCTGAGGGTCGCCTCGTGTGCGCTGCGCAGGGCGGCCCAGACGGCGTCCGGATCACCCTCGATGTTGGTCCCGAGCGGTCCGACCTCGTAGGTCAGGCCGCTGTGGACGATGACGGCGATCGCCGCATCGACATGTGCCCACCGCCCCTGCGCCGTCCCGACGGGGGTCGGCAGTACTTGAATCTCCGCGATCATTGTCCGCTTCCCTCCGCTCGCATTACCGAGATCAGGTTCTGGGGTCGCCCCTGTGACGGGCGGGGCTCTCAGCCGTGAAACGGCACCCCCAGCGGTGGTGGTGAAACTGTCCGGCGCTCCAAGCGCCACGGGGCTACGTTACTACAACGATTCTCGTTGCGGCCGACGTTGCGATCAGGAGGCCGCCTCCATCAGCTTCGCGCCGCCGAACATGCTCGCGCCCCATGAACAGCATCATCAGCCCCATCCCGATCGCGCAGGCCAGGACGGCGAGGGGCAACCAGTAGCTCGTTCACGCTCTCTCCTGCTCCAGGGGCCCACCGTGACGCTCGTCACCGTCTGATCCCGTGCACCGGAGGCACCGTCGAAGGTCCATGACGAGCGGGACGCCTCCCGGCAGTCTGTGAGAGCGTGCGGGCGTCGAGACCTTCGATGAACCGTTCGTCCCCCCGTTTGCGACAGGAGTGGTGTGGACGCTGAAGTGCCGCCGCCGCCGACTGACCGGGAGCTGCTCGCCGCGATCGCGTCCGGCGACGCTCAGGCGCTGCGGACGCTGTACGAGCGCCACGCGCCCTGGCTCAGCCTCCGGCTCTCGCGCCGCTGTGCCGACCGGGACCTCACCGATACCGCCCTGCAGGACACCTTCGTCGCGGTCTGGCGTCGGGCCTCACGATACGAGGGGCGGGGCGAGGTGGCGGCCTGGATCTGGGGCATCGCGATTCGCCGGCTGATCGACGGCGTCCGTCGCCGGCCGGCGGGCACCGTATGCCTCTCCGAGGCCGACGCCACCCCCTCCGCCGAGGAGCAGGTCTTGCTCGGGGTCGAGCACGGCGATCTGGGCTCGGCGCTCAACCGCCTCTCCCCGGAGCTGCGGGCGGTCGTGCAGGCCACCGTCCTCGATGGTCTCACGAGCCGGGAAGCGGGTCACCTGTTGGGGATCCCCCCAGGCACCGTCAAGACCCGCATGATGCGGGCTCGCAGTCAACTGAGGGAGGCTCTGGCATGAGCTGGCACGCCGCTCCCAACCTGCTTCGCGCCTACGCCCGAGGCGAGGTCGATCACCCCGGCGCATCCTCACTCGAGGCGCATGTGATCCAGTGCCCCACCTGCCAGCAGGCACTCGTGGCCCTGGCCGACGGTGAGCGGCTCGGGTGGGTGTGGGGCGAGATCCGCAGCACGGTCGACGCCCCCCGGCGCGGGCCGCTCGAGACCCTGCTCGTGCGCCTCGGCGTGTCGGACCACCGTGCCCGTCTTCTGGCGGCGACACCGTCGCTCGGCGCCTCGTGGCTGATCGCGGTCGCGCTCTCGCTCGGGTTCGCCGCCCTCGCCGCCCAGCAGGGCCAGCGGGGCCTGCTCGTGTTCCTGGTGGTGGCGGCGCTCCTGCCCCTGGCCGGCGTGGCCGTGGCCTACGGCCCGGGCATCGACCCGACCTATGAGATCGGTGTGGTCGCTCCCATGAGCGGCTTCCACCTGGTCCTGGTGAGGGCCGCCGCGGTGCTCGCGGGCACCGCCACCCTGGCCGGGCTCGCCGTCTTCACGCTGCCGCAGGTGGGTTGGGCGGCCGCGGCCTGGCTCGTGCCCTCGCTCGCCCTGACCGTGCTGAGCCTCGCCTTCGCCACCTATGTCGCGCCGCTCGTGGCCGCCGGATCGGTGGCGCTCGTCTGGACCGCGATCGTCGCCGTCAGCGCCCGCGTCGCCGATGATCGCCTCGTCGCCTTCGGGCCGGGGGCCCAGATCGGCCTTCTCATCCTCGCGGCCGCCGCCGCGCTCGTCATCGCGCGTCGCCGCGACTCATTCGATTTGGGGGGCCACCTTTGAGTACCGCCGATGCCGGGAGCACCGCCGGCGCTGCAAGCGCCACCACGATTGAGATCGCCGGCGTCGAGAAGCGCTTCTTGCGCACGCTCGCGCTCGCGGGGGTGTCTCTCGAGATCGGGCCGGGCATCACCGGGCTCCTCGGCCCCAACGGGGCCGGCAAGACCACGTTGCTGCGGATCCTGGCGACGGTGCTCGCGCCGGACGCCGGGCGGCTTCGGGTGCTCGGGCGCGACCCCGCACGCGCTGACGACCGGCTCGCCATCCGCCGCCGCCTCGGCTACATGCCGCAGGAGCCGGGCTTCCACCGCCACTTCACGGCCTTCGAGTTCGTCGACTACATCGCGATCCTCAAGGAGATGACCGACCGGCGCGCACGCCACAGCGAGGTGCGGCGGGTGCTCGAGCTCGTCGGCCTCGAGGACGTGATCGGGCGCAAGATCAAGGCGCTCTCGGGCGGCATGCGCCGACGGGTCGCCCTCGCCCAGGCACTCCTCGGCGAGCCCGAGCTGGTCGTCTTGGACGAGCCGACGGCGGGCCTCGACCCCGAGCAGCGGCTGCGTTTTCGCGAGATCGTCTCTGAACTGGCCGAGCGGCGCACGGTCGTCTTGTCGACCCATCAGACCGAGGACGTGGCGGCGCTCTGCGGCCGCGTGGTGGTGATGAGCGCGGGCGGCACCCTGTTCGCGGGGACGCCTCCCGAGCTCGCCGCGGTGGCCCGGGGAGCGGTCTGGCTGGCCGACGAGCGCGGCCCCGCCGCCCATCTGTCGTGGCGCACCGGCGAGGGACGCCACCGTCACATCGGCTCGGCGCCCGATCTGGCCGAACTCGTCGAGCCGACCCTGGAGGACGGCTACCTGATGCTCCTCGGCACTCGGCCGGGGGGAGAGGTGGACCAGTGAACGCGCGCGCCGGCGCGGTCCCGCCGCCCCGGGGCACGTTCGCGATCGTCCTTGCGCTCGCCCGGCTCGAGGGCCGCCGGCTGCTGCGCCACCCGTTCATCCTGGCCGGGGCGGCGCTCCCAGTCGCGTCGTCCGTCCTTGCAATCCTGTTCCTCGAAGAGGCCGACGCGGATGGCTACGCCTGGTCGCTCCTCGTTCCCTTCACACCATTCGCGGCGGGGGTGCTGGTCGCCGTCAACCTGGCCGCGCTGCGTGGCCGGAACGACGACGCGGACGAGCTGTACCAGTCGCTTCCGGCGGCGGCTCGGGCTCGGACCGCCGCCCATCTCATCTCGCTGGCCTGGGCCCTTGCCGCGACGGCGCTCCTCGTGGCGATCGGCGTGCTCGTGTTCATGAGCAAGGGCGGGCCCCCGCCGAGCGTCCTCATGACCGTCATCGCGCCGGCGATCGTCGCCCTCGGGCTGGCCCTCGCGCGCTGGATGCCGCACCCGTCCGCCGCCACCATCGGCGTGGTCGGGATGTTCACCCTGGTGAACCTCGTGGGCCCCGCGGAACCCAGTTGGGGGCTTGTGGTTCCCGGCATCGTGGGGCTGGCGATCCTTTTCGGGGAGCTCGCCCTGTTCCGAGACCGCCCGCGAACCGCGTGAGGGGCCTCCGGCAGGCCGCGCTGCTCGTGCGGCCCACCGTCCGCTCGCTCTCGTGGGCGCCGCTCGCGGCGGCCGGCGCCCTCGCGTTCGGCCTCCTCGGCCTGACCGATCAGGGCCTCACGGAGCTTCGCCTCGCCGCGATCGGGATCTGCGTCGGCGTCGCGTTCATCCTCGACGACGCGGCGGCCGCCACGGTCGCGAGCGCCCCGACGCCACTGCTCGTTCGCCGCGCCCTGCGGGTCGGGCTCGCGACGGCGCCGCTCGCCGCGCTCTGGGCCCTGCTTTCCTGGCTCGCGGGAGGGGCCGCCTCGTGGACCATGAGCCTCGAGCTGGCGGCGATGCTCGCCCTCACGCTCGCGGCGGCCGCCGTCGCGACCCGACTCCGAGGCGCCGGCCGCGGCGGGGCCGCGGCCGGGCCGGCGCTCCTGGTGCTCCTCTCCGCCGCGTACCTGCTGCTCCCGTCACGTTGGGGGCCTCTTCCCCGGCGGCCCACAGGATCCGCTCTGGACGGCGGCACATCAACGCTGGGCCCTGATCCTGCTCGCCGGCGTGCTCGGCGTCCTCTGGGCCGGGCCGCGACCCCGCCTGGCGCCCTTTGGGCGCTTGGGTCCTTCGCCGGTGCTTCCCTCGAGTGGCCGCGCGCCATTCCCGAGGCGGCGACCGAACAATCGGAGAACTCACATCGCCCGCCTCGACGGCGGTGTCCAGCAGCCCTACCAATTCACGAGGAGCGCACCCCCGGGCGCATGACTGACCATCCGAACGCTGATCGTGCCCCAGAGCGCACGCAAATTGTGGTTATGTCATTTCCGGAGGGAGAGATCCCCGGAATGCGAACGCGATTGTAACGCCTCGCGGGATCGCGGACACCTGATCAGCAACTGTCAGCGGTCCACGCGACAACCCTTGAAGGAGGAAACATCTCCATGAGCACCATCGCTGAAATGTTGGACGCCGCCCCCGGAACAACACTGACCCCCGAACTCACCAAAGCCCTCGGCGCAGCCAAGCTCTACGACATGGCGAACGCCATGCTCCAATACCACTGCTCGACCTGCACCGGCGGGTTCGACGAGGCCACCGTCCAGGCGGTCTTGAAGCGCGCCGCCGCAAACACCCATGGCGAAGCGATCACCCCTGAACTCGAGGCCGCGGTCCGAATCATGCGCATCCGTGACGAGGCGATGGAGTCGCTCGTCTCTGCGTGTGCGACGTGCAAGAACACGTTCGACGAGGAGACCGTCGCGGCCGTCCTCAAGCGCGCCGCCGCAAACACCCATGGCGAGGCGATCACACCCCAGATCGAATCCGCCATCGCTGTCGCCGCCCGGTAGGACCGCTGGCGACAACGCGCGTCGGGCGGTCGGACTATACGGCCGCTCGGCGGGCTTTCCAGTCGGCCGCCAGCCGCTCAGCCAACGCGATCACGCACAGATGGGTGTTGGCCGAAGGGATGCGCGGGATGATCGATGCGTCGATCACCGACAAGCCCTCAAGACCGAAGACCCGGCCCGCCGCATCGACCACCGCCGTGGGATCGCCCACCCGACCCATGCGGCATGTTCCGACCGGGTGATGGAACGTCTCGACGGTGCGAAGGGGCTGATCCGGATCATCCTGGTTGGGCCATGAGTGTAGGACCTCGGCAAGCGGTGCAGTGCGGGCGAGCGCCATCAACTCACGACCGGCCGCGACGGCGACGTCGCGATCGCCGTCGGCCTCGAGCCACCCCATGCGCAGCACCGGTTGCAGGCGCGGATCGGGTCCTTGGAGGGCGACGCTGCCGCGTCTGCCCCGGGCATCGGCAACCTGGACGTTGAGGTCGGTGAACCGGTGACCGCCATCGATGACTCCCGAATAGGGCATCACCTGGAATGCGCGCGCCTCACCGGCGACATCGACGTCAGCCGTCAAGAGCGCCTGAATCCACGGATTGGGCCACGCCGGTGCGTCGGTGTCGATCCAGAACCGGTAGCTGACCTTGGGGTGGTCCTGCATTCCCTGCCCCACCGCGACGAGCTCGTGCCGGACACCGATGCCGTGGCGGGTGATCTCATCCGCGGGTCCGATCCCTGATCGCAAAAGACATGCCGGGCTGACGTAGGTGCCGAGGGCGACGATCACTTCATCTGCGTCGTGGCGGTGTCTGACACCGGTGTGATCGAGCACCTCGACCGCGACCGCGCGGTCACCGTCCAACACCACGCGATCGACGATCACACCGGAGATGAGCGTCAGGTTCGAACGGCCGAGGGCGGGATCGAGGTAGTGGTCGGCCGGGGTCTGGCGAACACCGCCGATCATGTTGAACGGGGTGGGTCCCACCCCCATCGCATCGGGATCGTTGTGATCGTCCACCCACGCATGGCCGCGCGCCAGGGCTGCGTCGGCGAACCGGTCCATGAGCGCGAACCACTCGCTGCGTGGGTAGCGGTTGATCGGGATCGGACCGTGGTCGCCGTGCCACGCCGCACCGGGAAACTGCAGGTCGCGCTCGATTGCGCAAAACCACGGCAGCCACGTGTCCCAACCGAACCCGTCCACAAACCGGTCCCACTCGTCGTAATGCTCGGGGCGGCCACGCAAGGCGATCGCGCCGTTGGTGATCGACGATCCGCCGACGACGCGGCCACGCGGTACGTGCACAAGCCGCGGTGAGGCACCGGCTTGGGCCTGGAAGCCCCAGTCGTGGGTCTCGCGGATGACGCGGTGGGAATGTGCGAGCTCCGCAGGCCAGGAGCCCGCACGGTAGTGCGGACCCGCCTCGAGCAGCACGACCTCGACCGACGGGTCCTCGGTCAGACGTGCGGCGAGCACACACCCGGCGGTGCCGGCGCCCGCGATGACGACGCGCACGGCGTGCGCTATCCGGCCGCCAGGCGTCCGCCGTCGACGACGATCGTCTGGCCGGTCAGGAATGCCGCCGCGTCCGTCAGCAGGAACACGATCGGCCACGCGGCCTCGTCTGTGTCACCGACCCGACCCAACGGGGTCTTCGCGATGAACCGGTCTTTGAGCGCCGGGTTCGCGATCAGAAGTTCATCGACCAGTTCGGTCCCGATCGTCCCCGGTGCGACGGAGTTGCAGCACACACCGGCCGCCCCGAGCTCAACGGCCATCGTCCGGGTCAGGGCGTCCATCGCGGCCTTCGTCGCGTTGTAGGGGGCGATGTTCGGCAAGCCGGTCAGCCCGGCGATCGAGCTGATGTTGACGATGCGCCCTCCACCGCCGGCGGCGACGAGTGCCGACCCAACGGCCCGCGCGAACGACACCGTCCCCATCAAGTTGACGCGCATGACCTCGTCCCACTCGGCCAACGAGGTCTCGATCGCCGGTTTGTAGCCCGACCCGATCCCGGCGTTGTTGACCACGCCCCAAAGGCGTCCGAGTTCACCGGCGGCGCGGACCGCCTCGTCTGCAACCGCGGGATCCGTGATGTCACCGACGACGGCTCGCGATGCGGTTGGGACGTCCGCCAACACCGCTCTGAGCGCGTCGGCGGAACGGGCGACTCCCACGACATGCCCACCGAGGCCCGCGACCAGCCGCGCCACGGCGGCACCGATCCCACGCGAGGCCCCGGTCACGATGACAACACGGCCGTCGAGGCGAAGAGGTTCGACCATGGGTTGGAGCTTATCGGCTTCGACCACGTCGTTAGACTCCGACCGACCGTCGAATCAGACCGCCAGGGGGTGCCGCGTTGCTCAGTTATGCCTTCACGGAGGAACAAAACGATCTCCGCCAGATGGTCCGGGAGTTCGCGCAGGCCGAGATACTGCCGCTCGTCGAAGACGCCGAGCGCCACGAGAAGTTCCCGGTCCAGATCATGCCGATGCTGGGTGAGCTGGGACTCCTCGGCATCGTGTTCCCCGAGGAGTACGGCGGCATCGGCGCGGACAAGATCACCGAATGCATCTTCGTCGAGGAGATGGCGAAGGTCTGCGCGGGGATCACCGCATCGGTCAACGCCCACGCGGACCTGTCGGCCTTCCCGATCTACAAGTTCGGGACCGACGGGCAGCGTGAGAAGTACCTTCCCAAATCGATCGCCGGCGAAATCATCGGCGCGTACGCCATCACCGAGCCGGGTACGGGTTCTGATGCCGCCGGTCTTTTGAGTCGCGCCGAGAAGACACCCAACGGCTACAAGATCAACGGCCGCAAGAACTTCATCACCAACGGCACGATCTGCGACTACTGTCTTGTGGCCGCCTACACCGACAAGACCAAACGCGGTGAGGGCATCAGCGTGTTCATCGTCGACCGCGACACCCCCGGGTTCGAGGTCACGCGCAAGCTCGAGAAGATGGGCCACCGCTCATCGGATACGGCAGAGCTCGTCTTCGAGGACTGCGAGGTCCCCGACGACGCGTTGCTCGGCGGCAAGGAGGGCTCATTCGCGGCACTCATGTCGGCGCTCATCACCGGTCGGGTGAGCCACGGCGTCAAATCCGCCGCGATTGCCGAGGCGGCATACGAAGCCGCGCTCAAGTACGCCACCGAGCGCGAGACGTTCGGAAAGCCACTCTCCAAGCACCAGGTCATCCGGTTCAAGCTCGCCGACATGGCAACGCGCATCGAAGCGGCCAAGAGCCTGGCCTACAAGGCCGCGTGGCTCTACTCGACCGGACAGCCGTGCGTCAAGGAGGCCTCGATGGCAAAGTTCTTCTCGGCCGAGGTCGCCGACTACGTCACCCGTGAAGCCGTGCAAATCCACGGCGGATACGGATACATCGTCGAGTACGCCGTCGAGCGCTACTACCGCGATGCAAAGCTCGCCTCCATCACCGAGGGGACGAGCGAGATCCAGCAGATGATCATCTCAAAGGAGATCGGATTGTGAACCCGCCACCCACACACACGGCGTTGGCCAACCTGGTCGACAACCCCGAGGCGGTCATCGACGGGCTCAACTACCCGTTCTTCCAGGCGGTGTGGGACCGAAAGAGCCGCCGCGTGGCATTGGGAATGGAGATCACCACCGGGCCGCTCGCCTATACGAGCCCCTACGAGCCGGTGCCGCTGTCGGAGGTGGAGGAGGCGCTGCTGCTCATGGCTGCCACGGGCCTCAACGGCCTGAACCTGGGAGATATCGACCCCACCCAAGGCGCCGACGCCTTGGTGCAGTGGACGGCACGGACGTGGCCGTCGTCGTGCTCCAACCACGGGACGGAGCTCTTCTTCACCAACGACGACGGGCTCTTCTTCTTGGACATGTGGAAGCTCCTGCCCGAGCCGGGTGAACTCTCGACGCTGTCGGGCAAATCGATCGAGGCGCAGGTCGAGACGGTCCTTGAGATGACCAACCGCGCCAAGGTACGTCTGGGCGACAGTCGCGCGACGCTCCCGACCGGGCTCCCGGGCCTCTTCGTCTTCAATCACTGGAATGCCAACAAACCCGGCTCGACGCTCTTCTTGCCGGTGTCCAACATGACGCTCGAGTACATCAACCTGCTCTTCATCTATCTCTCACCCGAGTACGGCTTCTCGATCGTCGACGAACAGGCCGGATACGCCTCGGCGGGCCTTCAGAAGTGGATCGACAACGGGTCCATCGACCCCACCCGACAGATGGGGATGATCGACCTGGAGCAGCGCGTGCTGTCCATGCAGGTCGTCGAGCAGGCCTTCATCTGTCACAACCTCAACCTGGCGTTGCAGTGCCTGGGACTCGGCGGCTGGACGTTCACCGGCTACATCGCCCGTTTCGTCCTGGGTGGCATGGATGTGCCTGGGCTCGGATTCCGCTTTGCCGACGCCACCCGGGGACCGAGCGCCCCGGTCGGCCGCGACGGGGTGTTCGAGGCGTTCACCCCGCCCTACTACACGGACATGCGCGAGGCCGTCGACGCATTCCTCGAGGTCAAGTGGTCACAGTACGACGCGGACAAGCCCAAGGCCTACACCGCACCGGATCAGATCATCCAACACATCCACCGGCCCGACGGGGCCACGATCGAGCGGGTCAAGGACTACTGCCAGTACGTCCACGACACCTACGGCCGGTTCCCCGCGTTCATCGACCCGATGTACCAGCGCCTGACCTGCCAGGCCCAACACGTCGATCCGGACTTCTACGCCGAGCACTACCCGCCGGGGGCGTTGACCCACCAGCACCACGAACACTTCCGCCGGTGGCACCCCGAACTTGCCGACGCCGAGGGGCGCCCGCCCCGCAGATAGGTCAGAAATGACGGAGGGCGCCGCGCGGCGCCCTCCCCGGCATCCCAACACCAACTGTGGTGACTACGACTCCTTGCGACGGATCAACATGTTCCACTGACCCCTCTGCACGACCTTGTCCTCCTGGTTGAGGACCTCGATCTCGTAGATGCACCACCCCTGCGCCGGGTTCTTGTGCTCGGACTTCTCACCGATCGTGCGCTTGACACGGATCGTGTCGCCGATGAACACCGGTGCCCGGAACGCCCACTCCTTGAGACCCACGAACGCGGCGGTCGCAATTTTCGGCTCCATCTTCTCGACCTGAAGGCCCGTCGCGATCGAGGTGACGAGCATTCCATGCGCGACGCGCTGACCGAAGACCGACTCCTTCGCCTTCACCTCGTCGATGTGAAACCAGTTGAAGTCACCGGACACCCCGCAGAAGTTGACGATGTCCGCCTCGGTCACCGTCCGGTTCAAGGAGACGGCCTCGTCACCCGGGTTCAGGTCCTCCCACAACAGACGCTCTTCAGCCACACTCACTCCTTCGATCAGGTCGTTGACCACACAAGCCTACGTTCCCGCAGGCGCCGACACCCATCAAGAAAAGGGCGCCCCGAACGGGACGCCCCTCACCGCGTGCATCCGAAACGACGTCAGAGGTTCGCGAGCCCCTTCGCCATGCGGTCCATACCCTCGTCGATGACCTCGTCAGGGGCGGCGTAGGTGATGCGGACGTGTCCCTCACCGCGGTCGCCGAATGCCGAGCCTGCGACGACGCCGACGAGGCACTCCTCGATCATGTAGTCCGCGAATTGCTGTGCCGTCATCCCGGTCGCGCGAATGTCGGGGAACACGTAGAACGATCCGTCCGGGGTCGGGCAATCCACGCCCGGCATCGCGTTGAGCGCGGTGACCATCCGGTCGCGCTTGGCCTGCAGGCGCGCGGTCGTCTCGATCACGTGCTCCTGCGGACCGGTGATCCCGGCAAGCGCAGCGATTTGGACGAACGCGGGCACGTTGGTGACGGAGTTCTGCTGGAAGATGTCCATCGCGGTGATCATCTCCTTGCTCGCAACACACCAGCCGATGCGGAACCCGGTCATGATGTAGGTCTTCGAGAAGGTGTCGACCAGGACCGACCGATCGGCCATTCCGTCGATCGCCGCGATCGTCTTGTGCTCGGACGGCGCGTAGACCATGTGGCTGAAGATCTCGTCGGTCAGCACCATGACGTTGTGCTTCTTGCACAGCTCGGCGATCTCGTCGAGGTGGCCGACGCACATGCCGTTGGGCCGCTGCGGCGAGTTGATGATCAGGAGCTTCGTCTTCTCGTTCATCAAGCCTTCGAGCGCGTCCAGGTCAAAGTGGAAGTCCGGCTCGATGAGCGGGGCGTAGACGACCTTGCCGCCGGCGTAGGTGATCCAGAACTCGTCCGGCGGGTAGCCGGGGTTCGGGAAGATGACTTCGTCACCCTGGTCGACCAAGGTGAGAAGGGACTGGGTCAGGGCGTGCTTGGCGCCCATCGTGACCAGCACTTCTTCGCGCGTCGTCGGGCGGCCGCGCTTGGTGGCCTCCTCGGCGATCGCGTCGCGCAACTCGGGCATCCCAGGACCCGGCACATAGCGCACATGACCCTCGTGCACCGCGCGGGCAGCGGCCTCGTAGATGTGTGGGGCGGGGTAGAACTCATCTCCCTGGAAGTCACCTTTTTCGAAGTGGATCACACGCTTGCCGGTCTCGCGCTCGAGCGCCTCGGCCTTGCGCATGGAAGCCCACTGCTTCGGCAGGACGAAGTGGGAGGTCCTGCTTGAGAGTGGGATCTGGAAGTCAGTCGAGGCGGTGGTCGCCATGCGGTGTCACAGCTCCTTGTGTGTCGTTGCGTTGTCTGGTGATTGTCTGGCGTTGGGGACGGCGCCCCCACGTCGTTTGCCCTCTTGGGTGCGCACGCGAAGCGCAGTCGGTGCGTAGGCCCCCGATTGCTCAGAGCCCATCCGGCGGGAGAGGCTCCCGGCTGCACTCATGACGAGCTCTGCGAGCTCGCCCACCCGTTGCGGCGTGACCCGGGTGACGGGCCCGCCGATCCCGATGGCCGCGACGACCTGGCCGGTGTGTCCGAGGATCGGCGCGCCGATGCAGCGGAGCCCCTCCTCATATTCCTCCTCATCGACGGCAAAACCTTGCGTGCGGATCAGGTCGAGCTCGACGCCCAACCGGTCCGGGTCGATGATCGTTTTGGACGTACAGCGCGCAAGCCCACGCTCCGCGACGATCACCTCGCGCGCATCGGCGCTCAGGTGTGCCAACAGGATTTTGCCGAGGCTCGTGGCATGGGCCGGATACCCCCGCCCGATCGCCGAAGGGATGCGCAACGCCCGGCGCGCCTCGACCTTCTCGATGTAGACCGCCTCCCCACCATCCAACACTGCGAGATGGCCGGTCTCACCGCTGTCGCGCACGAGCCCTTCGAGGAACGGCAGCGCCTCGTCCCACAGGTTCATCTGTTGCAGGACCAACCCGCCCAACTCGAAGATGCGGAGCCCCAAGCGGTAGCGCGACGTGTGGCGGTTTCGCTCCACAAGCCCCGCGGATTCGAGGTTGACGAGAAACCGATGGACCGTCGACTTGTGCAGCGCCAGCCGGTCGGCCAGATCGGTGACCCCGAGTTCGGGTTCCTCGGCGCTGAATGCGTTGAGGATCGCGACCGCACGCTCGATGGACTGAATGCGGTAGCGGCCGCTCTCTGATTGCTTTGGCGCCAAGGTGGTCATCTGAAGTCGTCTCGCATCATGGTGGTGCGTCTTGTTTCTTTTGGAACGAACTGGATTGTTACCAAGCGCGGAGAAACTTCCAAGTCCGTGGTCCACCATGTGGAGAGTCGTCCCACGATATGAGACGCTTGTCTGCAAGGCATATGCGAGGATTCTCTCGACACGGCCATACGCACAGAGCGAACACGGGAGCACGGGTGACGTTCGAGGACATCCTTTACGAGGTCGGCAATGGGCGGGCGACGATCACGATCAACCGGCCAGACCGGCTCAACGCGTTCCGGGTCCAGACGATTCGAGAGCTCTGCGAGGCCTTCGAGGCCGCAGCCGACGACGATGCGGTCGGGGTGATCGTCTTCACCGGCGCCGGGGAGAAGGCGTTCTGCGTCGGTGGCGATGTGCGCGACCCCACCCGCACCGCCGGCCAGAAACGCGGCCTGCACCACCTGCACGACCGCCTCGCCGTTGCGATCCGGAACAACGGTAAGCCGATCATCGTCAAGGTTCGCGGCTACTGCATCGGCGGAGGCAACGAACTCAACGTCATGTGCGACTTGACGATCACAGGTGCGTCCGGGCGGTTCGGCCAGGCCGGTCCCAAGATCGGGTCGGCGCCATTGTGGTGGGGATGCCAGCTCATGCCGGCCGTCGTCGGCGAGAAGAAGGCCCGCGAGATCCTCTACCTGACACGCCAGTACACCGCCGATGAGGCACTCGCGATGGGCCTCGTCAACAAGGTCGTTCCCGATGATGAGTTGGACGCCGAGGTCGACGCGTGGTGTGAGGAGATCCTGCGCAAGTCCCCGCAGGGCCTTCGCCTGGCGAAGATCGCGATGAACGCCATGACCGACCAGCTCCACGGGGCTGTGCAACACGGCCTGGAGCTCGTCGCGCTCAACCACGTCTTCGGCGACGAGCCCAGAGAGGGCATCGCCTCATTCCAGGAGAAGCGCAAACCCGACTGGCGGAAGTTCCGCGGCGGCGAGGGGCCGGACCCCAACGCGTGAGCACCCATGCACCCGACCTGACCGGTCTTCGTCCCCACATCCGCGCCGCGGTCGAGACGGCGCTCGACGGTGAGCGGCTCGATGCCGGGCAGTCCACGGCGTTGGCCGACGTCCGCGGCGCCGAACACGCCACACTGTGGGCCGCGGCGGCGGCGATCCGCGACCGCGGCCACGGGCCGTGGGTCACCTACTCGCCCAAGGTCTTCATCCCGCTCACCAACCTGTGTCGCGACGTGTGCAACTACTGCACGTTCGCCCAGGACGAGGACTCGCCGCGCGCCCACACGATGAGTCCCGACCAGGTGCTCGCCGTCTGCCACGAGGGTGCGGCACTCGGTTGCAAAGAGGCGCTCTTCTGCCTCGGCGACCGACCCGAGATCCGATGGCCCAAGTACAAGGAACAGCTCCGCCGCTGGGGCCACGAGTCGACGCATTCCTACCTCGTGGCGATGTGCCGCATGGTGCTCGAAGAAACGGGCCTGTTCCCCCACCCCAACGCCGGTGTGCTCTCGCTGCGTGAGCTCGCAGAGCTCCGCGAGGTCGCACCGAGCCAGGGGATCATGCTGGAATCGGTCGCCGAGCGGCTGTGCGGCCCGGGTGGCCCACACGAACACGCCCCCGACAAGCGCCCCGCCACCCGCCTCGCGATGATCCGCAAGGCCGGGCAACTGGCGATCCCCTTCACCAGCGGCATCTTGATCGGTATCGGCGAGACCACGCGCGAGCGCGTCGAGGCACTCTTGGCGCTGCGCGATCTGCATGAGGAGTTCGGCCATGTCCAGGAGGTCATCGTCCAGAACTTCCGCGCCAAACCCGATACCCCGATGGGCGACGCCGGCGAGCCGGGGTTGATCGATCTGATGAGCGCCTGCGCGATCACGCGCCTGGTGTTCGGCCCCGCGATGAACATCCAGGCGCCACCCAACCTGTCTGCCGACTACGGACCGCTGCTCGTCAGCGGCATCAACGACTGGGGTGGCATCTCACCCGTGACGCCGGACTACATCAACCCCGAGGCGCCCTGGCCGGAGTTGGGACGGCTCGCACAACTGTGCGCAGAAGCGGGGTATGAGCTTCGCGAGCGACTGACGATCTACCCGCAGTACGTCCACGAGGATGCGTGGGTCGCCGCCGGACTTCGCAACCGGTTGCATCGCGCCGTCGACGCGGACGGCTACCCGGTGGCCGCATGAGTGCCCGGCGCGTGACGTTCCTTCGTCGCGGCCAGTCCGCCCCGGCGCTCGTGCGTGAAGCGGCCGGGTTCACCGATGCCGAGGTCGCCGCCGCCCTCGCAGCGGGGGTGTTGCCCGTCGCAACCGAGGATCTGGACGCCCCGGCGGTCGCCTGGGTCGCCGATCCCGCCGGTGCCCACGCCTTGACCAAGCGTGGCGTTGACCCCTGGCGGATCACGGTGCGCCACACCGGACGGCGCGAGGATGTGCTCGATGCGATCGCCCGCACACATGCGCCGTTTCTCCGTGCCGACCCCGAGCGCCTCGATGAGGCCGTCACCCTCTGCGCACTCCCTGGTCTTCGCACCGGCGCCCAATGCGTGGTCGCCACACTCGACGAGGCGCTGATCGCGATCGCCACGGGGGCGGCCGACCTTGTGATCCCGGCGTGGGGCGACGACACCATCGCGATGCTGCGCGAGGCCGCGCCTGCCGTCATGCTTGTCGAACGCGGCCCCTGCCCCATCGGGACCGCCGTGGACGCCATGCGCGACGTCTTGGCGCGGCCGCTGCTCAAAGCGGTGCTCGATCAGCTCGACGGATCGGGAGCCGCGCGTCCCCGCTCCCCGTGGGCACCCGGCAAAGACATGCACCCGCCGGTCCCGCCGCGACGGCTGTCGGCCGAGTGGACCGATGCCGCGTGGAGTGACGCCACCGCGCGTGAGGGGATCGACCACGTCGCCCCCGACCTGGCCGGAATCCTGGAACGCTCGCTGACCGGCGCCGCCCCGACGCGCGACGAGGTCGAACGCCTGTTTTCGGCCCGCGGTGCGGAGATCGAGGCAGTGGCGTGGGTCGCCGACCAGATCCGGCGGCGGGTGTGCGGAGACACCGTCACCTACGTGGTCAACCGCAACATCAACTACACCAACCTGTGTTACTTCAGGTGCGGCTTCTGCGGCTTCTCCAAAGGACCCAAGAGCCTCAACCTGCGCGGAGACCCGTACCTGGTCGGCGTCGAAGAGGTCGTGCGCAGATCAATCGAGGCGTGGGATCGCGGCGCGACGGAGGTCTGCCTGCAAGGTGGCATCCACCCGGATTTCACCGGCGACTTCTACGTCGGCATCGTCGAGGCCGTCAAAGAAGCGCTGCCTGACATGCACATCCACGGGTTCACCGCACTCGAGGTCTGGCAGGGCGCCCAGACGCTCGGCGTCTCGATCCGCGAGCTGTTGACCCGCCTGCGCGACGCAGGGTTGGGGACGCTCCCCGGTACCGCCGCCGAGGTCCTGGACGACGGCGTCCGCCTGCACCTGTGTCCCGACAAGATCCGCACCTCACAATGGGCCGAGGTCCACATGACCGCCCATGAGCTTGGGCTTCGCTCGAACAACACCTTGATGTTCGGCCACATCGACGGACCGGTCTCGTGGGCGAACCACATTGAGGTGACACGCCAGATCCAACGCCGCACCGGTGGCCTGACCGAGTTCGTCCCACTGCCCTTCGTGCACATGGGCGCACCGATCTACCTCCAGGGTCGCTCACGCCCGGGGCCCACATGGGATGAGGTGGTACTGGTCCACGCCGTCGCGCGCATTGCCTTTGACGGGCTGATCCCCAACATCCAGGCCTCGTGGGTCAAACTGGGCCTCGAGGGCGGAGGACGACTGCTGTCCGCGGGCTGCAACGACCTGGGCGGGACGCTGATGGACGAGAACATCAGCCGCGCCGCCGGCGCCTCCCATGGCCAGCTCGCGACCCCGGATGACTTCCAACGCATCATCCGCGCGGCCGGCCGGGTGCCGGTGCAGCGCACGACCACCTACGCGATCATCGCGCACCCGCGTCCTGCGGCCTTCGCCGGAGTCGGCTAGCGCCCCAGGACCGCGAGCATCTCGTCGAGTGACGTGAACTTGCGTCGGGGCCGGCCGTCCGGTGCGCCGAGGTCACGCTCTCGCTGGTCGATCTGCCGCCAATCGGCCCAGGACACCGCGCCGGGGACACGCGCGGCGAGCAACGCGGCGGCCTCCTGTTGAGTCGGATGCGACGGGCTGGGCAAACGCCCATTTGCCAGGTCGTCGATCATTCCGGCGACGGTGCCGCCTGCATCAGCTTTGTTCGTACCGATGACACCCTGCGGGCCGCGTTTGATCCAACCGGCCACATACCGCCCTGCCAGAGGTGCACCGTCAGCTCCGATGATCCGTCCCCCGACATTGGGGATCCGCCCGGCGCGGTCATCGAACGGGTACCCCGGCACCGGTGCACCGCGGTAGCCCACCGCCCGGAGTACGAGCCCGGCGGCGATCACGTCGGTCCGGTCCGTCGCCTGCGCGCGGAGCACGCCGTCATCTTCGACCAGGTCATTCGCGACGAGCGCGACTTCGCTGAGCGTCTCGGCGCCGCGAAGCTCAGTGGGCGAGGTCAGAAACCGCAGCCGAATCACTCGATCACCCGGAGCCGGTGTCCGCCCGGCCACGTCGCGAAGCGCCGTCATGACCCGCGCCGCGTGCTCGTCGCCGCTGACCTCGCCGACGGCGTCCAAGTCGCCCTGATCGACCACGAGCGTCACACCCGCAAGCTCACCGAGTTCTCTGATCTCCTTGGGGGTGAACGCCGCCTGCGCGGGGCCGCGCCGGCCCAACATCGTCACCGTCCGCACCGCGCTCGTCCGAAGCAACCTCAACGCGTGGTCCGCGATGTCGGTCAGGGCCAGCTCGTCGACGTCGGTCACGAGGATCCGTGCGACATCGACCGCGACGTTGCCGTTTCCGACGACCACGACATCTTCGATGTCCAGGTTGACCGTGAGGTCGCGGTGGTCCGGGTGGGCGTTGTACCACGCGACGAAATCGGTCGCGGAGATACTCCCCGCCAGATCCTCGCCCGGGATGCCCATACGCCGGTCGACCGGCGCCCCGACCGTCAGGACGACGGCGTCGTAATGATCGGCCAGGTCGGCGGCGGTCAGGTCCCGTCCGATCTCGACGCACCCGAAGAACCGGAATCCGGGGTGGGTCGCGATGCGCTCGTAGACCTTGGTGACCGACTTGATCTTCTCGTGATCGGGTGCGACGCCGAGCCGCACGAGCCCGTATGGGGTCGCGAGCCGGTCGAACAGGTCGACCGCGACGACGAGCCCCTCACGTTTTTGCAGGTGCTCAGCGGTGTAGAACCCCGCGGGTCCCGCGCCGACGATCGCCACCCGAAGAGGCCTCTCCACTGTTCCCACATCGCTCACGCGTCTGTCTCCGTCACGTTGTCGCGAAACAAATCATGGGTCGGATCGCGCAGAATCTCGGCTGCGCCCCCGGGCGCCCATTCGGTCTCGACCCCATGCACCAGTACCGCGGGAAAACCCCCGCCCTTGTCCATCAGGATGCCCGCGGCGGCTGCGAGCTCGTCTGCGAGGCCTTGTTCGGTTGCAACCAACACCCGTCCTTCCCTGTCGCGACGACCTCGGTGATCGACGACCGCACGAAACCCGGCGACGCCGATCGCCACGTTGACGATCCCACGCCGGAATGCCCGCCCGTGGGTATCGGCGATGACGACGCCCACGCGACCACCCGCCGCCGCCGCGAGGCGTGCCTGCAGGTGCCGGGCGCTTCGATCGGGATCGCGCGGCAGGAGCACCAGCTGCCCCTCCGGGACGTTCGATGCGTCGATGCCGGCGTTGGCACAGATGAACCCATGGTGGGTCTCACAGATCAGCGTGCCGCCGCGGCGACGCAGGATCTGTCGCGATTCGCGCAGGATGACCTCGCACAACCGTGGGTCCTTGCACGTCCCGACGGCGAGTGCCTGCGCGGCGGCCCCGGGCACGACCTCCACCAGACGCACCATCCGGCCCTCAGCCTTGCTGACGACCTTGTGGGCGACCACGACCACGTCACCCGGCGCGAGTCCCGCATCGCGGGCGCGTTCGGCGATCATCGCGGCGAGGTCCATCCCGGGGTGAATCTCAGGGAGATCCGTGAGCGCCGTCAGGATCACTGCCCGGCGGCCGCCGCGATGCGGTCGGCGACGCCGAGCGCGTGGCACAGGAGGCCCGCGCGACTCGCTCCGGGGTGTCGCAACAGTGCCGCCAGATCGTCGGGGGTGTCGACGTCCAGCATCAACCCCGGCGCGGTCACGAGCGTCGACTCCACACGCGCGGTCTCAGCCGCTGCGACATGACGCGCCAGCGAGTCGACGCCGAACGCGGTCGCGATGACTGTGGGTGGGTGCAGCAACATCGCGTTGGTCCCCGTACCGTCACGAGAGATCGCACACACGACACCCCGGCCACCAGGGTTCGCCACGCTGACCTGGCGAAGGTCCTCGACCGTGGCGCACGGCAGGTCGCCCATGACGACCAACACGCCATGTGTGCCGACTGCGGCGACACCCCTGGAGACGGCGGCGTTGATCCCGGCGGGCGGGTCGCTGTCCGGCGCCACCAGTGCACCGTGCGCGCGGGCGAGCGCCCCGACCATCTCATCCGAGGTCACGATCACGACCCGGTCCGAGAACGCCGTGGCCGCCGACAACACGTCGCTCAGCATCGCCGCCTGCAGGGCACGCCGCTCCGGTTTGTCGAGGACCCCGCTCAGGCGCTGCAGCGCGACGTCCAACGGCTTGGCGGGGATCACGACGGGGATCACCCGACGGCCTCCAACACGTCGCCTGCCAGGCGTGCACGCCCGGCGCGATCGCCCATCAGGATGTCGCACGCAACCGGGCGCATGCCGGTCGCAGCGACATCACGCACCACCTCGTCCGGTTCGGTGTCGTGGATCAGGAACGTCGCGGCCACATCGGCATACAGACGGGCCATGACCCGGGCCGAGCACTCGATCTGCCCCACTCCCGCCAGGAATCGATCGGCCGGGCCCTCGATCGGACGTGTGCCGATGATC
>JANLOO010000041.1:0-10134 GCA_031366605.1 Actinomycetota bacterium | reverse complement strand
AGCCAGTTGTGGTGGAGTGCCCCCGCCTCGTCGAGTGAGTACTCGACCCGGCCGCCCCGGCAGGCAGTGGTGCCGCGTCGGCATCGGTACGCGGGGCGCGATCGAACAAGGGGTCTGGCAGCCCGCATGGTCTCCCGCATGGTCTGAACACTCCTGGATGCCTCTGCATGGCCCTGAGACGCACATCGGCCCCTCCGCGGCGGTGCTTAGAGGGGCCGAAAACGTGCTTCACAAAGCCGATCTAGCCGATGGCGGGACCCAGATTCGAACTGGGGACACCACGATTTTCAGTCGTGTGCTCTACCAACTGAGCTATCCCGCCGGGGCCAGGGAACGGTAGGGGTTGAAGGCCGCCGAATCAACTCCCGGTCACGACACCTGTGATACTGCCGGATCGATGGCAAGCCGTGGCCATATCTTGGTCGTCGACGACGAAAAATCGATTCGTGCGCTCCTGCGTTTGTACCTGACCGAGGCTGGATACACCGTCGCCGAGGCGGGTGACGGCCAAACGGCGCTGAGCCAGGTGCGCCAAGGCGGGATCGATTTGGTGCTGCTCGACCTGATGCTGCCCGAGATCGACGGACTGGACGTCTGCCGCAAGCTGCGCGAGTCGAACGGACACATCCCAATCATCATGGTGACTGCGCGCGACGACGAGGCGAGCCGTGTGGCCGGGCTCGAGCTGGGGGCCGACGACTACGTTGTCAAACCGTTCTCGCCGCGCGAGGTCGTCGCACGTGTGCGCGCGGTGCTGCGGCGGATCGCGATGCCGTCGGAGCACACCGGCCCCCTGTCCGCCGGGCGTGTGACGCTCGACCCGGTCAGCCGTGAGTGCGTGCTGGACGGCAGGCACGTCGAGTTGACGCGACTGGAGTTCGATCTGCTGGCCGAATTGATTGCGCATCCGCGCATCGTCTACACCCGTGAGCGCCTGCTCGAGAAGGTCTGGGGTCACCAGACGCCGGTTGGTGGCAAGACGATCGACGTCCACGTCGCGAACCTCAGGAGAAAGCTCGATGGGTGGCCCGGGATCGTGGCGGTCCGGGGCATCGGCTACAAGCTCGACTCCGACGAATCCTGATGCGACAGGTCTGGCCGGCGAGTTACCGGGGACGCATCGCCCTGATGATCACGCTCGCCCTGATCGTCGTCATCGGCGCGCAGGGTGTCATCCGCGGGGTGGTCAACGACCGGATCAAGTCCGCTGCCGAGCGCACGCTCCAGGATCAGGCGGGCGCGATCGCGGATGCGGTCTCTGCCGCACCGGGTCCCGCACGGGGGGATCGTGCGGCGGATGCGGCGCGGTTTCTGCCCGGCACCCGCATTGAGGTGACCTGGCCCGCTCCGGGCGGCTTCTACTACAACCTCGTGCGGGTGGAGTCCCTCGACATCCAGGCGACGGCGCGCTCCGGGGAGGTCGAGGTGCGCTTGCAGCGCGGGTCCGCGGTCAGCGGCCTGGCGGACTGGTTGGTGGTCGCCCTGTTCCTGGCAGGGCTCGCTGTGGCTGCGGGGGTGGTCTGGGGTTTCGCGAGTGCTGTCGCGCGACGGCTGCGTCGTCAGGCCGCGGACCTGGCGGCGTCCGCGGAGGCCGTCGCCTCGGGTGATTTGACCGTCCGCGCCGCCGTCCCAGCCGATGAGCTCGGTCGGGCTGCGGGAGCGTTCAACCGGATGACCGAGCGGTTGGCCGAAGCCGATGCGCGCCAGCGCCGGTTTCTGGCGGACGTCGCCCACGAGCTGCGCACCCCGGTGACCGCCATCGACGGGTTCGCCTCCGCGTTGGTCGACGGCGCGGCGTCAACCCCCGAGGCTCGTCAGGAGGCAGTCGGTTTCATCAGGGACGAGGCCGCCCGGTTGCGCGGGCTGATCGGCGATCTGCGTGAGCTGACGCGCCTGAACTTGGATCCTGCGCCCGATGTCGAGCGGTTCGACCTGGCCCAAGCGGCGCGTGACGCCCTTGGCAGGTTCACGCAGAGCGCGGCTGACGCCCGGGTGACGTTGACGGGGCCGCAGGGGTCGCTGCCCTTTGACACAGACCCGGGGTACGTCGAGACGATCCTGGCCAACCTCATCCAGAACGCACTGGCGGCGACCCCGGCCGCAGGCCACGTGTCCGTCGGTGTACGGGGCGACGAAGGGTCGGCGGTCCTGACCGTCGCGGACACCGGTATCGGGATCGCCGCGGAGCACGTGCCGCACATCTTCGAGCGCCTCTACCGGATCGATGACGCCCGGTCACGCGATCAGGGCGGTTCGGGATTGGGCCTTGCGATCGTCACACAGCTGATCGCCGCGCTGGGCGGCACCATCGCGGTCCAAAGCGCTCCCGGTGACGGCACGGTGTTCACGATCCGCATCCCGGCCACCTCCGTGCCTGCGACGCCCACACCCGCCACCCACAGCGATACTCCCGCAACCCCTTGAAGGAGGCATCGATGGAGGACACTCAGCTCCTTGCAAGCACCACGGACGGGATTGAGGAGAAGGTCGCGTATATCGCCGACGAGTTCCGTCGCGGCTTCCAGGCCGTGGCGCAGATCGGCCGTCCCGCCGTGACCGTTTTTGGCTCCGCACGTGTGCACCAGCACGACCCCGTGTACGAAGGCGCGCGCGAATGCGGACGCCTCCTCGCCCGTGAAGGCTTTGCGGTCATCACCGGTGGCGGGCCCGGTGTGATGGAGGCCGCCAACCGCGGCTGCCAGGATGAGGGTGGCGTGTCTGTGGGCTTCAACATCATCCTGCCCCACGAGCAGCGCGCGAACCCGTACGTCGATGTCTCACTCGACTTCAAGCACTTCTATGCCCGCAAGGTGATGATGGTCAAAGCGGCCGAGGGGTTCGTCATCTACCCCGGCGGCTTCGGCACGATGGACGAGTTGTTCGAGTCGCTCACGCTCATCCAGACCGGCAAGGTGGAGCACTTCCCGGTGGTGCTCGCGGGTCGGGACTTCTGGCAGCCGCTGATCAATTGGGTCACCCGGGAACTCGTCGGACCCTATGTCCACAGTGAGGACCTCGACCTGCTCGCGGTTGTCGATACCGCGACCGACGCGGTCGCCCAGGTCGCCGCCTGTTTCAGGCGTGAATGCGCTCACGAGTTGGGCGCGACGCGCGCCGTCGGCTAAGCGGCTGCATTCGCTGCGCGTCCGATCAAAAAGGCATGCTCCGAGGGTCCCGGAGAATGGGTAAAGGAGCGTGTGAGCATGGGTTGGGCAAAAGAGTTCAAGGACTGGATCATGAAGGGCAACCTGATCGAGATCGCCGTGGGTCTGATCATCGCGTTGGCGTTCGCGGATCTCGTCACGAGTTTCACCAAGAACATCGTCACCCCGATCATCGGTGCGATCGGCGGTACCCCGGACTTCAGCGCCAAACATTTTTCGATCAATGGCTCCGTGTTCACCTACGGCGCATTCATCAACCAGGTCATCGCGTTCCTGATCGTCGCGCTCGTGATGTTCCTCGTCGTCAAGGCATCGGTCAAGCTCGTCAAGGCGAAGGACGCCGAGCCGACGCAGTACGTCGTCGAGAAGTTCGACGACGCTGCGATCAACGCCCGTTCAGCCGACGGCTGGGAGGTCGTCTCGGCCGGTGACGGCGGCGTCGTGATGAAGAGGTAGCCCGGTCAGTGTGTGCGAGGCGTCGGCGGGTCGTCCCCGTCGGCGCCATCGACCTGCCGGGTGCGTTTGCGCCGCTGGCTGGCCCGCACGCCACCGATCAGGAGGATGCCCATGATCAGGTAGGGCACGCCGAACAAGAACCGGCGTTCGTCCAGCAGGATCAAGAAGGCCAGCCCGCCGATCGCGAAGATGATGCCCAGGGCGTAGCTCAGGATCAGTCCGGTCGTGCTGCTCATTCGCCGAAATGCCCTTCGATCGTCTGGATCACCGACGGCAGCAGCGTGTCCCACGAGGTCGCGTCGTCCTTGGTGACGCTGACGAAGTCGGCGGTCAGGAATACGTTGGTCACACCACCGAGGCCGAAGATGCCCGCTCCCAGGGGGGAATCCCCCGGGTCCGAGCCCTGACGGAAGGTCTCGCTGCGCTTGTCGGTCGCGGGGCGGTCCAGCGTGAACTTGATCGCGTTGGGGTTGGGCGTTGGCTGCGGGCTGACGTCGACCACGGGGTCCTCTCAGAGAATGTTCGTGACAATACGCATAAGGAAATTTGGGGTGCTGCCGATACAAGATGTACAGGGTCCCATACCGGGGCCCCCAGTTGGAGGAGGGAACGCCATGGCGATCCCCAACGACCCTCAGACCCGACGCCCCGTTGCCCCCCGCACGGTTCCGATGCAAGCCCCAGATCTGTGTCTGTGGTGCTTTGGCACCGGAAGCTACCTGGAGGCGCTCGACGGGGACCGTCCGCACGAATACCTTCCGGTGATCTGCGACGGTTGCGACGGCTGCGGGCACCGACGCAAGTAGTCCGCGGGCGGCATCGGTAGCATCGCTCGGGTGACCGACCCGTCCACTGACCGTGACCGTCTGCTGACGCTGCTCCGCGACCGTGCGCTGACGCGCGAGTCGGTGGTGCTGGCCTCTGGCAAGCGCTCCTCGTACTACGTCGACGCCCGTCAGGTGTTGCTCGATCCCGAGGGCGCTGCCCTGGCAGGACATCTGGGCTACGCGGCGTTGGCGCCGCACTCGCCTGCTGCCGTCGGTGGGTTGACCCTCGGCGCCGATCCGCTCGTGTGTGCCGTCAGCGCGGCCGCATGGAGCGAGGGTCACCGCTGGACCGGGTTCTTCGTGCGCAAAGAGGCCAAGAAACACGGCTTGCAGAACTGGATCGAAGGGCCGTTCATCGAGGAGGGCACGCCGGTCGCGGTCGTCGACGACACCCTGACGACCGGTGGATCGATCATCGATGCGATCCAAAAGGCCCGTAAGGCCGGGGGCGAGGTCGTCGCAGCACTCGTCGTCATCGACCGTGAGGAGGGTGGTCGCGAGGCAGTCGAGGCTGAGCTTGGCGCCGCCCCGTTGTACGCACTGTTCGGAGCATCGGAGCTCCTTGGCTAGCATCCGATCGACGTCCGAATCCACCCGTCATCAGCTTTGGGGGAACACGATGGATCTCAAGGGCAACAGCGTCACCTGGATTGGTCACGGCACATGGCTGTGGGAGACCTCTGAGGGGCGGCGGATCATGGTCGATCCGTGGCTCAAAGGAAACCCGTCGGCACCGCCGGAGCTGCACAACCCGTGGCCGCTCGACGCGGTCTTGATCACCCATGCGCACTTCGACCACGTCGGTGACGCGGTCGACACCGTCAAGCAGACGGGCGCGCACGTCGTCGCGATCTTCGAGGTCGGGGCGTGGCTCGAGTCCGAGGGCTGCCAGAACGTGATTCAGATGAACATGGGCGGCACCGTCGAGGTGGCCGGTTGCAAGGTCACGATGGTTCACGCGTCGCACTCCTGCGGCCTGCTCTCGGGCGACAAGATCGTCGAAGGTGGCGACCCCGCGGGCTTCATCATCGAGTTCCCCGATGGGCTGGTCGTCTACCAAGCCGGCGACACGGACGTGTTCGGTGACATGGCGCTGATCGGCGAGATCTACAAGCCGCAGGTTGCGGTGCTCCCAATCGGGGATCACTTCACGATGGGCCCGCGCCAGGCCGCGCACGCCGTCCGGCTGCTGGGGATCAAGCAGGTGATCGCCGGCCACTTCGGCACGTTCCCCGTGTTGACCGGAACGCCGGAGCAGCTGCGTGCGCTGGTGCCCGCGACGGTTGAGGTGCCTGACATGACACCGGGGATCAAGTTGTCGTCATAGGCACAGCCGCGATGCCGGCTCAGGTCCTGCGGGTCTCGGGGCCGACGGCCGCAATCCAAACGGGGGAGGAGGTGCGTGAGGCGCACATCCTCCCCCGGCTTCCCGGCCGTCCGCTCGCGGTGGGAGATCTGGTCGAGACCCGAGTCACCGACGACGACGTCGTCATCACCGGCATCCTCCCGCGCCGCACGAGCCTGGAGCGCGCGGCGGGACAAGATGGTCCACGGCGCCTGATCGTCGCAAACGCCGACGTCGTTCTGGTGATGGAATCCCTGACCCGACCTGAGCCCCGGCCCCATCTGATCGACCGATATCTGGTCGCCGCATGGGTGGGTGGGCTGGACGCGGCGGTGGTGCTGACCAAGTCGGATCTCGCGCCGCAGGACGCTCAGACGCAGTCGCTGAGTGATCTGTACCGGAGTCTCGGCTACGACGTCTTCGTCGGGTCAGCAAAAGACGACGCGCTGATCGAGGCGCTGCGGGGGTACATCGCGCAGCGGCTTGCCGCGCTGGTCGGCCAGTCGGGTGTCGGCAAGTCGACGTTGACCCGTGGCCTGACCGGGGTCGCGCGGGCGGTCGGGGACGTCAGTGACCGTGATGGAACCGGGCGTCATACGACGAGCGATCCCCGGCTCATCCCGCTCCCCGATGGTGGGGCCGTCGTCGACACGGCGGGCGTGCGCTCCCTGTTTCTGCCCCCGCTCCAGGCCGATGAGGCTGCCGACGCGTTCCCCGAGATCCGCGCGATCCAGGGGCAGTGCAGGTTCCGCGACTGCCGTCATCTCGGCGACACCGGGTGCGGGCTGGCCGGGCGCATCGCCCCAACCCGGCTCGAAAGCTACAAATGGTTCGTCGAGAATCCTTGACCCTCGCGTGGGCCAGGCGTAGTTTCGCGCCTGACGCGTGATCGTGTCGTCTGCTGCAAGCCCATGTCCACGTTTCCCCCCGCCCGAGAGGTGTCGATGACCAGCCCTGATCGTCCTACGCGTTTCCGTCCTCCCATCGCCGGTGGTGCGGCAAAGACCGGTTGGGAGGCCCTCGAGAAGTGGGTCGGTGGCGGGGGTGGCGCACCGTCCGCCGACGCTGACGCACCGGCGGCTCCATCCGGCACGACCGGTTGGGAGGCCCTCGACAAATGGGTCGGCGGCGGCGGCGCAGGCGCAGCCCCGGCTGCTGAGGCTGCTGCTCCGGTCGCTGAGGCCGTCGCTGCGGCGGCTCCATCCGGCACGACCGGTTGGGAGGCCCTCGACAAGTGGGTCGGCGGCGGTGGCGGCGCAGGCGCAGCCCCGGCTGCTCCGTCCGGCACGACCGGTTGGGAGGCCCTGGACAAGTGGGTCGGCGGCGGTGGCGGCGCAGCAGCAGCCGCGTCGAGTGACGCGGGGACGTCGGCTCCGTCCGGCAAGACTGGTTGGGAGGCCCTCGACAAGTGGGTCGGCGGCGGGAGCGGTGGCGGAGGCGCCGGCGAGAAGATCGGCGACGCCGTGGACCGCGCCATGGACTCCGTGCAAGAGCGTGCGGCCGAACTCAAGGAGGACCTCAAGGAAATCCGCGAGAAGCTCCCGATGGACGAGATCGAGAATGCGGGCAAGGGGTTGTTCGCCGCGCTCAAGAAGATGTTCCGCGGCAAGTAACCACGGGTGACGCCCTCGCGGAGCCGAGTGGGTAGGCTCCGCGGGTGGCGCGCGTTATTCATGAGCACTCGGCCGGTGGGGTCGTCTTGGTTCCCATTGGGCGCCAGACATTTGTCGCGCTGATCGAAGTTCAAGACAGGCGTGTGCTGGCTCTGCCCAAGGGGCACCTTGAGGAGGGCGAGCAGGCGGTCGACACCGCGATCCGCGAGGTGTGGGAGGAGACCGGGCTGCGCACGAAGCACTTGGCGCCGTTGGGTGAGATCTCGTACTGGTTCTATTCGCGGCGCCAGCGGGCCCGCATCGCAAAGCGCGTCGAGTTCTTTCTGTTGCAGTACCAGTCCGGCTCTCCGGACCACAACAACGACGAGGTCGATGGCGTGCGTTATGTGCCGCTCAGCATCGCGGCCACATCCGTCTCCTACCCCGGTGAGCGCGACGTGATCTTGCGCGCGCACGAGTACCTGCTGGGCACGGCAGGTTCAACGTCCCCCGCGGCGAAACAAACCGCTGGCGCGGTCAGCGCCGTCGTCCCGCACGAACCGTTCGGAGATCTCAGTGTTCGCCCTTAACTTCTACTCGCCGCTCTTCATCGACCAGCTCCGCAAGGGCCGCAAGACGGCCACGATTCGGCTGAGCGACAAGGGTCACAAATACAAGAAGGGCCAGCTGGTGTGGGTCACGGTGGGGCACCGCCACGGTCCGCGTCAGAAGATCTTCACAGCGATCATCGACCAGGTCGACGTCAAGCCCATTCGCGAGCTGACGCAACGTGAGATCGAGCGCGACAACCCCGAGTTTCGCCTGGTCGAGGACACGATCCACTTCCTGTCGCACATCTACGCCCGGGAAGTCGGCCTCGACGACGAAGTCTCGGTCATCCACTTCAGCGAGATCATCGAGTACCCCTCGCTCAAATAGGGGCCCAACGTCACCCGGCCGACCCGGTCGATCGTCAGCGCGTCATCGGACGCATGTCGCCGCTTGCGGGAAGTGGGACGAAGTCCTCACGATCCGAGTTCGCCGACTCAGGTTCGGTGGGTTCGGCGACCGCCAGATCGCAGGCGTTCAAGCCGCCCCGCAAATGTTGGCCGAATGGACCCGGGGCGAGCGGACGGGAAAAATGGAACCCCTGCGCCAGATCGCAACCGAGCATCCTGAGACCCCCTGGGCCTGGTATTCGAACTCAACCCCTTCTGCGACCGTCAGCATCTGAAGCGTCTCCCCGAGGCTGATGATGGCCCCAAGCAGACGCGCCTGTTCGCCCGCGCCGCCCATCTCGTCGACAAACGGTTTTGCGATTTTCAGCACGTCGGCGGGGGCAACCGACGCAGGTACTCGCTGCGTGGAATACCTTCATCAAGAGGCCATCGACACGAACATCTGAGAACCTGAGTACTTCGGGTGGCCGTCTTGCCGGCGGGTGGTCAGTCGGTTGCGCGCGAGGGCGGGCGAATCCGTGCTTGTTTCGATTCGCGCCGCCGGGTAAAGTCTTGGCACTCAAAGGTGACGAGTGCCAAAAAGGAGATGCAGATGCGACTGAAGCCACTGGGCGACAGGATCGTCATCCGCCAGATCGAGGCTGAGGATGTCACCGCAAGCGGGATCGTGCTCCCCGACACTGCCCAGGAGAAGCCGCAACGCGGCGAGGTTCTGGCAGTCGGCGAGGGACGTTACGACGACGGCGTGCGGGTACCCCTTGACCTCGTGGTGGGTGACGAGGTGATCTATTCGAAGTACGGCGGGACAGAAGTCGAGATCGATGGCGAGGATCTTTTGATCATTCGCGAATCGGATGTCTTGGCGAAGGCGGACAAGTAATGGCGCACAAGGAGATTTTGTTCAACGAGGATGCACGCCGGGCGCTTGAGCGCGGCGTCAACGTCCTGGCCGACGCGGTCAAGGTCACGCTCGGTCCCAAGGGCCGCTACGTCGTGATCCAGAAGCCGTTCGGCGCGCCGACCGTCACCAACGACGGTGTGACGATCGCCCGCGAGATCGAGGCGGACGACCCGTTCGAGAACCAGGGCGCACAGCTCGTGCGCGAGGTTGCGACGGCCACCAACGACATCGCCGGTGACGGCACCACGACAGCGACCCTGCTTGCGCAGGCAATCGTCCGCGAGGGTGTCAAGAACGTGGCTGCGGGTGCCAACCCGATGGGCCTCAAGCGCGGCATCGAGCAGGCTGTCGACGTCGTCGTCGAGGAGATTCGCAAGAACGCCCGGCCGGTGCAGGGCAAGGAGGACATCGCTCGTGTGGCGACGATTTCGGCGCGTGACCGTGAGGTCGGCGACATGATCAGTGACGCCATCGAGAAGGTCGGCAAGGACGGCGTGGTCAACGTGGAGGAGGGCCAGACCTTCGGGATGGAGCTCGAGTTCACCGAGGGCATGCAGTTTGAGCGCGGGTACATGTCGCCCTACATGGTCACCGACCAGGAGCGCATGGAAGCCGTCCTCGAAGACGCCTACGTGCTCGCCCACGGCGGCAAGATCCAGCAGGTCAAGGAGATCCTTCCGCTGCTCGAGAAGGTCATCCAGACCGGCAAACCGATGCTGATCATCGCGGAGGACGTCGAGGGCGAGGCCCTCGCCACGCTCATCGTCAACAAGCTGCGTGGCACGTTCACCGGCATCGTGGTCAAGGCCCCGGGCTTCGGTGATCGTCGCAAGCGCATGCTCGAGGACATCGCCATCCTGACCGGTGGTGAGCAGATCAGCGAGGAGATG
>JANLOO010000031.1:0-24319 GCA_031366605.1 Actinomycetota bacterium | reverse complement strand
GAGAGCGAGCCGTCGTTGGCGACGACCAGGTCGGCGACGCCCTCCGCCAAACGTCGCATCTGAGCGACCGCGCCAGGGGCCCGCAGGTCCATCATCGGGCGGATGTGCAGGCAGCCGACGCTGGCGTGGCCGTACCAGATGGCATCGAGCCCTTCCCGATCGAGCAACCCTCGTACGCCTCGAGCGAACCGCGCAAGGTGCTCGGGCGGGACCGCCGGATCCTCAATGAACGCCAGCGGCTTGGCATCGCCCGTGCCCAACCCCATGGCCCGCGCGATCCCCGACCGGCGGACGGCCCATACGGCGGCCTGCTCGTCCGGGTCGCTCACCGACATCGCGCCGCCGTGGGCGGCCAAACGCTCGGCGACCTCGTCGGCGGAGCCCTGGTACTCCACGACCAGCATCGCCTGCGCGTCGCCCGCGAACGCCACGAGCTTGGCGGTGGCGGTTGCGCGGTTACGCGGGTCGACCATTGCGCGGTCGAGAAGTTCCACTGCCGACGGTTGGGAGGGAAGCACCTCTGTGACGGCCTCCAACGCACGATCGATCGTCGGGTACGCCAGCAGCACAAGTCCCCGGGCGGCCGGGCGCTCAACCAAACGCAGGGTGGCGCCGGTCATCACGGCCAGCGTTCCCTCCGAACCGCACAACAGCCGTGGCCAGTCGGGTGCATCGCCCTCGAGCGCGTTCAGGTTGTAGCCGCTGACCCGTC
The DNA here is from genome assembly GCA_031366605.1 of Actinomycetota bacterium. Classification (GTDB taxonomy): domain Bacteria; phylum Actinomycetota; class Thermoleophilia; order Miltoncostaeales; family Miltoncostaeaceae; genus CALMEC01. Next base: position 23,607 of record JANLOO010000031.1, on the reverse strand, counting down.
GCAGCAACCGTGGCGCACAAGCCTGCTCGGCGAGCGGCCGAGCGGCCTCAAATGCGGCGGCAGCCGCCACTCCCTTAAGGAGGTGCGCGCGCGTGCCGTTCGAAAGCACCACCTCGAGCCCCACAACATGGTCGGCCGTCAGCCCATACGCGATCGAGCGCGCTCCCGCGGAGTTGTTGGCGATCATCCCGCCCAACGTCGCCCGGCTGGCGGTCGCGACGTCAGGCCCGAATGCCAGGCCGTGCTCAGCCGCCGCCGCGTTGAGCTGATCGAGTACGACACCAGGCTCCACCTGCGCGGTGCGGGCATCCGGGTCGATCGTGACGCCCTGCAACGCCGAGCAGTCGACGACGAGCCCGGATCCCACCGTCTGGCCCGCCAAACTCGTCCCGGCGCCGCGCATCGTCAGCGGAACCCCATGCTCGCGACACGCCGAAACCGCCGCCTCCAAGTCGCCCACCTCGGCTGCCCGCAGCGCCGCCACTGGCAGCCGCCGGTACAGGCTCGCGTCAGTGGCATAGAGCTCCCGCGTGCCAGGGTCCGCTCGGACCGTGCCGGCGGCGGTGCGACGCAGTGTTTCGACGAGTCCCCGGGCGTCCATTGGAGGTCGATGCTAGTCTCCTCGAGACGGGGGCCGTTACCTCCAACCCCTGTAAAAGAGCGGGGTTGCGGGCTGCCGGTGGTGTGTTATCCTCCGCGGGCTTTGCAGCGCCCGGTAGTTTCCCCGCGCGGCCACAGGGCCGCGCGTTTTGTGACCGGGACCCGATTGAACCCCCGCAACCTGACCGAAGGCGGCGCCACCGCCAGCGGAAAAAGCGTCTTGAACAGGAGTCTTTGAGAATGGCCAAAGAGAAGTTCGACAGGTCAAAGCCACACGTCAACGTCGGCACGATTGGTCACGTCGACCATGGCAAGACCACCCTCACGGCCGCGATCACAAAGGTGCTGGCCGAGAAGGTCGGTGGCGAGGTCAAGTCGTTCGACCAGATCGACAATGCTCCCGAGGAGCGCGAGCGCGGCATCACCATCGCGACGGCCCACGTCGAGTACCAGACCGAGAACCGTCACTACGCGCACGTCGACTGTCCTGGTCACGCCGACTACATCAAGAACATGATCACGGGTGCCGCGCAGATGGACGGCGCGATCCTGGTGGTCTCGGCGGCGGACGGCCCGATGCCCCAGACGCGTGAGCACATCCTGCTCGCCCGTCAGGTCGGCGTCCCGTACATCGTCGTGGCGCTCAACAAGGCCGACATGGTCGACGACGAGGAGCTGCTCGAGCTCGTCGAGCTCGAGGTACGTGAGTTGCTCTCCTACTACGAGTTCCCCGGTGATGACGTCCCGGTCATCCGTGTCTCGGCCCTCAACGCCCTCAACGGCGACGCGGCCGCGTCCGAGGGGATCCTCGAGCTCATGGCTGCGGTCGACGATTACATCCCGGTGCCTGAGCGCGACATCGACAAGCCGTTCCTGATGCCGGTCGAGGACGTGTTCTCGATCACCGGTCGTGGCACGGTCGCCACCGGGCGCATCGAGCGCGGCGTCATCAAGGTCGGCGAGACGATCGAGCTGGTCGGTATGACCAAGGAGACCGCGTCGACGGTGGTGACCGGCGTCGAGATGTTCCGCAAGCTCCTCGACGAGGGACGCGCCGGCGACAACGTCGGGTGTCTGCTCCGTGGCCTCAAGCGCGAGGACATCCAGCGCGGCCAGGTGCTCGCCGCGCCCAAGTCGATCACGCCACACACCAAGTTCACGGCCAACGTCTACGTCCTCTCAAAGGACGAGGGTGGACGTCACACGCCGTTCTTCTCCAACTACCGTCCGCAGTTTTATTTCCGCACGACGGACGTCACCGGCACCATCACGCTCGCTGAGGGCGTCGAGATGACCATGCCGGGCGACAACGCGGTCATGGAGGTCGAGCTGATCCAGCCGATCGCCATGGAGGAAGGCCTCCGCTTCGCCATCCGTGAGGGTGGACGAACCGTCGGGGCCGGCGTGGTCGACAAGATCATCGCCTAACAAGGGCAGGGCTTCCGACCCGTCGCTCCCCCACTGGGGGCGGCGGGTTTTTCTCATCCCAGGGACTCAAGGTGCAGCAGAACAAAATCAGAATCAGGCTCAAGGCATATGACCACGAGTTGGTCGACAAGAGCGCGGCGTCCATCGTTGAGACGGCGCAACGCTCTGGCGCGACAATCTCCGGTCCGGTGCCGTTGCCAACCGAAAAGAACGTCTACTGCGTCATCAAGGGCCCCTTCAAGGACAAGGACGCCCGCGAGCATTTCGAGATCCGCACCCACAAGCGGCTGATCGACATCTACTCGCCGACGCCCCGCACCGTCGACTCGCTGATGCGGCTCGACCTGCCTGCGGGCGTCGACATCGAGATCAAAGCGTAGGTGGCGTACTAATGGCAGCCATCATCGGTCGCAAGCTCGGCATGACCCAGATCTTCGCCGAGGACGGCAAGCGCGTGACGGTCACCGTCATCGAGGCGGGTCCCTGCCCGGTGACGCAGATCAAGACCCCGGCGAGCGACGGGTACGCGGCGGTCCAGCTCGCGTTCGGCGCAACGACCCCCAAGCACGTCTCCAAGCCCGAGATCGGCCACCTGCAGAAGTCGGGCGCCGCGCCGCACCGTCACCTCGTGGAGTTCCCGACCGACGAGATCGGCGATGTCGCCGTCGGTGACGTCGTGACCGTCGAGTCGTTCAACTCCGGTCAGTACGTGCGGGTCACCGGGACGTCCAAAGGCAAGGGCTACCAGGGCACGATCAAGCGCCACAACTTCAAGCGCGGTCCCGTGAGCCACGGCTCGCACAACGTCCGCGGGCCTGGCTCCATCGGTGCCGCCGCATATCCGGCGCGGGTCATGAAGGGCGTCCGCATGAGCGGCCGCATGGGCGGCGACCGCGTCACCCAGCGTGGCCTGCAGATCATCGACTGTGATCCCGAGCGCAACTTGCTGCTCGTACAGGGCTCGGTGCCGGGTGGCGTCAACGGCATGGTGATCGTGAGGCCCGGATGAGCGTCCCCGTGCTCAACCCCGAAGGGGTGCTCGCAGGCGAAGCCGCCTTCAGCGGCCCGGTCGCCGAGCAGCAGATCAAGCCGCACCTGATTCACGAGACCGTCGTCGCCGAACTCGGCCATCGCCGTGCCGGCACGCACTCCACCAAGAACCGCGGCGAAGTCCGCGGCGGTGGCAAGAAGCCGTGGCGCCAGAAGGGCACCGGCCGTGCGCGCCAGGGCTCCATCCGCGCGCCGCAATGGCGTGGCGGTGGGGTCACATTCGGCCCGACCCCGCGCGATCACGGTGGCAAAGTCAACCGCAAGGTGCGCGCGCAGGCATTCCGCGCCGCCCTGCGTGCTCATGCCGATCGCGGCAGCATGGCGATCATGGACCCCACCGGCTGGGACGCCCCGTCGTCCAAGCGGGCGGCCGCGTACCTGTTCCAGGCACCTGAGGGCATCGCGCCACGTCCGCTCCTGATCGTCCTTGACGACCCGGACGGCATCGAGGGTCTGTCGTTCCGCAATCTCGACGGCGTCTACGTGTTGCCGGCGCGCGAACTCGAGGTCGTCGATGTGATGGCCGGCCGATGTCTCCTCGTCGAGCGCGCTGTGTGGGAACGCTTCTGCGGCGGCGAGCTTGCGGTGACCGAGGTTGCGGCCACGCCCAAGGCACTCCCCGAGCGCACCCCGCCACCGGCGCCCAAGCCGATTACACGCACCAAGAAGAAGGACGACGACAAGCCCAAGCGCAGCCGCAAGAAGGCCGCAGCCGACGGGCCCGAGGTCGAAGCGACCGACGAACCCGTCGTTGCCGACGCGGACGAGGCAGTCGTCGAGGACAAGCCAAAGCGCGCGCGCAAGAAGGCCGAACCCGCAGCAGACGCCGAGGCCGTCGTCGAGGACGCCACCGTCGAAGCGGCGACTGTCGATGCCGACGCTGAAGTTGTCGCCGACCAAGTCACGGTCGATGCGGATGCGGAAGTCGTCGCCGAGAAGCCCAAGCGGGCGCGCAAGAAGGCCGAGCCAACAGCTGAGGCTGACGCCGAGGCCGAGGCCACACACGAGACTTCGGTTGAGGACGGTGCAGAGTGAGCGGCAGCCTTCGTGAAGACATCCGCAAGGTCGTGGTTCGCCCGATCATCTCCGAGAAGGCGTTCCAGCTCGCGCAGGCGCACAACCAGTACACCTTCCAGGTGCTGCAGGACGCGCACAAGATCCAGATCCGTCAGGCGATCGAGGACATCTTCGATGTCACCGTCACCGACGTGCGGATCTTGAAGGTGCAGAGCAAGCCCAAGCGTCGCGGTCCCATCAAGGGTCGGCGTCCCGGGTACAAGAAGGCCATCGTCGAGCTCATTCCCGGCGATCGCATCGAACTCTTCGAAGGGGTCTGAGGCACACCTCCATGGGCATCAGGAAATACAAGCCGACATCGCCGGGCCGCCGGTTCGTCACCTCCTCGGACTTCGAGGAGGTCACAAAGTCGACCCCCGAGAAATCCTTGCTCGGCAAGGTCACGCGGACCGGTGGACGCAACAACAACGGCCGCATCACGACGCGCCACATCGGTGGGGGTCACAAACGCCGCTACCGGATCATCGACTTCAAGCGCAAGAAGGACGGGATCCCCGCCAAGGTCGCCGCGATCGAGTACGACCCCAACCGGTCTGCGCGCATCGCGCTGCTCCACTACGCCGATGGCGAGAAGCGCTACATCCTCGCTCCGCAGCGGCTGGGCGTGGGCGACACCGTCATGAGCGGCCCCGGTGCAGACATCAAGCCCGGCAACAGCCTGGCGTTGCGTGACATCCCGACGGGAACGATCGTGCACAACATCGAGCTGCAGGCGGGGCGCGGCGGCCAGATGTGTCGGTCGGCCGGAACGGGCGCGCAGCTGATGGCGAAGGAAGGCAACTACGCCACGGTGCGGTTGCCCTCGACCGAGATGCGGATGGTCCACCTGGACTGCCGCGCCACGATCGGTCAGGTCGGCAACGTCACGCACGAGAACATTTCTATAGGCAAGGCCGGGCGCAACCGGTGGAAGGGCGTCCGCCCGACCGTCCGCGGTTCGGCGATGAACCCGGTCGACCACCCGCATGGTGGTGGTGAGGGCAAGACCAACTCGGGCCGTCACCCGGTGACCCCGTGGGGGCAGCCGACCAACGGTCACCGCACGCGTAACAAGAAGAAGGCCAGCCAGAAATTCATCGTCCGCGCACGCAAGCGCGGCAAGCACTCCGGAGGGAATTAAGTGGGGCGTAGCCTCAAAAAGGGTCCGTTCGTCGAGGCCAAGCTCATGTCGCGGATCGAGGCGATGAACACCGCCAACGAGAAGCGGCTGGTTCGCACGTGGTCGCGGACGTCGACGATCTTCCCGGACATGGTCGGGCACACGATCGCGGTGCACGATGGACGCAAGCACGTGCCGGTCTTCATCAGCGAGAGCATGGTCGGGCACAAGCTCGGGGAGTTCGCACCCACCCGCACGTACCGTGGACACCAAGGCTCCGACCGCACATCGAAGATGCGCTGATCGTGGCTGAGACCGAAACCAAGCTCGCCCGCGCGACCGCCAAGTTCGTCCGTGTCTCGCCCCGCAAGGCGCGCCTGGTCGCGGACCTCGTCCGCGGCAAGAGCGTGCAAGAGGCCCGCGCGATCCTGGCGTTCGCGACGCGTGATGCGGCTGTGCCGGTACGCAAGGTGCTCGAGTCGGCCGCGGCCAATGCAGACAACAACCACGGCATGCGTTCGGACGAACTCGTCTTGGCGCACGTCACCGTGGACCCGGGCCCCACGATCAAGCGCTTCCGGCCCCGCGCGATGGGTCGGGCCACCCCGATCCTCAAGCGCACGTGTCACATCACGATTGGATTGGCTGAGGCCCCTGACGGGTCCGGCCGAAGGAGGCGCGGCTAGTGGGTCAGAAAGTCAATCCGACCGGGTTCCGACTGGGGATCCTCAACGGATGGAAGAGCAACTGGTTCTCCACCCGTGACTTCGCCGCGTCGCTCGACGAGGACCGCGCCGTGCGCGACCACATCCTCGGCAAGCTCTCCCACGCGGGCCTGTCGGACATCCACATCAAGAAGGACGCCACCAAGCTGACCGTGGACATCTTCACGGCACGGCCGGGCATCGTGATCGGCAAGAGCGGCCAAGAGGTCGACGCGCTGCGCAAGGACCTGCACGTCCTGACGCAGAAGCAGATCCAAATCAACATCAACGAGATCAAGCGTCCGGAACTCGACGCGCGCCTTGTGGCCCAGTCGATCGCGGAGCAGCTTCAAAACCGCGTCAGCTTCCGCCGCGCCATGAAGCGCGCGCTGACCTCCGCGATGCGCTCCGGCGCACAAGGCGCCAAGGTGCAGTGCTCCGGTCGCCTGGGCGGGACCGAGATGTCGCGGTCCGAGCACTACTCGGACGGTCGTGTTCCGCTGCACACGCTGAGGGCCGACATCGACTACGGGTTCTACGAGGCCAAGACCACGTTCGGGCGCATCGGCGTCAAAGTGTGGATCAACCGCGGTGAGGTGTTGCCCGAGGGCGTCACCGACGCCCGCGGTCGCGTCGACCTTGAGGCCCAGCAGCAGCAGCGTCGTCCGCAGCAGCGTCGTGACCGTCGGGATCGTCCCGGCGGTGGACCCGGCGGGCCCGGTGGGTCGAGCGGGCCTGGTGGCAATCGCGGCGGGGGCGGCGGGCGTCCTTCGGGTGGACGCGGTCCCGGCCAGGGTTCAGGAGGGGCTTCCTAACCATGCTCCTTCCGAAGCGAGTCAAGCACCGCAAGCATCATCGCGGCCGTCGGGCCGGGTTGTCGCGTGGCAACACCGAGGTCAAGTTCGGCCAATACGGCCTCAAGGCGCTTGAGCCGGCGTGGATCACCAACCGGCAAATTGAGGCTGCGCGCATTGCGATCAACCGTCGTATTCGTCGTGGCGGCAAGGTCTGGATCAACGTGTTCCCGCACCTGCCCGTCACGAAGAAGCCGGCCGAGACGCGCATGGGCTCCGGCAAGGGTTCGCCCGAGACGTGGGTCGCTGTGGTCAAGCCCGGAAAAGTGATGTTCGAGCTGACGGGAGTGCCGGAGTCGCTGGCGCGCGAAGCAATGCGGCTGGCTGCCAACAAGCTCCCGATCAAGTGCAAGTTCGTGACGAGAGACGATTTCTAACGTGCCCAAGAAGAAAGCAAAAGAGCTTCGCGACCTCAACGACCTGCGGCTGGAAGGCCGCCTCAACGAGGCGCGTGAGGCGCTGTTCAACCTCAAGTTCCAACATGCCGGCGGCGCCCTGGAGCGCACGTCCGAGATGGCGGAGCGCAAGCGCGAGGTTGCACGGATCCTGACGGTCATCAAAGAGCGTGCGGAAGAGGAAGCCGATGGCTGAGACACCCCAGGCGTCGGTTGCGGCGCGCAAAATTCGGGCAGGCGTTGTGGTCAGCGATGCCCGTGAGAAGACGATCACCGTGCGCATCGACAGCTCGCGCCCGCACCCGGTCTACGGCAAGACGGTTCGGCGCTCGGCCAAGCTCCACGTCCACGACGAGCAGAACGAAGCCCACGTCGGTGACAAGGTGCGCATCATCGAGTGCCGTCCCCTGTCCGCACAAAAGCGGTGGCGTCTGGTCGAAGTCACGGAGCGTGCCAAGTGATCCAGCAGGAATCACGCCTCCGCGTCGCCGACAACACCGGCGCTCGCGAGATCCTCTGCATCCGTGTGATGGGTGGATCCAAACGGCGCTACGCATACGTGGGCGACGTCATCGTCGGCACCGTCAAGCAGGCGACTCCCAACGGCGCAGTCAAGAAGGGCGATGTCGTCAAGGCGGTCGTGGTGCGGACCAAGAAGTCGCACCCCCGCGATGACGGGACGTTCATCGCATTTGACGAGAACGCCGCGGTGATCATCGACAACGCACAGAATCCGCGCGGCACCCGCATCTTCGGGCCGGTCGCACGCGAGCTGCGCGACAAGAACTTCATGAAGATCATCTCGCTCGCACCGGAGGTGTTGTGATGGCTGCGCGCATCAAGAAGGGCGACGAGGTCGTCTGCATCTCGGGCAAGGACAAGGGCAAGACCGGTACGGTGCTCGAAGTGCGCCCCGAGGACGAGAAGGTCCTCGTCGACGGCCTCAACATCATGAAGCGCCACACCAAGCCACGGCCGCCCACGGAGCCGGGTGGCGTCATCGAGAAGTCAGCGCCGATCCACTTGTCCAACGTTGCGTTGATCGACCCCAAGGACGGACGCCCCACGCGGGTGCGGTTCGCGGAGATCGACGGCAAGAAGGTTCGAGTGTCGGCCCGAAGCGGAGAGAAGTTCGACTGAATTCATGGCTGACGAGAACGACAACATGACCCCTGACGAAACCACGGACGCACCGGTCGTCGACGAGGCCCCCCAGGCCGCGTCCGACCCTGCTCCGGATACGCAACCCGAAGCGGACGCGGCGCCTGAGGTGGAGGCCGCACCCGACACGGAAGCGGCGCCCGAGACTGCGCCCGAAGCCGAAGTCGCTCCCGAAGCGAAGCCGGCGAAGGCCGCCCCGGCGAAGGCCAAGGGAAAAGGCACGGCCAAAGCAGCCGACGGGCCATCGGAGCCCGCTCCGCCGCCACGGATGCGTGACATCTACAACAACGAGATCCGGCCCAAACTGCAAGAAGAGTTCGGGTACAAGTCGCCGATGCAGCACCCGAGCATCACCAAGATCACGCTCAACATGGGCGTCGGCGAGGCCAAGCAGAACTCCAAGTCGCTCGACGAGGCCGTCGAGCAGCTTGCGGAGATCGCGGGGCAGCGGCCGATCATCACCAAGGCACGCAAGTCGATCGCGCAGTTCAAGCTGCGTGAAGGGATGCCCATCGGTTGCAAGGTGACGTTGCGCGGGGCACGGATGTGGGAGTTCTACGATCGGCTCACGTCGGTCGCGCTTCCCCGGATCCGTGACTTCCGTGGCGTCAACCCGGACAGTTTCGACGGGCGCGGCAACTTCGCGCTCGGCATCCGTGAGCAGACGATCTTCCCGGAAATCGATTACGACCGGGTCGACCAGGCTCGCGGTCTGGATGTCATCATCACCACGTCGGCTGTGACCGACGAGGAGGGGCGGGCGCTCTTGCGTCACCTCGGGATGCCGTTCCGGGCAGATGGATACACGGCCGAGGAGCGGGCACTCCGCCGTCGGAGCAAGCAACGTGCGCGGTCGCGCACCCGCTCGAAGAAGCGATAGGAGAGACGTGGCGAAGACCAGTTTGCGCGTGAAGGCCTCACGCACACCCAAGTACCAGACCCGCGGGTACTCGCGCTGCCACCGGTGCGGGCGCTCGCGTGCGTACTACCGCAAGTTCGGCCTGTGCCGCATCTGCCTGCGCGAAGAAGCCCACGCCGGTGTCATTCCCGGCATGACGAAGTCCAGTTGGTAGAGGGAGTGCTCGCACAATGATGACCGACCCCGTGGCAGACATGCTGACCCGCGTGCGCAACGCCAACCAGGCGCTGCACGACCAGGTCACGATGCCCGCAAGCAAGCTCAAAGCCGAGCTGGCGAAGCTCCTCGAGTCAGAGGGCTACATCGTCGGTTGGGAAGAGTCCGGCGAGGGCAAGCACAAGACACTGCTCGTCAAGCTCAAGTACGACAAGAGCCGCCGTCAGGTGATCTCGGGGTTGCGCCGTATCAGCAAGCCCGGCCGCCGCGTCTACGTCGATCGCGACAGCATCCCAAAGGTGTTGGGTGGGATGGGTGTCGCGGTCATCTCGACGTCACAGGGATTGCTGACCGGTCAAGAAGCCCGTCGCCGCGGTGTCGGCGGCGAGATCCTCTGCGAAGTCTGGTAGGCGAACGAAATGAGTCGAATCGGACGCGCCCCAATTCCCGTCCCCGCAGGGGTGACGGTGGACATCAAGGGGCAACACGTCACCGTCAAGGGCCCAAAGGGCGAGCTGTCGCACACCGTCGTCGAGCCCATCACGGTGGTGCAGGCCGACGGTGAGCTGCAGGTCAGCCGGCCGACCGACCGTGCCCCGCACCGGTCGCTTCATGGACTCTCGCGAACCCTGGTGGCCAACATGGTCCAGGGCGTCAGCGACGGGTTCCAGAAGCGTCTCGAGATGGTGGGCGTCGGGTATCGCGCCCAGATCAAGGGCACCGAACTCGAGATCGCCGCGGGTTTCTCGCACCCGGTCAACATCGTGCCGCCGCACGGCATCACGTTTGAATGCCCGGCGCCGACGCAGATCGTCGTCTCTGGCATCGACAAGCAGTTGGTCGGCCAGGTTGCGGCGGACATCCGCAAGGTTCGCCCGCCCGAGCCGTACAAGGGCAAGGGGATCAAGTACGACGGCGAAGTCGTCCGCCGGAAGGTTGGTAAGCGCGCATGAGGCATATCAACCCGGCCCAGAGTGGTCGCGACCGGCGCCGTCGGCGCATCCGCGGCAAGGTCAATGGCACTGCTGAGCGTCCACGTCTGTCGGTGTTCCGTTCGAACGCCCGGATCTATGCGCAGATCATCGATGACGCAACGGGGCGCACACTTGCCGCTGCCGGTTCCACGGAGCAGGCGCTGCGTGATGCCGGTAAGGGCGATGCCGCTGCGCAGGTCGGAAAGCTTGTGGCCGACCGGGCCATGGCGGCCGGCGTGACGCGTGTCGTGTTCGACCGAGGTGGATATCTCTACCATGGGCGTGTCAAGGCGCTCGCAGATGCTGCCCGTGAGGGTGGCCTTGAGTTCTAGAAGCGGAATGGGGATGAGGATCGTTGGCTGAGGTACGACGTACAGAGCGCATCAACCCGAACGGGCTCGAGCTTGCCGAGCGCGTCGTGCAGGTCAACCGCGTCGCCAAGGTGGTGAAGGGCGGTCGGCGGTTCTCATTCTCGGCGCTCGTTGTCGTCGGTGACCAGCACGACGTCGTCGGCGTCGGTCACGGCAAGGCCCGCGAGGTCCCGTTGGCGATCCAGAAGGCCATCGAGGACGCCAGGAAGAACCTGTTCCGCGTGCCGAAGCACGGCTCGACGATCACCCACCAGGTGTTGGGACATCATGGCGCGGGCCGCGTCATGTTGAAGCCCGCGTCCCCCGGCACCGGCGTCATCGCCGGCGGTCCGGTGCGCGCGGTGCTCGAGCTCGCCGGTATCAACGACATCCTGAGCAAGTCGCTCGGAAGCACCAACCCCATGAACTTGCTTCCCGCAACGGTGGACGCGCTCAAGGCGCTCCGCCGCCCCGAGGACATCGCAGAACGTCGCGGTAAGACCATCGCCCAGGTGCTCGGCCTGTCAGAGAACCGTCACGCCAAGCGCCTGGAAGCGGCCGCTGATCCGGTGTCGTCAACCGCCGACGCGGCGCCCGCTGCCGACGTGGCGCCTGTCGTCGAAGCAGCTGTCGTCGAGGCACCGCCTGTCGTCGAGGCCCCGGCCGAGGCTGTCGTCGCGTCACCCGCCGTCGATGCGGCGCCTGCCATCGACGAGGCTCCGGCCGCTGCCGCGGTTGAGGACGCCCCAGCAGCTGCGGTCGCGACCGCTGAGGAGGAGACGGCATGATCCGCGTCACCCAAACCGGTTCGGAGATCGGCACCAAGTGGGAGCACCGCGGCACGCTGCGGGCACTCGGACTTGGCAAGATCGGCCGCAGCAAGCTTCACCGCGACACCCCGGAGTTCCGGGGGCGTCTGCGCAAGGTCGCGTTTTTGATCAAGGTCGAGGAGGACGTCAATGAGTGACGCCGACGCAACACCGGCGGTCGATCCCAACGACGTCCGTCTCGAGAAGCTCGCGCCCAACCCGGGTGCGCGTCGCAAGCGCAAGCGGATCGGTCGCGGTCCGGGCTCCGGCCACGGTAAGACGTCGGGTCGCGGGCACAAGGGCCAGGGCGCCCGCTCGGGTATGGGCCCGATCGAGACGTTCCAGGGTGGCCAGACGCCGATCCACATGCAGAAGGGCAAGCTCCGCGGTCCCAACCACAAGAAGTCGATGCCGTTCGAGCGATTCCGTACCCACGTGATCCCGATCAACGTCGGGAGTCTGGTGCGGTTCGACGCCGGCTCGGTGGTCGACGTTGCGGCGCTGGAGGCGAGCGGACTCGTCAAGGGCAACAAGAACCGCAAGTACCCGGTCAAGATTCTGGCCGAAGGTGACCTGGACCGCGCGCTCACGGTTCGTGCCCACGCGTTCTCCGCCGGCGCGAAGACAAAGATCGAGGCCGCAGGCGGTACAGTGGAGGTCATTCCGGCACGCGGTGCCGCGGTAACCACCGAGGCCTAAGGCTTAAGTGCTCAAGTCCATCCTCAACGCCTTCAAGTCCCCGGATCTTCGGAAGAAGATCGGGTTTACGTTTGCGTTGCTCGCGCTCTACCGACTTGGCACGTTCGTGCCGGTGCCCGGGGTCGATGCCCAGAGCATCGCGGACAAGATCAACGGGCAGGGCTCCGCGAACGTGTTGCAGTTCCTCAACCTGTTCTCAGGCGGGGCGCTGACAAGGTTCTCGGTGTTCGCACTGGGGATCATGCCGTACATCACCGCGAGCATCGTGATCCAGTTGATGACGGTGGTGATACCCCGGTTGGAAGCCCTGCAGAAGGAGGGTGAGGCGGGATACGCCAAGATCACCCAGTACACCCGGTATCTGACCGTGGTGCTCGCATTCCTGCAGTCCGTTGCGTACATCCTGTTCTTCAGAAAGCAGGGCGCACTGGACGGTCTGTCGTTCGGTCGGCTCTATCTGGTCATCATCTCGTTGACCGCTGGCACCGTGCTGGTCATGTGGCTCGGCGAGCTGATCACGCAGCGTGGTATCGGCAACGGAATCTCGCTGATGATCTTCGCGAGCATCGTCGCCGGGATCCCCCGGGGCATCAACCGGTGGTGGGACCTGCAGCCGGTGTCCAAGATCATCATCGCCGTCATGGCTGTCGCGGTGGTCGTGGGCGTCGTGTTCGTCAACGAGGGCCAGCGACGCATCCCGATCCAATACGCCAAACGTGTGGTGGGACGGCGCATGACGCAGGGTGGCACGACCTATATGCCCCTGCGGGTCAACATGGCGGGCGTCATCCCGGTGATCTTCGCGGCCTCGATCGTGATCCTGCCGTCGTTGTTCTCGACCCTGATCGGCGGCAACAAGGGCTTCTTCGCGGATCTCGGACGGATCCTCGGGACGAACTCCTGGTTCTACATCATCTTCCAGGCGCTCCTGATCATCCTGTTCACGTACTTCTACACCGCGGTGCAGTTCAACCCCGTTGACCAGGCCGACAACCTCAAGAAATACGGCGGGTTTGTGCCCGGTGTGCGTCCCGGTCGTCCCACGGCCGTGTATCTGGACCGCGTGATGACACGGCTGACGCTGCCCGGCGCGTTCTATCTGGCCGGGATCGCGAGCCTGCCGAACATCATCTTCAAGTACATGCCCGAGGTCAACTTCACGTTCGCGGGCACGTCGCTGCTGATCGTGGTCGGCGTGGCGATCGACACCATGCGCCAACTCGAAGCGCAGCTGATGCAGCGCAACTACGAAGGGTTCCTCAAATAGCGCGCCTCGCGCTGTTCGGCCCGCCCGGCGTGGGCAAAGGGACGCAGGCGGAGCGGCTCAAGGCCGACCTGGGCCTGACGCATCTCGCGACCGGCGACATCCTGCGCCAAGAGGTTGCGGACGGCACCGCCTTGGGCGTCGAGGCCCAGCGCTTCATGAACGACGGGCAGCTGGTCCCAGACGACGTGGTGATCGGAATGATCAAGGGACGGTTGGACGGTGCGCCCGACGACTTCTTGCTTGACGGATTCCCCCGGACAATCGCCCAGGCCGAAGCGCTCGATGTGATGCTCCACGCGTTGGGCGCGCCGCTCGAGGCGGTCGTGTCGCTACTGGTCCCCCACGACGAACTGACCCGCCGTCTGGGAGGCCGCTGGTTGTGTCGCAGGTGCGGGCGCTCGTACCACGAGGTGTCCAACCCCTACCGCCTTGACGATCTGTGTCCCGTCGACGGTGGGCACTGCGACCTCCACCAGCGCGCAGACGACCGCCCGGAGACGATCGCGGCGCGCCTCGAGACCTACACCAGGCAAACCGCACCGGTTGTGGGCTACTACCGCGACGGCGGCGTGCTGTGCGAGATCGACGGCACGGGCGAACTCGACGCGGTGTACGCACGTATTCGCGCGTGCCTGGGCCTGTGAACGCCAAGCGCCGGCGCCCCGCTGCGACGCGCCCGAGCGGGCAGGTGCCCAAGACGGTTGGTGAGCTCGATGCGATGGCCACCGCGGGTGCGGCGCTCGCAGAATGCATCGACATCCTGCGGGACGCAGTGCAAGCGGGCGCAACCACACTGCAGATCGACGGAATCGCCGAGGAGGCCATCCGCGCCCGCGGCGGGATCCCGGCGTTCCTGGGCTACCCCGGCGGACCGAACACCCCTCCGTTCCCCGGCACGATCTGTGCATCGCTCAACGATGAGATCGTCCACGGCATCCCCGGTCCGGTGCGGCTGCAGGACGGGGACATCCTGTCAGTCGACATTGGCCTGATCCTGGACGGCTGGGTGGCCGACACGGCCCGGACATTCCCGATCGGTTCGATCACCGCCGAGGCCGCGCGCCTCATCTCGGTCACCGAGACCGCGCTCGCTCGTGGCATCGCGCAGGCCAGACCGGGAAACCGTGTGGGCGACATCGGCAATGCCGTGCAGACCGAGGTCGAGGCAGCCGGCTACTCGGTGGTGCGGGCCCTGGTCGGGCACGGCGTGGGGCGCACGATGCACGAGGAGCCGCAGGTGCCGAACTTCGGTGAGCCGGGAACCGGGCCGATGCTGGAGCCCGGTGTCGTCATCGCGATCGAGCCCATGGTCAACGTCGGAGGGTTCGACGTGACGGTGGATGCCGACGGGTGGACGATCCGTACCGCCGACGGCTCGCTCTCGGCGCACGCCGAACACACCGTCGCGGTCACCGAAAATGGTCCACGAATCCTGACGCAAACGTGAGCGTGAACCATGCTACGATCCGAGGCCGCTCGCGGGAGACCGGGGGCGTCGCGGTGCGTTCTGCCATTGCCCTACGGGGCTGCCCTCCGGGGCACGAGAGGAGTCTGTGGGTCAGAAGGAAGATGCGATCGAGCTTGAGGGCGAAGTGACCGAGGCCCTGCCCAACACGATGTTTCGGGTCAAGCTCGACAACGACCACAACGTCCTCGCGCACATCTCCGGAAAAATGCGCCAGCACTACATTCGAATCCTCCCGGGCGACCGCGTCAAAGTCGAACTTTCACCGTACGACTTGACCCGTGGCCGCATCACGTACCGCTTCAAGTAAGAGCAAAGGTCAGCCTGTGAAAGTCCGAGCGTCCGTCAAACCCATGTGCGAGAAGTGCCGCGTCATCAAGCGGCACGGAAAAGTCATGGTCATCTGTCAGAACCCCCGCCACAAACAGACCCAGGGCTAACCCATGGCACGTATCGCAGGCGTCAACGTTCCGCGTGAGAAGCGCATCGAGATCGGCCTCACGTACATCTTCGGGATCGGCCGTTCGACGGCCAACAAAATCCTGGCCCAGGTCGGCATCAGCCCGGACACGTACGTCAGGGACCTGACCGAGGAAGAGGTCACGCGACTCCGCGACATGATCGACAAAGAGCTCATCGTCGAGGGTGACCTCCGGCGCGAGCGCGCAAACAACGTCAAGCGGCTGTCCGAGATCGGTTGCTACCGAGGGCTGCGCCACCGGCGCGGGCTTCCCTCGCGTGGGCAGCGGACCAAGACCAATGCGCGCACCCGTAAGGGGCCGCGCAAGACCGTCGGCAAACAGCGCAAGAAGTAGACGAGGAGCACGAGTGTCACGTCAGAAGGCAACCCGCGGGCGCACACGCCGCCGCGCAAAGAAGAACGTCCCGATCGGGCACGCTCATATCAAGACGTCGTTCAACAATACGATCGTCACGCTCACCGATCGCGAGGGCAATGTGATCGCGTGGGAGACGGCCGGCTCCGCGGGCTTCAAGGGCTCGCGCAAGTCCACGCCGTTCGCTGCGCAGGTCACCGCCGACGCAGCTGCCCGCAAGGGCATGGAGCATGGTCTGCAGAAAGTCGACGTGTATGTCAAGGGCCCAGGATCCGGTCGTGAGACCGCGATCCGGTCGCTTCAGGCCGCAGGCCTCGAGGTGACGTCCGTGACCGACGTCAGTCCCGTCCCGCACAACGGATGCCGCCCTCGCAAGCGGCGCCGCGTCTAGCTCCGACCGAGAGGTTTTTGTGGCCCGCGATCGCGACCCCCAGTGCAAACAGTGCCGCCGTGAGGGAGAGAAGCTCTTCCTCAAGGGTGAGCGCTGCCTGACGGACAAATGCGGCATCGAACGCCGCCCCTACCCGCCGGGTGAGGCGGGCCAGGGACGCCGCTCCAAGCAGAGCGAGTATCTGCTGCAGCTGCGCGAGAAACAGAAGGCACGCCGCTTCTATGGCGTCCTCGAAGCGCAGTTCCGCCGCTACTACCAGAAGGCAAGCCGCCAGCCCGGTATCACCGGCGAGAACCTGCTGCGTTTGCTCGAGCTTCGGCTCGACAACGTCGTGACCCGCCTTGGTTTCGCGGCATCACGCCGCCAGGCGCGGCAGCTCGTCAGCCACGGCCACTTCAAGGTCAACGGCAAACGGGTCGACATCCCCAGCTACCAGGTGCGTCCGACCGACGTCATCTCGGTCAAGCAGCAGTCGTCGGCCGAGCAGGTCATCCGCAACGCCACGGACCTCGTGGCCTCGGTCGCACCGTGGCTGCAGGCCGACTACGACCAGCTCAGCGGCACCATCCTCAAATTCCCCGACCGGGTCGAGATCGACACGCCCGTTCGGGAGCAGCTCATCGTGGAGCTCTACTCCAAGTAGCGCTCACGGGGCCCGAGCGATGGCGGCCAGTCCCTGACGCGGGGGCCGGCAGCCGAGGCGAAGGGCTCCGGTTTTCGCGTTCATCACACGCCGGCCTCGGGCCGGAGGAAGAGGGAAACGAAGTTGCTCGACATTCACGCCCCCCGCATGACGTACACCCAGACCTCCGACACACTCGGCGTGTTCGAGGTCGAGCCGCTCGACCGCGGCTTTGGGCACACGTTCGGGAACTCGCTTCGCCGCGTGCTCCTCTCATCGCTCGAAGGAGCGGCTGTCACCTCGATTCGCATCGACGGTGTGCAGCATGAGTTCAGCACGATCGAGGGTGTCCGCGAGGACGTCACCGACATCATCCTCAACCTGCGTGGCCTCGTCTGCCTGTTGCACGGCGAGACACCCGAAGTCGAGGTCGAGATCAACAAGACCGGGCCGGGTTCGGTCACCGCGGGGGACATCATCTGCCCCGCGGACCTCGAGGTCCTCAACCCCGAGCTCGAGATCGCGAACCTCAACAAGGGCGCCCGCCTCGAGATGATCCTGACCATCGCACGCGGCATCGGCTACGTGCCCGCCGAGCAGAACAAGGGTGCCGGCACGACGATCGGCGTCATTCCGGTGGACTCGTCGTTCGCGCCGATCCGCAAGGTCCGCTACGAGGTCAGCCCGGCGCGTGTCGGTCAGCGCACCGACTACGACAAGCTGATGCTCGAGATCGAGACGGACGGTTCCATCGACCCGCGTGAGGCCATCGCCCGCGCCGCGGACACCTTGATCGGCCGTCTCTCCATGTTCGCCAACCCGGCGTCGGCCATCGAGGCCGAGGTGGTCGAGGAAGGCACGCCCAAGAGCGACATGCACGACATTCTCATCGAGGAACTCGAGCTTGGGGTACGCTCGTACAATTGCCTCAAGCGTGTCGGGATCGAGACGATCGGTGACCTGATCTCGAAGACAGAGGGGGAGCTCGGGGCCATCCCGAACTTCGGCAAGAAGAGCATCGAGGAGGTCAAAGAGGTCCTGGCAGCCCAGGGTCTCGGCCTCCGAGCAGACGACTGAGCCAGACCACGAGGAGCTTTTCATGCGCCACCGCCGCCAAGGACCCAAGCTCAACCGATCGAGCGCACATCGCAAGTCGATGGCGGCCAACCTGGCCACCGCGTTGCTCGAGCACGGCCGCATCCAGACGACCGCACCCAAGGCCCGTCTGGCCCGGGTCGTCGCTGAGAAGGCGATCACGCTCGGCAAGGACGGCAGCCTGCATGCGCGTCGTCAGGCCATCTCGCTGCTTCGTAACAAGCCGATCAGCTACCGGTTGTTCAACGAGATCGCACCGGTGTTCAAGGACATTCCGGGTGGCTACACGCGCGTCATCAAGCTCGGCCCCCGTCAGGGTGACGCAGCGCCCATGGTGCTGCTCGAACTCTCGCGTGAGGTACCGCTTTCCGCTGCGTCCGTCGCGGCGGAGTAACCCGGCGTACATTTTCTGAGGTCGGGCCGTGCCAACGCTTCGGCTCGACCTTGAGTACGACGGCGCGGGATTCGCCGGTTGGGCGACCCAGCCGGGCCGGCGGACCGTCGAGGCGGTGTTGCGAAGCGCACTGGTCAAGGTCCTCGGGGCTCCCGCCGACGAGCTGCGCGTCGCCGGCCGCACGGATGCCGGGGTCAGCGCCTCGGCCCAAGTTGTGAGCGCGGTGACGACCGGCGCGATCGACACCCACCGGCTCCTTCGGGCGTTGAACGGCACGTTGCCCGACGACGTCGCGGTTCGCAGGGTGACCCAAGCACCCGACGGATTCGACGCCCGCACCGATGCGCGCAGCCGGGCGTATGAGTACCGCTTGCTGCCCGGTCCGCCGTCGCCCCTGCGTCGCACAGGAGTCCTGAACCTGTCGTGGCAGCAGGATCGTCCGGCGTTGCGGGCGTGTGCCGCAGCGGTGGTCGGCCGGCACGACTTCCGGGCGTTCACCCCGTCAAAGACCAGGCACCAGTTCTTCGATCGCACGGTGTTGGTGTGTGATTGGGTCGACCGCGACGACGAGCTCGTCCTGATGATCGAGGCCAATGCGTTTCTGCGCCACATGGTGCGCATCTTGGTCGGCTCCATGCTCCTGGTCGGTCGCGGCCACTGGAACGTCGCTCAGTTCACCGGCCTCCTCGACGGTGCTCCACGGTCTGCTGCGGGTCCGACGGCTCCGGCTCACGCGTTGACGCTCGTCGCAGTCCGATATTGATCGCGATGACGCCGACTATTTGATCACGGCGTACGCCCTGACCGGGAACGTACCCATCCCCACGACCTTGGGGGGTGCGGCGGTGAACCGGAAGCCGGCTGCGGGCAGCTGACCGAGCCCGGTCAAGTGCTCGACGATCGGGATGCCGGCACCGAGGAGAATGGTGTGGACGGGGCGCTCCCAGGTCGACGTGTCGTCGATGTTGAGTGCGTCAATCCCGACCAGGGCGGCACCTCGGTCGGCGAGGTGGAAGGCCGCCGCTGCGGTCAGAAACGGGTGGCCGGTCAGGTAGGCCTCGGTGCGCCAGTGGACGTCCCAGCCGGTGTGCACGAGCACCGCACGCCCCTCGACGGCGACGTCCGCGAAGACGTCGACATCGATCGCGGTGATCTCTGTTGCGTCCACACGGATCCCATCGAGCTCTGCGACGCGTGCGATGCCCACGGCGGCAAGGTCCTCGCCATCCGCGAAGCGGTGGAACGGCGTGTCGAGATACGTCCCGGTATTGCCGACCATCTCGATCGACCCGATCTGGAACTCGTACCCCGGGGCATATATCTCGCGCGAACGCGGGCGGCTCATGAAGTCGCAGATGATCGGCCCGGGAAGTCCGGGATACGTCACCATGTCGCCCTCGATTGCATGGCTCAAGTCGACGATCTGCACGGGACGAGCCTACTCCCGAGCACGCGATGTCCATGCCGTCGCGTCGGGTTTCTGATCGGACGTATGGCCACGTAGGCCGCCCGTTGACGCGACTCCCTGAGGTTCGTCTCGTGGTGCGACATCGAAATTAGCGGTGGTGTCTCCCTGGCTGCGAGCGTCGCGTTGCGGCGTCCTCGGTATCGCGAATATTCCCGATATTCACGACGACCTGCGTCGACCGCCTCGCTCGCTCTCGCGCAGGGATACAGGCACGCCATTGTGATGTCACACCACTACGAGCCCACAGCGCGGCGCTGTGGCGCGCGGCGTTGCGCCAGGGTCACTCCCGTCAGGACCACCACTCCGCCGACGATGGCAAGCGGTGCGGGCGTCTCCCCAAGGATGATCCACCCCAAGAGCACGGCGAGCGGCGGAACCAGAAAGGATGCGCTCGCCATCCTGCCTGCCGTTGTCCGAGACAACGCGTATGCCCACGTCGTGAACGCGAACGCGGTCGGGACGACACCCAGGTACACGCTCCACGCGATGGCGCCCGCAGGGGCGTCGCCGACTTCCTGGACCAGTTGCGGAGCGAAGGGCGAACAGACCATCAGGCCCACCACACAGGCCGCGAAGGTGATCGACAGCGACGACCGGCGTGCCAGCACGGGTTTCTGAGCGACGACCCCGATCGCGTAGGTCACGGCGGCGAGCAGACACAGCAGGACGCCACTGCCGAAATGGAAGCCGTCAGAGACCGCGACGGCGATCAGTACGACACCCGCGAAGCTGACGGCACATCCAAGGAGCAGGATTCGGGGGAAGCCCTCATCCAAGAGCCGGCCCGCCAAGAGGGCGATGAGCACCGGGGCGATGTAGACGATCATCGCGGCCGTTCCGGCATCGACGCGGCGCTCGCCGGCGTTGAGGGCGAGGTTGTAGATGCCAAACCACGAGATCCCGCAGACGAGCACGCCGATGAGTTCGCTGCGACTCGGCAGCCGCTCATGACGGATCGCGGCCGCGGTGCCCAGACACAGTGCTGCAACTCCGAGGCGCAACAGGCTCAACGGCCCGGGAGAGAACGCCATACCGGCGCTCCGGATCGCGACGAACGCAGATGCCCACGCGACGACGGTGAACCCGACGGCCCCCAGAACAAGCTGTCGTGGTCGACGCGGGTGATTCGAGTGTTCGCTGGACATGGCGACGAACCCTGTCAAAAACACGCGGGGTGCCGGAGTCATCCCCCGCGGCGGCGACGCAGCTCCTCCTGATCGACGAGAATGCACGCAGTGGAACCGTCTCCGATGAATCGCCGTCCACGGGTCATCGTTACGCGTCGTCTGCCCGACATCGTCGAGGCGCGCCTCGCGGAACTGTTCGACGCGGAGCTGAACACCGCCGACAACCCGCTCCCGGTATCCGCGTTGGGCCGTGCGCTTCGCATCGCTGATGGTCTTGTTGTGACGGTCACGGACCGGCTCGATGCCGAGGCCCTCGATGTTGGTCCCGATGGAGCGGGCATCGTGGCGAACTTCGGTGTCGGGTACAACCACATCGACATTGCTGCGGCCACGGCCAACGGCATCGTCGTCACCAACACCCCCGGGGTCTTGACCGACGACACTGCCGACCTGGCGATCATGCTCATGCTGATGGCAGGCCGGAGGGCGGGCGAGGGCGAGCGGCACGTGCGGTCGGGGGCGTGGACGGGCTGGCGGCCAACGCACATGATGGGGACCCGGTTGACCGGGGTAACGCTCGGCATCGTCGGCATGGGACGGATCGGGCGGGCCGTCGCGCAACGCGCCCGCGCGGGTTTCGGTATGCGTGTTGTCTTCTGGCAACCGAACCCAATCAATTCGGACGGCTTCGACGCACTACCGTGCACGTCCCTCGATGAGCTGCTCGCGGTCAGCGACGTCGTGTCGATCCACTGCCCCGCGACGCCGCAGACCCGCCACCTGATCGATGCCCGTGCCTTGGCGCTGATGCGGCCCGGTGCGATCCTGGTCAACACGGCACGTGGGGATGTCGTCGATGAGACCGCACTCGCTGCCGCCCTCCGTGCGGGCCGTCTCGCCGGTGCCGGGCTCGACGTGTACGCGCACGAACCCCGGATCCATCCGGAGCTGCTTGACCTCGAGAACGTCGTGTTGCTCCCCCACTTGGGGAGCGCCACGCTGCAGAGCCGGGTGGCGATGGGCATGCGCGCCGTCGACAACCTGGTCGCGTTCTTCGGGGGGAGGGAACCCCCGGACCGCGTGACCTGATCACGGCCACAACCGGCGATCGCATTCACTCGCTCGTCGTGGCCAATTGGCAGTGGCGATCACGACCAATTGGCGGTTGCGTACGCGGCCACTTGGCGCGCCCCGGTGACCACCAGTCGACCGACTTTGGGGCGTCCAATTGTGGATTGTGTTCGGCGGTAACGCCGCGGCGGCCCTGGCGAAGCTCGGCACTGTCAGCTAATCTCTTGGCACTCGGGGCGGTGGAGTGCCAAAACCCCTGGACAGCGTTCGGGATGCCGCCCACGCTTAACCCAAAGTACAAGGAGGGCAATTGAATCTGAAGCCGCTCGGCGACCGAGTGATTATCGAAGGGCTCGAGGCGGAGCAAGTGACCGCGAGCGGGATCGTGCTCCCCGACACCGCCAAGGAGAAGCCGCAGCGCGGCAAGGTCCTGGCCGTCGGTGACGGCCGTTGGGACGACGGGAAGCGTGTTCCCCTCGACGTCGCGGTCGGTGACGAGGTCATCTATTCGAAGTACGGCGGGACCGAGGTCAAGGTCGACGGCGACGACGTCCTGATCCTCGCCGAACACGACATCTTGGCCGTCGTCGAGGGTGCGCCGCCGGCTGCCGCAGCGGCTCCCGCCGCCGCGAAGCCCAAGCGCGCAAAGAAATAACCGAGCCGAACTGACGAAAGGGAACGAAGCGAATGGCGAAGGAAATCAAGTTCAACGAGGACGCACGTCGCGCACTTGAGCGCGGTGTCAACATCCTCGCTGACGCGGTCAAGGTCACCCTCGGCCCCAAGGGCCGCTACGTGGTGATCGACCGCAAGTTCGGCGCGCCGACGATCACGAACGATGGTGTCACCATCGCGCGTGAGATCGACGTTGAAGATCCGTTTGAGAACCAGGGCGCACAGCTCGTACGCGAGGTCGCCACGGCGACCAACGACGTTGCGGGCGACGGCACCACGACGGCGACGCTGCTCGCACAGGCGATCGTCCGTGAGGGCGTCAAGAACGTGGCTGCGGGTGCCAACCCGATGGGCCTCAAGCGCGGTATCGAGCAGGCTGTCGATGTCGTCGTTGCGGAGATCAAGAAGAGCGCCCGCCCGGTGAGCGGCAAAGAGGACATCGCTCGCGTGGCGACGATCTCGGCGCGCGACCGTGAGGTCGGCGACATCATCAGCGACGCCATCGAGAAGGTCGGCAAGGACGGCGTGGTCAACGTGGAGGAGGGCCAGACCTTCGGGATGGAGCTCGAGTTCACCGAGGGCATGCAGTTCGACCGCGGATACATGTCGCCGTACATGGTCACGGACCCCGAGCGGATGGAGGCCATCCTCGACGACCCGTACATCTTGGCCCACGGTGGCAAGATCAGCCAGGTCAAGGATGTGCTGCCGCTTCTGGAGAAGGTCATCCAGACCGGACGCAGCCTGCTGATCCTCGCGGAGGACGTGGAGGGCGAGGCGCTCGCCACGCTCATCGTCAACAAGCTGCGTGGCACGTTCACCGGCATCGTGGTCAAGGCCCCGGGCTTCGGTGATCGTCGCAAGCGCATGCTCGAGGACATCGCCATCCTGACCGGTGGTGAGCAGATCAGCGAGGAGATG
>JANLOO010000067.1:0-5173 GCA_031366605.1 Actinomycetota bacterium | reverse complement strand
GGAGGCCCTGGTGCGCTGGCGACATCCGGAACTCGGACTGCTGCTCCCGGGCGCGTTCCTCCCCGGCATCGAGCGCTCGGCGCTGATCGTTCCGTTGACCGAGCATGTCCTGTCCACTGCCCTCCGCGATACAGCGCGGTGGCGCGTCAGTCGCCCAGACCTCACGGTCGCGGTCAACCTGTCCGCCCGGTTGTTGCACAGTCTGGATCTCGCGACCACGGTTCGCGACGCACTCGTCGAAACCGGCGTCCCGCCGCAGCACCTCGAACTCGAGGTCACCGAGACGATGGTCATGGCGAATCCCGAACGCGCTGCCGAGTTGCTCGCCGAACTCGACGACATGGGCGTCCGAATCGCAGTCGACGACTTCGGCGTCGGACAGGCATCCCTCGCGTATCTCACCGACCTGCCCGTGTCGATCCTCAAGATCGACCGGTCATTCGTCAACCGCATGGATCAGAGCGACCGGCACTCCGCCGTGGTCGCCGCGATCCTGGATCTCTCGGACCGACTGGGCATGGTCTCGGTCGCGGAGGGCGTTGAGGAGGAGGACACGCTCCAACGGCTCACCGCCCTCGGCTGTGACGAGATCCAGGGATACCTCCTGGCACGGCCGATGCCCGCCGGGGAGATCGACGGTCTCATCTCGGGCGCACCGTGGGGAAACCGCGAGGAGACGGCACCCGCCCACCACCACCTGCCTGCGTGAATCGGGTCTGCGGCGGCCTCGTGCCGCGCCGCGACTACTCCGTGTCGTCCGAGAGCCGTCCGCGCAAGCGCAGGACGGCCTTGGTGTGCAGCTGGCTCACGCGGCTCTCGGTGACGCCGAGGACCTCGCCGATCTCGCGAAGTGTCAAACCTTCGTAGTAGTAGAGGCTGACGACGATCTTCTCGCGCTCAGGCAAGCCCGCAATCGCGTCGGCCAGCGTGATGCGGGTCTCCATCTCGCCGACCATCGTCGCCGGGTCGCTCATGGCGCCGTCCCCGATGGTGTCGATCAACGCGAGCGACTCACCGGTCCCCGAGCCGCTCCACATCTCGTCCAGCGCGACGAGCGAGGAGTTGGCGATCTGCGTGATGCTGTCCTGAAACTCGTTGGCGGTGACGCCGAGCGCATCGGCCATCTCGCCGTCGGTCGGCGCGCGGTGCAGCTTGTGTTCGAGCTCGGCAGACGTCCGCTCGATCTCGCGTGCCCTGGCGCGCACCGACCGCGGCACCCAGTCGAGCGCACGGAGTTCGTCGATGATGGCGCCCTTGATGCGGGTGACCGCGTAGGTCTCAAACTTGATGCGCCGCTTGGGATCAAAGCGTTCGACCGCGTTGATCAAGCCCAGAAGCCCATACGAGATCAGGTCGGCCTCATCGACGTGAGACGGCAGCGCGGCCCTCATCCGCCCGGCGACGTACTTGACGAGCGGCGCGTAGTTGAGGATCAGTTGGTCGCGCGCCGGCAGGTCGCCGTACTCCTTGCACCGCCGCCACAGGGATTGCACGTCGCGGTCGGAGAGCTTTCCCGGCGCACGGGTGCTCCCGGAGATCTCTCGCGTCGCATCTTCCCCGGCAGCGGTCATCGGGTGATTGTACGCACGCACGACAAGGTTGTGGCCCTCGTCACAACCTGCGACCCGGGCTGCGACCGATGACGAGCGCATCCGCAGCGGCGATCACTCCCAGAACCGTCGCCAGGACCGGCGGGATCCAGCGGTCGGTGGTACGGGAGCCGGTGATCAGGTAGACGACCATCAGCCCACCGAACCAGATGGCGGCCCGCCCGGCGCGCCCCAGATAGAGCTGCCCCAGCCCGGGGAGCAGCAGGCTCATCACCGCCGCACGCGCCCTGGGGCTCATGCGGGCGACCAGGCTCCTCAGTCGGTTGATATGACCACCTGCTCACCTTGCCGCGCCCAGGCGACTGGCCCGTCAAACGCGGCGGCGGCCGTGGCGAGCACCACGTCCCGATCGTGTTCCGGGTAGCAATGGGTCAACAGCAAGCGTCCGGCTCCGGCACGGCGCGCGAGCGTCCCGGCGTCGGTGGCGCAGAGATGAATGGCGCCGTCATCCGACGGTCCGGCGCCAAGGGAGCATTCGGCGACCAACACGTCCGTCTGCGCTGCCAGCGCCACGAGTGCGTCATTGGGTCCACAGTCCGCACCATAGGTGATCGACGAAGCCCCGTCATCGATGCGCAGCGCGAACGTCGGTTTGATGTGCGGAACCTCCGCCCATGTCAGACGGAATGCGCCGATGTCCATCGCACCACCGGGCTCGTCCAGCGTGTCGAACACGAACCCGTCCCAGCCGTTGTCTCCGGCAAAGCCCCACAAGACATCGCGGAGCCCGGCGGGTCCCACCACCCGGATCCGACTCCCACGGCCCGGGCCCCACTCCATGTAGACCCGCAGGCTCAACAGGTCGACGCAGTGGTCGGCGTGCAGATGCGAGATCACGATCGCCGACAGTCGCTCCGGCGCGACCAGCTGCTGCACCCGGTTGAGCGCTCCGGCACCGAGGTCGAGGCACACACACGTGTCGCCGGAGGCGACGAGGTACGCGCTCTGGGCCTCGCCGGGCCGAGCGTACGCAGCACCGACCCCGACCGGGGTGAGCGTCAGTGAATCCCCCACGCGGGGATGCTATACCGGGTGTGTGACCACTCCGCCCAAGGCGCTCGCGGTGACACTCGGCGCCTGTCTCGCGCTCGTTTCGGGCTGTGGCGGCAGCGGCACGACCAAGGATCGCGTCACGGGCCTGCCCCCGGCCGAGATCCTGCGTCAGAGCGCGACCGCGGCCGCAGGGCTGACCGCGTTCCACGTCGCCGTCGATACGACCGTCGCAGCCGACGTCGCCCCGGGAACGCTGCCCAAGCTCGTGGCGCAGGCGCTCGACGGCCCCGTTACGATCACGGGTGAGGGTCCCGTCAACGGCGATGCAGCTTCGTTTGATTTCGACGCGAACATCACAGGACTGCCGAAGCTCCAGGGCAACGTCACCAAGGTCGAAGGACAGCTGTTCGCAGGAGTGCTCGGGACCGACTACAGGCTGGACCTTCCTCGGGCGCAGGTGGCGGCCGTTGTACCGGGGCAGCTGGCGGTGGGATTGCTGTCCTGGGCGACCGCGCCCACCGAAGCGGGTCGCGAGACCCTCGACGGGGCGCACACCGTCCATCTGGCCGCAAAGGTCGACACGGCACGTGCGCTCGCGGACATCGCCCCCGCCCTGCAGGCGATCCAGGGAACCAGGTTGTCCGCCGCCACGCGCCGGCAGCTGGAGTCTGCGCTGACGACCAAAACAGTGGATCTGTGGATCGGCGTCGATGACCTGTTGCCGCGACGCGTCATCGCCAAGCTCAGCTACGCCGGCGGCGTCACCGCACTCAGCGCGCTCCACAAACTCACGCTCGACTTGACGGTGAGCTTTACCAAGCTCGGCGAAACCGTTGCGATCACGGCACCCAGCACCACGAACGTTCTCGACCTGGCCCGGCTACGCGCGCTCGCGAGCCAGTAGGGATCTGGCGGCGACGCCGCTGGCGGCACCCACGGGGAGCGTCAACGTCACGGTCGTGCCCACGCCTTCCTCACTTGTGATCGCGGCGTGGCCTCCATGGGCCTCCGCGACGCTCTGCACGATCGCAAGTCCCAAGCCGGTCCCGCGACGAGACCCCGAGTTGGTCCCGAAGAACCGCTCGAAGACATGAGGCAGGTGCGCACGGGGAATGCCAGAGCCCGTGTCGGTGATCGTAATCGCCACCGTCGCGCCGCCGATCGACGTCGTGATCTGGATGCTTTCGGCAGCGGTGGTGTGGTTGACGGCGTTCTCGACGATCGCGTCGAGCGCACGCTCGATCTGATCGCGGTCGGCCTCGATCACCACTGTGGAGCCACAGTCGATCTGCCAGTCGCGATCGAATGCGGTACTCCACCGATCAGCGAGCCGTTGCACGAACACGTCGACGGCGAGGGTCTCCAGACGCAGGTACTCCGGGTGATCCGCGGTCGCCAACATCAGAATGCGGTTTGCGATCTGAGCCAGGTTGTGAAGCTCGTCCAGGACGACGTCGACGTCATCGGCTGCCCCCGGATCCTCGACGACGTCACGCACGAGCTCGGCGTGTCCGACCGCGATCGTGATCGGAGTGCGCAGGTGATGGGACGCATCGCGCAAGAAGTCCCGCTCGCGCTCGGCTCCGGAACGCAGGTCTTCGATCGCCCGCTGGCGGCGGCGCGCGTGCCACACCATGGCGAGGAACATCGCGGCCATGAGCGGGATCTCGGAGAGTTCAACCCACGCGAGTGTGTAGTGGAGCTCGCCGAACGTCGTCGTGACCATCACGATCCCGAGCACGATCAACGTCGGACGGGGATTCCACGTGCGGTAGCCGTAGAGCAAGGTCAGGCTGACCCAGATGAAGTGAAACGGCACCGTCGCCTGCTCGGGAAACACGAGCATCGCGATGAGGTTGGCCGCAGCGAAGATCCCCCAGGCGATCTCGAGCCCGAATTGACTTCTGTATCTATGCACCACGGAGTCGGTACCCCCCGTTGCGGACCGTTTCGATGCGGTCGCTGCCGATCTTGACGCGCAGCCGCCGCACGCAGACGTCGACCACGTTGGCACCGGAGTCGTGTGCGAGGCCCCACACATCGGTGAGGAGCTCTTCACGACTGCAGACCTGTCCGGCCCGTTGCGCCAGGCGGCCCAGCAACGCAAACTCGCGATGCGAGAGCCGGATCGGCCCGTCGCCGACATCCACGGCGTGGTTGACGACGTCAAGCGCGATCCCTCCGCGGCGTACGACGGTTTCGGGATCGGCTGCGCGCAGTCGCGCCCGGATCCGCGCAACGAGCTCGGGCAACGCGAACGGCTTGGTCATGTAGTCAGCCGCCCCCAGGTCCAGAGAGGCGACCTTTGCCGACACGTCGGACCGCGCCGACACAATGATGACCTGCGGCTGTTGGTCCAGATTGCTGACCGCTTTCAGCACCTGGACTCCGTCGATCTCGGGCATCATCAGATCGAGCAGCAACAGGTCGTACGACTTTGTCCGAAGCCGTGTGAGCGCGTCCGCGCCGGTCAGCGAGCCGTCCACCTCGAACCCGTGATTCGAGAGAGAACGGCGCAGGAACCCGACAATCCGGGGTTCGTCATCGACGACAAGAATGTTTGCCATGGG
>JANLOO010000024.1:0-7742 GCA_031366605.1 Actinomycetota bacterium | reverse complement strand
GACGGTCACGCTGACGGCCCCGGCGACCACAACGGTCGTCCGAGTTCGGATTCTTGGAGGTCCCGGCAAGCGGGCAGCAGCACGCACGTCCGGTACCGCCAAGACCGTGCTTGCGACGGTGTTCATCAACGTCAAGCCCGGAACGACCAAGCTCAAGCTTCGTCACACCGCGATCATGCGGGCGCTGAAGCGGGGCGGCGTGTTCTGGGTCGAAATGACCCCAGGTACCAGTAGGACCAACCTGGGGACGTCCACGGTGCGACGGATCAACGTTCACCGCGCACCGACCGGCAAGTAACTCGGCCGGTATTGCAGATCCGTCCAACGACTGGCCCGCTTCGGCGGGCCAGTCACATTTAACGGACGTATCAGGGACGTGGGCGAAGGCCGTGTACTACGCTGGACGCGATGATCATCCGAGGCGGAACGTTCGGCCCTGTGGCCACCAACACGTACATCGTCGGCACCGGCCAAGGCGGCCAGGCCTGGGTGGTCGACCCGGCTGCCGGCAGCCAGGCATGGGCGCTCGACACGCTCGCACGGCTCGAGCTGACCCCCGTCGCGGTGCTCGACACCCACGGCCACTGGGACCACATCGTCGAGAACCACGTCTGGGCCGAGCGCGGGATTCCCGTCTGGATCGGCGCAGGAGACGAGGACTGGCTTGCCGCACCGGCACCGTTCAACCCGGCGATGTTCGGCAACCCACCGCCGACGCCGGGGGTGACGCCCGCCCGGATCCTGCAGGACGGCGACGTGCTCGAGCTTGGCGACCTGCGGTTTCGCATGCTCGCGACACCCGGTCACTCACCCGGCTGCATGATCGCGTACGAGGCCTCCCTGGGTCACGCGCTCGTCGGCGACTTGATCTTCGCGCAGGGGATCGGGCGCACCGACTTCCCACGCAGCGATCACGCCGCGATGATGCAGAGCCTGGAGCGCACGCTGACCGACCTTCCGGGCGAGACCGTCATCTACCCGGGGCACGGTCCGTGGGACGTCACGTTGGCGCAAGCCGCGCCATACGCCCGCATGTTCATGTGAGCACCGCCACCGCCCTCTCCCGCGACGGTGTCATCGATGCTTTGCGCGGTGTGCTCGACCCTGAGCTGCACCGCAGCATCGTCGACTTGGGGATGGTCGGCGACGTCGGGGTCGACGGCGGCCGCGTCCACGTGTCGATCAAGTTGACCGTCGCAGGCTGCCCGCTCAAAGCCGAGATCCAGCGCCGTGTCAGCGAGGTGCTCGTCACACTGCCCGGCGTCGAAGGCGTCCACGTGACGCTCGACACCATGACGGACGAGGAGCGGGGGTCCGTCCGGTCCGGGATCATCGGCGGTGACAAACGCGCATCGCCGTTCCTGGAGGGCGCGCGCACCAACGTCATCCTGGTGGCCTCGGGCAAGGGCGGGGTCGGCAAGTCGAGCATCACCGCCAACCTGGCCGTCGCGCTCGCAGCACGTGGACACAGCGTCGGCCTGCTGGACGCCGACGTCTACGGCTACTCCATCCCCCGGATGATGGGCGCCGGCCGGGCGCCCGTGATGTTGGGCGACGACCTGATCCTGCCGGTCGAGGCGCATGGCGTCCGGCTGATGTCGGTGGGGTTCATGGCGAGCGACGACCAACCGGTCATCTGGCGCGGGCCGATGCTGCACAAGGCCTTGACCAGCTTCGTGACCGAGGTGTTCTGGGACGACCCGGACTACCTGCTTGTCGACCTGCCGCCCGGCACCGGAGATGTGGCGCTGTCGCTCGCGTCGCTCGCACCGGCCGCCACGTTGGTCATCGTCACGACGCCGCAGATGGCCGCACAGAAAGTCGCGCAGCGTGCCGGCGGCATGGCGCGCCGGGTCAACTTGGAGATCCTGGGCGTCGTCGAGAACATGAGTTGGTTCGTCGCGCCGGACACCGGCGCCCGCTACGAGATCTTCTCGGGAGGAGGCGGCCAATCGCTCGCCGACGACCTGCGTGTGCCGCTGCTGGGGCAGGTTCCGCTCGAATCCGACGTCGCCCGCGCCGGCGACGAGGGCACCCCGATCGTATTGAGCCGCCCCGACACAGCCGCCGCGATCGCCCTGCTCGCCGTCGCCGACGCCGTCGCCGCCCGAGCCCCCGTCGCAGCCGTTTGAACCGGGCTGCGACGTGGGGGTGACCGATCGGCGACGGTCGCGGCGGGATGCGCGACGACTTGCACTCGCACGTCTGATCTCGATCTCGGGGTCGATCGCCGCCAGCGTCGCGCTCGCCGCAGTGCTCTACCAGCGCACGGGCTCGGCCGCATGGGTCGCCGGCGGAGCACTCGCGACGTCGCTCGTCGCGGGCACGATCACACCACTGACCGGATCGCTGGCCGACCGGCTGGACCGCCGTCGCCTGATGATCGGCAGCGACATCACCGCAGCTGGGGTGTTCGGTGTGTTGGCCGTGCTGATCGCGACGGACGCCCCTCCGGCCCTGCTCGTCCTGACCGCCGGGCTCGGGGCGATCTGCGAGACGCCGTTCGTCCCGGCCTCGAGAGCGGCCTTGCCCAACCTCGTTGACGATGACGACCTGCCGTGGGCCAACGGCCTGCTGGGCCAGGTCGCGGGACTCTCGTTCGCGGTCGGCCCACTCGTGGGCGGCGCGTTGGCAGGGTTCGTCTCGCCCAGCGCGGCGATGATGTTCAACGGTGCGACATTCGTTGTGTCGGCGTTGCTCGTCAGATCGATCCGGCAGTCGTTCCAGCGGCGCGGGCAGGCGGCGACGGGCCGTCAGCGCGGAGCGATCCGTGCCGGCTTTCAGTTCGTCGCGGGTGATCGCCTGTTACGCGCAGTGATCTTCTCGGGGTTCGTC
Organism: Actinomycetota bacterium; assembly: GCA_031366605.1. GTDB lineage: Bacteria > Actinomycetota > Thermoleophilia > Miltoncostaeales > Miltoncostaeaceae > CALMEC01. The sequence goes on along the minus strand of JANLOO010000024.1, from coordinate 4,907 downwards.
GCGTTCATCGGCGTCGGTTTCATCATCGCCGCCAACCCGGCGTTTGCGGACATCGAGGGTGCCGGCGCGGTCGGGCTTGGATGCCTTTGGGCGGGTTGGGGCGTCGGAACGATGGTTGGCGCGAGCTACGCGTCGCGGCTGCTCGCACCTGGCCGTGAGGTCACGGTCGCGGTGATCGGGTTCGCAATGCAGAGCGTCGCGCTGCTCGCCGCCTCAGTGCTGCCGTTCTGGATCGCGGTCGCCGGGCTCACGCTCGGCGGGTTGGGTGGCGGCATCGCCGATCCGGCCCGCCAGACGCTGATCCAACGCCGGTCTCCAGACGAGATCCGCGGCCGCGTGTCAGCGGTGATGGAGGCGGTCGGCTGGTCCAGCTTCGCGGTGTCACTCGTCGCGGCCGGGGTGTTGGTCGACCGAATCGGCGTCCGTCCGTCCTACGTCCTCGCGGGCGGATTGTTCGTCGCGGGCACCACCCTGATGGCACTTCTTGCCGGAGCCAACTCGCTGCGCTGGAGGACATCCGCCCTGCCCGCCATCACGGAGTCCTGACACCCCGCCCGAACTGGGCACGAACCACCCGACCTACGGCGACGTCGATTCCTCGTAGCGCGCTTGCGCGCGCTCGACCCCGGCGGTGCGCTCGCGTTGCAGGGTCTGGGTCTGTGAACGGGCGACGGCGTTGGAGCGCTCCAGCCCGCCCAGCGCATCTTGGAACGTGGGCGCAACGTAGCGGGCCAACAGTTCGTAGCTGCGATTGGTCGCTTCGGTCCCGGCCCACTCTTGGCCCCACACCATGACCCCGCCGAACCCGCCGCTGCGTTCGAGCAGCCCCTCGATGGCGATGACGGCCTCGTCCGGCGTGCCGATGATCCACGCGCCCAGCTCCATCATCTGGTCGACGACCTTGTCGTGGGGACCGGCGACGGGACTCGGTCGGCCGGTTGTGCCCTCCACGTAGTCCAGCACGAAGCGTCCCGCCCTGGTGCGCACATCCTCGACGGCCTGCGTTTTGGTCTCAGCAAGGTGGATCGGGACGATCAGACGCCACTCGGAGCGATCGACGGTCCGGCCCGCAGCCGCAGCGGCCTCCTCGGCGATCTGCCAGTGGGCGGCCAGGTCGATTGGACCCCGTGGGCCGCGTGAGACCGCCAGCGACAGCACCCCGGCCCCGAACCGTCCCGCCAGCTGCATTCCGGCCGGCGATTCCATGCTGGTGGTCGCGATCGGCGGGTACGGCCGTTGCAACGGGCGGAGCTGCAGCACCGCGTCGTTGAGTTGGAACCAATCCGAGCGGACGGTCAAGGGCTCGGTCTCTGTGAACAAGCGCACGATGACCTCGAGGGACTCGGCCTGCATGTCCCTCAGGCGCGACGGCTCCAGCCCGAGCATCGCCGCGTCGGTCAGATGTCCGCCCGGTCCGACGCCGAAGTTGACGCGGCCGCGCGTCAGGTGGTCCAGCAGTACGATGCGGTCGGCCACCATCAGCGGGTGGTGATACGGCAGGCTGACCGCGCCGGTACCGAGACGGATGTGGCGCGTGCGCTCCGCCGCAACGGCCAGGAACATCTCGGGCGAAGCGACCGTCTCCCAACCGGTGGAGTGGTGCTCGCCGACCCAGGCCTCGTCGAAACCCAGGCGGTCGAGCAGCTGGATGAGCTCCAAGTCGCGTTGCAGTGCCAGCGTGGGGTTCTCACGCGGCTCGTGGTAGGGCGCAAAAAACGCGCCGAATCGCAGGCGGTGCATGGGTCAAGCGTACCGGGCGCGGCGGAGTGCCCCTGCTAAGATCGTTGCGTCGAATCGTCCGTCGAGGGAGATCCACCGCATGGCCTATGTGATCGCTGAACCGTGTATCGGCACCAAGGACACGTCGTGTGCCGATGTCTGCCCAGTGGACTGCATTCATCCGGCCCCAGGCGAGGAGCATCACGACGAGGCGACGATCCTCTACATCGACCCAGCTGAGTGCATCGACTGTGACGCCTGTGTCGAGGCCTGCCCCGTCGACGCGACGCTGGCCGAGGACGACGTGCCTGCGCAGTGGGAAGTGTTCAAAGAGATCAACAAGGTCTACTTCGAGCAAGGCCACGACGCCGGCGAGAAAATGCTCGCGGAGTACATCTCCGCCAAGGAGTAGGGCGCAACCGGTTCACCGCGACCTCTACGCAATGGCGACAACGGACTCTCCCTCACAGGCATGGCAGGCCCTCTCGCAGGGCAATGCCCGCTTCGTCACGGGCTCGTTGGCGCACCCGAATCAAGATGCGGATCGACTCTCTGCGACGGCGGAGCATCAATCGCCGTTTGCGCTTGTGTTGGGGTGCATGGACTCGCGCGTGGCCGCCGAGATCATTTTCGACCGCGGCATCGGTGACCTCGCCGTCGTTCGCACCGCCGGGCATGTGTTGGACAGCAGCGTCCTCGGATCGCTCGAATTCGGGGTCACCGTCCTACAGATCCCGCTCGTCGTCGTACTCGGGCACGACGGATGTGGCGCCATCGCGACCGCCCTCGCCGCCTACCGAACCGGACAGATGCCGGGCGGGTACGTCCGCGACATCGTCGAACGGGTCACCCCGAGCATGGTGACCGCCCGGGTCGCCGGACGTGGAATCGAGGACATCGACCCGGACGACCTCACGATCGAGCACGTACGCCACACCGTGCATCTGATCGCCGAGCGCTCCGCACCCATCGCGGAACGAATTTCGTCAGGTCGCTGCGCCATCGTCGGCGCCGGATACCGCCTCGCCGAGGGCAGAGTCCGCTTGCTGGAATCCCTGGGCGACATTGACGATCAGGGACAGACGCAGTAGTCACCGCTTGGTGTCTGACACCTCGCGGTGCGCGCCGCGCGTGCCGGGTGCGACGTACAGGATGTTCGCTAACCATCCTCGTCGTCGATCGCCCGGAGTATCGCCGCTCGTTGCGCAGCCAACTCCAGGTCTTCGGGTGCGACGATCAGCGCGAGCTCCACGGTCCAGAGCGCATCGATCAGGCTCTCGCGGATGAGATATGAGCGGGTCAGGTTGGCGAGCATCCTCAGGACGACTGGCCCGGCCGGCGTCGGAGCCAGGTGCGACGCGACGAGCGGCGTGCCCTCGAGGGACTGCACGATCCGTGCACACTCCTCCGTCGAGAGTTCCTGCCAATCATGGAACGGGTCAAGGAAACGCGGTGTACCGGCCGTCAGCTCCGCCACGATGAAGTGGCCAGGCAGACCGACCGGAGCCACCGGGACCCCGATGCGCTCTGCGACCGCAACAGTCAGCGCAGAGAGCGCGATCGGCAGGCCAACGCGCCGATCGAGCACCTCGTGCAGGAACGAGTTGCGTGGGTCGTCGTAAGTCGAGCGATCGCCTTCGACGCCGGCAGCGCGTAGGGCCTGCAGCACGCCGTCAACCCCACCACCGCGTCCGGTGGCATCCTCGGCCAGTTCCTGCACCCGCCCAAGCCAACGGGCAATGTCTAACTTGGGATACGCCTCGACGGCGATCAACAGGTTGAGCTCGGCCAAATCAGGATTGGACTCCAGCAGCAATTGTGCGAATCGTTCACGCGAGGCGACACTCATCCGGTGGCCTCGAACTCCGCGATCCGCTCGCGGAGCCCGGACGGGATCGGACTGGGCGTTGCCTGCTCGGTGTAACCATCGACTCCGACGATCGTGATCTGACCATCGACGCAGTGGACTCTGATATCGCCCTCAACGCGTTCGACCCGAAGGTCATAGCTGTGGCTGGAGCGGCCGAGCTTGGACACGCGCACGTGGACATCGACCTCGTCGTCAAAGCGCAGCGACCCGTGGTACTGCGCGGCCACGGCCCGGATCAGGTAATGATGGCCAGGAGGACCCAACAGGTCGAGCCCCAGCTCCCGCCGGTAGGCGATGATCGCACGATCGAACAGCACCGGGTAGCGACCGTAGTACACGACGCCGGTGACGTCGGTGTCGCTGAAGTCCACCCTCGTGCGAAGCGTGAAACGAAACCCCTCGCTCATGCGATCACGTGGCTTTCACCACCGTCGACGAGGATCGAGGCCCCGGTCACATACGACGCCTGCCGACTCGCCAGGAACGCGATGACCGCGCCGATCTCGTCAGGATCGCCGACGCGGCCCATTGGCGACGACGTGCCCCGAGCGGCGACCGCCTCCTGAGAGCCATACAACTCGACCAATCGCTCAGTGGCGAACGATCCGGGCATCACATTGTTGACCGTCACGCCATCCCGAGCGACTTCGCGCGCGAGGGTCCGCACGGCACCGGCCACACCGGCTCGCGTTGCGTTGGAGAGCACGAGCCCGTCGATTGCCTCGCGGACGGTTCGGCTGGTGATCGTGATGATGCGACCCCACCCCCGATCGCGCATCGACGGCACGGCCGCGCGGATCAGCCGGATCGTGCCCATCAGATTCTGTTGGACCGCCTGTTCCCAGTCCTCGTCGCTGACATCCAAGAACCCCCCGGGCGTCGGCCCACCGGCGTTCGCAACGAGGATGTCAATCGGGCCGAATGCGGCCACCGTCGCTTCGACCGCCGTGGAGGGACCGTCGGGGGTCGACATGTCAGCGACGACCCCGCACGCGCCGAGTGTTGCCGCGGCCGCGGTGATGCGGGCCTCGTCGCGCCCGCAGATCGCAATCCGACAGCCTTCGTGAGCCAGCGCCGCGGCGGCGGCGTACCCGAGGCCGCGACTCGCTCCCGTGACGAGCGCAACCGTACCCGCGATTCCCAGATCCATGACACAAGGCTACCGTCGCGCGTGTCGGACCGGCTGATATCGTGGAGGAGTGGCAATCGGGAACAGCAGCAAGAAGAAGCAGGGAGGTCGGCGGCGCAACTACGAGCCGACCGTCGAGCTGACCGGCATCAAGAAGCTCCTCCCCACCGGATGGGCCAACTGGCTCGG
>JANLOO010000017.1:0-51128 GCA_031366605.1 Actinomycetota bacterium | reverse complement strand
TCGCGCGATGAACGTCGCCGAACGACTGAGGCGTGCGCCAGGAGTGACCGGCGAATGGTGCGCGATTTGTTGGGGCCGGGATCCAGTGGGATCGAGACGCAATACCTGACGCATGGGGTGACCGTTCGCCTGTGCGCAGCGGACCGAAGGTTGCAGTTCCAACCGGGCCGGGCGGGGCGGGCGATGATCGATCACCTCGCGTCGGCCTGGCGAGCGGGGGGCACCCAGACCACGGCGCTGGAGAGCACTTGCGGACCACGCACGGCGGATCAGATCCGCACCGGTGACGGGCGATCTGCCGGGGAGTTACACTGCGCGACGAGGTCGAGACGCGGTTTGCCGCCGGCGAAGATCCCCGCGTCGTGATCGCCGACGTGCGGAGCCGATCGATCGTCGTTGCGATGTTTCCGTCGTATCGCACCCTGCGCCGCTGGTTCGCCGAAGGCAGGTGGTTTGGACGGTCAGCCCACCGCACGGTTGCGCCACTCCGACCCACCCGCCCGCTGACGGCACCTCGCGATGGCGGACCGTCGGCGAGCCAGACCGCGCGAGCATGTCGCGTCCCGGTCGGGCGGGCATTGCCGAACCCATCCGTGGACCTTGCTAGCCTCGGCCGGTGGCCAACGGAGAGCGACGTCAGAACATCGCGCGACTCCGCCAGATCGGCGAGGTCGCCGCCCGCCATGGCTTCGGGTTCCTGCTCGACAAGCGCCGGTCGGCCAAACCTGCCGACGATGCTGAGTACCACGGGACCCGCGGGGAACGCCTGCGCAAGATGCTGGACGAGCTCGGTCCGACGTTCGTCAAGTTCGGACAGCTGCTCTCCACCCGTCCTGACGTCGTGCCTCCCGACATCGTCCGTGAGCTGCGGATCCTGCAGGACGCCGCCACCCCCGTCCCGTCGGATGTGGCCCGCGCCGTGATCGAAGCCGACCTGGGTCTCCCGATCGACCAGATCTTCGAGTCGTTCGACGACACACCGATCGCCGCCGCATCCATCGGCCAGGTTCACCGCGCCCGCCTGCCCGGTGGTCACGACGTCGCGGTCAAAGTGCAGCGCCCCGACGCGGAGACCAAGCTCAAGGCGGATCTGGCGCTGCTCGAACAGCTCGCCAAGATCGTCAAGGAGCGCACCACGCGGCTCGATTTCATCGACACGGTCGGGTTGGTCGACGAGTTCGGGCGCACCCTCCGCCAAGAACTCGACTACCGGATCGAAGCCCGCAACGTCGAGGCCACCCGACGTGCGTTCGCCGGAGACCCCACCGTCACGGTCCCCAAGGTGTTCTGGCAATCCACGACCAGCCGCGTCCTGATCCTGGAGTGGCTCGATGGCAACACGCTCAACCACACCGATCTCGACGCCTGGTCCGCCGAGGACCGCCGCATGCTCGCGGGGCGCATCTCCGAGACGTGGATGAAGATGGTATTCGTGCACGGGTTTTTTCACGCGGACCCGCACCCCGCCAACATCGTCATCCACGGACCTGACCACATCGGCCTGATCGACTTTGGGCTGGTCGGTCAGCTCTCGCCCCGGGACCGCCAAACGGCTGTCCATGTGTTTGTCGATGCCGTCGACCAGAACCTGGAGCGCCTGCCGAGGCGCCTTCGTGACCTTGGCTTGCGGTACCCCAAGGAGCAAGAGGAGGAGTTCCGCGACCAACTCGGGATCATCCTGCAGCGGCACTGGGGCGCATCGCTCGGCGAGATCGACGGACGCGAGCTCATCCGCGACATCTTCACCGCCATCTACCGACTGCAGATCAAGCTGCCCACCCGATGGGTGCTGCTCGACAAGGCCCTCGCGACGCTCGCCGGGGTGGGCCTGCAGATCTCGCCGGACTTCAACGTGTTCGAGACCGCTCGTCCACACGCCCGCCGATTGATGCTGCAGCGGTTTCGTCCAGACGTCGTGGTCGACGGCATCCAGGGCAACCTGGGCAAGTACGCCGAGGCCGCGCTCGCGTTCCCGTTCCAGTTGCACGACGTCCTGGACGAACTGCGCGATGGCGAGGTCAAGATCGCCATCCAGCAGGAGGGATTCACCGAGTCCACCGAACGTGCCTTGGGCGCCACCAACCGTGTCGTGATGGGCGTACTGGCGGCCGCGGTGTTCTTGGGATCGGCCATCTTGGGCGGCTTCGTCCGCAACGGTCCGCACCTGCTCGGCATCGCGATCGTCGCGATCCCCGGGCTGCTGGCCGGGGCCTCGCTCGCGGGCCTGGTGCTCTTTGGCATCCTCAAATCCGGACGCTGGTAGTGGCATGGCGGGCTGACCGGGTCACGTTTGCCGACGTCGCCAACCTGCAGCAGGCGCTGGCATGTCCTGAACCGCTTGCGTGGGTGCTGGTGCGCCGGGGTCTGATCGACCCCGACGAGGCCCGTGCGTTTCTGGCCTCCGACGGCCCTCTGGACCCTCCTGAGGCGATTCCCGGGATCACTGAGGCCGCCGACCGCCTGGCAAAGGCCGTGCGTGGGGGAGAGCGCATCGTGGTCCACGGCGACTACGACTGCGACGGCATCTGCAGCACCGCCATCCTGGTACGCGCGCTCGAGACCCGGGGCGCCCGCGTCCGCGCGTTCCTCCCGAGCCGGTTCACGGATGGGTACGGTGTCAACATCGCGACCGTCGAGCGCCTCGCCGACGAGGGCTGCGACCTGCTGGTGACGGTCGACTGCGGCACAACCGCCGTCGAAGCATTGGAGCGCGCCGCCGAACTCGGTATCGAGAGCATCGTGTGCGACCACCACCTGGCCGGAGGACGCCGACCGCCCGCGATCATCGCCAACCCGGCCTTGGGTCGCGGATCCGACGCGCTCCCGGCCGCCGCCGGAGTCACGTTCAAGTTGACACAGGCGCTCGCGACGCGGTTGGACGGCGACGGTCAGCTCGCGCCGAGCGCCTCCGAAGGATTGGATCTGGTCGCCCTCGCGACCGTGGCCGACGCGGTGCCGTTGATCGGCGAGAACCGGCGCCTGGTGGCCAAGGGCCTGGCGGCGCTGCGCGCGTCTCCACGTCCCGGCATCGCCGCCCTGTGTGCGGCCGCCGGCATCTCGCCACGTGGCGTGGACGCACGTGCCCTGGGATGGAGCCTCGCTCCGGCCATCAACGCATCGGGACGCATGGCACACCCCGACCGTGCGCTCCAACTGCTGCTGGCGGACGACGGTCCTCAGACCCACGCCCTCGCCATCGAGTTGTGGAACCTCAACATGGAGCGGCGCGAGGTCGAGCAGCGTGTCACGGCCGAGGCGATTGCGATGCTCGACGCCTCGCCGCCAGAGGTCAGAGAGGCGTACGCAATCGTCGTCGCGGGCGAGGGCTGGCACGAGGGTGTGGTCGGGATCGTCGCATCACGTCTGGTGGATCGATTCGACCGACCCGCGATCGTCGTGACGATCGACGGCGACTCAGCCAAAGGCTCGGGTCGGAGCATGCCCGGTGTCGACCTGCACGCGCTGGTGGCATCGGCCAGTGGGCCGCTCGAGCGATGGGGCGGGCACGCGGGCGCGATCGGACTGCAGCTTCCCTCGGCCCAGATCGCCACGTTCCGCGCGGGACTCGTCCTGGCGGCTGAGTCCATCGGCCCTGCGATCACGCGGGCCCGCGTCCGAGTGGTGGACGCCGTCGTCGGCGTACGCGACCTGACCCTGCCGACCGCCGAATCACTCGAGGCCCTGCAGCCGTTCGGCAACGGCAACCCGGAGGTGCGGCTCGTCGTGCCCGGGTGCATCGTCGAGGCGGCAGCGACGATGGGCCACGACGGACGCCACTTGCAACTGCGCCTGCGCGCAGGGGCGGCGCACGCCCGTGCGCTCGGCTGGAGCATGGGTGAGCGCATGTCACGCATCGCGGTTGGCGAACGCCACGATGCGGTTGTCCAGCTCGCCGTCGATCGGTGGCAGGAGCTTGTCGGGCCCAAGGTCACGCTGGATGGACTCGACCCCCTCACATCCCCGGGCGTGGTGGCGGCCCAGTGCGCGCAACCGTGCGACATCGCGTGCCCTGACCGCATCCGCTCGCAGACACTGCGGGAGCTCGTGGACCACGCCGATCGGGTGGCGTCGGCTCCACCAGGGCCGTCACCGCCGTTGGGCGTGCGCGATCGGCGCGGGGAGGGGACCGTCGTCGCAACCCTCGCCGCATTGTGTGGCGCAGATCGCGGCGTTGCGGCAATCGTGGCGGATGCCGCCCAGCGGCGGGCGGTCCTGGCCGATGTCCTCGATCCCGCACGACTCGGCGTCGAGGTCGCGGTCCTTGGCGGTGACCGATGCGATGCCGATGCGTTGCGTGCGCGCGTCGCAGTGGCGGCCGGCCGGCCCGGGTTGCTGATCATCGAATACGGCGTGCTGCCGATCATCGCGTTACCGCCCGATGTCCACGTGGCGCTGGTCGATCCGCCCCCTGACGTCGAATCGGCGGGGTGGGCTCAGGCCCACGCAGCAGCCCGGTGGCTGCACCTGTTGTGGGGGGATGAGGAGACCGCGTTCGCCCTCAAGGTCGCTGAGCGCCAGTGGGAGCTTCGTCCCGTCGCCGCCGGGATCTGGCGCGCGTTGGAGGGGGTGGCACACCATCCCTGGGGCGACCAGCTGGACCGGCGCTTGCTGGGGGCGTCCGACCCCATGCGCCCGCCGGCAACGGTTGCCTTCGCGGTGCAGGCGCTCGCCCAGATCGGCCTGCTGCGGGTCGATGCGACCGGTATCGACGTGCTGCCGGCCGGCGGCGCCCGCCTCGACGAGGCGCCTGGCGCCATCGCGTGTCGTCACCGTTTGGAGCAGGCGCGCGCATTCATCGCGCAGGCGGGCTCACTGACGTTTGCCGGGTCCGCGATATCGTGTGGCGATGCCCGAGCAATTGGCTGACACGGAAACAGGACGCGCCAAGGGAGACATCCCTGCCGCGAACCCTGCCGCAATGCGCAGCGGGCGGGCGGCCACGCCCGATTCCGCCGATACCACCGCGACGCCCGTCGTCGACACTGAGCTACTCGACGATCTGATCGCCGAGGTCGCCGTGCACCATCCGGCCGTTGACGCGGACGCGATCCGGCGTGCCTACCTGTTCGCCGAGGAGCGCCACCGCGGACAGCTACGCCGCTCGGGTGAGCCGTTCATCACCCACCCGGTCGGGTGCGCCCGTATCTGCGCCGAACTCGGAATGGACGGCCTGGCCATCCAGGCGGCCCTGCTGCACGACACTGTAGAAGACACCGGCGCCCTGCTGAGCGATGTCGAGGAGCACTTCGGACCCGAGGTCGCGGCGCTCGTCGATGGCGTCACCAAGCTCACCAAGATCCACTTTGAGAGCCAAGCGGAGCATCAGGCCGAGAACTACCGCAAGCTCATCGTGTCGATGTCGAGCGACATCCGCGTCCTGATCGTCAAGCTCGCGGACCGCCTGCACAACATGCGCACGCTCAGCTACATGAGCAAGAACAAACGCATCCAGAAGGCGCGCGAGACCCTCGAGATCTATGGGCCCCTGGCACACCGCCTGGGAATCCATGCCCTCAAGTCCGAGCTTGAGGACCTGTCGTTCGCGGCGCTCCATCCACGTCGCTATGCCGAGATCCAGCAGCTTGTCAACCAACGCCGCGCCGACCGCGAGGCGTTCATCGCCGAGGCCGGAACGTTCCTGACGAGCGAGCTCAACGCCGTCGGGATCGAACCCGTCGAGATCACCGGCCGCGCCAAACACATCTACTCGATCTACGAGAAGATGACGCGGCGGGGCAAGGAGTTCAACGAGATCTACGATCTGACGGCGCTGCGCGTCATCGTGGATTCCGTCAAGGACTGTTACGGCGCCGTCGGGATCATCCATTCCCTGTGGAAGCCGATGCCCGGCAGGTTCAAGGACTACGTCGCGATGCCCAAGCTCAACATGTACCAGTCTCTGCACACGACGGTCATCGGGACAGCGGGACATCCGCTCGAGATCCAGATTCGGACCGCCGAGCAGCACCGGACCGCCGAATACGGCGTCGCCGCGCACTGGCTCTACAAGAAGGACGCAGAGGGCCGCGGCGACTCGGACCGGCTCGCGTGGCTCGGGCGGATGATGGAGTGGCAGAAGGACACGCGTGATCCCGGTGAGTTCATGGACACGTTGCGGTCGGACCTGTACCAGGACGAGGTCTACGTGTTCACGCCCAAGGGCGAGGTGCGTGCGCTGCCTGCGGGTGCCACCCCGATCGACTTCGCCTACGACGTCCACACGGACGTCGGTCACCGTACCGTCGGGGCCAGGGTCAACGAGCGGATCGTGCCGCTCTCGCACAAGCTGCAATCCGGAGATTTCGTCGAGATCCTGACCAGCAAGTCACCACGTGGCCCGTCGCGCGATTGGCTCAACCTCGTCTCGACCGGCAAGGCGCGCACCAAGATCCGCGCGTTCTTCAAGCGCGAGCAACGGGAGGGCGCCGAGCATCAAGGACGGGAGCTGCTGCAGGATCACCTGCGCAAGGCCGGCTTGCCCAACCAGAAGATCGCGGGCTCCCCGTTGTTGCTCCAGGTCATTCAGGAGATGGGGTTCAAGAAGGCCGAGGATTTCTACGTCTCCATCGGCTCGGGCCGCACGTCGGTGCAGACGGTGGTCAACAAGCTCATCGCGCGGCTCAAGACCGGCCAGGTCGTCGCCGAGGAACAGGCATCCGCCGAGCTTCAGCGCCACCAGAAGGTTCGCAGTGCCAGCCCATCCGGCGACCTGGGCATCTCGGTCGACGGCGTGGCGGACGTCATGGTGCGCATGGCCAACTGCTGCAAGCCGGTGCCCGGCGACGACATCCTGGGCTACATCTCGCTCGGACGCGGCATCACCGTCCACCGCGAGGACTGCCCCAACGCCAAGGCACTGCTGCGTACCCCGGAGCGCTTCACGTCCGTGACGTGGACCGGACCCGCCAAACGCAGCTTCAACGTCGAGTTGGCGGTCGACAGCTGGGACCGCCCACGCCTGCTCGAGGACCTGTCCCGGGCGGTGGGTGAGGCCGGCGCCAACATCGTGACGGCATTCTGTTCGGTCGACGATCAGATGGCCCGGACGCGCTTTACCGTCGACATCGGCGACGTCGACGGCTTGCGCGCGCTCATCTCGAGCCTGCGCAACGTGAACGGCGTCTTCGACGCTTACCGGGTCACGCCGGGAACGTAGCGCTCGCCTCGGTTCGCGGCACGAGTCCGCGGTCAACGCACGAGTGGAGGGCTTCGACGCAGGCACCGCAGAACGCCGAACCGACGTCCTCGCGCATGATGCCGAGGATACGGTCGATCGACATTCCGGCGCGGTAGGGACGGTCGGCTGACATCGCCTCGAAGACGTCCGCCACCGCCAAGATCCGTGCCTCGATGGGAAGCTGGTCGCCTCCGATGCCGCGATGGTAGCCACGCCCGTCAAGGCGCTCGTGGTGCGCGCCGGCCACGAACGCAATCGGAGCGAACGCGGCGACCTTGGACAGAATCTCCTCGGTGTGACGCGGATGGCTGCGAACGGTCGCGAACTCCTCGTCGGTGAGCTTGCTGGGCTTGTCCAGGATGGTGTTGGGGACTCCGAGCTTGCCGATGTCGTGAAGGAGTGCGGCGCGGCGGAGGCTCCGGATCTCGTCCTGCGGCATCCCGAGTTCATGCCCCAACGTCGCCGCGTAGGCCGCAACGCCGGTCGAGTGGTTGAACGTATACGGGGACTTCGCGTCGATCACTTCGGCGAAGGCGGCTGCGATGCGGTCAAGGTCGTCGTCGCCGGCCACCCGGATGCCATTGTCGGGGGCGGCCTCGGCGACCGCCGACGGGTCATTCGCCGCGTCGAGGTCTGTCCAGATCGCGTCGCCATCGCGAATTGCCAAGAATGCGGACGCGATGTCCGGATCGAACCATCGGCCGCGACGGTCGCGGACCATGTCGCGGGCTGCCGTGCGTCCGAAGGCGGTCAGGAACACGTCGACGGTCTGCGCCAGACACGCGATGCGCGCCAGGATGGGGATCGCTTCGCCTTCGAGTCGCGCTGGGCGGCCGGTGCCGTCCCAGTGTTCGTCCAACGCGCGCACGGCCTCGGCTGCGGCATCGGGAAAGCCCAACCCTGCGACGATGCGCGCGCCACGATCACAGCGAGCTTCGACGATGGCACCGCCGGAAGCGGCGAACTGGATTGCCGCGACGATGACTTCTCGTGCGTGCCGGACACCCCGTGTGCCCGACCCTGCGTGGTCGCGGACGAAGCGGAGGGCCTCGGAGGGCCTGCTGAAGTCGACGAGCTTGCCGGCCCGCTTGAGTTCCAGGTCATCGACGCCGCCGAAGATCTCGCTCATCCGCGCGGACGAGCTGGAACAGCCGGCGTCTTTGAGGAGCAGGGCGTAGTACAGGCTGGGACGCTGGGCGGCGGGAAGCCTGATGTCGCGCGCGAGCCGCATTCCCAGCAGACAGGTGCGTCCGGCATGACCGCGCGGCTGCCCTTCGGTCAGGTCGAGGGCATGCGACAGCGCTGCGACGACCCCCGAGAGCGCGACGTCATTTGATGCATGCGCTGTGAGCGATTGGGACGTGATGCCTTCCATCATTCCGCTATCGGCCAAATCGTGGCAAAAGTGGAGTGCGGATTGCGATCAGTGGCTTCGCACGCGTGCCCACAGTTCGGCGGAGGTACCCGTCCCGGCTGCTAACCTGCCGCCTCGGTGCAGAAGTGGCTCGATCTCTTGACACCTTCGGCGGCCGCGCTCTCGCTGCTCTTGGCGATCGCATTGGTGATCCAAGCGATTCGGCATGGGCGGTCCGTGCGCCGACTGGAGTCCCGCCTCGCTGAGCGCGAGGGCGCTGCCGCACGGGTTTCGCTCGACCGGTTGACGCAGCTGCAACGCCGCGCGGGAACCTCGACCGGGCTGCTGGAGGGCAAACAGCGAGATTCGCCTCGCCTGCCGCCGCTGGGCAACATCACCGCGGTCATTGCCGTGCTCGCCGTGGTGGTGGGGACCGGCTGGTACCTGTTCATACGCGACGGTGGTTCCGGCACCGCATCGACCGTTACGACGAAGACCGGGTCCACCACGGTCTCGCCCACGACGACGAGCAAGCCGCAACCACCCAGCACGAGCGGCGTGGTACCGACGACGCCGCCGGTCCTGGACCAGCCCAAGAGTGCCTATACGGTCCTGGTCCTCAACGGCTCTGGGGTGACCGGCGCCGCCGCCAACCTCGTCCCGGTCGTCGACCAGCGCGGGTGGAACACCGCGACTCCGGGCAACGCCACCACCCAGACTGAGAAGACTTCGTTCGTGGTGTACCTGCCGGGCAAGGAGGCCGTTGCCGACAACCTCGCCATCGACCTCGGAATCACCAAAAAGGTACCGCAGGACGGCGTCGAGATCCCGGCCGACGCGGCCGATGTGGACGCCGTGGTGATCGTCGGCCTGGACCTCGCGACCAAGCGGTCCCCATAGCGCTCGGAGTTCGGATTCCCCGCTGGGAGCGGTCTTTCCGATCGGAGAACCCGCCAAAACCGGTCTCGCGCTGACAGCGGTCCTGGGGTACGGTCATCTCGTTCGGATCCCTGCAGCAGGGTTCGCCGATGGAGCACATCCGAGTATTCGTGTCCGCAACAGGTCCCGCGACCACGCCCAGCCCCGGCCAGTCGGTCGTATACGCGTGCCGGCATTGTCGCGACGGGGTCAAGGTTGCCGGCGTGCGGTACCTCCCCGAGGCCTGTCCCAGCTGTGGGATCTCCACCTGGGACGCCGACGGCCGGTGCGGCAACTGGGACGGCTGTACGGCGGCGCGACGCCCGGGCATCCGGGGGCGCTCACACTGTGCGGCGTGTGGCCACTCGATCTGGACGCTCGTGGGAGTCGAGGAAGCTTCGCGGTTGTGGCCCAGTTCGACCTGACCACGAAACACTCCCAAAGCCACCACCCCCGGGACTCTCGATCGCAATGACGTCGCCCGCGCGAAGCTCCCCACGCCACTTGGCTGCAACAGGTTCACCGTTGACGCTCGTACGCCCGGGCGCGCCGCCGGCGCCGCCGAGCCGTCCCGGGGGACCCGACGCACGGCGCTCGGCGAGCACCGACGCCTGGGCATCGACGAGCACCTGCACAACCCGTTCGATGCCATCCCCGCCACGGTGTCGGCCCGCACCACCCGTCCCGTGGCGTAACCGGTACCGCAGAACACGGAGCGGGTAGGTCACTTCGAGCGCCTCGATCGGAGTGTTTCTGGTGTTGCTCATCGCGACGTGGACGCCTGACGGTCCGTCCGCGTGGGCGCCGGCGCCCTGGCCGCCGCCGATCGTCTCGTAGTAGGTGAACCCCGCGCCGCCGATGACCAGATTGTTCATGGTTCCCTGTCCGTAGGCGGGTACGTCGATGGCCTGCCCGAGCGCCGCGAACACGGCGTCGACAATCCGGCTGGAGGTCTCGACGTTGCCTGCAGCGACCGCCGAGGGTGAGACCGCGTTGACCAGGCATCCCGGCGGTGCGATCACTTGGACGGGTGCGAACGCACCGGCCGACGCCGGGATGTCCGGGTCGGTGACCGCACGCACCACGAAGTACACCGCCGAACGCGTGACCGCGATCGGGCAGTTGATGTTGCCCGCGACGGCGGGATCGGTTCCGGTGAAGTCCACGCGCATCCGGTCACCCGCAATCGTGACCGTGACACGGATCCACACGTCGTCCTCGGTGATGCCGTCGCCTTCGAGGGCCTCTTGCGCCGTCCACGTGCCGTCGGGCATCGCCGCGATCGCGATGCGCGTCCGGTGTTCGGCGTACTCGAGCAGCGCGGCGAACGCCGCAGTGACGCGGTCGGCGGCATGCCGCTGGGCAACCTCCTGCAGACGGCGCTCGGCCAGACGGTGAGCGGCGATCTGTGCACGCAGGTCACCTTCACGCTCGACCGGGGTTCGGGTGTTGGCCAACAGCAGCGCCATCACGTCCTGAACCGGCTCGCCGTCGCGAACCAGCCGGACGGGTGGGATGACAAGCCCTTCTTGCAACAACTCACGGGACCCTGCAGGCATGCTGCCGGGCGACATGCCTCCGATGTCTGCGTGATGGGCCCGCGTCACGGCATACGCGCCGAGCGTTCCGTCGATCGCGATCGGCGAGATCATGGTGATGTCGGGAAGATGGGTCCCACCGCGATAGGGATCGTTGACCGCCCAGATCTCACCAGGCACCGCGCCGTGGGCGCGCACCGCGTCGACGGCCTCGGGCATCGCACCGAGATGCACCGGAATCGACGCCGACTGCACGACCATCCGTCCACCCGCATCGAAGATGGCGGCACTGCAGTCACGGCGCTCGGTGATGTTGGGGCTGTAGGCGGCGCGTACCAGCGCGGCCTCCATCTCCTGCGCCACCGCACGGAGCGCATTGGACATGATCTGCAGTGTCACGCCGTCCATCAGCGCTCCAGCAGCACGGCGATATCGGTGGTGCGGGCGCGCCATCCCGGCGCGAGCCATCCCGTGGCTCCATCCATGTTGAATACGGCCGGGCCGACTGGCGGCAGATCGACGTCACCGGACAGGCGCAGCTGTGGGCTGACGCCGGGCACGGTGGCAGCGACGCGGATCGAGACGATCTCGACGACGCGACCCCGGTCGGCATCGCCATACCGCTGCCGGTGGGCCAGATGGAAGCGCTCGGCGAGATCGACGATTGGGCGCAGCGGGTCCCAGTCGACGGTCACAAAATGCGACTGACCGACGTACCGGCAGTCGGCGGCGTGAGAGAGCACACCGCCCGGCACGCCCGCGGTGGCCCGTGCCTGAACGGCCTGCAACGCGTCGGTCACGTCACACGCCGCATCGATCCGTGCCAGGACGCTCAGCACCTCGTCACGGCGCTCACCCGCGATGACCAACCCAAGGGCCGCGAGCAGTCCGGCGGCGTGGGGCAGGATGACGCGGCGCATCCCGAGTTCGTCGGCGACATCGCACGCGTGGAGCGGTCCAGCGCCGCCAAATGCCACCAGTGCCATCCCGCGCGGATCGATGCCGCGCTCGACGCTTACCACACGGAGCGCCCGCGTCATCTCCTGCACCGCGACTGCGACGATCCCCTCGGCACAGGCGTGGAGTGACAAGCCGAGCTTGGCGGCGAGGTTTCCGACCGCATACCGGGCGCATTCGGCATCGAGGGTCAGATCGCCGGCCAGCGGCGCTGCGATGTCGATGCGGCCCAGCACGACGTTGGCATCGGTCACCGTGGGCTCCGTGCCGCCGCGTCCGTACGAGGCGGGACCTGGGATGGCGCCGGCCGAACCCGGACCGACACGCAGCGCCCCACCATCGTCGGCCCACGCCATGCTGCCGCCCCCGGCCGACACCGTGTGGACATCCAACATCGGCAGATGCAGGGGATGACCGTTGATCGTGGTCTGCGTGGTCCTGGCCGGTGCGCCTTCGATCAGCGCGACGTCGCAGCTCGTGCCACCCATGTCGAACGTCAGCACATCCCGTTCGCCGACGCGCTCGGCGATGTACGCGGCGCCCAGCACGCCGGCCGCGGGGCCCGACAAGACCGTCCAGGCGGCGTGCCGCGATGCCGCCGCAAGCGCGATGAGGCCGCCGTTGGATTGCATGATTGCGGGAGCCGGCAAACCCGCGGCGGCGGCGCGGTCACCGAGGGCATCCAGGTATCCACGCAGGACAGGGGCCAGGTGTGCGTCGACACACGTGGTCGAGATGCGTTCGTACTCACGGATCTCTGGCAGCACCTCACACGATGCGCTGACGTGGACGCCGGGCAGGGCCTGGCGCAACGCGTCGGTCACCTGCTGTTCGTGCTCGGGGTGTGCAAACGAGAACAGCAAACCGACAGCCACGGCGTCCACGCCAGTGGCTTTGACCGCCTGCACCGCTGTCGTGACCGACGTCGCATCCAACAGGGTCAGGACGCCATCGGGGCCGCAGCGCTCGTGGACCTCGAACCGACGGTCGCGGGGAACGAGTGGGGGCGGGTGGTGAATGTCCAACCGATACAGGTGCGCCCGGTCCTGGCGACGGATCGCGATGACGTCGGCGAACCCCTCGGTGGTGACAAGCGCGATCGGCGCGCCGGTGCCCTCGAGCAGCGCGTTGGTTCCAACGGTCATGCCGTGCGCAAACCGGTCGACGTCTCCCGGGTGCACCCCGGCCTGCGCGAGCGCGGCCAGCACCGCCGCGACCACACCGAGACTTTGATCATCCGGCGTGGTGGTGACCTTGGCGGTGACGAGCAGCCCATCCGCGACGACCACCGCGTCCGTGAACGTCCCGCCCACATCCACCCCGACCATGACGGTGGGAGACAGGGCAGCGGGGGAGTCGGTCATCCGGGGCAATCTCTCACAGCAGGAAACATCGAGCGGGGGGTCGCGATACTGTTGCAACACGATGGGAACCGACAACCGATGATCCGGCTCTACCAACTCGAACGATGCCCGTGGTGTGCCGCGGTGCGGCAAGGCCTCGCAAACGTCGGCCAGGAGTACGAAATCGTCGAGGTCACACGTGATCGCGAGGGGCGACGTGAGGTCCAGGAACTGACCGGGCAGGCGATTGTCCCCGTGCTCGTCGATGGCAACACCGTGGTGTGGGACTCACGGAGGATCGTGCGGTATCTCTACTCGACCTACGACGCCGCAGCCCGGAAGGGCTCGATCGCCGAGTTGCCCGACGACGTCGGCGGGATGAAAACGCTTACCCCGGCGGGCGCTCTAGCCCTCGACGATGTGTTGGGCGTACGCGCCCGGGTACGTCGCGCGCAATGACGCCGCCTGGCTGATCGCCTGTGTCCGGCTCGAATAGACGCCTATGAACACGGCCCAGAGGTTCGGCTTGAGCGTCGAGTACCGGGACGAATCGATCAGGCCCGCGGAGCGCCCAGTGCCGTTGACGCGATTGCGGAACGCCGTCGCATCAGATTGATTGGATGTGCTCGCGATGATCACCGTCCACCCGGACGTCCCATTGGTCCACGTATCCGCGCCCGAGGCCGGGGTGGTCGTCGGCGTGGAGCGGGTCGTGACCGGAGGGGTCGTGACCTGAGGGGTCGTGGTCGGCGTCGTCGTGATCGTGGGCTGAATCGTCTGCGTGCCTGAGCCGGTGGAGACCGTCGGCGCGCTCGACGTCGTGGGGAGGGTGGACGTCGACGTATCCGTGAAAGGCGCGCTCGTACTCGGGAATGGGGGCAGCACCGGTTGGGTCGACGAAAGCGTCTGGTCGACAGATGCCGTGGGGTCGGTCGGGAACGTCCCGATCGATGAGAACGTCGTCGGTGCTGTCGTGATCCCGGTCGGGATGCCGGCGGTCGCCTTGTCGTCCTTGGCGAGCGCGTACGCGAGGGTTCCCGCGCCGATCCCGAGCACAACGAGCCCGATGGCCAAGATCCCAGCCGGCCCGAGCCGACGACCGAGCGTGGGTGCCATGGGCGTCGGCGCACCACACTCCAGGCAATACCGCTGGTCCTCCTCGAGCGGGGCCGAGCATTCCGCGCACAACGGCACAATCGGTTCCGGCGCGCCATGGGGCTCACCGTCGCCGGGTTCGGTCGGCGGTTGGACCTCGGTCGGCTGATCCGGGGTGTCGTCGGGGAGCGTCACGTGATCGTCACTCATTGCCCGTCCTCCGGCATGGTGATGACCTGCGTGTCGCTGTCCGCCTCAGGGCTGTAGATGCGCGCGCCACAACGGGAACAGAACGCCGCGTCGGCCTGATGGGGGGCGCCACAGCTCATGCAGTAGCCGACCGGGTCAGGCGCCCGCACACGAGCGCGCCGGCGCCCGTCATCCGCCTCTTTGAGCAGTGCGTCAAGCTCGAGGATGCGACGGTCTGTGTCGGTGACGACCTCGGCGCGGCGGGCGATGAGTTCGTCGCCCAACATCTCGCGCCCGTGCAGGTCCAGCGCGAGGCCGCCCAGGTGGTAGACGGATTCCTGGCGCGCATCCCACAGGTGCTTGCGCTCGCGTCGCAACTGGCCCACGGTCGGTGGCCGCCCGGTGCCCGACCGCGCCGCGGGTTCGGCGGACCCGTGGACGTCGACAACCGCCGCGGCAAGGTCCTCGCCGGCGTCGTCACCGATTGACTGGGTCAAATTGTCGGAATCCACGTCAGTGAAGGCTACCGGACCGCGCAGTCGAAACCCGCGCTGCGACGTTCTGGCGTATCGCTGCCAGAAACCCCTGCAGAGACCCTCATCAGCCTGTGCCTGCGGCCTGCGGCGGAATGATCGGCAGGCCCGCTGGCGAGTTCAGTTTGGCCGTTGCGACGGAAGCTGACGTCCACCACGTCACCCGTCAAATCGCCGTACACACCGATCCCCATGCCCAGCATGATCCGGCGTCCCAGCCCGAGGGACGGCTGCGGTTTGAGCGGTGTCGTGAAACGCACCCAACGCCCCTCGACCGTGAAGTCCTCGTTGAGCGCGCGGCGCTCACCGTTGACATACACGTCATACGGCGGATCGGCATCAGGAGGGAGCGCGACGCTCCAGACCGGCGGAGACACGCGCTGAGATTACCGGCCCTCGGGTCACGACGCACACACAGGAACCCACAGCACGCGCGGCAGGATTCGAACCTGCGACCTCTGGCTCCGGAGGCCAGCGCTCTATCCACTGAGCTACGCGCGCAGAAGAATGCGAGTGTACCGCAGACTCGACGAAGGAGAACTCGATGACCCCGGATGACCCGCATCGCCTCGCCGCTGAGCTTGCCGGCCAGATCGTCGCCGCCCGTGTGGGCGCCGCGGCGGGACGGCCGACGCCTGAGGAGGGGAAGGAGGCCGCCGGCTACTACCGCGTCGTCCTGCACGAGACCCGACGCGCGCTCGGACTGGGCCCGATCGTCGGCCCGTCTGAAGAGGAGTCGGACGCCCGGTGAGGATCGCGATCGTGAGCGATACGCACTTTCCAGGGCGCGGTTCTGCCTTGCCCGAGGCGTGTCTGGAAATGATCCGGCGGGCCGATCTGATGATCCACGCCGGGGATCTCGCGGATCTGCCGACGCTGACGATGTTGCGCGCACTCGGTCCTCCGCTCGTCGCAATCCACGGCAACGCGGACGACGATGCCGTGCGCAGGGCGCTCCCGGCCTCGGCCCAGGTCGACCTCCCGGATCTGCCGCTCGTCGTCGTCCACAACGGTGGCCCCGAGGACGGCCGGCTGACGCGCATGCGGCGCAAGTTCCCGGCGGCGGCGGGGGTCGTGTTCGGCCACTCGCACATTCCACTTCACCAGATTGCCGACGACGGGTTCTTCATCCTCAACCCGGGCAGCGCAACCGACCGGCGCAGGCAGCCACGCCACAGCATGGTCGAGCTGACGCTCACGGCTGGAGCGCCGCCCTCCATCGTGTTTCTCGCGGCCGACGATCCCGCGGGCCCGCTCCCGCCGGAGCTCATTCGACGCTGACGCTCACTGCCGTGCGTACCCCGTTTGAGTGGCCCGCAGAGCCGCGAATAGGCCGGCCGAGCGCCGTGCTGAATGCGGCGTATGGGCCGCCGGTATGGTCCACCACGTGGATCTCGTCGTCACATTCCTCGGGACCGCTGCGTCGGTGCCGACACGGAGCCGCGGGACCGCCGCGACACTGATGTCGCGCGGCGGCGAGCGCTGGCTGTTCGACTGCGGTGAAGGCACCCAGCGCCAGTTTCTGCGCTCCGGGCTCGGGCTCACGGACGTTGATCTGATCCTGCTGACGCACTTGCACGGCGACCACTTTCTGGGCCTGCCCGGGTTGATCAAGACGTTTGGGTTGCGTGGTCGTGAGCGTCCGCTGCGGGTCGTCGGTCCGCGCGGACTGCGTGATTTGGTCGACCGACTTGGCCCGATCATCGGCCGGACGGCCTACCCCCTTGCGATCGACGAGATCTCCGCCGGTAACGTCCATGAGACGGACGGAGCAGCGATCGAGGCGTTCCACACCGACCACGGCGTGCCGTCGCTCGGCTACGTGATGATCGAGGAGCCCCGCCCCGGGGCGTTCGACGTTGCGGCCGCGGGAGCGCTGGGCGTCCCTGCCGGGCCGTTGTTCGGCCGCCTGCAGCACGGCGAGACCGTCACGTTGGACGACGGGCGCGAAGTGCGTCCCGACCAGGTGTTGGGTGCGCCTCGCAGCGGCCGCCGCGTCGTGATCTCGGGCGATACGCGCCCGTGTGAGTCGACCCGGTTCGCCGCGACCGACGCCGACCTGCTGATCCATGAGGCGACGTTCCTGCACGAGGAACTCGACCGCGCACGTGAGACCCGCCACACCACGGCTCGTGAGGCCG
Organism: Actinomycetota bacterium; assembly: GCA_031366605.1. Taxonomy (GTDB): domain Bacteria; phylum Actinomycetota; class Thermoleophilia; order Miltoncostaeales; family Miltoncostaeaceae; genus CALMEC01. The sequence goes on along the minus strand of JANLOO010000017.1, from coordinate 33,883 downwards.
CCACGCTCGCGCGCGACGCTGGCGTGCAGCTGGTCGCCCTGACCCACCTGTCGAGCCGCTGCATGCCGCGCGAGATCCGTGCCCAGGCCGAGGCCGTGTTCGCGAACGTCGTCGTACCACGGGACTTCGACCAGATCGAGCTGCCGTTCCGCGAACGCGGCACCCCGCGTCTGCACCGCGCCGACGACGACGGCGTGACCCTTTCACGGCCTGAGGAGGCAACGGATGCCCCTGGTACTGCCGTCGTCTGACCACGCATCGCGGACCGCCTCTTTGGATCAGTCCGGGGGCTTCGCCACCTCGGCGGGGTCGAGTGGGCCGACCGGCGCGGGGCGGCGGTTCTCGTCCAGGGCGACCATTGTGAAACGGCCGACCGTGCAGAGTTCGCGGTCGGTCCCGAAGGGGCCCTCGCGGAAGACCTCGACCTCGACCTGCATGCTCGTGCGTCCCACGCCGACGACCAGGCCGCGCAGTTCCACCAGATCGCCGACGAAGATCGGGATCTTGAACGAGATGTTCTCGATCGCCGCGGTCACCACCGGGTGTTTGGCGTGCCGCATCGCAGCGATGCCTGCCGCCTTGTCCATCCATGCGACGAGTTGACCGCCGAACAACGTGCCCTGCGGGTTCGTGTCGGTGGGGAACACCGACTCGAGAAGCGTCGCCCTCATCCATCCTCCATTCGTTCTCCGGCCACGAGACTACGCGTGTCAATCGGACGGCCGCATGGACACCCGGCCGAGGTGATACGGTTGCCACGTCGACCTTTAACACGGCCCTGTGAGGCCGGAAGGGAGCAGCACCAATGAAGCTTGCCCGCAACTGTCCGCGCCCGCCCGCGCCGGAGGTGTGACGTGGCCGCCAAGGTTCTGGTCGATGCCGACCAGCTCAAGCGCACGGTCGCCCGCATCGCGCACGAGGTCGTGGAGCGCCACGCCGGTGCCGAACGTCCCCTCGCGATCGTCGGCATCCACACCAACGGGGTTCCGCTCGCCGCTCGCCTGGCCGCACTGATCGGCGAGTTCACCGGGTCCAAGCCGCCGCTCGGCAGCATCGACATCGCCCTGTATCGGGACGACGTCGGCGTCGGAGAGGGTCGTCGGCACGCAGTGCCGGTCGTGGGCGAGACGCTCCTGGATTTCGACATTTCGACGCACACTGTGCTGTTGGTGGACGATGTGCTGTACACCGGGCGCACCATCCGCGCCGGCATCGACGCACTCTTTGACTACGGCAGACCGCCCGTCGTGCAGTTGGCGGTGCTGGTCGATCGCGGTCACCGCGAGCTGCCGATCCGGCCCGACTACGTCGGCAAGAACCTGCCGACGGCCAAGGGCGAGCGCATCACGGTGCACCTGAGCGAGATCACCGGAACGGACGAAATCCTGCTCGAGACCGGAGCCGCGTGATGAAACGCCGATCGCTGCTGTCGATGTCGGACCTGGACCGCGACGGGATCGCCCGCATCCTCCGGACGGCCAACCGGTTCACCGAGGTCATGGGCCGCGACAACAAGAAGGTCGCGACCCTGCGCGGGCGCACCGTCATCAACCTGTTCTTCGAGGCCTCGACGCGCACGTCCACGTCGTTTGAGCTGGCGGCCAAGCGTCTTTCGGCCGATGTCGTGTCGATCAAGGGCGCGGGGTCCAGCGTCGAGAAGGGGGAGAGCCTGAAGGACACGATCCTGACGCTCAACGCCTACGGCCCCGACATCTTCGTCATCCGCCACGGTGGGGTCGGGGCATGCCACCTGGCGGCGCGGTTCACCGACGCCGCGGTGTTGAACGCCGGCGACGGCAAGCACGAACATCCAAGCCAAGCGCTGCTGGACCTCTATACGATCGAGCGCGAGGTCGGGCCACTCGACGGGCTGCACATCGCGGTCGTGGGGGACGTCGCGCATTCGCGGGTCGCACGATCCGACATCGTCGGGTTCACCACGATGGGGGCCAGGGTGACCATCGTCGGACCGCCCACGCTGCTGCCCTGGAGGGCGAAGGAGGCCTTGGGGGTCGAGACCTCGTGCGACATCCGCGACATATCCGACGCCGACGTCGTGTACGTGCTGCGCATGCAACACGAACGCATGGGTGACGGTGGCTTTGTGCCGAGCCTGCGCGAGTACGCCGCGCGCTTCGGAGTCAGCCACGCGCGCCTGCGCCCGGGCCAACGGGTGATGCACGCCGGGCCGATCAACCGTGGGGTCGAGTTGACCGGCGCACTGGCAGACGATCCGGCGACCCTCATCGAGCGTCAGGCCGCCAACGGCTTGGTCGTGCGGATGGCGATCCTGTACGACTTGCTGGCCGAGCCGGCCGCAATCCCCGAGGCCATTGAGCTGGCCGGCGCGGTTGCTGCGTGAGCGGCATTCGGCTGGTCCAACGCCCTGGCGAACCGGCATCCACAGTCATCACCGGCGTCCGCATTCTGGACCCGGCGGCGGGCATCGATCGCATCGGTGATCTGGTCGTCCGCGACGGGCGCATCGGCGGCGATCCCGACGGTCTCGAACGGATTGACGGCACGGGACTGCTTGCGACGCCCGGTTTCGTCGATCCGCACATTCACCTGCGCACACCCGGCAGGGAGGACACCGAGGACATCGCCTCGGGCAGTCGCGCGGCCGCGGCAGGAGGCTTTGTCACGGTCATCGCGATGCCCAACACCACGCCCGTCGTCGACAACGCGGCCGTGCTCGGCTCGCTCCTCGAACTCGGCGCCCGCGAATCCGTGGTGCGGGTGGGCTTCTACGCGGCGATCACCGTCGGCCAACAGGGGCGTACGCTGACCGAACAGGGCGAGTTGGCCGATCTGGGCGCCGCGGGATTCAGCGACGACGGTCGGCCTGTCGCCAACGCCGCAGTGCTGCGACGCGCCTACCAGTACCAGCAGGTCACCGACCTGCCGCTGGTGCTGCACGAGGAGGACGCGGACCTGTCGGCCGGCGGTGTCATGCACGAGGGGCTCGTCTCGAGCCGCCTGGGCATGAAGGGCATCCCCGATGTGTCAGAGAGCGTGCAGGTGGCGCGTGACGCGGCCCTGGCCGCCTACGAGGGCGCCCACATCCACATCTGCCACCTGTCGGCCTGCAAGACCGTCGAGGTTGTCCGGTTCGCCAAGGCTCAAGGGATCCGGATCACCGCCGAGGTGAGTCCCCATCACCTGACCCTGACCGACGCGTGCGTGCTCGACCTGGATGCGGCCAAACACAAGATGAACCCGCCGCTGCGCTCCGAGGAGGACCGCCAGGCGCTGGTCGAAGGTCTCTTGGACGGCACCATCGACTGCATCGCCACCGACCACGCGCCACACGCCCCGCAGGAGAAGGAATCGCCGTTCGAGGACGCGCCCTTTGGGGTCACCGGGCTCGAGACCGCGTTTGCGTCGTGTTACACGCACCTCGTGATTCCCGGGCTGGTGCCGCTCGAGCTGCTGGTGCAGCGGATGAGCAGCGATCCGGCGGTCACACTCGGGTTGCCGGTCCCCACACTTGCCGACGGCGCCGAAGCCGACGTGGCGCTGATCGACCTGACGGCGACCGAACGCGTCGGCGAACGGGGATTCCAAAGCAAGTCCACCAACTCGGCGTTCCTCGGTGACGAGCTCACCGGACGGGTGTTGCTGACGATTGCAGGAGGACAGATCGCATGGCGGATGTGACACGACACAAGGACCTGCTGCGTCGCGATGAGACCGGCCTGATCGTGGTGGACGTCCAAGAAGGCTTTCGATCCGTGATCGACGGGTTTGACGAGATGGCCCGCAACGTCGGCATCCTGGCGGAGGGCTTCGGCATCCTCGGACGTCCGGTGCTGGTCAGCGAGCAGTATCCCAAGGGTCTGGGACACACCGTCGCCGAGGTCGAGGAGCGTTTGCCGGCGTTCACCGAACGCGTCGAGAAGATGCGTTTCAGCGCCTGCGGGGTCGAGGGCTTCGAGAAGGCGCTCAAGGGGTCGCGCTGCAGCCGGTGGGTTGTCTGCGGCATCGAGACCCACGTGTGCGTCAACCAGACCGTGCATGACCTGCTGGAACGTGGCTACGCGGTGTACGTCGCCGAGGACGCGGTGTCGTCGCGCTCGGCGTCCAACCGTCGCATCGCGATGGAGAAGATGCTCGCCGCCGGTGCGCACGCCACGAGCGCCGAGATGGCGCTGTTCGAGATGCTCGAACGAGCCGGTGGCGACGAGTTCAAAGCCATCTCCAAATTGGTCCGCTGACATGGGCGACATCGCCTTTCGACCATCCGCCGTCTCCGGCGGGTCGTTTCCCCATGCTCCCGGCGCGGCCGTTGTGGTCCTCGAAGACGGCCTCGTGCTGCACGGGCGCAGTGTCGGAGCGCCTGGGACGTCGGTGGGGGAGATGGTCTTCACGACGTCAATGGGCGGCTACCAGGAGGCCGCGACCGACCCCTCGTACATCGGGCAGATCCTGTGCTTCGCGGCGCCCATGATCGGCAACTACGGCGCCGGACCCGGCTGTGATGAGAGCGACCGCGTCCATGCGCAGGCGATCGTGATGGCCTCGGCGGGAGACCGCCCCGGCGCGGCGGGGGTCACGGGATGGTGCACCTGGCTGCAGGAGCGCAACGTGGTCGCGGTGGACGGCATCGACACCCGGCGCCTGGTCACGCACCTGCGCGATCGCGGCGCGATGCGCGGTGGGGTGTCGACCGCGTTCGGTGCGGACGAGCTGATCGACCGTGTTCGAGCCCACCCGGTGCTGGACGGCCGTGACCTGGTGACCGGCGCCGCCGGACCGCCTCGCAGCCTGGGCACCGACGGCCCGCGGATCGTCGCGATCGACTGCGGGATGAAGGCAAGCATCGCGACCCGATTGGCCGACGCCGGGTGCCGTCTTGACATCGTCCCGGCCGGAACCAGCGCCGACGCGATCCTGGCGATGGCGCCTGAAGCCGTGTTCGCCTCAAACGGCCCCGGGGATCCGGCGGCCGCGACCCAGGTCATCCAGGCGCTCAGCGGAGTCCTGGGAAAGGTCCCCGTGTTCGGCATCTGCATGGGCCACCAACTGCTGGGGCAGGCGCTTGGCCTGGCGACCGAGAAGCTGCCGTTCGGTCACCGCGGGGCCAATCATCCCGTGCGCCGCTCCGAGGACGGCGGCGTCGAGATCACAGTCCAAAACCATGGGTACGCCGTCGTCGCCGATCCACTTCCGGACGGGATCGTCGTGACGCGCACAAGCCTGTTCGACGGCAGCGTCGAGGGCATCGCGGCACCCGACCTGCGGGCATGGTCGGTCCAGTACCACCCCGAGGCCCGGCCAGGGCCGCGCGACGCCGGTTACCTGTTCGAGCGGTTTGTCCAGGAGGTGTCCTGATGCCCCGTCGCACTGACATCGCGACGATCCTGGTGCTGGGGAGTGGGCCCATCGTGATCGGCCAGGCCGGGGAGTTCGACTACTCCGGAACGCAAGCCTGCCAGGCGCTCCGCGACGAGGGCTACCGGGTCGTACTGGTCAACTCGAACCCCGCGACGATCATGACCGACCCCGATGTGGCGGACCGCACCTATATCGAGCCCCTCGACATCCAGACGGTCGCAGCGGTCATCGCCCTCGAGCGACCCGATGCCCTGCTGGCGACCCTGGGTGGCCAAACCGCGCTCAACCTGGCCATGGGATTGCATCAGCAGGGCGTGCTGGCGGAGTTCGGGGTGGAGCTGATCGGCGCTGATGCCGGGGCGATCCACCGTGCTGAGGACCGGCAGGCGTTTGCCGAGACCATGCGGGCAGCGGGAATCCCCGTGCTGGCGGCGCACACCGTCGAAGATCTGGCCGCGGCGCGGGCCGCAGCCGCCGACCTGGGCTATCCGTTGATCTTGCGCCCCGCGTTCACGATGGGCGGGGAGGGTGGGGGCGTCGTGCAGAGCCCCGACCACCTGGACGGGGCGATCGCCGACGCGCTGGCCGCCAGTCCGATCAGGCAGGTGCTGATCGAGCGCTCGGTGATCGGATGGGGGGAGTTTGAGCTGGAGGTCGTCCGCGACCGCGCCGACAACGCGATCATCGTGTGTTCGATCGAAAACCTTGACCCGATGGGCGTCCACACGGGCGACTCGGTCACGGTTGCGCCCGCCATGACCCTGACCGACGGCGAGTTGCAGCGCATGCGCGACGTGGCGCTCGCAGTCATCCGGGCGGTCGGCGTCGAGACGGGTGGCTCCAACGTCCAGTTCGCCCTCAACCGCGACACGGGCGAGCTCGCAGTCATCGAGATGAACCCGCGCGTCTCGCGGAGTTCCGCCCTGGCCTCCAAAGCCACCGGGTTTCCGATCGCACGCGTCGCCGCGCGCCTGGCCGTCGGGTACACACTGGACGAGCTTCCCAACGAGATCACCGGCGTGACACCCGCCAGCTTCGAGCCGGCGCTCGACTACGTGGCCGTCAAGATCCCCCGATTCGCGTTCGAGAAGATGCCCGGGTCGAGTGGCGTGCTGTCGACCTACATGCAGAGCGTCGGTGAGGTGCTGGCGCTGGGCAGGACGTTCGCAGAGGCCTACGGCAAGGCCATGTCCGCCCGTGAGCTCGATCGCCCCGCAATCGCCCCCGCGACGGTCGAGGATGCGCTGGAGCGTTTGCGCACGCCATCCTGGGACCGGTGGGACGTCATCCGGTGGGCCGCAGCACAGGGTGTCGATGCCGCGACCTTGTCGGACGCCACCGCCGTCCACCCCTGGTTTTGCGCCGAGCTGACGGAACTGGCCCGGGCGCAGGCGGTGGTGCGCGGCCCGCTCGAAGCCCTGGATGCGACCGATCTCCTCGCCGCACGCCGGGCCGGGCTGACCGATCGCGACATCGCCGAGGCCACCCAGGCGTCGGACCTCCAGGTCGGCAGGCGGCGCCGGGCACTCGGGGTCGTGCCGACGTTCCACTCGGTCGACACCTGCGCGGGCGAATTCGCTGCGCAGACACCCTACTTCTACAGCGCGTTCGCAACCGCCGGCGAGGAGCTGAGCGACACCCGGCAGTCCATCATCGTGCTGGGATCGGGTCCCAACCGCATCGGCCAGGGCGTGGAGTTCGACTACTGCTGCGTTCAGGCCGCCCAAGCGGTGCGCGCACTGGGCTACGCGGCGGTCATGGTCAACTGCAACCCCGAAACCGTCAGCACGGACCACGGCGTCAGCGATCGTTTGTACCTGGAACCGGTCACCCTGGACGCCGTGCTCGACATCTGCGCCCGTGAGCGCCCCCTCGGCGTCATCACCCAACTCGGCGGACAGACCCCGCTGCGGATGGCACGGACGCTCGAGCAGGAGGGCGTACCGCTGCTGGGGACCTCCGCCGATGCGATCGACCTGGCCGAGGATCGCGAGCGCTTCGGCGAGATCCTGGACGAGCTGGGCCTGCAGTCCCCGCCGTGGGCGATCGCCCACTCGCCTGAACAAGCCGTCCAGGCCGCGGCCCAAGTCGGGTTCCCGGTCCTGGTGCGCCCGTCCTACGTGCTGGGCGGTCGCGCGATGGCGGTCGTGTTCAGCCAGGATGAACTGGCTGCGTACCTCGCGGCCGAATCTCCGTCCTGGCCGCTGTTGGTGGACCGGTTCCTCGAAGATGCGATCGAGCTTGACGTCGATGCCTTGTGCGATGGCACGTCGTGCCACGTTGCCGCGATTCTGGAGCACGTCGAGGCGGCCGGCGTCCATTCCGGGGATTCGGCGTGCGTGACCCCGCCGCAGGAGACCGGTCCCGGTGCGATCGCGCAGATCGAGCACCAGACTGCGGCGATCGCCGTCCGTCTGGGGGCGGTCGGGCTGGTCAACGTGCAGTTTGCGCTGCAGGACGGTCAGCTCTTTGTGATCGAGGCCAACCCGCGCGCGTCGCGCACTGTTCCGTTCGTCGCCAAAGCGACGGGTGTGCAGTTGGTCCACCACGCGGTCCGACTGATGTTGGGCGAAACCATCGCGGATCTGGATCTTCCCGCGGAGCGCGTGCCGCACCACGTTTCGGTCAAGGAGGCGGTGCTGCCGTTCGCGCGCTTTCCACTGACCGACCCCACGCTTGGTCCTGAGATGCGCTCGACCGGCGAGGTGATGGGCGTGGGCGGCAGCTTCGGTGAAGCATTCGCCAAGGCACAACGCGGCGCGGGGGCTGCACTGCCGACGGGCGGAATCGCCGTCATCTCGACGTCCGACATGGACAAACCCCGGGCAGTGGGAGTGGCGCAACGCCTCTCGCGGAGCGGCTTTACACTGGTCGCAACGGATGGCACAGCTGCGGCGATTCGCGCCGCCGGGCTGCCGGTGACGCCTGTGGCCAAGCTCGACGAGGGCGCGACCGACATCCCGGCGCTGATCGCGCGGGGCGGAGTCGCATTGGTTGTCAACACGCCGAGCGGCCGACGTGCCCAGACGGATGGACTGGCCATTCGGTTGGCGGCCGTGCGCGCGGGAATCCCATGCATCACGACGATGGAGGCGGCCGAGGCGACCGCCGACGCGCTTCGCGGCCCCCAGCCGACGCCGCTCGCGCTACAGGATATTCTGAGCGACCGCCTGCTTGACCGGCGAGGTCGATAGACCTCAAGTTGAGCTTGAAGATGCCCGCTCCGCGCGAGAATGTAACCTCCCTGCAACGTGCGTGAAATTTCAGTGAAAAGAGCTGCAAATCCCACCTTGCAGAGGGTCATGCGTGAGCCCTATGATCTCCGCCGATGGTCACAACTTTGAAGGCCCCCACACAGGCCCCGGAACGGTCGCTCGATCAGCGAATGGACGCACTCAATCGCGCGAACGACATCCGCTCTCGCCGGGCGCAACTCAAGAAGGACCTGAAGAGCGGTCGGGTCCAAATCAACGACGTCATCTCAGATCCACCCGACTACGTGATGACCGCCAAAGTCTTTGACATGCTCCTCGCAGTACCGAAGTACGGCAAGGTCAAGGCAACGCGGTTCATCAACCACTGCCGCATCTCGCAAGGAAAAACCGTCGGGGGGCTGTCCGAACGTCAACGCAACGAGCTGGTCGATCTTTTGAGCCGGTAATTCACCGAACTCGTGTCCTCGTAATCTCAGGACCGTCAGGGGCCGGGAAAGGGACGCTCATCGAGCGGATTCTTCCCCGGTTCCCCGGTTTGACCGTCGCGATCTCCGCGACGACCCGGTCGATGCGCCCAGGCGAGGTCGACGGGGACGACTACCACTTCCTGACGCCGACGCAGTTCAGCGAGGCCGTCGAGGCCGGAGAGTTCCTGGAGCACGTCGAGTACGCCGGCAATTGCTATGGCACGTTGCGACGCGAGGTCGACGCGCACCTGGCGGTCGGGAAGTCTGTGATCGTCGAGATCGAGCTCAAAGGCGCGCGGGCGATTCGCGCGATGCTGCCTGACGCCGTGACCGTCTTCATCGCGCCACCGTCCATGTCTGAGCTCGCCCGCCGACTCGAGGATCGCAACACAGACAGCGCGGTCGAGATCGCCGCCCGCCTCGAGGTCAGCAAACGCGAGCTCGCGGCCATGGGGGAATTCGATCACACTGTGGTCAACGACGATCTTGACGCCGCGACCAGTGCGCTGACCGGCGTGGTCGCACGAGAGATCGGCATCCAACCGATGGAGCACTGATGGCAACGATCCTGCTCGGCGTGACCGGCGGCATCGCCGCCTACAAAGCGATCGACTCGGTCCGGGCACTGCGTCGCGACGGTCACGATGTCCACGTCGTCATGACCCGCGCGGCCCAACGGTTCGTCGGTCCGGCATCCTTCGCGGCCCTGAGTGGCAACCGCGTCGCGGCCGGGCTGTTCGCCACCGACGACGTCCCCGACTACCGGCACCTGGACCTCGCCCGGGCAGCGGACCTGATGCTCGTGGCCCCGGCGTCGGCCAACACGATCGGCCGCATGGCAGCCGGGCTCGCCGATGACCTGCTGACCTCGTGTTACATCGCCTACACGGGGCCGGTTCTGATCGCCCCGGCGATGAACACGCGCATGTGGGAGCACGCGGCGACCCGGGCCAACATCGCAACGCTCGTCGGGCGCGGCGTCCACGTCATCCCGCCCGGAGAGGGTGTTCTGGCTGACGGCGACGTCGGCGCCGGTCGGCTTGCCGAGACCGAGGACATCGTGGCGGCGGTCGCCGCGCATCTGCGCGGACAGGACGCCCCCTGGGCGGGTCGCCGGGTGCTGGTGACGGCGGGGGGGACCCGAGAGCCCATCGACGCCGTGCGCTACGTGGGCAACCGCTCGAGTGGACGCATGGGCCTGGCCGTCGCCGGAGCCGCGCGCGACCGCGGCGCGGACGTGACCGTCATCGCCGCCAACATCGACCTGCCGCGTCGCGTCGACATCACGTATGTCGATGTGGAGACCGCGGCTCAACTCTTGGACGCCACGCGGGCCGCGTTCGGTGAGACGAATCTGCTCGTCATGTCAGCGGCGGTCGCCGACTACCGCCCCACATCTGCGCACGACGGCAAGCTCGACAAGTCGGCGAGTGACCGGCTCGATCTGAGCCTTGAGCCGACGGTTGACATTCTCGCCACGCTGTCGGCGGAGCGCAGCGGGCAGATCGTCGTCGGCTTCGCGGCCGAACACGGAGTCGCCGGGTTGGAGCGCGCCCGGCAGAAACGGATCAGAAAGCACATGGACATCATCGTGCACAACGACGTCGCCGTCCCGGGGATCGGGTTCGAGTCCGATGACAACGCGATCACGATCCTTGGCCCGGGTGAGACCGAGCAAGTCGTGTCCCGAACCAGCAAGGCTCAGTGCGCCGAGCGGATTCTCGACACCGTTGCGCCGCTTCTGACCGACCCTCATGGTGCGACATCGAAATAACGGTGGTGTCCTGGCGTGAGCGACGGGAACGGACAGACGGGGGCGGATAGACAGCCTGCAGACGCGAGAGACGGCGGGGCGGTGAACGACGGGCCTGCGACAGACGTGGCGACGGCCAGTGGGGAGCGGACTGAGGTCGGTGGGGTGGGGGTGCGACGGTGGGCGGTGGATCAGCCGACATGCGCGCTGTGTGGTGGGCACTCGCTGGCCGGCCCCACGGATCCGCAAGACGACGGACCTGAGTGGCCTCCTCGTACATATGAACACGTTTCTCTGCTGCAAACGGTCGCAAGGGATTGTCCTCGGTCCCACCGTGCCGGCAGTCGATCGCGGCAGGACACCGTGTACTGCGTGCCTGGCGTTTTCGCGCGAGAAACGTGCCCGTACCTACGAGAAGGATCACTGGGGCAGAGCGCGGAGGGTGGTGGTGACCAGGTGGTGTGGCAACAGAACATCGCCGCACACCGCCGGGTCACGCAGCCGTCAAACGGCACCAGTAGCTCCTGAATCGATCTCCCTGCTACGGTGGGGCCGTGGAGCATTTGCGTGTCGTGTCCCCACCTTTGGCGGACGATGAGCTGACCCGAGGGGCGGATCTCGCCCAGGCGCTGGTGGATGCGCTCGCCGCCTCGGTCCGCGCTCCGCGCGAAGCTTTGACGTCTGCTGTCGCGTGCCTGCTCGCCGGAGGGCACCTGCTGATCGAGGACGTGCCCGGGGTCGGTAAGACGGTATTGGCCAAGAGCCTCGCCCGGGCTGCGGGGTGCGTGTTCTCGCGTCTGCAATGCACCGCTGATCTGTTGCCCTCAGACGTCACCGGCGTCCACGTGTACGACCAGCGGTCACAGACGTTCGAGTTCCGGCCCGGACCCGTGTTCGCCAACATCCTGCTGACCGACGAGATCAACCGGGCCTCACCCAAGACCCAATCGGCGCTGCTGGAGTCGATGGAAGAGGCCCAGGTCACAGTCGACGGTCACACCCGCCAACTGCCGCGACCGTTCATGGTCGTTGCCACGATGAACCCCGTCGAATATGAGGGGACGTTCCCTCTGCCGGAGGCCCAACTCGACCGGTTCGCGTTGCGTCTGACGATCGGGTACCCACCGGCCGAGCAAGAGGCACGGATGATCATCGACTTGGCGTCACACGATCCCGTCGACGACGTCTCGCCCGTCGCCGACGACGCGCGCATCCGTGATGCCATCGCCGCCGCCGGCCGCGTCCATGTGGATCCCTCCATCGCGCGGTACGTCGTGGATCTTGTGACCGCAACCCGCGAGGATCGGCGCCTGGTGCTGGGCGCAAGCCCACGCGCCGGACTGACCCTGCTACGCGTGGCGAAGGCCGTCGCGCTGATCGAGGGACAGGGCTACGTCGTCCCGGAACACGTCAAGGCGATGGCGGGTCCCGTCCTGGCCCACCGTCTGATGATGGGCCCAGAGGCCCGGGTCGGCGGCATCACCGGCGAGGACATCGTGACCGCGGCCCTCGGCGCCGTCCGTGCCCCCGCGCTCTAGCGGCCAACGCCGTCGCCACCCCCGGGCGGTCGCTGTCGCGATTGCCGGAATCCTCTCGCTGATCGCCGCCGGTGGCTTCGGCACGCCCGCGTTGCGCCCGCTGGGCATTGGCCTGCTGACACTGGGCGTCGGCGCGATCGTCCTCGTCGAAGTCGCTGCCCGCGGGCTTCGTGTCGCCCGCTCCGTCGATCGCGCGACGGTGCCGTCAGGCGAAGGCGCGACCGTCACGCTCCGCGTCACCGGATGGCCGGTCCGCAACCGTGTGATTCGTCTGCTCGACTGGGAGATCCGACCAGGGTTGCCAACGGTTGGGAGTATCGATCCGCGCAGACCGGGCTTTTTGCGTGGCGAGATCCGCCAGCAAATCGCGTTGACCGGCTTGCCCCGGGGCGAGCATCGATTCGCCGCTCCGGCGGTCTCCCTGGCAGATCCCTTTGGCCTGGCACGCGTGCGGCGTGCGTCGCGGGCTGACACCCGCCTGTTGGTGCTGCCCAAGACGGTGCCCGTGCTCGTGCCATTCTGGGAGTCCGGGGCCGCACGTCGAGCCGGTCAGCACACCGGCTTGCTGCGTGGACGGGCCGAGCTGGGAGGCGTCCGCGACTACGAGCCCGGGGATCCGCTCTCGCTGATCCACTGGGCGCAAACCGCGCGGCGGGGACGGTTGCAGACCAAGGAGCTGCACGGTGAGTCCGGTCGCAGTGCGACGTTGGTCGTGCTGCTCGACGCCCGCGCGCACCCTGCCAACGGCGACGCACCCGACGGACCGTTTGAGCTGGCGGTGTCGGCCGCAGCCAGCCTCGTCGCCACGTGCGCCGCGCGCGGTGACGCCGTTGGTCTCGAGCACACCGCTGCCGATGCCAAAGCCCTGCCACTCGGCAGTGGCGCCGGCGCCATCGAACGCGCGTTGGCCCTCGTGCAGTGTGATGGCGCCCAGACCATCTCGCTCGCGCTACGTAGCGTCTTGGGACGGCCGACTACGCCGCGCACGTTGGTGCTCATCACGGCGAGCGGCGACCGTGGACTGGCCGCAGCGGCGGGGCAGGCGCGGAGCGCCGGCGTCAACGTCGCGGCCGTCCTGGTCGGCCAGGCACGCGTCTACGCACACGAGCTGCGACGTGGCGGCGCCTGGGTCACCGAGGTGGGCGGAGCCCCGGATCTCAGGATTGCCCTCGACGGCAGTGGCGGACATGCCCAGCGGGCATAAGGCCAACCGTCTGCTCGACGCGCTGTTGCCCACCGCCGCGGCGGGGTGCCTTACGGGGCTCGTGGCGGCGACATGGTCGGGGTTGTGGCAACAGCCGCCGACGGGTCGGCTCGCTCTGGTCGCCACGGTGGGCGTGTTGCCTGCACTCGTCCGGGTCACCGGCATGCGCCGGGCGGGTTCGTGGGCCGGCCTTGTCGCGTTGGCGGCAGCCGTCGTCGCGCTCGGGGCGGCTGTCGGGTCCAACCCGATCAAGCTCATTCGGGGCGATGGGCCGACGTGGAGCGCCCTCGGCGACATCCTCCCGAGTGGGCTGGGGAACGCAGCGGCGACACCGGTACCGCTGTCGCCCGACCGCTCCCCCGCGCTCGCAGCCCTGCTCGTCCTCGTGCTGGCAGGGGTGGCCTGCTTGGTCGCATGGCAGATCGTGGTCTCCCGACGGCCGCTCGCGGGTGTCATCGCGGCCACGACGGGCCTGGCCTACCGATGGACGCTCGTCCCGCCCCTCCGCCCGGTGCTGACCGGTGTGCTGACCTTGATCATCGCGCTGGCTGCGTTCCGACTCGCCGGCCCGCGACGCACCAACCGAGCCAACTCCGGGCGCACCGCATTGGTGGGGGGCATGGCGGTGGCGCTGGCGCTGGCGGGCAGCATTGGTGCAGATCGCGCACCTGGATCGTGGTGGAGCTGGCGGGACTGGACCTTTGGCACCGGGCAGGCGCCGACGAGCCTGAGCCTCAAACAGAACTATGGACCGCTGGACTTCCCGGCGGACCCGATCTTGGTGGCGCGCGTCGTCGGCGATGAGCCGATTCCCCTGCGCATGATCGCCCTGGCCGGGTTCGACGGCACGTCGTTTGTGCCCGCCCCGTCAAGCGAGCCCATCACCACCAAGACGACGGGCAGCCTGCGCTTGACTCCGGACACCGAGGGCAGACCGCGTGAGGCGGCGCAGACGATCACGATCGGCAATGCGCGCTCGCCATTTTTGTTGGCGGGCGGTCGACCGTCCCTCGTCACAGGGATCGGTCGGCGCGACGTGAGGGAGTTCGCAGACGGGTCGGTGCAACTGACCCCGGCGCTGACCGGCGGCACCACATATTCGGTCGACACGCTGCTCCCGGATCCAGGTCCGGCGGCGCTGCTGGCGGCGGCGCCCTACGGCAGGGTCGACGACAGTCTGCTGACCATCCTGCCCGGCGCGGGTGCTCCTGAGGTCCATGTGCCCGTGTGGAGCCCCTCCGGCGCGACGCAGCTCGACCCCCAGCTGTTCGATCAATACCGCAGGGTCTACGAGCTGTCCCGCAAGCTCATCGGAGGCGCCAAACAACCATACGTCGCAGTCAACCGTGTCGAGGAGTACCTACGTTCGCTCGAATACGACGCGGCGGCACCGCGGTCGATCGGGACCCCCGATCTGGTCAACTTCCTGGTGACGACCAAGCGTGGTTACTGCCAGCACTTTGCGGGCGCGATGGCGCTGATGCTCCGCATGAACGGGATTCCCGCTCGCGTCGTGGTGGGCTTCACATCGGACTCCGGGCGATTCGATCGTGCCAAGAACTCGACCGAGATCATCGATCGGGACGCACATTCATGGGTCGAGGTGCAGTTTGCGGGGTACGGGTGGATTCCGTTCGACCCGACGCCCGGCCGCTCGGTCCCAAACAGCGCGTCGGTCTCCTCGCCGAACTACTCGCGTGACGGGATCCCACTCGACATCGATTCCGAGATTGCACCCGCCCCCGTCCGGCCGGCCGCGGTACGCGATCCCGCGGTCAACGAGCCCCGCTTCAACGACTCCGGCTCGTCAGGCGGCGGGTCGGGCCCCGGTCGCTGGCTGTGGACGATTCCGGGCGTGTTGTCGGCCGCGCTGCTGACGCCACTGGGTGCCAAAGTGCTCCGCCGCAGACGGCGGCGGCACGGCGATGAACGCACCCGTGTGCTCGGCGCCGCCCGCGAATTCGAGTCCTTTTTGCTCGACCTGGGGTACCCGATCGATCCGGCGGCGACCACCGCCGAACGTGCACAGGCCAGCTGGCGCGAACTGGGGATCGACGCGGCAACGATCTACGGGCCGGCGTCAGCGGCACGGTTCGACCCCTCCCAACCGCGCGCCGGCTCCGGTGACCAGGCCTGGCGCGCACTCGGGCGGGCGCGGCGGACGATCGGCTGGCGTCGCCGCGTGCGCGCGGGTCTTCGCATCCGGTCCCTTCGCGGGTGACGGCTGAGCGGCCACCACCTTCGCTACCCTGATTCACGTGGAACAATCCTTCGAGGCATACGAGTACTACCAGCGTGGCCAGGAGTTGTTGGAGACCCGGAACTTCCAGGCTGCGTCGATCGCACTCGAGCGCGCGAAACGGTTGGAGCCGGACAAAGCGTCGATCCGCGAGGCGCTCGGTCGGGCCTACCTTTCGGCCCGCGTCTATCGCCGGGCGGCCGAGGAGTTCACAGCTGCGGTCGACCTGGCGCCGACCGATCACTACGCGCATTTCGGCCTGGGCCGGGCCCTCGATCGGCTCGGCGACACCGCCGCCGCAAAGCGCCACTACAAGCTCGCGCGCTGCTTCGGCTCAACCTTTGTCTGATTCCGCCGGCTGGGGACCGATTGGCACGTCCGGGGGGATCGCGAACCCCGTTCGGGCGATGCCTTCGAACGTCTCGTCGACCAGTGCCGACAGGGATCCGAGAATCCCGTCCAACGCGTCGGGAGTCAGGGTTGCGGTAGGGCGCGTCGCGATCAGGAACACATCCCCGAGCGCGTCGAGCGAGAACGCCCAGACCCCCGCGACGTCGTTTTTGCGCAGCAGCCGCCGGTAGACGTCCTGGTGTCCGGTGTCTGGCGCCCGCATGATGAACGCGCGAAACACCGCGCTTCGTTCACCTTCGACCACCTGCACCGCCACGGACCCACGCCGCTCGCACGGGACGACCACCCACACGCCGTCCGCGGCGACCCGGGTCTCGAGTCCCAATTCCCTCAGCACCTCTGCCACCGATCGCAACGGTCCCGTCATCGGTCAACTCTACGTCCCGCACCCGGTCCGAAGGCCGCAGGTCCGTCAATCTGCCAATGTTCGAGCGCGAGGGCGTCACGCGCTGACGTACCTGGGTGCGTGCTATCCTCGCCCGGCTTCAAGCAATCCAAAGCGGTTCGCGAGAAGTGGGTGTTGAGCCCACTTTTTTATTGCCGCGAGAAAGGCACATGGCGACGACGACAATGGCCCACCAGGCCATCGAACACGAGGTCGAGGCCCAGCTCGCACGCGAGCTGCCCGCGGTCGATCTTCGCGAGGTACAGGTCATCGGCCCAGCCGACGCCGGGATCTTGCGTGTCGTCATTGATCACCCGGATGGCGTCGATCATGCCTTGTGTGTCGCGACCACCCGCGCGCTTGAAGGGGGCGGGCTTCGCGATCGGTACGCCATCGAGGTTTGGTCGCCCGGCACCGAACCGCCGCTTCGCACGATTGAGCATTACCGCAGCGCGATCGGCCAGGCCGTCGCGTTGCGCGTCGTCACTGAGGGCGCAGGTCGCGCCCGCTCCGTCAGCGGCACCTTGACAGCGGTCGACTCCGACCGCGTCGAAGTCTCGACCGCAGACGGGCCCACGTGGATTCCGACAAGCGCGATTCACCGCGCCCGCGTCGTTGAGAGGAGCGAGCCGTGAACAGGGAGATCCTCGAGGCAATCAAGATGATCGAACGCGAGAAAGGGATCAGCGCCGAAACGCTGATCCTTGCGCTCGAGGACGCGCTGCTTGCCGCGTACAAGAAGACACCGGACGCAGCGGAGTTCGCCCGGGTGCTCATCGATCGCGATGAGGGCGACATGCGCGTCCTGCAGCTCGTGCTCGACGAGGACGAGGAGCCGCGCACGTTGCCGCTCATTGAGCCCGAATGGCCCGAAGGCAGTCCTCCCGAGGACTACGTTCCACCGGCGCCCGAAATCGACTGGTCGGCCTACGACGAGGACGAACTCGAAGAGATCGACGTCAGCACCGACAACTTCGGACGGATCGCCGCCCAGACCGCCAAACAGGTTGTGTTGCAGCGCATTCGCGAGGCCGAGCGCGAGATGATGTTCGACGAGTACGTCGATCGCGTCGGCGACGTCGTGACCGGCATCATTCAGCAGTCGGACTCGCGCTACACGCTCGTCGACCTTGGTCGGGTCGAAGCGCTGCTTCCCGAGAGCGAGCAGGTCCGTGGCGAGCGCTACGACCATGGCGCCCGCATCAAGGCGGTCATCGTCGATGTGCGGCATTCGACCAAAGGCCCCCAGGTCATCGTCAGCCGCCGCAGCGACGAGTTGATCAAGCGACTCTTCGAACTCGAAGTGCCCGAGATGGCGGACGGTCTCGTCGAGATCCGCGCGGTCGCCCGCGAGGCCGGTTGGCGTTCCAAGATCGCCGTGATCTCGAAGACACAGGGCGTCGATCCGGTGGGCGCGTGCGTCGGCCCGCGCGGATCCCGCGTGCGGATGGTCGTGAGCGAGCTGCGTGGCGAGAAGATCGACATCATCCCGTTCAACGACGAGCCGGCTCGGTTCGTGGCCAAGGCGCTGTCTCCGGCACGGGTCCGCGAGGTCCTCGTCGACGACGAGAACCGCCAGGCCACCGTCATCGTGCCCGACGACCAGTTGTCGCTCGCGATCGGCAAAGAAGGCATGAATGCCCGCCTGGCCGCACGCTTGACGGGATGGCGGATCGACATCAAGAGCGAGTCCACGTTCGCCCTCGAGGAGTCGGCTGCAGAGTTCGGCGGTACGGGGCACGGCGAACTGCAGCGTTGCGCAGCGTTGCTCCGCAACGGGAAGCGCTGCGTCAATGCCGCGGTGCCGGGGACCCGGTACTGCAGCCTTCCGGCCCATGCCCGCCTTGCCGAGATGGAAGCCGACGGCGTGGTCATCGCAGCCGATCAGGCGGTCGGCATCGCCGGCGCCGGTGACGCAACGAAGACGTCCGTCGCAGCAGCTCCTGACACGCCGACCGAGGCGGTGCCCGAGGCCGCAGATGCCCCTGCGACCGGCGACGACGTCCCGACCGAGGACGCAGCACCGGCAGCAGCGGTCGCAGCGCCCGACATTGACGACACCGCATCCGACGACGCCGAAGCGATCGCCCCAACCAGTGAGTCGGTCGAGGCGCCGATCGAGGACTCCGCGTCATCCGACGGGGAGGAACAGCAGTAGCCACGACCGGCAGCAGACGTTGGACGCTCAGCACATTCCGAAGCGACGGTGCCTCGGCTGCGGCGTGCAGGCGCCGAAGCGGGATCTCGCGCGCTTTGTCGCCGTGCTCGACGCAGACGAGCGGCACCTGGTTCGCGATGACGCAGCCCGTCATCCTGGACGTGGCCTGTACGTCTGCCGGCTGCGTCCGTGCTTTGACCGAGCCGTCGAACGCCGAGCCTTTGTCCGCGCCGCGCGCCTCGCCGGCGTACACCTTCAGATCGATACAACCCTCGCAGACGCATTCGACGGGTAGAAGCTAGGTAGGGGACTTGATGGATCTCACCGAAAAACGCCGCATTCACGAAATCGCACGGGACGAAGGGCTTCCGAGCAGCCTCGTGCTGCAGCGACTTCAGCGCGCGGGTCTGCAGATCAAGACCGCGTCGTCGACGGTCACCGTGGGCGAGGCACTCCACCTGCTGAACCCCAACCGGTACCCCAAGCCCGACACCCTCGACGCGACGCTTGCAGCGGCAGCCGAAGCCAAGGCCGCGCCCAAGAAGCGCGCCAAGGACGAGGCAGACGCAGCTGCCGCTGCGGCCGCCGCCGCCGAACCCAAGCCCAAGCGCGCACGCCGCAAGCCGGTCGAGGCACCCCCGGTCGAAGTCACCGCACCTGCGGACGAGGTTGTCGCGGCCGACGCGCCGGCCGACGGCGTTGCCGCGCCTGAGGCGGCGGACACCGCCGTCACTCCAGCGGTGGTCGCCCAGGCCGACGAGCCGGCACCGGTCATTGAGACACCCGTTGACGAGACGCCTGCGCCGCCCGCCCGCGACAGACCTGCCGACGAGCCTGTCGTCATCGAGCCTGCCGAGGTCGCACCGGTCGACGTTGCCGCTGAACCCGTCGTCGAGGTCGCCACGACCGATGAGGTCGCGTCAGTCACCGAAGCGGCACCGGCCGAGGCCGCGACTGTCGAGACGGTCGAAGCTCCCGCCGAAGAGGCGGTTGCCGTCGTCGCGCCTGACGCCGAACCCGTTGCGCCGGATGCTGAGACACCTGAACCCGCTCCAACCTCGCGTCGCAAAGTACCCGCACCGCCCGCACCGCCACGCCCGCCCCTTCGTCGCGCGGAGCCGCCGGCCCCGCCGCGTCCGCCACTGCGTCGCGCCGAGGCCGAGCCCAAGAAGTCCGAGGACGCAGCGACACCCGCCGAACCGTCTCCGACGGGGACCCGGCGGATCCCGGGCAGCGCTCCCGAACCGGCGCGCGGTGCCGATCGCGACAGCGCCCGCGGCGGCAAGCGCCGACGGGTGGTCATCGACGCACAAGCCAGCCGACGCGGACCCGGTCCGCAGGGCAGGGATCGTCGTGGGGGACGGGGCGGACCGCGTAACGAGGACCGCGAGCCCGCCATCGTCATCCCGCCGTCCGAGATGCCTCAGGTCGACGTCCGCTCGGGTGCGACCATCAAGGAGATGGCCGAGTCGCTCAGCATTCCGGCGACGCTGATCATCAAGACGCTGATGGGAATGGGCGAGCTGGCCACCATCACGCAGTCGCTCTCTGACGAAGAGATGGAGGTCGTCGCCGCCGAGCTGGAGCGCAAGATCCAGATCGTGCACGCCGAAGAAGAAGACGAGTTCGCCGCGATCGAGGAGGACGAGCCTGGAGCGCTCGTCGCGCGGGCACCGGTCGTGACCGTCATGGGTCACGTCGACCACGGCAAGACCTCACTGCTGGACGCCATTCGCCGAACCGAGGTGGTCGCAGGCGAGGCCGGCGGCATCACTCAGCACATCGGCGCCTACCAGGTACATCACCACGGCCGCGAGCTGACGTTCCTGGACACCCCGGGCCACGAGGCGTTCACCGCCATGCGTGCCCGTGGGGCCAAGATAACGGATGTCGCGGTCATCGTCGTCGCCGCAGACGACGGCGTCATGGAGACGACGATGGAGGCGATCGACCACGCGCGAGCCGCCGACGTGCCGTTCATGATCGCCATCAACAAGATGGACAAGCCCAATGCCAACCCGGATCGCGTGCGGCAGGAGCTCTCGACGCACGACGTCATCCCGACGTCATGGGGCGGCACGTTCGAGTTCGTCGAGGTCTCCGCGATCGAAAAGACCGGCCTGGACACCCTGCTTGAGACCGTGTTGCTGGTCGCCGACGCCGACGCCGATCCCAGGGCCAACGCCGGCGCCGTCGCCTCGGGCAGCGTCATCGAGTCGCGCCTCGACCCGGGTCGAGGCCCGGTCTGCACCTTGTTGGTCCAGCGCGGGACCATGCGGGTGGGGGATGTGCTGCTGGTCGGACAGACGTTCGGCAAAGTGCGTGCCATGCACAACTACAAGGGCGATGTCCTCGACACGGCCGGCCCGTCGGTTCCGGTCGAGGTCCTGGGTATGGACGGCGTTCCCGACGCAGGCGAGCGCTTCCGCGCCGTCGACAACGAGCGGGTCGCCCGTCAGCTGGCCGCTCAGCGCTCGCACCGCATCCGCGCCGAGGAGCTCGCAAACCGTCGCCCGGTGTCGCTCGAGGACCTCTTCGCCCGCGTGCAAGAGGGGCTCAACCAACTCAACATCATCATCAAGGCCGACGTCCACGGCTCTGTCGAGGCGCTTCGCGACGCACTCGAGAAGATCGAGCAGACCGAAGTCCACCTGCGTGTGATCCACACAGGCGTGGGTGCCGTCACGGAGTCCGACGTCAACCTGGCCGCGGCGTCAGAGGCGATCATCATCGCGTTCAACGTGCGTCCACGCCACGAGGCCAAAATGCTCGCCGACCGTCTCGGCGTCGACGTGCGCTCCTACCGGGTCATCTACCGCGCAATCGAGGACATGCGGGCTGCGCTCATCGGCATGCTGACCCCGGACATCGTCGAGGTGGCGCTCGGCACACTCGAAGTCCGCAACACGTTCCGCGCGTCGCGCATCGGCACGATTGCCGGCTGTTACGTCACCGACGGCATCGCACGCCGCAACTCCAACATGCGCCTGGTTCGCGACGGCACGATCGTGTTCGAGGGCAAGATCGGTTCGCTGCGCCGGTTCAACGACGATGCGCGTGAGGTTGCCCAGGGCTTCGAGTGCGGTGTCGTCATCGAGGGGTACAACGACGTCAAGGAAGGCGACATCATCGAGGCCTACGAGCTCAAGGAAGTCGCACGCACCGAGCAGGCCCCGGCGGCCGCGGAGGCCGGCGCCTCCAAGGGGTGATCAACCCATGGACTGCGGCTACGTCGGAACGTTGACCGTCGACCTGCATCTTCCTCAGGCGGACTCGCTCAAGGACAAGCGCAAGGAACTGCACCGCGTCAAGGCGGCACTCGTCAAGCGCGTGTCCTGCGCGGTCGCCGAGGTCGATCACCACGACCTGCATCGGCGCACGCGTCTGACACTCGCAGTCGTCACCCGCGAGCACACCGAGTGCGAGCGCCTGCTCGACGCGGCGTCACGACTGCTGCACACGGATCCGTCGTTCGAGGCGCTCGCCGAGCGGCGCGATGTGATCACGATTGACGACGCGCCCGTGTTCGACATCGACAGCGGATCGGACCACTGAATGGCCCAGGTCGGTGGGCGCCTTCGGCGTCTCAACGAGGCATTGCGTGAGGTCATCGCCGAGTCGGTCCAGCGTGAACTCGCAGACCCGCGGCTGTCGTTTCTGACGATCACCCATGTTCGGGCGACTCAGGATCTCAAAGAGGCCAAGGTCTTCTGGACGACGCTTGACCGGACAAAGAAGGACGGTGCGGCAGCGGCTCTCGAGTCCGCACGCGGTGTGTTGCAGGGACGCGTGGGGCGTGAGCTTCGGGCCCGCCAAACGCCGCAGCTGACGTTTGTGTTCGACGAACATCAAGATCGCGCAGCCGACCTGACCCGGCTGATCGATGAGGTGACCGGCAACTTGCCGCCACGGGAGGATGTGGACGAGTGAGCCACACGGCGCGCGACATCACGCCACGATCGGCGACCGTGGCCGAGGTCGCCCAGTGGTTGACCGGCGAGTCGGGTCCCGTCATGGTGGCGACGCACCGCAACCCCGATGGTGATGCGATTGGCTCACTCCTTGCAATGACTCGGGCCCTGCGCAACGCCGGTCGTGACGCCGTGATGTGGCATCCCGACACGCCGGCGGTCCCCGAGGACCTCAGGTTCTTGCTGCGCACTGGCGAGACCATCCTCAGCGAGCCGCCGGGGGACGTTGCGGACCGGGCGCTCGTGGTGCTGGACTGCGCAACGGCGGGACGGTTGAGCGACCAACAGCCTGGGGCGCTCGGACGCGTCGTCGTCAACATCGACCACCACCACGACAACGGCCGGTTCGGTGACGTCAACCTGATCGACGGCGCGGCGTCCAGCACCGCCGAGATCGTGCTGCAGATCCTGGATGCGGCAGGCTGGCCCCTGGACATCCCGATCGCCGAGGCCCTGCACGTGGGACTCGTCACCGACACGGGCCGTCTGTCGTACTCCAACGCAACCCCAGCGGCCCTGCGGGCAGATGCACGGTTCGTCGAAACCGGCATCGACGTGGCCGCGATCGCGCGACGGCTCTACGAGAACCTGCCGATTGAACAGGCACGTTTGATGGGCATCGTCTACACCAAGGCCCAGACCCTGTTGGACGGCAAGCTCATCGTGGCCGTGCTCGACCTGCAGGACTTTGCGACCGCCGGCACCGACGATGCCGACGGCGCCGCCGAGGCGCTGCGGGCGATCCGTGGGGCCGAAGTCGGGGCGCTCGTGCGCCACCTGCACAGCGGGGGGCTGCGCGCGTCGCTGCGGGCGGCGTCCGACCGCGTCGACGTCTCGGCCATTGCGCGCCTGGACGGCGGCGGGGGCCACAGGGCGGCCGCAGGGGTGACGTCGCAGCGTTCGGCCGACGACTTCGTATCGTGGCTGTCCGCACAAGTGGAGTCGCAGCTCAGTGAGTGAGTCGGCTGCGCCGTTCGGGATCTGGCTCGTGGACAAACCGGCGGGCCCGACGTCACACGACGTCGTCGCGGGGATACGCAAGCAGGTCGGCAGAGGCGTGCGGGTCGGGCATGCCGGAACGCTCGATCCCTTCGCCACCGGACTCCTCGTGGTGCTGATCGGCAAGGCGACGCGACTCGTACAGTTCTTGACCACCCTCGACAAGGCCTATCGGGCCCGCATCCGCCTTGGCGCCACCTCGAAGACCGGTGACCCCGAAGGTCCGATCACACCGACCGACACCGCGATTCCCGATCGGTCCGCAGTCGCCGAGGCCGTATTGGCTCTGCCGGGCACGCACCGCCAGCAGGTACCGGCCCTGGCAGCCGTCAAGATCGACGGCGAGCCGTTGTACCGGCGTACGCGCCGAGGCGAGGACGTCGACCTGCCTGAGCGCGAGATCACGATCACCGCGGCCGACATGGTCGCGGACGACCTGACGGACGGTTGGATCGACGTCCAGGTGACCTGCTCCAAAGGCACGTACATCCGCCAGCTCGCCACAGACCTCGGCGACACGCTGGGGTGCGGCGGGTATTGCGAAGCGTTGCGCCGGACCGCCGTCGGCGCGATGCGGGTCGATGACGCCGTTGCACCGACCGTGGTTCGCGCCTTTGGTGGCATCGATCCGCTCGTGGCGCTCGCGCCGATGCCCCAACGCACCCTCGACGAGCAGATGGCGCGCGATATTTGCCATGGCCGGGCCATCCAGGGGCATGCCGACGGGCCCGTCATGCTCGTTGCCGACCGGCAGTTGATCGCCATCGGGTATCCCAAGGGTGACGGTTGGCTGCAACCGAGGATCGTGCTGGGGTGAAGCGCTACCGCTCGATTGGGGAGCTTCCGATGACGGCGACGCACCGCGCGGTGGCGATCGGTGCGTTCGACGGGGTTCATCTGGGCCACTGCGAGATCATCCGGATTGCGGTCGACGCGGCGAGGCGGCGCGGCATGTCATCGATGGTGGTCACGTTCGATCCCAACCCACTCGCGGTGCTGCGCCCCGCGCTCAAGACGACCGTTCTGACGAGTTCGGAACTTCGCGCCCGTCTGATCGAAGCGCAGGGGGTGGACGAACTCTTGGAGATCCCTTTCACCAAGGCGTTCTCGCACATCCGCTGGGACCGCTTCTGCGAAATGCTCGCGACCCCGCCGGTTTCGGCGCAAACGATCGCAGTCGGCCGTAACTTCCGCTTCGGTCACGGGGGAGTGGGAACCGCGGGCATGCTTCGCGATGCCGGTCGACAACGCGGCATCGACGTGCAGATTCCGGGCCTCGTCGCGAGCGCTGACGGCAAGCCGATCTCGTCGACCCGGGTGCGGCGCTTGATCGCGCAGGGCGACATCACCGACGCCAATACGCTGCTGGGACGGGCGCATTGCCTGGACGGCACCGTCATCCACGGTGACGGCCGCGGTGCCGGTCTTGGCATCCCCACGGCCAACATCGCCGTGAGCGGTCGCGCAGCGGTCCCTGGGCGCGGTGTCTACGCCGGTGTGGTCACGATCGGGGGATCGACTTGGCGGGCAGCGATCAACGTCGGCATGGCTCCGACGTTTCGTGACGCGCACGACATCCGCGTCGAAGCCCTGCTGATCGACTACCCGGGCGGCGACCTGTACGACATGCGGGCGAGTGTCGCGTTCGTCGCGCACCTGCGCGGCGAGACCCGTTTTGCGTCAGCCGACGCACTCGTCGCCCAGATCGGCAAGGACGTCGCGCGGGCACGAGCACTCACGGCCGGCGCCGCCGACCCCCTCTGCTAAGCTCGACGCGTCTCACGGGCCCCACGGTACGTTCCGGCATCACCCGCTGATGCATCGAGAAACTTCGATCGCCGTGGACCCCAATCAATGTTGTCGACCCGGTGCGGGGGACGTCGCGTCCAGCTGCCCCGAGGCCATGGACAGGAGAATCAATCGTGGACAAGGAAGCAAAGACCGGCGTCATCGAGACGCACCGGCGGCATGACACCGACACTGGTTCACCCGAGGTGCAGGTTGCAATCCTGACCGAGCGGATCAACCAGCTGACGGAGCATCTGAAGGAGCACAAGCACGACCACCACTCCAGGCGAGGCCTGTTGATGATGGTCGGTCGCAGGCGACGGCTGCTCAACTACTTGCAGCGCGTGGACATCGATGGATACCGCGCGCTGATCGAGCGGCTCGGCCTACGCCGGTAGGGACGAAGAGACGAACGCGTCCGGCCATCCGGGCCGGCGAATGGAACGCGTCCTGGCCAGGTGGCCGGGGCGAGACAGGGGATTGGAATGGCAGTGGAGTTAGTGACCGCAGAGATCGGTGAGCTTGCGATCTCATTTGAGACCGGTCGGCTCGCGAAGCAGGCGAGTGGTTCGGTCGTAGTCCGGGCAGGCGACAGCATGGTGCTCGTCACCGCCGTCGGGATGCGCGAGGCGCGTGAGGGCGCGGATTTCTTCCCCCTCACGGTCGATGTCGAAGAGCGGATGTACGCCGCGGGCAAGATCCCGGGTGGGTTCATCAAGCGTGAGAGCCGGCCGAGTGACCGCGCGACGCTGACGGCCCGTATGACCGACCGGCCGATCCGGCCGTTGTGGCCCAAGGGCTACCGCAACGAGACCCAGGTCGTCGCGACCGTGTTGTCGACCGATCAGGTCAACGCGTTCGACATCCTGTGCATCAACGGCGCATCCGCCGCGCTGATGGTCTCGGACTTGCCGTTCCAAGGTCCCATCGGGGCCGTGCGGATCGGGCTGATCGACGACGAGTTCGTCATCAACCCGACGCTGCAGGAGATGGACGAGTCCGACCTCGATCTGATCGTCGCCGGTTCGGCCGACGCCATCTCGATGGTGGAGTCAGGCGCCAAGGAAGTCGACGAGGAGACCATCCTCGAGGCCCTCGCCATCGCGCACGATGAGATCAAGAAGCTCTGCGCCGCGCAGCTTGAACTTGTCAAGAAGGCCGGCAAAGAGAAATGGGTCGTCGCACCGATCACGGTGGACCCCGACATGGCCGCCAGGATCGAGTCCGCGGGACGCGGTCTGCTCGAGGAGGCCACGCTGGAGCAGCGCAAGCTGGAGCGCCGCGACAAGGTCAGCGCCGCCAAGGCGGCGATCTCGGCCACGGTCTTGGGTGACGAGCCCGCAAGCGACGAGAAGTCGTCGTTCAACCGGGCGTTCGACGCCCTGCAGAAGGCCATCATCCGCAAGCGCATCGCAGTCGACAAGAGCCGCCCGGATGGTCGGGCCGCGGACGAGATCCGTCAAATCGCATGTGAGACCTCAGTCGCCCCGCGCGTGCACGGCTCCGGTCTGTTCACCCGGGGCGAGACGCAGGTAATGACGCTGCTCGCGCTCGGCACGCTCAAGGACGCCCAGCGCATTGACGGTATCGGCATCGAGACGTCCAAGCGCTACATCCATCACTACAACTTCCCGCCGTTCAGCGTGGGGGAGACCGGCTTCATGCGCGGCCCCAAGCGACGCGACATCGGCCACGGCGCGCTGGCCGAGCGGGCGTTGCTTCCGATGATCCCGTCCGAAGACGACTTTCCGTACACGCTGCGGCTGGTCAGCGAGACGCTCGAGAGCAACGGCTCGTCATCGATGGCCTCGGTCTGTGGCTCGACGCTCGCCTTGCTCGACGCCGGCGTCAAGCTGACGCGGCCGGTGGCAGGTATCGCGATGGGCTTGATCAAGGAGGGCGACGACCACATCATCTTGAGCGACATCCAGGGTGACGAGGACCACCTGGGCGACATGGACTTCAAGATCGCCGGAACGTCCGAGGGCATCACCGCCCTGCAGATGGACATCAAAATCCAGGGTGTCACGTTCGAGATCCTTCGGGACGCGCTCGCGCAGGCCAAGGCCGGTCGTGAGCACATCCTGGGCATCATGAACGCACACATCGCGACGCCCCGCGAGGAGCTCTCGCCGTGGGCGCCGCGCATCACCACCGTCAAGATCGACCCCGAGAAGATCGGGGCGGTCATCGGTAAGGGCGGCGAGACCATCCGTGGCCTCGAGGCCGACTACGACGTCGAGATCTCGATCGAGGATGACGGCACGGTCCACGTGTACGGCGTGTCGGGCTTCAAGACCGAGGAGTGCGTCGAAGTCATCCGTCGTATGACCAAGGACGTCGAGGTCGGCGACACCTACACGGGCGCCAAGGTCGTCAAGACCACCACGTTCGGTGCGTTCGTCGAACTGACCAAGGGCGTCGACGGTCTGCTCCACATCTCGAACCTCTCGCGCGGTCGCGTCGAGAAGGTCGAAGACGTCGTCAACCGCGGGGACACGGTGGACGTGACGGTCGTCGAGGTCGACAAGGCCCGTGGCCGCATCGGCCTGCGGATCGTCGGCATGGAGGACGCCGACGGGGGTGGCGACGGCAGCCCTGCCAATGGCGCCGCAGGCGACGCTGAGGGTGAGGACGGCCCACGCCGTCGTCGCCGCCGTGTCAGCGCCAGCGACGTCGCGGGCGAGTGACGGACCCGCAACTCACCACGACCGACGGGGGGCTCCGAGTCATCTCGGAGCCCCTCGCGGGCGTACGTTCCATCGCGCTGGGGATCTGGGTCGGCGTCGGCTCGCGCTTTGAGCGTGAGGAGCAAGCGGGCATCTCGCACTTCATCGAGCACCTCTTGTTCAAGGGGACGCCCGACTACTCGGCCCAACGGATTGCCGAGCTCTTTGACGGGTTGGGTGGTGAGCTCAATGCGGCGACCGGGCGCGACTACACCGTCTTCTACACGCGGATTCTGGACGAACACATCGACGAGGCCATCCCGGTCCTGACCGACATGCTGCAACGCCCGGGGTTCTTCGACCTGGACCAGGAGCGCGAAGTCGTCCTCGAAGAGATTGCGATGTACGACGACGATCCCGGGGACAAGGTCCATGATCTGGTCGGGGCCGCCGTGTTCCCGGGCCAATCGCTGGGCCGACCGGTGATCGGCACCGTGGACGTCATCTCCGGAGTCGACGTCGACGGGCTCCGCGGGTACTTCCGCGATCACTACACGGCGCCGCGTATGGCGCTCGCCGCATCGGGCAACATCGACCATGAACGCCTCGTCGCAATCGGCGAAACGCTCCTGTCCGGGCTGCCGACGTCCGGTGTTCCGGCGGAGTTCGAGGCCGCTGCACCCGGCGCACCGATCCTGGTGCTCCACGAGAAACAGACCGAGCAGTATCACCTGGCCTTCGGTGGTCCCGGGATGTCGCGCAGCGACCCGCGCCGCCACACACAGTCGGTCCTTGACACGATCCTGGGCGGATCGATGAGCAGTCGCCTGTTCCAAGAGATCCGCGAAAAACGGGGTCTGGCGTACTCGATCGGTTCGTATTCGACCGGTTACGCGGACGCAGGGCAGGTGGGCCTGTTCCTGGGCACCCGCGGCGACAACCTCGCGACCGCGTTGGAGGTGATCGGCACGGAACTTCGCCGGCTCGCATCGGACGAGGTCCCCGCCCCCGAACTTCGCCGTGCGAAGGAGCACCTCAAAGGTCGACTCGTGCTGTCGCTCGAGAGCCCGGCCATGCGGATGAACCGCCTGGGTCGGTCGGTCGTCACCGACACCGAACTCCTCCCGATCGACGAGATCATCGCCCGGGTTGACGCGGTCAGCTCGCAGGACGTCCAGGACCTGGCGGCCGAGTTCTGGCAACCCGAATCGTTCTCATTGGCTGCCATCGGACCGGACGCGAACATCGTGCGATCCGCGGTCGAAGGCTTCGCCCCGTCGCTCGCCGCGTAGACCCGCAGAGGATCAGACCATGACGAGGGTCATCGCATCGGGCGGGAGCGCGGCAGGTCGGCGTCGTCGTCCACCCGGCGCGCCAACGCGTCGTGACCGGCGGGCACGACGCCAACGTCTTGTGGGTGGCCGCAGAGGATTCGTTAAGCTCCCCGGGTGATCCGCGTGATGATCGCCGGCGCCGCCGGCCGCATGGGCCAGGCCGTCGTCGCGGCTGTCGGCGACGCCCCGGGCATGGAGACCGTCGCCCTGGCGGATCCCGCCCTCGCCGACGGCTACCCGGACGTGGCCACCGCGATCGCTGCGACCCGACCCGATGTGTCGGTGGACTTCACCCAGCCGCACGTGGCGTTCGCGAACGCCTGCGCGTGTCTGGATGCCGGAGTACATGTCGTCATGGGGACCACTGGCATTGATGACGCCCAGCTCGCCGAGATCCGCCGCCGCGCCGAGGCAGGCCCGGCCAACTGCCTGATCGCACCGAACTTCGCGATCGGCGCAGTGCTGATGATGCGGTTCGCCGCCGAGGCCTCACGGCACCTGCCCAAGGCCGAGATCATCGAGCTGCACCACGATCAGAAGTTGGACGCGCCGAGCGGGACCGCACTGCGTACAGCGGGCCTGATGCAGGGCGACGTCCCGATTCACTCCGTGCGCCTCCCCGGACTCGTCGCCCACCAGGAGGTCATCCTGGGCGGGTTGGGCGAGACCCTGACGATCCGTCACGATTCGCTCTCCCGTGAGAGCTTCATGCCTGGCGTGGTGCGCGCCGTGCGTGAGATCGCGAACCGACCGGGGCTGACACTCGGGCTCGAGCCGATTCTGTTCGACGACAACGATTGACCAGGAGGATGAGATGAGCGCCGAATACGTCAAGATCGCGACCGACGCGGTCGAGGAGAAAGAGCGGCGCGGTGGGGGAGCGGCCTCGCGCGATCTGGCCGGCGCCCTCGGTGCCGAGCACATGACGCTGCGGTGCTGGCGGTTCGGACCCGGCCAGGCGATGGCCTACCACCGCCACAAGACGCAAGAAGAACTCTACCGCCTCGTGTCCGGGGGTCCCCAGCACGTCCAGATCGGCGACGAGTTGGTGGAAGTCCACGACGGTGATTGGCTGCGTCTGCCCAAGGACACACCGCGCCGGATCATGAACAACAGTGAGGACCGCGAGGCCATCTGGATCACGATGGGGTGTCCCCCCGGCGACGGCATCATGGACGGCATCCGGCTCAACCCGGAGACCGGCGAGGAAATCCCCCGCACCTGAATTCGCAGTGAAGGTCCCGCGTCACACGCTGGTCCACCTGACCCCGGACGGCGACCTGGTGCCCGGAGCGGCAGCCGGTGCCGTCCGGTTGTGGCCCTTCACGCAGAGCCGGCGCTACCCGTGGCGGTCTCAGAACCCAAACTCGCTCGACCCGATCAACCTGCTCGTGTTGGGCACGGCGCCCGCAACGGTCGTCGATCTGTTGGCCGAGCGGGGATGGCGACGACCTGACGACGGAGCCACCCACCGTACCTGGATCGACGGTGCGTTCGTGACGATGTTCGATCACACCGCCCTGGGCGATCGATCCGAACGCGTCCATATCCGCGTGTTCGCCTTCGCTGACGCGACGCTCGTCGCCGCCCATCACGAGGTCGCCGACGACCGCAGCCACCACCGCGTGACCTCGTGGAATCGCGCGCGGGAGACGGTCGCCGAGGCACTCGCGACTGCCGGCGTCAGCCGCATCACGCCCACGGGCGTCATCACGCCCACCGATCTGCGCGACGCCACCAGCGATGGTCGTGTCTGGCGGCTCGTCGCCGACGAGCGATAGGCCTCCGAACCTCAAAGCTATACTCGCTTCGTGCCCGAGTTCGGATCGATTCTGACTGCCATGGTGACCCCGTTCGACGAACAGGGACGCATGGACGAAGACGCAACCGTCGCGATCATGCGATACCTCGTCGCCAACGGCTCCGACGGTGTCGTGCTCTCCGGGACGACCGGTGAGGCATCGACGCTCACCGACTCAGAGAAGATCCGACTCTTCGAACTCGGTGTCGAGACCCTGGGTGGCACCGCGACAGTCGTCGCGGGGACCGGTTCCAATGACACCGCGCACTCGGTTCACCTGACCGAGGTCGCCGCCAAGCTCGGCGTCGATGCGGTCCTCGCGGTGACGCCGTATTACAACCGGCCTCCACGGGCCGGGCTTGTGGGGCATGTCCGCGCAATCGCCGAGGTCGGCGTCCCGGTCATCCTCTACAACATCCCGTCCCGCTCGGTCGTCAACATGCCGCCGGACTTGATCGTGGCGATGGTTGAGATTCCCGGTGTGGTCGGCTTGAAGGAAGCCAACGCAGACCAGGCGCAAGCCGTGATGGCGATTCCGGGACTCACCGTCTGGGCGGGCAACGACGATCTGTTCCTCGAGGTCGCGCTCGGCGGAGGCGCCGGCGTCATCTCGGTGGCATCGCATCTTGTGGGCACCCAGATGCAGGCGATCAGCGAGGCCGCACGAGCTGGCGACCGCGCCACCGCCACCCGCCTCGACGAGGCGCTGCACCCCCTGTACGAAGGGCTCTTCACCACGACGAGCCCCATCCTGATCAAGGCCGCGCTTGCACTGCTCGGCGTGATCCCCTGCGGACACCTGCGCTTGCCGCTTGTGGATGCCACCAGCGAGGAGCGAAACGTGCTGTCAGGACTTTTGGAGGCCCAGGGCCTCCTTGTGAACGCATCGTGACCAACGCCACCGCACTCCGTGCCACCCCGATCGGCGGAACGGGGGAGATCGGTAAGAACATGTATCTGGTCGAGTTCGGCGGCCGGATCGTCATCATCGACTGCGGGGTCAAGTTCCCGACACCGGATCAGCTGGGCGTCGACCTCGTGCTCCCGGACTTCGAGGTCCTCGAAGGACGCCTCGGTGACATCGAGGCGCTCATCCTGACCCACGGGCACGAAGACCACATCGGCGCCGTGCCGTACTTCATCAAGACGGTCGGCCGCGTGCCGGTCTTGGGCACACGGTTCACGCTCGCATTGGTCCGCAGCAAGCTCGAGGAGCACCGCCTCAAAGACGTCGAGCTGATCGAGGTCGCGCCGACCGAGCGGCACAAGGTGGGGCCGTTCGAAGCGGAGTTCATCCGCGTCACCCACAGCATCCCCGACTGCGTCGCCGTCGCCCTGCGCTCACCCGCGGGGACGGTGCTCCACACCGGGGACTTCAAGTTCGATCACGCGCCGATCGATGACGATCCCACCGATGTCGCCGCGCTCTCGCGCCTGGGCGACGAGGGCGTCTTGCTGCTGATGGCCGACTCGACCAACGCCGAGGTGCCGGGCAGCATCGCTCCCGAGCGCACTGTTGGGACCGAGCTTCGCCGGCAGTTTGCCTCGGCACCCGGACGCGTCATCCTGACCGCGTTCTCGTCGCACGTACATCGCGTGCAACAGGTGCTCGACGCCGCCCACCACGACGGGCGGTTTGTGGCGCTCGTCGGCCGGTCACTGCTGCGCAACTTCAACATCGCGGTCGGTCTGGGCATCGTCCGGGTGCCCGCAGGCGTCCTGATCAACGTCAAGTCGATCGACGAGCACCCCGACGACGAGTTGATCATCGTCACGACCGGCAGCCAGGGCGAGCCGCTCTCAGGGCTCCGCCGCATGGCCTACGGCGATCACCAGAACCTCACGATTCGCAACGGCGACACGGTGATTTTCAGTTCACGCATCGTCCCGGGCAACGAGCTGGCCGTCAACGAGACGATGAACCGCCTGATCCGCTCGGGTGCCCGCATCGTGTCGCCTGAGGCTGCGCCCGTGCACGTCTCCGGCCACGGCGCGTCCGACGAGCTGCGCCTGATGCTCCGCCTGGTTCGGCCCAAGTTCTTCGCCCCGATCCACGGCGAGATCCGCCACCAGAAGGCCCACGCCGAGATCGCAAAGGCCCTCGGCGTCACAGCCGATCGGATCTTCTTGCTCGACAACGGCAATGTCCTCGAGGTCGAACGTGATAAAGCAGCGATCGTCGAGAAGCTCGACATCGGTCTGATCTACGTGGACGGCCTGGGAATGGGCGATGTCGCCGACGGCATCCTGCGCGACCGGCGCCACCTGTCCGAAGACGGCCTGGTCCTGATCGTCGCCACGCTGTCCGCCCGCGACGGCCTGCCGATCGACGTCGATGTCATCACACGTGGCTTCGCGACGGGCAACGAAGAACTGATCGCCGCGACCAAGGCCGAGGTCGAGAAGACCCTCAACGTGTCGGTCACAGAGATCGACATGTTGCACCGCCTGCTCCACGACGCCGTCGCGTCCCTGATGTGGAAGCGCGCCCGCCAGCGCCCCCTGGTGCTGCCGGTCATCGTCGAGGTGTAGACACTCCCTGAGACCTCAGGGTCGTCGCTTTGCTCAGTTCCGGTGGAGGGCACCTGCCCATCACGGCGGGATGATGTCGCCA
>JANLOO010000002.1:0-79450 GCA_031366605.1 Actinomycetota bacterium | reverse complement strand
TGCGGGTGCGATCGCGGCCGGTGACCTGTCGCAGAGGATCGATCATGCCGATGCCACGACCGAGGTGGGCCGGCTGGGCGGCGCGCTCAACACGATGCTCGGAACCATCGAGACGTCGTTTGCCGAGCGGGAGGAATCCGCACGACGGTTGCGGCAGTTCGTCGCCGATGCTTCACATGAGCTGCAGACGCCGTTGACATCGGTCAGGGGGTACGCGGAGTTGTTCCGTCGCGGCGCTGCCGACCGGCCCGAAGATCTGGCCAATGCGATGCACCGGATCGAGTCCGAGTCGCAGCGCATGGGGTTGCTGGTCGATGACCTGCTGATGCTGGCCCGGCTGGATCAGGGTCGCGCGATGGTGCGCGAACCCGTTGATGTGGCAAAGCTCGTGCGTGAGCTCGTTGGCGACGCCCGCGTCGTCGACCCCGAGCGTCCGATGGATGTCGATGCGGACGACCACGTCGTGATCATCGGTGACGAACAGCGCCTCAAGCAGGTGGTCGCGAACCTGCTGAGCAACGCCCGGACCCACACTCCCGCTGGGACACCGATCACCGTCACGGTGCGCCAGGACGAAGACGCAGCGTCGGTGACGGTCGCCGATCGTGGTCACGGAATGCCCGCGGAACACGCGGCTCGCGTGTTCGAGCGTTTTTTCCGGGCCGACCCATCCCGCACCCGGGCCAGCGGAGGGAGTGGACTGGGCCTGTCGATCGTGTCCGCGATCGTCGAGGCGCATGGCGGCACGGTCACGGTCGAGACCAATCCTGGCGACGGGGCGACGTTCACGGTCCGCCTGCCGCTGACCCTTCCGGTCATCGTCACCGACGCGTCCGAAGATCTCAGGTGATGCTCAGCCGGGTCTGACCGCGGTCGCAGGATGGCCGATCACCATCGGTGGTGTCGAGTACGACCTACGAAAGGCACACACCATGTTGAAGACCACCAAACGCGGGATCGCCACCATGACCGCCGCCGCCTGCCTGGGCAGCGCCGGATGGGCACTTGCAGCCGGCTCCAACTCCTCGTCGAGGGCGGCTTCCAGCGCCTCGGCGACCCAGTCGGCGATCGCGGCGAGTGCGACGACGGCGCCTCAGGGTCAGCCTCCCCCGCAGACCCAGGTCACCGGGGACGCGGCCGCCAAGATCAAAGCCGCCGTCCTCGCCAAGGTTCCGGGTGCGACCATCGACCGCGTCGAGCAGGGCCCGGACGGCTACCACGCCCACATCACCAAGTCGGACGGCACGCGGGTGACCGCGCGGGTCAACGCGCAGTTTGCGGTGACCTCCGTTGACACCGGAGGCCCAGGCGGACCGGGTGGCCCTGGTCGTGGCGGTCCCGGCCCCGGCGGGCAGCGCCCAGACGAGACTCTGCTGGCGGGCGACAACGCCACCAAGGCCAAGGCGGCTGCGCTCGCCAAGCTCCCGGGCAGCACGGTCGTCAAGGTCGAGACCGACGCGGACGGCGGGGTCTACGAGGCGCACGTCACCAAGAGCGACGGCTCACCGGCCACGGTGGTCTTTGACAAGGACTTCAACGTCACGGCGGTGCAGAGCCGCTGACGGTTTGAACTGGCAGGCACGCTCACCCTCCTCGTGCCGCACCGCTCGTGGGGTCCCGTCAGCGGGATCCCACGAGCAGAGCGTTTCAGTGCGGCAGTCGGCCTTCGGCGCGAAGGTATGTGACGATCGCCCCGCTGATGGCTTTGGCGATGACGTCCGTGCGACCCAGCATCGCCGCGTCGGTTCCGCCGGCCCCGGACTCGATCAGCACGCGGGCCTCGGCTCGCGTGCGGTAGTAGCCGACGTAGCGCATGACCCGGCGGTTGCCGTCGCGCGCCTCCAGTCGGACGGGGCCGCTGTGTGCCCCGTTGGCACGCGTGAACACCGCGGCGTAGCGATCGCGCACCAGGGATGCCAACCGTCCTGACCGCGCTTCAACGGCGGCCGACACCGTTGTCGCCGGGCCACGGTGCCGGGCACTGTCCGGGTATGGGGCCGAACGCGGGAGCCCGGACCCCTCGCCCCGGTACCAATTCTCGCCCGCGCCGCTGATCGCGTGACCGACCGCGGCGTGTCCATCCGGGGTGTCATGGTGGATCGCCACGAACACCGCCCCGTTGGAGGGAAAGTCGGCGACCTGGCCGGGCGAGTGGCGGGCATCGACACCCGCGGCGCGGAGACGGCCCGCGACCGCGGCCGCGACACGTACGTTGAACTGCACCTCGCCCGAGGCCCCGGTTTGTGCACGGTAGCCGGGCTCACGCGGAAATTCGTGGCCGGCCTGCACCCATACGATTGGGCGTGGACGCGGAGCCCCGCCGGCGGCCGGGATCGCCACGGATCCCGCCAGCGTCGCGGCGAGGACGAGACCGAATCGTCGGCGGGCTACCACGGCAACGCCTGGTCCAGGAATTCCAAGATGATCGCGGCGGTCTCCTGCGGGGCTTCTTCGGGAACGAAGTGGCCGCAGGGGAGCGAGCGTGTGGTGATCGTGTTCGCCCGGTCCTGCCAGGTGCGGGGCACGTCATACAGACGGTGCATTGCCCCGTGCTCGCCCCAGAGCACCAGCAGGGGAGACGCGATACGTCGGTCGGCGTCGGCAGCGTCGTGCTCCAGGTCGATGCCCGCCGCGGCGCGGTAGTCCTCACAGCTCGCGTGGATCGCGTCGGCGTCGAATGCCGTGACGTAGTCCTGCAGGATCGTCTCAGCGAACGCGAACCCGGGTCCGCTCCAACGATCGAGCGTCGTCCGCACGAAGTAGTCCGGGGCGCCGCCGATGAGTCGCTCGGGCAGGTCGGTCGGTTGACTCAGGAAGAACCAGTGGTAGTAAGCCGCGGCGAACGCGGTGTCCGTGGTCTGCAACAGGTGGCGCGTCGGCACGATGTCGATGACGGCTGCGGCGCTGACCGCGTCGGGATGATCCAGGCACATGCGGTGGGCGACCCGTCCACCGCGATCATGACCGCACACCGCG
Source organism: Actinomycetota bacterium (assembly GCA_031366605.1). GTDB lineage: Bacteria > Actinomycetota > Thermoleophilia > Miltoncostaeales > Miltoncostaeaceae > CALMEC01. The sequence goes on along the minus strand of JANLOO010000002.1, from coordinate 76,474 downwards.
AAGCGTGGCAGGTCGAGCGCACGCATCAACGCGACCTGGTCGGCCGCCATCCGCCGCTTGGAGTAGCGCTCGTGTCGATCGTCGCCGGACGGTTTACCGCTCTGGCCGTAGCCGCGCAGGTCACTCGCCACGACGGTAAACCGCTCTGCCAGTGGCGGGGCGACGTCCCGCCACATGCCGCGGTGTTGGGGGTAGCCGTGCAAGAGCAACACCGGCGGGCCGTCGCCGCCGACCTCGTACGCGATCTCAATGTCGCCGATCGTGACGCGGTGGTCGGTGAAGCCGGGAATCACGGACGGGCGCGAATCATGTTCTGGTGTCCTGATGGTCCGTCAGCGAATAACCACTGTGCGGAATGGCGAGCGAAACCGAGCCAGACGGTGTTGGCGAGCCTCGCAGCCACTGGTGGTGACAGCAATCTCGCCAGGAAACGTGTTCGTATTTGCGAGGAGGACCACTCAGTGGACCACTACGTGCGGACGGCGATGACGATGCCGTCGCCCGTCAGCCGTCCGTTCGCCGACGTCACCGCCACAACGAGCGTGCGCAGATTGCCGCCGTTCGCGCGGAATCGCAGTCGCACGCCGACGTGGCGCGCTTTGGTGGAGCGCAGGGCCCCGATCGGCACGGTCAGCGTGCGTCCCTTGAGTACCGCGCGAGACGGCGCCGACACGATGGTGACTCCGGCCGGGAGGGTCATGCGCACCATCACCCTGCGGGCGACGACCGTGCAGCTGTTCGACACGATGATCGTGTACGGCGTGACTTGCCCGGGAACCACGGTCTGAGGTCCCTCAACGGTCACACCCGGGGCGGCATTGCCTGAGTTGTCCGGTGGCGGAGGCGGCGGAGGTGGCGGAGGCGGGGGAGGCGGGGGATCGGGCGGCGGTGGGGGCGGTTGGGGTTTGACCGTGACCGTGACCAAACCGGTTGCCGACGCGCCCCGTCCGTCGCCCACCGTATACGTGAACGTGTCGGTGCCGTTGAAACCCGCAGCGGGCGCATAAACACACACCAAAACGTCGCACGCCACGGACCCCGACGTTGGGGTGGTCGTGCTCGTCAACGTCAGCTGATCGCCGTCAGGATCGGAGTCGTTGTCCATGACCGGGATATCGACCGGGACGCCGGTCATCGTCGTCGCACTGTCGGGGTTGACGACGGGCGGATTGTTGACGTCGATCGCGAGGGTTGCGGTGTTATTCGCCAACTGCGGATCCTCGGTTCGCGAGGCAACGACTGCTCCAGCCCCGATGCGCCCAAAACCGCGTGGGGCGGTTGTCGTGAGCGTCAGCTGGGCACTCGTGTCCGGGCGCAGCCGACGCCGTGTGCAATCGGCGAGTGCTCCGACGATCTGGCACGACCATCCGAGACTGATTCCCTGGACGATCTCGTTGACGCCCGTCAACGCGATCGCGGCGTGGACCCGGTGGCTGGTGTCCGGGCCCTGGTTTGTGACGGTGAGCGTGAACGTCGCCGTGTCGCCGCCCTGCACCGGGTTGGGTTGGGCGCTGAGCATCACGGCCAGGTCGGCAACTCGTTGCTGCGTGTGATCGTCCGCTGCGTCGTGTGCGAACGCGCCCATGGGCACGGCCGCCGCCATGCCGACGGCCAGCAGTCCAAGGCGCCGCAAACGACGGCGCGCAAAGCGACGAAACCTCATAGTGTCACCGTACGAGGTTTGCACGCGTTTCCCTTGTCGGGCGCCCGCTGCTCGCAATGCTGCGTGCACAGCCCCCCGACGCGATCGTTGGATGACCAGGGCTCGCACGGCGGCGACGACGCATTCATGCGCCCATGCTCACACAAAGCGCCCGCACTGTCACGGATTTGTTAGTGCAGGTGGCGCTTGAGGAATGCGCTGATCGCGTCACGGCCACCTGAGGTTGCCGCGCCGGCGAACGTGGCGGCCATCTGGACGCCGTCGTCTCCGACATCATTGCGACGCACGACGTCGGCCGCGAGGCGCTGCCAGCCGAGTTCGGCCAGCTCGATCTCGATGTACACCTCGTTCGCAGAGGGGAAGTCATCCCCGCCGATCAACACCGCATCGTGGCTGATGTCGATTGTCTGTGCATCGATCACGTCATCCCCCACATGGAGTCGGGCGGCTAGCTGGACGTCGACGCGCGGGTTCGCGCGGCGTTCGTCCTGGGGCGGGTTCTCAGTCATCGTGCAAGGTTGGTTCGTGGGGTCCGTGCGAACTCCTGCACGGTTGCCTCCCTACTCGTCGCGCGCCGCGGCCAGGGCCTCGCCGGTTTGCACGCGCCACAGCGCGGCGTAGAGGCCGCCGACTTCGAGGAGTTCGTCGTGGGTCCCGGACTCGGTGATGCGGCCGGCTTCGAGCACGTGGATCCGGTGGGCGCCACGCACCGTCGACAGGCGATGGGCGATGACCAGCATCGTACGTCCGCGGGAGACGATCTCCATCGACCGTTGGATGGCGGCCTCGGTCTCGTTGTCGACCGACGACGTGGCCTCGTCCAGCACCAGTATGGCGGGGTCGCGCAGGATGGCCCGCGCGATGGACAGGCGCTGCCGTTGCCCGCCCGAGAGTTTTTGCCCACGTTCGCCCACCAGCGTGTCGTACCCGTCTGGCAGCGTCGTGATGAACTCGGTGGCCTCAGCCAGGCGGGCGGCTTCGTCGACGTCGGCCTGCGCGGCATCGGGACGCCCGTACGCGATGTTCTCGCGCACGGTCCCGTCAAACAGGAACGTGTCTTGGTTGACGAATCCCGTTGCCCCGCGCAGCTCGGTGAAGGCCAACTCGCGCACGTCGATGCCGTCGACCGTGACCCGCCCCGCCGTCGGATCGTAGAAGCGCATCAGAAGCTTGACGATGGTGCTTTTGCCCGAGCCGGTCAGGCCGACCACGGCGTGCGTCTCGCCCGACGGGATGTGCATGTCGATGCCGTGCAACACGTCTTGCCGGTCGCCGTAGGCAAACCGCACGTCCTCGAACCTGATCTCGCCGCGAACGGGCCGCGGCAGCGACCGGTTGCCGGGAACGATGCTCGGTGAAATCGCGAGCAGGTCAAGGATGCGGCGCGTGGAGGCCATCGCCCGCTGGTACAGGTCAAAGGTCTCACCCAGGCGGGTCAGTGGCCACAGGAGACGCTGCGTCATGAACACCATGACCGAGTACAGCCCGATGTCGAGCGTTCCGTTGAGCGCGAAACGCCCGCCCAGGACCAGCGTGCAGGTGAAACCGATCAGGATGGCGATGCGGATGAGCGGGACGAACGCCGACGAGAACTTGATCGCGTCGCGATTGGCCAGTCGGTAGGCATCCGACTCGTGCCCGATCCGCGCGACCTCGCGGTCCTCCGCGGTGAAGGCTTTGATCGTCGCGATGCCACCCAGGTTGTTGGCGAGCGAGCCCGCCAGGTTGCCGACTTTCGCCCGCACCTCGCGGTACATGGGCTCCAGGCGGCGCTGGTAGCGGAACGACCCCCACAGGATGACCGGGATCGGCGCAAACGCCAGCAGCGTCAACAGCGGCGAGATGAACAAGAAGACGATCCCGACCAAGACGACGTTGACGACGGTGTGGATGATCTCTTTGGCGCCGGTGTCGAGGAATCGCTCCAACTGGTTGACGTCGTCGTTGAGGATCGCCATGAGCCCCCCGGTGCTCTGATCCTCGAAGTACGCCAACTCGAGTCGCTGGACGTGGGTGTAGCAGTCCATCCGTGCCTCGTGCTGCACCGTCTGTGCGAGGTTGCGCCACGCGACGGAGTAGCCGTACTCGGTCGCCGACTCCAACAGCCAGATGACGACGTTGAGCGCTCCCAAGAACAGCAGCTGATGCCAGCGGTCCTCGATACCGGTGACCCTGGCGACGTACGAGGTCTCGTCCTTGACCACGACGTTGATCGCGAAGCCGATCAGGATCTCCGGTGCGACGTCGAAGATCTTGTTCATCACCGTCAGGAACGTCGCCCAGACCATCCGCCCGCGGTGACGGGCTGCGTAGTCGAAGAGCCGCCGGAGCGGGGGACTGGTGTCGGCAGCCGTCGTCATGCGACTGGCAGGCTACCGGGCACGGTCGCGTGTACGCCGCCGTCGGGAACCCGCCGGGACCCGGCTCGACGCGAGATCGCGCCAAGCCGAATCTCGGCGCACGACCGAGAAGACGACCGGAACTTCTTCGAAGCTGAACAGCCCGGGGTCGGCCTCGTTGATCGTCAAGCGCACTCAGGAGCTGGGGCGCGGACGAGCTTCCCTGGACCGTCAAACGTGTCGGGTTCGGCACCGGCGCCGTGAAGACGTATCACTGGTTGAACGCAGTCGTCGGATCAGCCAGTGGGGAGTCGACGCCGAAGACGTGTGAGTCGCCGTTGATCAGCAGCACCGGCTTGCCGAAGGCGCGCGAGTGCTCCGCGATGGATTGCACGATCTCCGTGTAGCCGGTCAACGCCGACATTCGCTTTGGCGAACGTGCCGTCGATCCAACCGAGAACCGCGCGTGTGCGGGCCTGCGGCATCACGCTGTCTGCCCTCGCGCTGTTCGTGGGGTGGGAACCCGGACCAGAATGTGACGATGTCGCAACATGCCGACCGTTGGTTCGTCGGCTCTGTAGGTCTTGCCAGAAGGATTTTTCGTCGTCGGGACGCTCCGTCTAGTATCCGACACTGTTACAACCTGGGTGCGATCGCTTCGGCCACCCGGGCCGCCGTGACAGAGGAGTTCTCCCGCATGGTCGTCACATCTGCCATAGCCATCGCAGCTGCCGTGGTCGCTCCGTTCGGCGGAACGCCCAACCCGACGTTCACGGCGAATACGTACCAGCTGACCGTGTCGACGCGGACCACGACGGTGCGTCACCTGTTCGCGGGGCCTGAGCGCTTCAGTTCGATCGCCAAGGATCCCAAGGTCGTGGACATGGCGGCTCGTGACGGCGTGCTCTTCGTCGGAGCGACGCCCACCTCCAAGGGACGCCGCATCGACAATCGGTACCAGGCAGCGCCCGACGGGGTCAACGGTCCCAGCGACTTCGGGCTCACGCTGGCCCAGTTCGCGGTCGCCGAAGCCCGCGCCGGGCACCTGCAGCTGACCGCGGAGCGTCTTGCCGGTCGCAACGTGTTGCGCGCCGAGATCGATCTGGCCGCCAACAGCTGCCAGAAGCTCCCTGAGGGCACCGCCACCATCTGGTTGACCAAGACGACGCTGCTCCCCAAGCGACTCGAGGTCGAGCGCGACGGTGTGACCACGACGTTCAGGTACATCTTCTCGCGTTTCAATCAACGCCTCTTCTTGAGCAGGCTCGGCCTTCCCAAGCTGGGGCCCCGCCCTGTGCGGATCAACAACGGTTTCAAACGCCGGACCCCCGCGGTCGCCCGTGGGCCGCTTGCGTTCACCCCGCGGCTTCCGACCAAGCTGCCCAGCGGGTTCACGTTGGTCGCCTCCGGATGGGCACCACTCGGGGCGCGTACCGGGATCCGGGATGTCAACAAGCGCAACCCATCGCTCTTCTCGGCGGTCTACATGAAGGGCTGGGAGCGGATCGAGGTCACCGAGCGCCTTGTGGGCAACGCCAAGTTCGGCCGCGATCCGTTCAGCGAGCTGTGCCTCAGCATGCGCAATGGCACGACGCTGGTCGGCAACCGCGGTGCGCGGTACGGCATCGGCACCGAGATTCCGTCACACCTGTGGTGGCGCGACGGCCCGATCTACCTGACTGTCAGCGGCCCGTACCCCAAGCAGGACCTCAAGTCCATCGCCGAGTCACTCCAGAAGATCACGTAGGGCGACCGATGGCCCGGCCGATGGACCAGGCGGAGGCGCGCGCGTTCCTGACTGCGGGCACACGCACGGGCAAGCTGGGCGTCGTCAAACGGGATGGCGCTGCGATGGTCGTGCCGATCTGGTTCGTGGTCGACGAGGACGGCTCGCTGATCTTCAACACCGGCGCCGGCACGACCAAAGGGCGCGCGATCTTGCGCGATCCACGGGTCTCGATCTGCGTCGATGACGACGGCCCGCCGTATTCGTTCGTCCGGGTCGACGGCGTCGCCGAGGTCTCCGACGATGCCGGTGCGATGCTGCCGTGGGCGACCGCGATTGCGCGCCGCTACATGGGGGAGGCGCTCGCCGAGGAGTTCGGGCGTCGCAACGCCGTGTCGGGTGAACTCTTGGTTCGGGTCCGACCGATGCGCGTCGTCGCGATGGCCGGCGTCTCTGACTGATCCTCAGACAGCGGCGGGTGCCGCGCTGTGGTCCAGGTCGATCATCGCATCGGCGCGGCTGATGATCTCGTCGTCATGGGTGGCGCAGATGACCGCCGTGTCGTGGCGCCTGGAGATTGCGACGAGCAGGTCGCCGATCATTCGGGCATTGGGACGGTCCAACCGTGAGGTTGGCTCGTCGATGAGCAGCAGGGCCGGTTGCGTGGCCAGAGACCTGGCCAGGGCGGCCCGTTGACGCTCACCCGCTGAGAGGTGCTCAACCAGATGGTCTGCGTGCCCCTCGAGGCCGACCTCGGCGAGTGTCGAGCGGACCAGGTCGATATCCGTCGCAGCGCCACGGATCTCCATCGCAAGTACGACGTTCTCGACCCCGCTGAGAAACGGGACAAGCCCGACGTCCTGCGTGACCAGCGCGACGCCGCTTCGGCGCAGTGCTGCCGCTGCCGCGTGATCGAGGACGTCCATCCTGCTCCCCAGCACGTGGATCTCGCCGCGATCGGGGCGCGTCATTCCGGCGATCAGGTGGAGCAGCGTGGACTTACCCGACCCCGAACGTCCGACGAGTGCGGTCAACGTGCCCGCTGTGACACGCGCCGACACGCCGCCCAACACCGTCCGGCGCGCGGCTCCCGTTCCGAATGACTTGGTGACCTCACGGAGCTCCGCGACGGGGGTTGGCGTGACCTCATGGGGCCGCGGTGGCATCGGTTGACGACGCGGAGAGGAGGCCACCGACGCACGGCTGTGCAGTCGCACATCGGTCGCAGTGGCGTCGGCGGTGACCCGGTCGCCGAGCCCTGCTGCCGCGCGCAGGTCGGCGGGCAGACGGACCCAGCCGCCCGGACCGACGACCAACGACGTCCGCCCGTCGATCTGTTCCTCGGCCAGCCGCCCATCGGCGATCGACAGCGCGCGATCCGAGTGGGTGGCGGCAGCGGCATCGTGCGAGACGATCACCGCGGTGGCTGAGCGCTCGCGGATCAACCGTGCGATCAGGGCGTGGACGACCGCCGCCGATGCAGCGTCAATCTCCCCGGTGGGCTCATCTGCCAGCACGATCTCAGGGCCGTGGGCGAGCGCGGCGCAGACGGCGACACGCTGACGTTCGCCGCCGGACAACGAACGCGTCCGCACAGCCCGCAGCGTGCGCAAGCCGACCTCGTCGAGCAGCCCGTCGGCAGTCCGCAGGGCCGTGGCCTTGGAAGCCCCGAGCAAACGGCTCTGCAGTGCCACCGCATCTCGCGCCGAGAGGTCCGGCGCAAGCGTGTCCATCGCGTATTGGCTCACCACACCCATGTGGCGCGCGCGAAACCGGGCTCGGTCGGCGTCGCCCAGTCGTGAGAGCACGGTGCCGCGCACCGCGACGTCTCCGGCTGTTGGCGTCTCGAGTCCGGCGATCCCACGCAACAGCGTGCTCTTGCCAGAGCCACTCGGACCGATGATGCACACGACCTCACCCAGCGCGACATCGAGCGACACGCCCTGAAGCGATGCGGCATCGCCGTACGCCGTCCGATAGACGACGAAGAGGTTGTCAACGCGGATCGCCGTGGTCATCGGGATGCTCCGGGTGCCTGTATGGCGCGTGAGGCGCGGCCGGCGACGACTGCGACGGCGACCGCTGACACGACGACGAAGGCGCCGAGCAGCCCGGTGACGCGCGGCCAGTCGGTTGCCCGCAGCAAGGGCGGCACCGGGGTCTCCGAACCGGCGGTGACGAGCACCAAACGCACGACCAGTGCGACCAGGCCGATCCCCAACGCCACACCCCCGAGCGTTCCCAGCAGCAACGGGACGATCCCGCGGATGTGCAGGTGACTGCGAAGTATCCCGAGCGCGAGGCCCTGTGCATCCAGGTCGGCGAGTTCGGCTCGCTCGTCACGGATGTCGGTCGCGGTGCCGAGTCCGAGGGCGACGATGCCCAGCAGCAACGCAGCGGCGGTGATCCCCCAGAGCGTCCACAGGACCCCCCGGGCACGCGGGTCATGTCGGCGAGCACCGAGTTCTGCCGCATGCGACCGTACTGACAGCGATGCGAAGGGCGGCGTCGCCAACTGCCGGGCCAGGTCGGCGGCGTCGTGGCCTGGACGACGGCTGATCCAGACCTCGCGGGCAGTCCCGGCGCCCGGATCAGCGGCATCGAGGGCGGCTGCGAGCTGGGTCTGGTCAGCGATGACGAAGCTCTCGGTGCCAATCGTCGGAAACCGCCTCGCGGATGCGACGATGCGGCCACGCACCTTGCGCGATCCACCGGCATCGAGGGTCAGTTCTGCGCCGATGCCCGCGCGCTCGGCGATGTCGGCGCTGGCGATCACCGGCAGAGGTGTCGTGTCTGATGGATGTGGCGCCCGCGCGACCGCGTCGCGTCCGGCAGCGAGCCGGTACGCCAACCGTACGCCCGTCGGCGCCGTTCGCGATGTGATCGCCCCGCGACCGACCCAGCCGTCGAATCCGGCCAAGGTGACGGGTCCACCGGGCGTGGCGGCTTGAAGGGCGCCGAGCGTCAGAGTCCCCGCAAGTGTGTCGCCACCGCGTCCCTCGGCTTCGGCGTGGCCGGTGCTGATCTGCTGCCCGGCCGACAGGCCCAGGCGTACCGCGAGAATCACGGCACCACGCAGATCACCGGGAACACCTGCGTGCACGGAGCCGGCGCCCGCAGGGACGGCACCCAACGAGATCTGTTGTGCGCTGCCGGCGCCACGTCTGACGACCAGCAACATGTCCATCGGTGCGCCGACCCGTTCGGTGCCGAGCGTCAATGCTGTCGCATCGGTGGGGATGGCGATGCCGGCCAATGGTTGCCATGACGTCGCGCCCAGCGCCGAGGCGAGCTGGGCGCGGGATGATGTGGACGCGTCGTCACGCCACCCCGGCAAGTGGCCCAGGAGTGGCGCGGGGATGCCCAGTACCGTCGCGTTGACGGGCTGGCTCTGCACCCCGGTGATGCTGATCGGGGAGCGCACGATTGGCGCGGCCTCGCCACCCAGTGCGCGGTATGCCGCGGGCGGCGCAACATCAAACGGCCCCACCAGATCGGCTCCCGCTTGGATCGTGGCATCGAGTGGGACGACGAACACCGCCTGGTCCTGCTGGCCCCGGGCGAGTGTTGCGGCATACCCGGTTGCAAAGATCGCGAGTCCCGTTGCGACGACAAGGAACGCCGCGGTCATTGCGACGCGCCGTGGGCGGCGGGCTTGCGCAAGCAGTGCGAGCCGGATCGCGAGCGATCGACGCCGGGCGAAGCGACGCTGGCACCACCGCACGATCGGTCCTGTCATGCGAAGCGCGATCGCACCTGCGGCGATGCAGATCAGGATCGGCAGCGCGACCAGAAACGGGTCGAACGATCCAGATGCCAAGTCGGTCGCCGAGGTCGAGCCGCGCGTCGCCGCGAGTGCTGCCATCCCGATCGCGCCGATCGCGACGATGTCGGCCAACCGTGCGCGTCCGACGCGGACACCGTCCTGGGGACCGGCGCCCGAGAGCATCAGCACGACGGTGCCGAGCAGCCAGAGTCCTGCGATGAGCGCGACCCCTTGGCCCGATAGCAGCGAATGCCGCAGGACGGCACTGACGGGGCGATCGGTCGCGCGGGCGATCGCGGTGACGACTGCCACCCCGGCGACTGCGCCGATCACGGTACCGACCAGGCTGATCCAGGCGCGATCGGCCACTGCAAAGACCGCAAGCTGGCGGTGCGTTGCCCCGCGCCTGGCAAGCCGGCTGCGATCGTCGTCGTGATCGCCGCGCAGCATCGATGCCGCGAGCGCTGCGAAGGCCAGCACCAGTGCGACGCCGGCGGCACCGAGGAGTGCCAACCGTTGCGCGGCCGTGCGACCGGCGGCTCGGGCAGCCAGGATCTCGCGCGTTGGGCCGGTCAACTGCAGGTCGCTCTCGGTGATCGCCTCGACCACCCCGGCGGCGCGGGCGGTGTTGTCCAACAGCGCCGGGACATTCCACGTGTGCAGCGCATCGGGGTCCACCGGCGACGTCCAGATCGTCGACCGGTAGACGAACGAAACCCCCGGGAGCGCCGACAACCCGGCCGTGTCTCCCGCGACGAGCAGTGGGGAGTTCCCGGTCAGGCGATCGCGGCCGAGCGGCGTTGCACGCTGCATGTGGCCAGATCCGACCAGCGCGAACCGGGCGCCTGGGATCGCGGCCGGGGTGGCCGGGGCACCCGACACCTGCACGACCTCGCACCGTTGCGGCGTGCAGGCTCGGGGCAGCCGGCCCGCGGTCAGGGTAACCCATCGTGCGATTTCGTCGACCCCTGCCAGGATCGCCCCCCGGCCTGCCAGGTTGGTCTCGCGAAACACGATTGCGCGCGACGGCGTCGTCGACGAAAGCTGCGACAGCGCCTGGCGGGCGGATCGATCAGGCGCGGTCAACCCGGCGTCGGGAGCGGTTCCCACCATCGTCACCCGAAACGATCGTGCCGTGTCGGGCAGTCCGGCCAGGTCCTCGCGTTGGCTCAAATCGCCTGCGATCAGACCGCCGCCCAGGATCCCGCTGACGACCACCGTCGCAATGGCGACGCCACTCGCGACGACGATGGCACGAAGCGGCCGGGAGCGGTGCTGGCGCATCGTCAACTCGATCAGCGCACGAGCCGCCGACGGCCAGGTCACGACGCCTGCCCAGCGGTGCGCCGCTGCGCTTCGGCATGATTGGCGGCCGCGGTCACGGGGCACCCCACCGGGTGGCCGCAGACGTGTGCATCGCAGAATCGGCAGATGCTGCGCGCCGAGACCCGACCCGTGGTTTGTCTGGCCAGGAGTGACTCGAGCACCGTCGTCAGCCCGTCGCGCAGCTCGGGTGCGATGTGCGCGACGTCGTCAGCGACGATCGCCGTCCGCGTTGCGACCAGATGGGTCGCGCGGGCACGGCCTGTCGGAGTCAGGCCGATGGCCCATTCCCGGCGGTCGTCGGGGCGGCGCGAACGCGTGATCAACCCATCGGCCACCAGCCGATCGACGATGCGGGTTGCCGCGGGTTGCGTGATGCCCAGAGGGAGACGCAGCTCTTCGAGGGAGCACCCCTCCGCCCAGTTGAGCACGGCGACCAGCACGGAGGCGGCGGCGCCGCGGATGCCGAAATCCGCCGCGATCGCGGCGTCTACGCGCCGCGTGAGCGAACGCGCATAGGTCTCCAGCAGGTTGCCGATTCTGGCCGTGGGATCGTCCACGGGCACAACATACATGCGTAATGCATTGATATGCGGATCGCGCCCGTCCCGCGATTTCGCTACCTGCTGATGCGGCCCAGCTCTTCGAGGCTGGTGTGGCCCGCGAACACCGCTGCCAACCCTTCTTCGCCCATTGTCCGCATGCCGTCGCGTCGGGCCTGACCACGGACGTCGCTCGCAGACGCGCGACGGATCGTCAGCTCCTCGATTGCATCGCTCATGACGAGTGTCTCGGCCAGCGCGAACCGGCCGCGGTACCCCGAGCCGTTGCAGCGAGCACACCCACGTGCACGGTGAATCGGCACCGGGTCCGACAGCGTGTCGGGAAGCTCGTCGAACGCGACCAGGTCCGCCAGCGCGGCATGTGGGACCGGCGTCGCCTCGCGGCAGTCCAGGCACAACCGGCGCGCCAGTCGCTGAGACAACACGCCACGCAGCGCACTGGCCAGCAGAAACGGTTCGATCCCCATCTCGGTCAGGCGGATGATGGCTCCGGCCGCGTCGTTGGTGTGGATGGTGGCCAATACCATGTGCCCGGTCAGCGCCGCCTCGACCGCGATCTGGGCGGTCTCGACGTCCCGGATCTCACCGACCATGATCACGTCCGGGTCACATCGCAACATCGACCGCAGCCCCGTCGCGAACGTCAGGCCGGCCTTGGGACGCACCTGAACCTGGTTGATCCCGGTCAGGCGGTACTCGACGGGATCTTCGACTGTGATGATCTTGCGTTCGTCGTTGTTGAGCCTGTTGAGCGTGCCATACAGCGTGCTGGTCTTGCCGGAGCCGGTCGGCCCGGTGACGAGGACCAAGCCGTGCGGCTGGTGGTAGCAGCGCTCCCACTGCGTGAGCATTCCGGGCGAGAAGCCCAACTCGGCCAGGTCGAGCGTGATGTTGGAGCGGTCCAACAAGCGTACGACGACGCTTTCGCCGCCCATCGTTGGCAGCGTCGCGATGCGCAGGTCGATGTCCCGGTCGCCGATCCGAAGGCCCACCCGTCCGTCCTGCGGCACGCGGCGTTCAGCGATGTCGAGCTCACTCATCACCTTGAGGCGGCTGACGATCGCCGGTCCCCGGGACGCCGGAATGCTCGTCGCCAGGCGTAAGACACCGTCGATCCGAAAGCGCACGACCAGCTCACCTTCCTGCGGCTCGATGTGGATGTCCGACGCACGCTCCGAGACGGCCCGGGCGATGACCGAGTTGACGAACCGGATGACCGGTCCATCGTTCTCACCGACGGCCAAGTCGCCCGGGAACGTCGCGTCGTCCACCCGCTCGGTCAGCGGGCCGAGGTTCGCGGCCAGTTCCTCCACCGCGGTGTCGATCCCGACGTACGCCATGATCGACTCCGGCATCGCCAGCACGGGACGAAACGCCTCGCCCAGGAGCATCTGCAGGTCGTCGATCGCGGGCAGGTCCTGTGGGTCGGCCATTGCGACCACGAGCAGCCCGTCGGCGTCGCGCCGGATCGGGAGCGCCAGGTACTTTCGTGCGGTCGCGTCGTCCATCCGTCTCGTGATGGTCGTATCGGGTGCGACCGCGAGCTCGACGTACTCCACCCCGAGTCGCCGGGCGAGGGCCTTCGCAACCTGCTCGGGGCTCAGCCGCTTCTGGGCGACCAGCAGCTCGCCCAGCTTGCCGCCCTCGGACCGCTGGTGGGCCAGCAGTTCGGCCAGTTCGGCGGCCGAGATCAGGCCCATGTCGAGTAGCACGCTCCCGAGGCGGGTCTTGGACGGAGGCGCCGTCGGGGGCGCGGTGAGCGGGGTCATCGGGTGAGCCTGCATGCCAGACACGCACATCTCCTCAGGAAAACGATTGTCGAACTGGTCACTCGGGCGGCGCGGGCCTGGCCGCGGAGCACCTGTACCCGCGCACGTCCTCTCGTATGTATCGGCGGGATGTAACGCCAGCGTAAGCATCCTGGTCGATGCTGTACCGAGAAACGGACGAGACCGAGGAAACGCGTGATGGGCACCCACCTGCAGAGCAACCCAAAATCCAGCGGCAAGTCATCTGGCCTGGCGTGGTTCGCCACGGTGCCTGCGGTCGCAGTGGTGTTGGCTGCCGGCCTCTGGGTCACCGGCGTGGCCGCAGCCGGGTACGTGACGTCGATCATCCTCGGAATCGTCTGGTTCGTCGTGGCAGGCCTGCTGATGCGGCAGGTCTCCACGCGTCGACCCGCGTTGAGGGCACCGATGCTCACCGGCTTGGTTGTGATGGTCATCGCCTCCGGGTTCGGCTTCTACTGGACGAGCGTCCGGGATGACAAGGTCAACGAAGCGGTCGCCACCGGCGTCCCTGTCAGCCAAGCAGCGGGGAGTTCGACCGCCGCTGCGTCGAGTGCACCGGCCGGCAACGTCGAGGTGGCGCGCGGCGGGTTCGAGACGCGTGCCCATTCCTCGCATGGGACCGCCGCGGTCGTCGATCTCGCCGCAGGCGGTCGCCGCTTGACCTTCACCGACTTCGGGACCGCCAACGGGCCGGACCTGCGGGTCTACCTCGTCAAGGGTCCGGTGCGCGGCGACGGTGATGTGCACGACACGGTCGACCTTGGACGCCTCAAGGGGAACATCGGCAACCAGCAGTACGAGATCCCGGAGGGCACCGACACCACGGTGTATTCGACCGTCGTCATCTGGTGCCGCGCGTTCTCGGTGAGCTTCGCCCAGGCGGACCTGCGCGCCTCCTGAGCACACCGCCGAAGGCCCTTAACCGCCGAACCGGACACTGGGCCCGGTTCGGAGGGGACATGAGATGAGACGGGCCGCCGGGATGAAGCGGCCAGGAGGGGCACAAGGGGTGCACCTCACTGCGGTGGTTGCACCGCGGTTGGATGAGGTCCCTTCCGCCGGCTGTCAGAGGGGTGATGGCCGGTGGTTGGTGACACTTCCTATATCGGCCGACGACTGAAATCACGTAGAGGTTTTGAGAGTTTTTGACCTTTTCTTTACAATTCGACGTGGGTGCTGTGATGGTCACGACGGTTGGCGCTTGTTGTTTGCGACTCCGCCATCGACAATCCCCGTGTGTTTCACCGCTACCTCTACCGCCCTGGGGATGGGACGCTGCGCCGCGGCCGGCTCATCATCCTGCTCGTGACGGCAATCGCGTTTGCCATGTTCGGCACCGCGCTCGTCGTGCTCGCACCGCGCGTCTCGGACAGCACGCTCGGTCGGAGCCTGTGGGTCATGTTCGCCGTCGTGATGCTCAAGTTCCCGTTGATCGCGATCCTGTGGTCGTTCATCCGCCGGAATGCGGAGTGGCCGGGACGGCGGGTGGAGTGGAGTGACAACGAGCTTGGCGCCATCTTGGATCGCCTGACGCACGAGGCCGAGGTCGCGGCGGATGGCCCCAACGGTGCTGCTCGGTTGGCGCATCTGTCCCGTGAGGCCTGGCACATCGCCGATCACGTATCCGGCGAGGCCAAGGTTGACGCGCTGAGCGTTGCGCTCCGCATCGACGAACGGCTCATGACACGTCGCGGTGCGGAATCATCGGGATGACGAGAAAGCAGACGGCGACCGAATTCTCGTAGCGCCCATCGCCTGGACCCAGGCCCTTTTCGCAGCAACCATCCGCTTCCGCTGTGCCCACAGCGCACCAACCGGCGAAGCCTCCCCACTCCAGACTCCGGTCCCCGTTTACTTGCCCCGTGTTCGCCCACCTGTGGCAACAGTCGGCCCCGCCGCGGACGCAGGGCCCGGCAAACGAGACATTTGGCGACGATCCTGACGGCTGCTTGTTACATGGTTCGGCACAGAGACGAGACGGTTCGACACACTTCCGGTGGTGAGATGAGATGACGACAGGGATTCCGGCGAATGGTCGGTTCGGGTTTCAGCCATTTGGCTGGGATCGCGGGGGACAATTGTTACGTGGTGTCACAGAGATGTGACGGTCCTCGCCACGCAGCTGTCGCCGGTTGGATGGTCACCATCGGCCTGTTTGACCCGAGCCGCTTGGCCGGTGGGGTTCGGCCATTCGGCTGCGACGGCCGCGGCCAATTGGACATGACGCGGACACACTCGTCACAAGCTCGACACCCGGTCGTCGGTCGCGGGCGTCTGCACAGGCCTGGGAGCCACCGACCGGGCGGCGCGGTTGATGAGTTGTGCCGCGCGGTCTGGTTGACCCTCATGGCGGTACCAGAGTCCCGCGTCGAGCGCGCACAGCGGCCGCCACGCATCGACGCGTTCCGCGACACGCGCGTTCGCGTAGCCATCCAGGACCGCGGTGACGACGGCTGGGGGCAGGGCGTTGAGTTCGATCAGATACGCCAGGTCCTCGGCCGGATCACCCATCCGCCAGAACTCGAAGTCGACCAACCTCGGGGCAGGGGTCCAGAGAACGTTTGCAGCGACCAAGTCTCCGTGGAGCAGTCGAAACGGATGTCGGGCAGAGGCGGCCTTCAGCGACGGCAGCGCGGCGATGATGCACGCGGCGAGCCGCCGGTCCGGTCCGGCCGCAGCGAGGGCATCACCCGCGCGGCGGCGTCGGTACGACGTGAGCGAACGAACACGGGATGGCCACTGGGGACGTCCGCCAGTCGTGGTTCGGCGGCTGTCGTGCAACCTGCGCAACGTCGCGCCAAGCGTGCGTGCCTCCGAAGGACGCAAGGTGTCCAGTGCGCGTGCGGTTCCGTCGAGGAATTCAGTGACGATGACACCGCGCTGCGTCGCGATCAGTCGTGGCGCGATGTCGAGTCCTGCGGCACGCAGCAGCCCCGAGGCCTCACGGGCGAGCGCCCGCAGGTCGCCGCGTTTGGTGACGGCATCACCTGTGACCGTGATGGCAAACCGTCCGCCTCCCAGAATTGTCCGCGCGGTCTCGCTCACCCGCCGATCCTTGCATGCCGCGCTGCTACCCTCTCGCGCCATGCACGTACTCCTGCCAGACGGCAGCCGGCTCGACCTGCCGCAGGGCGCGACCGGCCATGACGCCGCCGCCGCGATCGGACCGGGTCTTGCGAAGGCTGCGGTCGCCACCAAGGTCGCAGGCGAGATCCGTGATCTTGCCCGTCCACTCGCCGATGGTGATGCCATCCAGATCGTTACCAGCAAGAGCGGCGACGACTACCTGGCGGTCATGCGCCACTCCGCCGCACACGTCATGGCCGAGGCCGTCGTGTCCATCGTGCCCGGGGCCAAGTTCGGATTCGGGCCGGCGATCGACGACGGCTTCTACTATGACTTCGAACTTCCGCGGCCGCTGACCGAGGCGGACTTCCCGGCGATCGAGGCCGAGATCAACCGCATCATCAAGTCCAAAGCGCCGTTCCAACGCACGGTCATGTCGATGGCCGATGCGCGCGCGTTCTTCGCCGAGCGCGATCAGCCGTACAAGGTCGACCAGGTCGACGAGCTGGAGCGACTCGGCGAGACCGAGGTCTCGATCTACCGGCAGCGCGAGTTTGTGGACCTGTGCCGCGGACCCCACGTGGTTGACACCGGTCGCATCGGCCCGGTCAAGCTGCTGTCGGTCGCAGGTGCCTACTGGCGCGGCAGCGAGAAGAACCAGATGCTGACGCGTGTCTACGCCACGTCGTTTGCCAACCGCACTGACCTGGACGCCCACCTGGCGCGTCTGGAGGAGGCCCGTAAACGCGATCACCGTCGCGTCGGACGCGACATGGACCTGTTTCACTTCGACGACGCCGGACCGGGGTTCCCGTTCTTTCTGCCCAAGGGCATGGTCATCGTCAACCAGATCCAGCGGGTGATCCGCGAAGAGCTCGCATCGATGGGCTACGACGAGATCCGCACGCCGACGATTCTCTCTGAGGACCTGTGGCACAAGAGCGGTCACTGGGACCATTACAAAGAGAACATGTACTTCACCGAGGTGGACGACCAGGGCTTCGCGGTCAAGCCGATGAACTGTCCCGGCGCGTGCCTCGTGTTCCGCAGCCGCCGACGCAGCTATCGTGACCTGCCGCTGCGCCTGGCCGAGTTTGGCCACGTCCACCGGCACGAACTGTCCGGGGTGTTGCACGGGCTGTTTCGCGTGCGGGCATTCACACAGGACGACGCGCACGTGTTCTGCCGCGTCGACCAGGTGCAGGACGAGGTGCGTGCGATCCTGGACCTGACCGACAGGTTCTACGCCCGGTTTGGGTTCGACGACGTCCGCCTCAAGCTGTCCACCCGACCCGAGAAGGCTGCCGGCACGACCGAGATGTGGGAGGCGGGCGAGGCGGCGCTGCGCCAGGCGCTGGGCGACCGCGAGTACGACGTCAACGCGGGCGACGGCGCGTTCTACGGACCCAAGATCGACTTCCACGTCACGGACGTCATGGGTCGCGCGTGGCAACTCGGCACATGCCAGCTCGATTTCTACATGCCACAGCAGTTCGACCTGTCGTACACCTCGAGTGGTGACGTCGACGAGCGCCCGGTCATCTTGCATCGGGCCATCAGCGGCTCAATTGAACGGTTCCTGGGAATCCTCATCGAGAACACCGGCGGGGACTTTCCGGTGTGGCTGGCGCCGGTCCAGGCGCGGGTGGTGCCGATCTCGGATCGCCATCACGATGCCGCCGAGGCCACGCGGGCGCAACTCGTGCAGCAGGGTGTTCGGGTCGAGACCGACGTCCGGGCCGAGTCGGTCGGCAAACGGATCCGCGATGGCGAGCTCGCCAAGATCCCGTACCTCTTGATCATCGGCGACCGTGAGGCCGAGGCGGGGCAGGTGTCCGTGCGTGGCCGCCATGGCGAGGACGTCGGTGCCATGGGCGTCGCCGACTTCGCAGCGCGTGTCACCACCGAATCCGCCTGAGCAACGTCCTGGTCGGGCGGTGGGGGCCGGTCTGTGTGATCGCTGCCGTCATCAGCAGGTGGTGTCGACCAGGCGATCCGCGTTTTCGATGTGTCTGTTGTCACAGACCGACCCCCGGTTCGCCAAGTACCCGCCCATCCCCGTGGTGCGGTGCGTGGGGTTCTCGTCTGTGGAGGACGCCGCGGGCGGCTGACGTCAGGGCCCCCATCTGCGATCCTTGACGGCAATGAACCGTCGGCTGGTCGCCATACGCAACTTCCTGATCCTCGCGGCCGTCGCCTGCCTCGGCCTTGTGTGGGGCAACGGCCTGGACGCCAGTGTGGTGGCGCTCAACCAGATCTTCCTTGTGTTGGTCGTCGCTGCGGTTGCGCTGATGGGCTATCGCTACTTCCGCGAGAACCACCTCAAGTGGCTCGTGATCAAACCCGCCCTGCGGGGTGTGATCATCGTCTGCGTGGTCGCGATCGTATTCCTGGTCGCCGCCGGACCGGCGCTGCTCGCCAACACCATCTCGACTGCCGGGCTGTGGGCACTGGTCTTCGCGCTCAGCCTGGTCGTCGTCTGGATCGTCTACCAGAGCCGCCGGTACTGACAGCGACCGTCGAAAGAACAACCCTCAGCCGTGGAGTGAATCCAGCCGCCATCAGCATTTGAGCCGCCCGGCAGGGGTTCATGGGCCGACCAAGTGCCGTGCTGAGGGCGGCGTGTGGAAGTCCCCATCAGCGTTTGAGCCGCCCGGCAGGGGTTCATGGGCCGACCAAGTGCCGTGGTGAGGGCGGCGTGTGGAAGTCCCCATCAGCGTTTGAGCCGCCCGGCAGGGGTTCATGGGCCGACCAAGTGCCGTGGTGAGGGCGGCGTATGGAAGTCCCCATCAGCGTTTGGGCCGCCCGGCAGGGGTTCATGGGCCGACCAAGTGCCGTGGTGAGGGCGGCGTATGAGTCGCCCATATGTCACAACAATTGACACACTTCGTGTCTGAATTGGCACAGAGTCGTGCGCCACCTGTAACACCTGTCTCCCTACGGTGTGGTCATGCGAAGGGAACGGCACCGGGGGCAGGCGGCGGTTGAGGTGGTGGGTGTCGCCGTGGCCCTCGGGTTCCTGACGTTGGTCGGGTGGCAGGCGGTCGTCGCGGCGTATACGTGGCAGACCGCTCAGAGTGCCGCTCGCACCGCGGCGCGGGCGGGGTCGGTTGGGGCACCGGTTGAGCGGGCGGCGCTGGCCGTGTTGCCCAATCGCCTCGCCACGCGCGCCACGGTGATGATGGTCACTGATCGTGCAGGTCGGGTGCGAGTGCGGGTGCGTCTGTCGATCCCGCGTGTCTTGTCGGGTCGCGGCACGATTGGGACGGTCGATGGCGAAGCGGCGGTGACGCCGTGAGGCGCGATCGCTGCCGGGGGCAGGCGAGTGTCGAGGCGATTGCGCTCGTGCCGTTGATGGTGGCGGTGGTGCTGGTGGTCTGGCAGCTCGCGGTCCTGGTGCGGGGTTCGCTGGCCGCCCAGGACCAAGCCAGGGCACTGGCGCTTCCTGCGCGGGGCTCCGGGATTGTTCAGGTCCACAGCTCGGTCCGGGTTCCGACGCTGCTACCGGGCGTGGGCGCGCTGCGGATCCCCGTGCGCGCGGTGGTGTATGCCCCGTGAGACGTCGCATGGGACAACGTGGACAGGCGCTTCCGATCGTCGTGATGCTCGGCGCGGTGATCCTGTTTGGGGGTATCGGGGTCTTCTGGCTCGGCCGCGCCTACGCCGCCCAAGCGAAGGCGCAGACCGCGGCGGACCTGACGGCGATCTCGGCGGGGCGGCGTCTGCGCGAGCTCCTGCCGCAGATGGTGGTCCAGACCGGGCGTCAGGGTCTGGACTGGCGGTCCAGAGTTCGTGCGACTGCGGATCAGATTGCACGTGGCAACGGTGCACGGCTGGTGCGACTCACATGGCCGGACGAGCAGCGTTGGCCGCCGACGACAGTGCAGGTGACGGTCGCGACCGCAGGGCCGGCGGGTACACGCGTGCTCGCCGGCGCACGTGCTGCGATCGGTCCAGGCGCGGGCGATCTCCCGGAGACGCTCAGCCCCGGTGGCGAGGGGCAGTACGCAGGGCCGCTCGCGTACCGCGATGGCAAACCTCTTTGCCCTCCCGTCGCGGCGGCGTTCGACCGCATGGACACCGCCGCGTCGGGAGCGGGAGTGGATCTGGTCGTCAACAGCGGCTTTCGCAGCGACGCAGAGCAGGCGGTGTTGTTCAACCGCCACCCCGATCCAAAATGGGTTGCGCCACCCGGGCACAGCCGTCATCGGAACGCGACCGAACTCGACATCGCCGGGACATCAGGTGCGTGGGTGTGGCTGGCCGACCATGCCACGGAGTTTGGCTTCGTCCAGCGATATTCATGGGAGCCCTGGCACTACGGGTACCTGGCCGGGTGTGGCGCCGTGCCGGAAGCCCCGGCGACAGCGCGGCCGCTCGCCGCGTCGCTGTCGTCGCACACCACCCTGCCGGATTGGGTTCCCGTCGCCTACCGCCAGATGGTGATGGACGCCGCGACGCAGGGTGGTGTTCCACCAATCGTGCTCGCCGCGCTGCTGCAGGCCGAGTCCGGGTACAACCGGTGGGCGGTCAGTCCGGTGGGTGCGCAGGGCATCGCGCAGTTCATGCCCGCGACCGCCCATGGCATGGGCCTGCGCGACCCGTTCGACCCCGCGCAGGCGATTCCGGCCGCAGGACGTCTGCTCGGCGCGAATCTGCGGAAGTTCGGTTCGATTCCGTTGGCGCTCGCCGCCTACAACGCCGGTCCCGGAGCGGTCCAGCGGTACGGAGGCATCCCACCGTTTGACGAGACGCGCGCCTACGTCGCGCGCATCATGGCCCTCGCAGGCGACCCGACGATGATCGGCCCCGCCGGCACCGGTGTCGGCGGGGTCACACTCGTCCGGATGGGGGACCTGCTCGCGTGAGGATGCGGTGCTAACTTGGTCGCAACGATGGCCACGGCAGCCACTCACACGCCTTCTGAGGCCCGGCGGTTCACGGGTGACGAGGTCATGCGGATGGTCGAGGCCGGGATCCTCGGCGAGGACGAGAAAGCCGAACTGCTCGACGGGACGTTGTGGGTCATGACCCCGCAGGGCTTTGATCACGGTGACGTCATCACCAGACTCACAATGACGCTGGCACGAACCTGTCCGCAGGGGCTCTTCGTGCGGCCACAGTGCCCATTGGTCGCCGGCGAGTATGGCCTGCCCGAGCCGGACTTCGCGGTGCTGTCGCGTCAGGCGCTTGACGACGGACGTGCCATCCGCCGTCACCCCAAAGCGGCCGACACGCTCCTGTTGGTCGAGATCGTCGACACCAGGCGTTGGGACGCCAAGCGCAAGTCACCGATCTATGCGGCTGCCGGTGCGCCTCGGTACTGGATCGTCGACATCCCCAAACGCCACATTGATGTCTTGACGGACCCTCAGGTCGATGGCATCTGGCGGACTATGGAACGCGTGCCAGACGGCGGCGTGCTTGTCCTGCCATGGTCGGACGCGACGGTGGCAGTACACGACGTGTTGCCACCGCGCACCGCCTGACCTGAACCGCACCCGATGGGAAGGGAGTTGGCCTCCGAGGGCGAACCCGGAGAACGTCGAGGCGCCACGCCTCGCCTCAATTTCTCATGCTTCCAAGGGGGGCACGTGCAACAAACTGTCATCTTGTGGCTTGCCGCGCTGCCGCTCGTGCTCGCGATGTTCCGCGCGATCACCATCGGCGACCGGCTCTACAGCTCAGTACAGGCCGGCCGGGACGGCGGTCACCACAACCAGCTTCTCAACCTCACGCTGGCGGGCCTCACGTTCGTCGGCATCCTGCTCTTCCTCGTCATCGGTGCCGGTGGCCCCGGACAGATTGAGGACCCGCTTGCGCTCATCCTGATGGCGTTCGGCGGTTTTGTCGTCTCGGCCTACATGGCCGCGGGTTTCCGTGGCAAGACCTGGCAGAAGTTCCTGGGCCACGTCTTCCATGAGGCCGGGCTCTATTGGCTCGTGCTCGGTGTCTGTCGCGTCGTCATGTTGCTGACGAATCGTCCCCAGCAGTCCGGTGGCGCCGCTGCGCCAAAGCTGCAGTTCCTCGAGCTCACCCTGTGGGGTGTCATCTCGTTCGTGACGCTCGCCCTGATCATCGGGACATCGTCGCGCATGATGCGCAGGTAGTTCGATCCATCCCAACCCTTGGCCGCCACGGACGGCGGCCGGGAGTGGGTCCACTTAAC
Source organism: Actinomycetota bacterium (assembly GCA_031366605.1). GTDB lineage: Bacteria > Actinomycetota > Thermoleophilia > Miltoncostaeales > Miltoncostaeaceae > CALMEC01. The sequence goes on along the minus strand of JANLOO010000002.1, from coordinate 54,069 downwards.
GAGACCGACCTATACTCGGAACGGTGTCCGCCCGCACCGACCAGCTGCGCGACCAGATCGCCCGCCTGCCCAACAGCCCCGGTGTCTACCTGTACCGCGACGCCGCCGACACCGTGTTGTACGTCGGCAAGGCCAAGTCGCTCCGCAAGCGGGTGTTGTCGTACTTCCAGGCGCCGCTGACGCCCAGCGATCCCCACTCGCTCGGACCGCGCGCCGGCGTGCACCCCAAGACCGCAGAACTCGTCGAGCGGATCGATCGGCTCGAGGCCCTGGTCACCGGTACCGAAAGCGAAGCGCTCATCCTCGAGGCCAACCTGGTCAAGCGCCACCGGCCCACGTTCAACATCCGGTTGCGTGATGACAAGAGCTACCCGTACATCGCGATCAGCCTGGACGAGGACTATCCGCGGGTCTACTTCACGCGTGAGCGCCACCGCCGTGATCGCGTCTACTTCGGCCCGTTCTCCAACGCATCCAAGGTGCGCGAGACGCTCAACGTGTTGGCGCGCATCTTTCCCTCACGTCCATGCGAAGGTCCCGAGCCGGGGCGGTCGTCGGGTGTGCCGTGTCTGGATTACCACATCAAACGGTGCTTGGCTCCGTGCGTCGGTTACATCACCCAACCCGAATACCGCGACTTGACCGACCAGATCATCGCGTTCCTGTCAGGTCGATACCGCGGCCTGGAACGTGAGCTCGATCAGAAGATGCGGGCGGCGGCGGAGGCCCAGGAGTTCGAGCAGGCGGCGATCCACCGCAACCGGCTGGCCGCCGTGCGTCACCTGATGGAGCGGCAGTGGGCGACGAACGAATCCATGGGCACACTCGACGTGATCGGCGTGGCATTGGACGACGACGCGGCGAATGTGCAGGTGTTGCAGGTGCGCGACGGCGTCATGCAGGATCGCCAGTCATTCCATCTGGAGTTGAGCGGTGAGGACGATCCCGTGGCGGTCATCGAGCAGTTCGCGATCGAGTACTACACACTCGCCATTGCGATCCCGCCGCTCGTCGTGGTACCGGCATCGGTGTCGGGTGATGCGCTGACAGTGCTGCTGACGGATCGTCGCGGAAGCAAGGTCGAAGTCCGGCACGCGGAGCGCGGGGACAAGCGGCGCCTCGCCGATCTCGCCGCGCGCAATGCCGCGTTCGCCCTCGACCAGGACCGCACCCGCCAGCGGCTCGCCCGCGACCGTCGGCGTGATTCGCTCGCCGAACTTCAGCGCGCGCTCGACTTGCCCGCGCCGCCGGTCCGTATCGAGTGTTACGACATCTCCAACCTCGGACCCACGTATGCCTCTGCGTCGATGGTGGTGTTCGAGGGCGGTGCTCCGGCCAAGGCCCAGTACCGGACGTTTGCGACTCGTTACGGCGGCGGGGCCGACGACTTCGCCCGCATCGAGGAAGTCATCACACGGCGCTTCGAGCGGTTTGCGTCGGGTGGCGACGAGCGCTCGTTCAGCCGGCGCCCCGGGCTTGTGGTCATCGATGGAGGCAAGGGGCAACTCTCCGCGGCGCTCCGCGGACTCGCCGCCGCCGGGGTCCACGACGTGCCCGTCGTCTCGCTCGCCAAGCGGATCGAGGAGGTGTTTGTGCCGGGCAAGTCAGATCCGTTGCTGTTGCCCGAAGGTTCCGCCGGCCTGCGCGTCCTGCAGGCCATCCGCGACGAGGCACACCGGTTTGCCCTCAAGAACCACCGCGGGCGGCGCGATCGCGGTATGACCGGCAGCATCCTGGACGCGCTGCCCGGTATCGGACCATCGCGACGCGCTGCGATCCTCAAGCATTTCGGCTCGCCCGATCGCTTTTTGAGTGCGTCTGCAGACGAGCTGGCGTCGGTTCCGGGGCTGCCGTCCAAGGTCGCCCGGGACGTCTACGATCACTTGCACAAAACCGTGCCGCCGGATGGCGTCGCGTCAATCGGGCGGGAGGTGGCGGGATCGAACTGATGGTGATCACCGGCATGAGCGGCGCCGGCAAGAGTCAGGCCATGAGCGCGTTCGAGGACGAGGGTTGGTTCTGCATCGACAACCTGCCGCCGCGAATGCTGCCGACGCTGGTGGAGCTCGCCCGTCTTGAGGGTTCGCGCCTTGACCGCATGGCCGTGGCGTGCGATGTGCGCGGCGGGCGCTGGTTCGAAGAGCTCAGCCGCCAGCTCGACCTGCTGGTCGAGACCGATGACGTCATGCCTCGGCTGGTGTTCCTCGAGGCTTCCAACGAGGCGCTGCTGACGCGGTTTCGCGAAACGCGGCGCCGTCATCCGTTGGCCGACGGCGGGGGAGGCGTGCTCGGCGGCATCAGCAAGGAGCGGGAGCTGCTCGAGAGCATCCGCGACCGCGCCGATGTCGTGATCGACTCCACCGAACTGACGATCTGGGATTTACGCCGTGCTGTCGGCGAGGCGCTGATGTCCACGGTGAGTCGTCTTCGCCTCGAGGTGGTGTTCGTGTCGTTCGGGTTCAAGCACGGAGTGCCGCGCGACGTGGACTTGATGTTCGACGTGCGGTTTCTCAAGAATCCGTACTACGAGGTCGGTTTGGCGCCCCTGACCGGCCGTGACGAGCCGGTCATCACGTTCCTCGAGGGTGTGGACGGGATGGCCGAGTTCCTTGAGCGGCTGGAGTCGATGTTGGACTTCCTGCTCCCGGCGTATTCGCTGGAGGGCAAGCGCCATCTGGTCGTCGCGTTCGGGTGTACCGGTGGGCGGCACCGCAGCGTCCGCATCGCGGAACTCATGGCCAAGCGCTACACAGCCGACAACTACCAGGTGTCGATCGAACACCGAGATATTCATCGCGGAAATCGCGTCATCGACGCCGAGGGCATGGCGTGACCGAGCGTCGTCCGCGGATCGCTGCGTTCGGCGGCGGCAACGGGTTGGCGACGGTGCTGCGCGGCCTCAAGGCCGAGCCGGTGGATCTGACCGCGATCGTCACCGTTGCCGACGACGGCGGTTCGTCTGGGCGTCTTCGACGTGAGCTCGGCGTGTTGCCTCCGGGCGACATCCGCAACTGCCTGGTGGCGCTCGCGGACGACGAGTCACTGCTGGGCCAACTGTTTCAACACCGGTTCGCCGATGGCGACCTTGCCGGTCATTCGTTCGGCAACTTGTTTCTGGCCGCGCTGACCGAGGTGACCGGAAGCTTTGACTTGGCGGTCCGCGAAAGCTCGCGCGTGCTCAAGGTCAACGGTCGGGTGCTGCCGTCCACACTCGAACAGGTGCGCCTGTGGGCAGAACGGGTCGACGGCTCGATCGTCTGCGGCGAGACGCAGATCGGCTCGGGTCAAGGTGCGTGCAAACGTGTGTGGCTCGATCCCGCGCCCGATGCCCATCCGCGGACGATCGACGCGATTCTGGATGCCGACGTGGTGCTGCTCGGGCCGGGCAGCCTGTTTACCAGCGTGTTGCCGCACCTCGCCGTGCGCGACATCGTCGAAGCCTTACAGGACACGAAGGCCCTGCGGGTCTATATCGGCAACGTCATGACGCAGGCAGGCGAGACCGAAGGCTTCGACGCGGCCGACCATCTTCGGCACGTCCTCGACGCGCTCGGAGACGCTGTGGACGTCGCCGTGGTGCACGACGGGCCGCTCGACCCGGTTGCCGTGGCGCGGTATGCGCTGCAGGGTCAGGACCCCGTACACGCCGACGAAGGCGCATTGCGCGCCCACGGAGTGCATGTTGTCCGGCGAGATCTCGCTGCTCAGGGACAGGTCGTGCGCCATTCTCCGGCTGCGTTGGCCCGGGTTGTGATGGAACTTGTTGACAGTCCTCCCGCTCGACGCGGGCAAATCAGAAGTACGCGACACTTGCAACCAACTCCGCCCTCCGCGTAGAGTCACCCACGGCACCGCTTGTGGGGGGGGCGGCTTGACCGCCACAAATCGGGTGAAGGCGTTGAAGGGGGAATTCCTTCGATTGCGTCGAACATCCGGTGGACACCTTCATATTCCAGGGGTGCTGCGCGGTCACGTTTTGTTGCAGTACGTTCATTTTCTCCGACCGCGCTACCCATGTTCTCTCTCTCCAAGGAGTTGCTCGATGGGTGCACGTGCAAAGGCGATTACGCCTCTTGCTGTAGTAATCGGGGTGCTCTCGTTCCTCTGGACCGAGTTCTCCCTCAACTTCACGTTTCACTGGGTGACCGAAGGGGCTCTTGACCCGACGGGCGCGGCAACGACACTGGAGCTCCCTTCGAGCTTCCATCTGATCCTGCCGACGGCTTTTATCTCCTGGGGCCTGTTCTTCGCTGCTGGTGGCGACAACGCCGCCTTCGGCAAGATCCTCGTGGCCAGCATCTTTGGTTCGGTCGCGGCCCTCATCACGATGCCGCTCGCCTTCAAAACCGCAGACGCCCCGGACTTTTGGGGCATCGCGCTCTGGGTGGGCGTTTTTGCGTTCGGCCTTGTAATGGTCCTGGTTCTCGGTGACTGGTACTACGTTGCCGGCACCTTCCCAGCTTTTGCGGCGGTCTTCCTTTGGTGGATCGCGACAGGCCTTGACGGCTGGCAGATCAATGGTGGGGGAACCGAGAGCAGCCTTGCATCTCTCGCTGACCCGAAATCGGCAGGCACCGGTGCATTTGGCGGTGTGCTTTCGACGCCATGGGCGATGGTGTGGTTCAACACGTTGGTCACACTCATCTGTGGTTGCATTCTCGGTATCCTCTCCGCCAAGTTGGCTGCGGCACTTACGCCCAAGCCGAAGGCGGCGGCCGAGGCGGCCTAGCCTCCTCTGCCACGCTGGTTTCGTCGGGGGGCTTCGCGGCCCCCCGACGTCGTTCGGGCCCGCGCAGGAACTCCCGCACCGTTCAACGGCTGCGCCGTCGCCATACGGCGTCGGCGAGATCGCTGTGACCACCGGTGGCAACGAGGCTCGCCGACACTGTCCTAGCTCGGTTTTCGCTCGCCATCCGACGCAGCCGCTATTCCTGCGCGGGCCCTCGAGGGACCGGGCAGGCTCCCCACAGGCCGCGATTGGCGGTCCTGGCGCCGGCCTCGGCTCTGCGGAAGTCAGCGGTGCGACGCGGCGGGCGACTCCGGCGGTACACGTAGACGCGGGCGGCGCCGTCCGTGATGAGCTGCTCATTGACGGGCTTGGGCCGGCCTGTGCGAAAGACGTACGCCAGCAACCGCCCGTACTTGTCGATCCGGTCCTGGGTGGGGTCGGTCACGATCGTCACCGATGCGCCGCGCGGCATCAGCACATGCGCGCGGGCGGAAGCTTGCGGCCCGTAACACTGCACGGGCCTATCCGGATCTTTCGTCTCGGGCGCGTCGATGCCCAGCAGTCGGACGCGCTGCACCTCGCCGTTGAGGCGAACGCCGATCGTGTCGCCGTCGCTGACGTAGACCACCGGACCGCGCAAGACCTCGCCGCGAGGTCTGGATTGAGCGGGCGGCGCAGTTGCGGGCCCGGACGGTGTGACGGACTCGAGTGAGGTCCCACACCCGGTCGCGGCGAGGGCGAGCATCACCGTGAGAAGGGTGCGGCCGACCATGCCGTGAGTGTCCCAGGTTTCGCAGACGCTGGTAGGCTCGCCCTCTCGCGAACGAGCTACCTTGGAGGGCACGGATGGGCATACGGGTCGGGATCAACGGCTTCGGCCGGATCGGGCGGAATGTCTTTCGTGCCGCGCGCGGCAAGGAGGACGGCATCGAGATCGTTGCGATCAACGACATCACCGATGCCGCCACACTTGCCCATCTCCTCCGATACGACTCCGTGTTCGGCCGGTATCCGGGCACAGTCGAGGTCGAGGACGGCCAGATCGTCGTCGACGGCACACCGGTCAAGGTCCTCGCCGAACGCGACCCATCCAAGCTGCCGTGGGGAGATCTCGGGGTTGATGTCGTGATCGAGAGCACCGGGTTCTTCACCGAGCGCAGTGCAGCTGCGGCACACCTGGCCGGTGGTGCCAAGAAGGTCATCATCTCGGCACCCGCCAAAGGGCCTGACCTGACCGTATGCCTTGGCGTCAATGACCACGAGTACGACCCGGACGTGCACCACGTCATCTCCAACGCCTCCTGTACAACCAACTGCCTGTCGCCGGTTGCGAAGGTGCTGCTCGACACGTTCGGTATCGAGCGGGGTTTCATGACCACGTGCCACGCGTACACCAACGATCAACGGATCCTGGACCTGCCCCACAGTGACCTACGTCGCGCACGGGCGGCGGCCCTCTCGATCATCCCGACCTCGACCGGCGCGGCGAAGGCGATCGGTGAGGTCCTGCCGGAGCTCAAGGGCAAGTTCGACGGCATCGCGTTCCGGGTACCGGTTCCGGACGGCTCGGTCGTGGATCTGACCTGTGAGCTGTCGCGTCCCACGACGGTGGCCGAGGTCAACGCCGCGTTCAAGGTGGCATCGGAGTCTGGCCCGCTCAAGGGCATCCTGGGCTACACCGAGGATCCGATTGTCTCGCAGGACGTCGTGGGCGATGCGCGCTCGTCGATCGTCGACGGTTTGCTGACGATGGTCAACGCCACCACGGTCAAAGTTGTCAGCTGGTACGACAACGAGTGGGGCTACTCGTGCCGCCTGGCCGAACTCGCCGCGCGCGTGCTGCCGAGCTGAGCTGACGGTGGCGCGCCTCGTCGACGTCGCGAGCGTCGGGCACTCGTGGGCGGGTGCGCGGGTACTCGTGCGGGCCGACCTCAACGTCCCGCTCGCGGATGGCCGGGTCACGGATGACGCCCGCATCGCGGCGTCGGTCCCGACCATCACGTACCTGCTGGAGGCGGGTGCGTCCGTCGCGGTCTGCTCGCACCTGGGCCGGCCCAAAGGTGTCGTCGTCCCGGAGCTGTCGCTCTCGCCGTGTGCTGCGCGGCTGGCCGAGCGGTTGGGGCGTCCCGTCGAGCTGCTGCCCGATTGTGTGGGTGATCAGGTGCGGGTCCGCGTCGCGGCGCTGCAGCCGGGCGAGGTTGTCGTTCTCGAGAACCTCAGGTTCCACGCAGAGGAGGAGGCAAACGACGCGGCGTTCGCGGTGCGTCTGGCCGATGGCTTCACCCACTACGTCAACGACGCGTTCGGCGCGGCGCACCGGGCGCACGCGTCGACCGAGGGCGTCGCCCGCGTGCTGCCCGCATGCGCCGGATTGTTGATGGCCACGGAAGTCCAGGTGCTGACGGGCTTGCTCGAACGGCCGCGCGTGCCGTTCGTGGCAATCCTCGGCGGCGCCAAGGTCTCGGACAAGCTCCCGCTCATCGAACACCTGCTGGAGCGCTGCGATCGCATCCTGATCGGCGGTGCGATGTGCTTCACGTTCCTGGCTGCGCTCGGCGATCCGGTCGGCAAGTCGTTGCACGAGGGTCCGGATGCGCAGCGGCTCGCCCACCAGCTGCTCGAGCGCTCCGGACGTGTCAATTGCACGCTGCAGCTGCCGGTCGACATTTTGATCGCCGACCGTTTCGATGCCTCAGCCGAGATCGAGGTCGTCCCCAGTGACGCGATTCCGGAGTGGGGGATGGGTGTGGACATCGGGCCGCGCACGGCTGCTGCCTATGCCGAGGTCATCGCGACGGCCAACACGGTCTTCTGGAACGGCCCAATGGGTGCGTTCGAGATCCCACCGTTCGCCGATGGCACACGCGCGATCGCAAACGCGATGGCGACGACCCGGGCGGTCACGGTCGCGGGTGGCGGCGACTCGGGCGCAGCGCTTGCACAGTGGGGGCTCGAGGATCAGCTGACCCATTGCAGCACCGGCGGCGGCGCCGCGCTGGAACTTCTCGAGGGGCGCACGCTGCCCGGCGTCGCAGCGCTGCCGGTCGTATGAGCAGTCCGCGCCGCCCGCTGGTCGCGGGCAACTGGAAGATGAACAAGACCGGGCCCGATGCCCGGGCCTACTGCGAACGCCTGGTCGCGCTGGTGGCCGCCGACGATGTCGCGGCGGAGGTGGCGATCTGCCCGCCGTTCACCGCCCTTGAGTCCGTGGCGTTCGCGCTGGCGGGAACCCCGATCTTGGCCGTCGCGCAGGCAGTGCACGAGGCCGAGTCGGGCGCGCACACGGGTGAGGTGTCGGCGACGATGATCGCCGCGACCGGGGCGCTCGGGACGCTCGTCGGACACTCGGAGCGTCGTGCCGCGGGCGAAACCGACGCCCAGGTCGCAGCACGGGTGCGAGCCGCGCTCGACCGCGGCTTGTTCGTCATCATGTGTGTCGGAGAGTCACTCGAACTTCGGGATGCACACGCGACGCTCGGATGGCTGTCATCTCAGGTGGCCGCCGGATTGGCGCAGGTCCACCCGGACGACGTCGAGCGTTTGGCCATCGCGTACGAGCCGATCTGGGCGATCGGAACAGGCCGAACCGCGACGCAGGAGCAAGCTCAAGAGGCCTGTGCCCACGTGCGTGCCGAGGCGGGCAAGGTCGTCGACGGCGCGGCTGTCCGCATCCTCTACGGCGGCAGCGTGACCCCAGCCAACGCAGCCGACCTGATGGCCCAACCAGACGTCGACGGCGCGCTCGTCGGCGGCGCGAGCCTGGACCCCGAGTCCTTCGCCGCAATCATCCGAGCCACGTAGACACACCAGGCCGCACGGCACCAACGACCCTCGTGGTTGCCGACCCTTGGCAGACGCAGCCCGCAGCGGACGGATGGCAGTCCCGAAGCGGGTGCATCGTCAATCATTTGCCCGCGACCCCGACGGTCACTTGTCACTTGGTTCGTCGCAGAGATGGACGAGTTTCGACACACTTCGCCGGCGTGTCGGGAGACGCCGTGGTGCCGGTGACCGCACGACCTTCCGATCTGTCAACTGCCACTCGGCCGCCATCGCGACGGCCACTTGTTGTCTGATTCGTCACAGAGATGGGAGAGTTTCGACACACTTTTCTGGGGCGAAATGAGACGACGACTGGGATTCGGATGAGTGGTCGGTGTTCGGACGTTGGTCGCTTGGTCGTGATCGCGACGGCCACTTGTTACATGGCTCGTCACAGAGGCGTGACAGGTTCGACGCATCTGTCGCGGATCTTGATGGGATCGGCCGGATTCGCGGAAGCCGTGCTTGGCCATTTGGTCGTGGTCTCGACGGCCATTTGTTGCATGATCCGTGACATTCCATGACGGAGGCGACACATTTCAGATGAGGGTCGCGCACTGATCGGGCTTCGATGAGGCGACGGCGGGTTGCGATCGGCAGGATCGGGGTTTGAGGATCCGGGTGGACCAATGAGGAGGAGTCGCGTGGCGGGACCGCTTGTGTTGGTCGTCATCGATGGATTCGGAATCGCACCGGCGGGGGCGGGCAACGCGGTGACCCTTGCGCGCACGCCGAACCTCGATGCGTTGGCGCGCGAGGGGTCCGCGACCCGACTCCACGCGTCCGGGCTTCTGGTCGGTCTGCCCGAGGGGCAGCAGGGCAACTCCGAGGTCGGCCACCTCAACCTCGGTGCCGGGCGACGTGTGCCGCAGATGCTCGTGCGCATCGACGAGGCGGTCGCCGATGGATCGTTCGGGCGAATCCCCGCAGTCGGTCAGGCGATGGATGCCGGACGTGCCTCGGCGCTTCACCTGGTCGGGTTGGTCGGCGACGGCGGGGTGCACGCGAGCCAGCGCCACCTGGTTGCACTGCTCGATCTGGCGCGACGCGCAGGGGTTGACCACGTCTACGTTCACGCGTTGACGGACGGTCGCGATACGCGTCCAGATTCCGCGCTGGCGTTCATCGAGGCGATGGAGCACGAGGGTGTCGATCTCGCGACGGTCTGCGGTCGGTACTGGGCGATGGACCGCGATCAGCGGTGGGACCGAACCCGCCGCGCGTACGACGCGATCGTGCACGGGGTCGGCGAACGGTCCGCCTCAGCCACAGCGGCGGTCCGCGCAAGCTACGAGCGCGGTGTCAGCGATGAGTTCCTCGAGCCTTTCGTGATCGGAGACCCCACAGTCGGGCGCGTCCGTGACGGCGACGCGGTCATCTATTGGAACTTCCGTCCCGACCGGGCCCGGCAGCTGACGCAGGCCCTGGGCGAACCGGACTTCGCCGGCTTCGACCGCGGTGTCGCGCCGCATCCCCGGATGACGACGATGACCCGGTACCGTTCGGAATGGACATATCCAACGGCGTTCGACGCGCAGGACGTGCGCCACGGGCTGGCCGAGCACGTCAGCGGTATGGGGCTTCCGCAACTCCATGTGGCCGAGACGGAGAAGTATGCGCACGTGACCTACTTCTTCAACGGTGGGCGCGAGGCGCCGTTCGACGGCGAAGAGCGTTTGCTCGTGCAGTCACCACAACACGTCGCCACCTACGATGAGGCGCCGGAGATGAGCGCCGATGGGATTCGGACCGCACTGGTCGGTCGACTCGCCGCCCCGGTTCCGCCGGCGTTCATCGTCGTCAACTTCGCCAACGCCGACATGGTGGGTCACACCGGCGTCATCCCCGCGGCCATTGCAGGGATCGAGACGGTCGACACATGCATGGGGGACATACGTGCCGCGGTACTCGCAGCCGGTGGGCTGCTGGCCGTCACGGCCGACCACGGCAACTCCGAGTTCATGCTCGAGCCCGATGGGAGCCCCAACACGGCGCACACGACCAACCCGGTGCCGTTCTGGCTCGACCGGCCCGGTGTTCCGCTTGTCGAAGGCAAGCTGGGCGATGTCGCACCGACCCTGTGTGCGCTGGTCGGATGGGACCCCTCGCCTGCCATGACCGGTGACGTGCTGATCAGCTGAGGGGTCCGCGCAGAAATAACTGCTGTGCCGGATGGCGTCGGTTTGCAGCCGTTGAACGGTGCAGTCGTTTCTGCGTGGTCCCTAACCAGACGTCGTCAACCGGCGGAGCGTCGCCTGGGCCTCGGCCATGATCTGGGCGACGACTTCGCCTGCGCTGATCTCGTCGCCTGCAAGCGCCGCGGCCTGCCCCGCCCACAAGGTCGTCGCATCGGCCGATCCGGCGCGGTCGCTGGCCGCCTTGACGTCAGCCCACGCGGAGCCCTGTCGCGGGTAGCCGATGGACGGTGATCCGGCCGCCTCGAGGATGTCCAGCGCACGGTTGCGTAGTCCGCGCGCCGGTCGCCCCGAGAACGCCGTGATGATCTCGGTGTCGGTATCGGCCGCGGTTGCGAGCCGGTCGCGGTAGCCCGCATTTGCGCCGCTCTCGGTGGTGCGCAAGAAGCGCGTGCCCAACTGGATGCCCTGCGCGCCGAGCGCGAGGGCCGCGACCAGACCACTGCCGTTCATGAGCCCTCCGGCCGCGACCACCGGCACGTCAACGGCCGCGACGATTTGTGGCACCAACGCAACGGTACCGACCATCGGTGGCGGACCGCTCTCGGGCAGATGGAAGTTCGAGCGATGGCCGCCGGCTTCGGAGCCCTGCGCGACGATGACGTCAGCGCCGGATGCGACTGCCTGTACGGCATCCGCGACGGTGGCGACCATGGCGAGGACACGGACTCCCGCCGCGCGAGCCAGAGCGACGACCGGGGCGGGATCGCCGAGCCCGGTGCTGACGACCGAGGCACCGGCTTCGAGTGCGATCTCGATCAGCTCGAGTGCGGTCGGCCCCGGGGTGGGTGATGCCGTCGGCGGTGCAAGCCCGAGTTCGTCGCGGATGGGCGCCAGCGCAGTATGGAGGGCCTCGGGCTCGGCGGTCCCGGGCCGCGATGGCGCCAGCAGGACGTTGACGGCGATCGGACCGTCCGTCAGCTCACGTGCGCGCCTGACGGCGTCGGCCAGTGCGTCACCACGCATGCCGGCCGCGCCGAACGTACCGAGCCCTCCGGCCTCGGTCACCGCGGCGACCAACTCCGGAGTCGTCGGTCCCCCTGCCATTCCCGCAAGCAAGATCGGGTGGCGAATGCCCAGAAGCGTGCAAAGCGGCGTGGTCAGTGACGCGGCCATGGGCGCACACTATCGGCGCAAACCCTACCCGGCCCACGCGAAGTTGAGGATCTGGGATGTGTTGGATCTGGTCGTCCAACGCGTCAGCCACAGATGTCCTGGGCTGATCGCCAGCGTCCCCGGCAGGTAGCGCGGTCCGATGACGCCGGCCACCCTTCGCACGCGGCGGCGCGAACCGATCTGGCGCAGCAGTACGTCCGACCGCTCGCCGACGCTGTGCGTCCAGGCGATGTATTTGGTGGTCATGACCGGATTGACGTTCGCGACCCCTCGACCCCCACTTGCGATGAGCTGTGTCATCCCGTTCGTCAGCGAGCGCAGAAACACCCGATTGCTCTGACCGGCGGCCTCGTGCCAGGCGATGCGGAGGCCGACGAGTGAGGGGCGCCCCAAGTCGACGCCGGGGCCGACCGCCGCGATCAGCCGCGACCGATGCGTCACGAGATCCCGGACGACCAAGCGCCTGCGCGGACCAACGCGTTTGACGTACGCGAGGCGAGTCCCTGACAGCGACGGTTTCTCGACGGTGCCGGGCTCGCGAAAGACCTCTTGCCCGGTACTCCATTCGATGACCCGGATCCCCTGGGCATCGACGTATGCCAGGCGGCTGCCGTTGATCGACGGCGTGTGGCTGTCGGCGTACGTGATGAGACCTGCGCCTGCGGACTGGATGACGACGTGCGCCACACCGCCGCCCTGTTCCGTGTAGGCGATGACCCCGTTCGAGACCGACGGCTCACTGAGGCCTGCGGGCGGTGGGGGCGGAGCAACCACGCCGAGTGCCACGCCGGGTAGCAGTAGTGCAACGCAGGCGGCGAGCGTCGCCGCGTTGACGGGGCGCACCAGCCGGTGCGTGTCGCCGAGCCGACGAATCGGGTCGCTGCCTGCGCCGATGATCATCAACCCCCGTCCGAGTCCGAACGCGCCCAGACACATGGCGCCGACCAGTGGCTTGCCCAACGCGAGCGCCCCAGCGCAGGCGACCCAGAACGTCGCCGTGGGAAGGAACGTGCCGAACCCCACGCCCAGGATCATGCCGTAGCCGGAGCTCCAGAACACGAGGGGCCGCTCACGTCGCCACCGCTCTGGAACCTGGCGGCGCAGGGCCGGAACGCCGACGCGCAGGACGCCGGCTTCGCGCACCGCCGCGAGTACCGCCAGGATCGTCGCCGTGATCAGCATCCAACGGCCGGGCAGCGCGGTTCCGGCTGCACCGAGCAACGCGCCCAACGTCGCGGCTGCGCCCACAGCGGCGAGCGAGAAGAGGACAATCGCGACAATCCGATGGATGCGGCCCCCGCACACGGCGGGGGTGAAGGTCTCAGCCATTGCGTACCCTCAGGGAGACCACGCACCCGACACGCCGGCCACGAGCGCCGCGGTTGCGATGCCGATCTCGGCTAACACGGAATCCCGGTCTCAACGTAGACCGCGCAGAAGACCTTGCGCGTGCCGTGGCAGTACCCCTGCAGCGACGCGTCGCCGTTGATGCGGCGCGGGCTGGCCGAGCAGCAATCCCACACCTTGCGGATCTGGCCGTTGCAGCACCGGTACCACGACCCCTGCATGACGGCGTCCTTATGTCCGTGTCGGCGGCGCACGCCGTCTTCGCACAAGCGTGTGCGCGGACTTGGCGCTGCGTACACGCCGTCGGCCCCTACCAAAGGGTTCCCGGCCTCGTCGACGGGTTGACCCCGGTCGTTGATCAGGCGTCCCCGATCGTCGACCGGGCGGCCGTCCGCGGGACGAAGGGGTTTGCCCTCGCCATCGACGCGGGGCAGTTTGAAGGGACCTCGGCACGAGCCGGTTGTGAAGTAGTGGCCGCAGAAGCCGTGCCACCCGCCTGCGATGCGCTCGGTGCCCGGGATCGGGCGCTTGGGACCGCCGACTGCGCGCTCGGCCGCCGCGCCCAACAGCAGCGCACCCACCGTTGCGATGAACGAGCGCCGCGTCTGGGACGAGGCCAGGTGATGAGCAAGCCGCTCACCTGCCTCGTCAAGCGGTGGCCTACGCCGCAAGTCGCTCCCGCTCGGTACCCACATCGATGACCCAGTCGATCTGCTCGAGCGTGTTGACGAGGCCCTTTGCGCGGACAATGCCGTCGACGACGTGGACGACAAAGGGCGTGCCGGGCGCGCCCCATCGCTCGAAGACCTCCTCGTGGGTGTCCTCGCGCATCCAGTGGACGGGGACGCCTTCCTTCGCAAGTGCCCGCAGGCCTGGGACCACTTCGATGCACATTCGGCAGTTAAGCGAAACGAACGCCACCAGCTCGGATCCACGCCGGTTGAGCCCGTCCAGCAGTGGCGCGGGGTGACCGATCGGCGGGCCCTCATCGTCCAGCTCGAGGGCCGTACGCGGACCGAGTCGCAGCGACAACACCCCGACCTGCCGGTACAGCGCGAGCACCGCCAGCGTCAGGGCCACAGCCAGCGCTCCCAAGAGCGCGATCGAGACGGTGCGCCACCCGTCCGCGGTGAGCGGCTCGACAGTGGGCAGGCCGATCGCCACCGCAGCGCCGCTCCCACCGAGCAACGCGGCGCGTGCGGCGAGTATGAGCGTGTTGGCCGATCGTGCACCGCCGAAGCACCCGCACGTCGTACGCTGCCGACCCCGTACGCGTGCACGGATCAAGAACGCCGTGAACAGCCCGCCGAGCGCCGCGACGGCCACCCCGGCCACGCCGAGCGCCACTCCCATCGCGAGCAACGTCGCGGCGGCCAGCTCTCCCAGAGCAAGCAAAACGGTCAGCAGACGTCGCGCCCGCCGTGGGATGCCGTGTTCGGCCAGCGTTTCGGCGGCCCGCGCCGGGCGCGCGAGCTTGGCCAGCGCGGCCCAGGCCAAGACGATTGCAAGTGTGATTCTGAGGGCGAGTTCCATCTGATCTCAGTACGTCACAGACGCCCGAACCCCTGCCGTTTCTCAGCGCTCAGATGAGTCGTAGCTGATCCTCCCGGGACGGGGTCTGGGTGCTCAGCAACGCCTCGCGCCGGCTCCAGCGCGGTGTGGTCGGGAGGCCACCGGCCAGGTTGGCCTGGCGACGATGGTGGGCGGCGAGTTCCTGGACGCGGGCCGAAAGATCACGCCGCTCGTCGGACGCCAGGTAGGCGGTCCGGTAGCGCATCAGGTGATCGGCCAGCAATTCGGGGTGGGTCCCGCGCAGCCATCCCAGGTAGTGCTCGCGGACACCCGGTCGCAGGTGCAGCGCAACAGTCGCGATCGACTGCGCACCAGCTGCGATGCCCGCCGCAACCAGTCGGTCCAGCTGGGCATCGCCGTCCGAGATTCCCGGCAACACCGGCGCCACGAGCACTCCGCACGAGACTCCGGCATCGGTCAACGCCGTGACGGTCGCGAGCCGGCGCTCAGGGCTGGGCGCATGGGGTTCGGTCGCCCGCCACACGTCGTGGTCCAGGCACCCGACCGACATGTCGACGTGCACCCCGCCGGACATCGCCTCCGCCAACAGGTCGATGTCGCGCTCCACCAGCGGCGATTTGGTCACGATCGAAAACGGGTTGCCGGCCACGACGAGTGCCTCGATGATCCCGCGCGTCAGCCGGTAGCGCCCTTCACACGGCTGGTACGGGTCGGTGTTGGTTCCGAGCGCGATCAACTCGCCGGTCCACCGGCGCGAGGCGAGCTCCGCCTGGACCCGCTCGACGGCGTTGACCTTGACGACGATCCGCGTGTCGAAGTCCGAGCCCCGGTTGAGGTTGAGGTACTCATGGCTCGGACGCGCGAAGCAATAGACACAGGCGTGGCTGCACCCCCGGTACGCATTGATCGTGTACCGGAACGGCATGCGCGACGCCTTGGGCACGCGGTTGATGACGCGCTTGGCCCGGACGTGCAGGAACTCCAACCCGGCCAGCTCCCGTGTGCCTGGGACGCGTTCGACCGCGTCGAACAGCTCCGGCTGACCACCGTCGTCGTCGGTCAGCTTCCACCGCAGGGGCGATGCCGGTTGTGTGGCCATACAGCACGCTAGCGAACATACGTTCGCTTTTCAAACCCGCCCAGTGGGCCACGCGGCTATGTGAGCGCAGCCACCACGTGGTCGACGGATCGCGTCAGCTGCGCGACGTCCGCCGGATCGACCGCGGGGAACATCGCGATGCGCAGTTGGTTGCGCCCGAGCTTGCGGTACGCATCGGTGTCGACGATGCCGTTGGCGCGAAGGACCTTGGATACCACGGTGGCGTCCACTCGGTCGTCCAGGTCGATTGTGCCGATGACATGGCTGCGCTTCGCCGGGTCCACCACAAACGGCGCCGCGTAGTCGGTGGCCTCAGCCCACCCGTAGAGCGTCGCGGCGGACGTGTCGCATCTCCCGGCGGCGAACTCCATGCCGCCGTTGTCGTTCATCCAATCCAGCTGCTCGGCCAGCAGGAACAGCGTTGCCAGAGCGGGAGTGTTGTAGGTCTGGTCCTTGCGTGAGTTCTCGAGCGCGATGCCCAGATCCAGCCCGGCGGGGATCCAACGATCCGAAGCTGCGATCCGCTCGATGCGCTCCACCCCGGCGGGTGAGCAAGCGGCCAGCCACAGGCCGCCATCAGAGGCGAAGCACTTCTGCGGGCTGAAGTAGTAGACGTCGAACTGGCTGGGGTCGACCCGCAACCCGCCCGCGCCCGAGGTCGCATCGACCAGCACGACGCCTTTGGCGCCCTTGGGCCGCTGGATCTGCATCGCCACACCGGTGGACGTCTCGTTGTGCGTCAGTGCATACGCGTCGATGCCCGAGTCGGCGACCGGCAGCGGGTGGTCGCCCGGTTCGGCGCGCAGGATCTGGGGGCTCTCCAGGTGCGGGGCCGCGTCGGCGGCCTGCGCGAACTTGGATGAGAACTCGCCGAACCACAGGTGTTGGCTGCGGGTGTCGATCAGCCCGAACACCGCCGCATCCCAAAACAGCGTGGCGCCGCCGTTGCCCAGGAGCACCTCATAGCCGGCCGGAAGACCCAGCAGCGACGAAATGCCGGCGCGGACACGCCCCACCAGCGTCTGCACGGGCTTCTGCCGGTGGCTGGTGCCCAGCAGCGCGGGCGCGGCGTTGGCCAGCGCGTCGATCGCCTGCCGGCGGACCTTGGAAGGTCCCGCGCCAAAGCGCCCGTCAGCGGGCAGCAGGTCGGTGGGGATGCGGATATCTGGGATGTCTCGGCTCATGTGCCCGGCACTCTGCCAGAACGGCACCGCACCACCGCCCGGTATCCGCCGGCGTCGTGCGTCAACGCGACCAGCTCATGACCGGTGTCATGGCACCACGCAGGCAAGTCGACCTGGATCAGCGGATCGTCGGCCAGCAGCACCACGTCGTCACCGGAAGCGACGGTCGCGATGGCGCGGTCGATCAGGTGGATGGGGACGGGGCACCAGGTGCCCAGCGCGTCGACCGTCTTCACTCCTCGTTGCCCAGCGGGCTCATTACGCGCAGCGACGCCACCGCCTGGGCGAATGCGGCCGAGGCGAAGTCGATCTGCGCCCCGGTCGTGGTGGGGGCGAGTGTGAACAGCACCGCGGAGTGCGTCCAAGGCGGCTCCAGCCCAATCGCCTCGAGCACCGGTGACGCCTTTCCGGCGGCCGAGCAGGCTGATCCGGGTGAGGCCGCGACGCCGAGCGATGCGAGCGTCAGCACCAGGGTCTCGCCCTCGACCCATCCGGCCGAAACCTGGACGTGTCCGGGGATGCGACCGGTGCGCGGCCCGTTGAGGCGGACGTCGTCGACCGCCAGCAGGCGCTCGATCAACCGGTCGGCCAACCTGGTCATTTGAACGCTCCGGACGTCGATCTCTGCGGCCGCCAACCATGCGGCTTCACCCAGGCCGACGATGCCGGGCATGTCGTGCGGGCCGCCGCGCTTGCCGCCCTCCTGCAGCCCGCCTTCGATCTGTGGGTGCAGGCGCGTGCCCTCGCGCACCCACAAAGCCCCCGTCCACCGCGGGCCACCCAGCGAGCCGCCACCGATCGTGACCGCGTCGCAGTCCCAAGTGCGCACGTCGATCGGCACCACGCCGGCCGTCACACCTGCATCGACATGAATCGCGACGTCCGGTCGGCGCGCGCGGACCGCGGCGACCAGCGTCGCGACATCTTGGACGGTCCCGATCTCTGCCTGACCGTGGCTGATCGTCACCAGCACCGTGTCGTCGCGCGTCGCGGCGGCAAGTTCCGCCGGATCGATGTGCCCCGTCGCGTCCACGCCCACGATGGTCAGCTCAGCGCGATCCCGCGCCAGGGTGCGACATGCGGCGAGCGTGGCCGGATGCTCGACGGCGCTCGTCACGATGTGCGCGCCGCGATGCGCGTTGGCGGAGACGATGCCCTTGACCGCCAGGTTGCGCGCCTCGGTGTCGCCCGCGGTGAAGATGACGCCCTCCGGATCCGCCGCGATCAGCGCACCGACGCGTGCCCGCGCTGCTTCGAGCGCCTCGGCCGGCCGTCGGGCCCAATCGTGCAGGCTCTCCGGACTGGCGAACGCCTCGTCGACAAACGGCGCCATCGCCGCGCGCACCCGAGGATCGAGTGTCGTGGCGGCGGCGTGATCCAGGTACGCGCCGGGGTTGTCCTCTACCATGGCCCGGATTGTAGGCCGACTGCTGAGGAGCCACCTGTGAGCGTTCGTACCGCGTTGACCGTGTTGACCCTGTGTACCGCCGGCGTGTTCGCCGGCTGCGGCGGCGATACCAAGATCGACGCCGGGGCGGGAGCCACGACGGCACCGGTTACGGACGCGTCGACAACGGCGCCCGCGACGTCCGGGGATGAGATCACCACGTGTCTCGACAAGGGACAGCCGGCGCAGGCCAAGAAGAAGCAATACACCAAGGCCGAACAGGTGCTCAAGGACGGCGTCGACTCCACGATCGTCATGAAGACCTCGTGCGGGACGCTCAACATCAAGCTCGACACCAAGGCCGGCGGCCCGATCCCCAATTCGATCGCGTTCCTTGCGAGCAAGGGCTTCTACGACGGGTTGACGTTCCACCGGGTGGTGCCCGACTTCGTCCTGCAGGGTGGCGACCCGGACGGCAACGGTACGGGAGGGGCGGGCTACCAGGTCGTCGGCGCAGTTCCAGCGGGATACCAGTACAAGCTGGGTGACGTCGCGATGGCAAAGACCGGGAGCGACCCGGCCGGGTCGTCCGGCTCGCAGTTCTTCGTCGTGTCGGGCCCGCAGGGAGAGTCGGTGCTGACCTCCCAACCCGTTTACGGAATCCTGGGCCACGCCGCCGACCCGGTCTCGCTGGCGACGATCAAGCGGGTTGCGGCGCTGGCCGTCACCGATGGCCCTCCGAGCAAGCCCGTGTGGATCATCTCGGCCACGGTCCAGCCCGCTGGATAAGTCCCTTCCCCATCCCTTGTTCGCCGCGCCCGGGGCCGGCGTCCCCGATGCGGCCGCTGCGCGGCTGGACGAGTGGTTCGACCCAGCCGGCCTGGGGCGCAATCGCCGCTATCGGGCCGGTGGTTGGGCGCTTGGCGTCGCCGGAATGGCAACGGGGGTGGCCTGGACGGCAACGGTTGTCCTGAGCGGTTCGCGGTGGCGGCCGGTTGTCTCGCGTTGGGTTGGTGGGCGCTCAATCCCGGCGGCATGCGTGTTCGGCGCCGGGCTGGCGGTGTCAGGAGACGTCGTGCGCCTACCGCTCGCTGCGGTGAGCTACGGCTGGGGGAGGGCTCACGGCGTGGTGACACAGCCGCTGGGATCGTGGCTCTCCGATCGGGGCAAGGCTGCGGGACTGGGCGTCGGGCTGTCGAGTGTCCTCGCAATCACGACCGCCGCGACGATGCGTCGATCACCGCGCACATGGTGGCTTGCGACGTGGGGTGTCGTCACCGTGGGCACGGTGGCGTTGACGCTGGCGGCACCCAAGCTCATCGAACCCCTGTTCCAACGTACGCGGCCACTCGACGATCCGGATCTGGAGCACGACGTCCGCGAGGTCGCCGCCGCCATCGGCGTCCCGGTCCGCAAAGTTGTCCTCAACGACGCGAGCACACGGACCACGGGCTCGAACGCGTACGTCTCAGGACTCGGCCCGACCCGTCGGATGGTGCTGTTCGACACGTTGGTGCGCGACTTCCCACGCGACCAAGTGCGGTTTGTCGTCGCGCACGAACTGGCCCACGTCGCCCGCCGTCACATCCTGCGCGGCTCCCTCATCTCGGCCGTGGTGTCTCTGCCCGCGCTCGCCGCCGTCGGCGGGGCGGTTGCCGCGGTGACGGGAACGCGGCGCATCGGCTCCCGAGACGCGGACCTGACCCTGCGGAGGCTGACGGTCGCAACGGTTGGTGCCGGTGTGTTGGGCGCCCTGGCGGGCCGCTTGGGCATGAAGATGAGCCGGGGGTTCGAACGCGAGGCCGACTGGGAGGCCCTGCGCGCAACCGAGGACCCAGAGGCCGCGATCGAACTGCATCGCGGTCTCGTCACCCGCAACCTCGGCGTGCCGAACCCGCCCGCCTGGGTGCAACGCCTGTGGGGCAGCCACCCGACGGCGCTCGAGCGCATCGGCCTGGCATTGCGCTCCCGGTCGTGAGCCGAACCGCCCGACTGCAGATCATCGCGGTCGGCAAGCTCCGCCCCCCGCACGACGCCGCAGG
Organism: Actinomycetota bacterium; assembly: GCA_031366605.1. Lineage (GTDB taxonomy): Bacteria > Actinomycetota > Thermoleophilia > Miltoncostaeales > Miltoncostaeaceae > CALMEC01. The sequence continues at coordinate 33,615 of JANLOO010000002.1, read as the reverse complement.
TCACATGTACGAGGACCGCATCCGCGAACGCGTCGGCCTCCGCATCGACGAGGTCGCCGCTGAGAAGCTCCAAGTGGGAGAAGCCCAAGCGGCCCGGCGCGAATCGGAGCGCATCCGCACCCGCCTCCTCGACGGAGCCTGGACCGTGGCCCTCGACCCGGCCGGCACGGTGCCCGCATCAAGCGAAGCGTTGGCGGCGTGGCTGGGCAAACGATTGGACATCCCAAGGCCGGTCACGTTCCTGATCGGCGGCGCCGCAGGTCTCGATTCCGAGCTGGTGTCGAGCGCCGACGAGCGCCTGTCCCTCGGTTCGCTGACCCGGCCGCACCAGCTGGCCAGGGTGATGTTGGCGGAGCAACTCTACCGGTCGCTGTGCATCCTGGCCGGACACCCGTACCACCACTGAGCGGCATGGCGTGCTCCGGAGACGGCGCCCAGGGCTGACCAGTCACACGCCAGCAACGCTGAGGTGTCACCGCTCCCCGCGCACCATGGCGAGGAGGTGGTCGAGGATGGTGGCGCCATCGGCGCGCAGGCCGTTGTGCTGGTACTCGTTGGTGATCCAAACGCGCAGACCGGGGATGGCCTTGGCGGTGGCCTCGCCCAAGGACCGCTCCACGTACATGTCGTCGTAGTACATCGCAGCGGCGGCGGGCACGGTGTTCTTCGCGAGCGCCTCAGGGTCGTAGAGCCTCGGCCACCCGTGGTCGGCAAGGATGTCGGCGGTCTCGGCAAATGGGCGCAGGGCGGCGTAGTCCTCGAACATCCACGGGAATATCGCCTCAGCCGTCAGGTTGGTCGGGTCGTCGAACTGCGGGAACTCGGTCCGCAGTCGCGCGGCGGACCAGCGCGAGGCCGTTCCATCGCAGACGCAGGCCTCGTGGATCAGCGCGTAGATCGGGTTGGTCTCGAAGTGATGCTCGCCCATGACCTGCCGCAGGAACGGCGATGACAGGTCGTCGCCACCGGCGGCGAACGCCTGTTCCAACAGGTAGTGCAGGTGCTCGAAGCCGTCACCCGCGCCGAGGGAGATCCCCAGTTGTTGAAACCGGCGGACCCTGAGCGGGGAGCCGTCGGGCAGCACCACGTCGTCGTTCGCAAGTCGGCTCGTGATGCGGCGGACCACTTCACGGTCGCCAGGGTAGCGCTCGTAGTACAGCGCGTTGCGCTCGAGCGTCCGCGCGTACGTGGACCGGTAGAAGTCGTCCGGGTGGCCGCCGAGCGGCGGAATGCCACCGGTGATCATGGCTTCGCGCAGGCCGAGCGGCGCCGCCGACAGGTAGCGGGTCACGCACAGCCCGCCGAAGCTCTGGCCGAGCACACTCCACGTGTCGCCGCCGATCAGTTCACGGCGGATCAACTCGGCATCGTTCACGATGTTGTCGGCGCGGAAATGCGTCAGGTACGCGGCCTGAGCCTGGGGCGAGCGGATTTGCGCGAGCGTTTCGGGAAGGACCGGAGTCGACAGTCCCGTGCCCCGCTGGTCGAGCAGCAAGACCCGGTAGTCCGCGAGGGCGCGACCGATCCAGCCGGTCGGCTCGGTCGGTCGTGGCGATTCGAACCCCGGCCCACCCTGGAAGAACACGAGCCAGGGAAGGTCGGTCCCTTTGGGCGAACGGACCTCCCGGGCGAACACCTCGAGCGAGGCGCCTGCGGGCTCGGCGTAGTCGAGTGGCACGGTGAACCGGTGGTCGGTCAGCACCAGGCCCGGGATGCGGTGGGTCGCGGTCTGCATGAGTCACTCCGGCGGTGGAGGTGTGCGTTGCCGGTAACATTGCCCGCTCGTGAGCGCCAATGCACTGACCACGCCCATCGTCGACGCCATCCTGGGCGTGGCAGCCGCCATCGATTCCGAGGTTCGGGTCGAGTTGTCGCAGCCGGCCGGCCAGGAGCACGGCGACCTTGCGACGCCCGTCGCAATGAGCCTGGCCAAGGCCGCCCGACGCTCGCCACGCGACATCGCAGCCGAGGTCGCGGCAGCGCTCGAAGCCTTGGACGTCGTCGCCAAGGTCGAGGTCGCAGGTCCCGGATTCGTCAACATGACCCTCGCCCCGGCGTGGTTCGCGACCGCGGCTGCCGCGATCGTGGCCGCCGGACCGCGATATGGTGCGGGCCTCGCAGCCCCGGCCAAGCGGATCCACCTGGAGTTCGTGTCGGTCAACCCGACCGGCCCGCTCCATGTCGGTCATGCGCGCCATGCGGCGTTCGGCGACTCGTTGGGTCGCATTCTCGAGTTCGCCGGCCACGAGGTCCATCGCGAGTTCTACGTCAACGACTACGGCCGTCAGATCGCGCTGTTCGGTCAGTCGGTCGCGGCGCGCCTCGACCAGTTGCACGGGTTGGATACACCGCTGCCCGACGACGGCTACCAGGGCGACTACGTCACCGAGATCGCACGCGCACTGGACGGCGAGGGGCTCGATGGTCAGGCGCTGGCAGATCGCGCGAAGCAGTTGATGTTAGAGCGCATGAAGGTCGACCTCGACCGCTTTCGCGTTCGGTTCGACGCGTACTTCTCGGAGACGTCGCTGCACGAGAGTGGCGAGGTCGCTGCAGGCATCGACCGTCTGCTGTCCGCCGGGGACGCCTACGAACAAGATGGCGCGATCTGGTTTCGGACCAGCGCCTACGGCGACGAGAAGGACCGCGTGCTGCGCCGCGCTGACGGGACGACGACGTACATCGCGCCCGACATCGGCTACCACCTGGACAAGGCGGCGCGCGGCTACGACGTACTGATCAACGTCCTGGGTGCCGACCACCATGGGTATCTGCAGCGCCTGCGGGCGGTACTGGCCGCAGGCGGCTACGACCCCCAGATGCTGCAGATCCCGCTCATCCAGCTCGTCAGCCTGATCGAAGCCGGCGAAGAGAAGAAGATGAGCAAACGGGCGGGCACCCTGGTCTTGATGTCCGACCTGATCGACGACATCGGTGTTGACGCGGCGCGGTTCTTCTTGGTGCAGCGCGCCAACGAGACGCCGTTCGAGTTGGACCTGGCCGTCGCACGCGAGCAGAGCCGTGAGAACCCCGTCTACTACGCCCAGTACGTCCATGCCCGCGCGTGCAATGTGTTGGAGCGGGTCGGCGAGATCGCGGCAGGCGCCGCACCGCCGTCAGTCGAGCCCGCCGAGCGTGCCCTGACGCTGCGCCTGGTCGAGTGGCCGGATGTGGTGAGCGAAGCCGAGCGCCGCCTGGCACCGCATCGCGTGGTCGCGTACCTGATCGAGCTGGCACGCGACTTCCACGTGTTCTACGAGCAGTGCCGCGTCTACGACGCCCCGGACGACGTCAAGCCGTTCCGGGTTGAGTTGACCCGCGCGGTGCGCTCGGTCATGGCCATCGCATTGTCTCTGCTGGGAGTCTCCGCTCCCGAGCGGATGTAGCCCGCCACGTTAAGCCCACTGTAAGGAGGGCGAGACAAACAGGTAACAACGGCTTCCTACGTTGGTCCCCGCACGCGATGACCGCGTGCATCGGATATCAACAGAGGGGACCTCGATGAAGCGACACACGGCCTGGCGGACACCGCTCTCGGCAATCGCAGTCTTGACAGCGGCCTCCGCGGTCATCGCGGGATGCGGCGGCTCGGACACTACGGCGGCGAGCGGAGCGAGTGGTTCGACCACGGACGCGACCTCCGAGACGCTCTTCCTCAAGAGCGCCATCGCGTTCGACGATGCGGGCGGGACGGTCACGCTGCCGCTGTTTGAGGGGCGGACCGCCAAGGGCGCGCCATCGTGGTACGTCGTGACGGATTCCTCCGATCAAGCGGATGCCACCAAGCGTGGCGTCAACTGGTCGCCCAAACTCGCCAACGCGATCGGCACCAAGGCCGTGCAGAAGGCGACCGGCACCGGCGACCTGTTGACGTTTGCCGGAACAGTGGACTTCCGTCCCGAGCGGTCGGTGACCCCCGGCCCCGACGGATTTCCGCCCACCAAGGTCGCACCGGGCGCCATCGGCGACAGCGCCTACAGCCCGCTGGTCACCGTTGACGGTGCAACGGTGCTCAACGCGACCCAGGTCAAGAACGACACCGGTCAACTGGACGCCATCACCGCAATCGACACGGCTGCCAAGCAGGTGACGCTCAAGATCCTGCATGGCTTCAGCGGTGGCAAGAAGGTCGCGTATCTGCGTCTGGATGCGTCTGTGGACGTGGTGGCGGCGCTCGAAGAGAGCATCCTGGCACCCAATCTCAACGCCGCTCCCGGTGAGGGTGTCAGCGACCCGGCCACCTCCGCCCGTTCCGCGATCATTCCGATCGTCAACGGCACTCGCGGAAAGGGCGACCCCAACCGTCAAGGTCTGCAGTCGGCCGTACTCGGCGAGGGCGAGCCGCTCAACATCCAGGCGTCGCTGCCGGGTGGCGCGGACTACTCACCAGTGTGGGACGTCGTGCCAGTGGTCTGGAGTGACGCGGCGATCAAGGCCGGCAGCCGGGCACTGATCAAGTCCGCGCTCGACGTCGCAGACCGTGCGACGGCCGGTGACCTGACCAGCGGTGGCAAGGGGACGGCCAACGCAGACCTCGGCGGCCTCAAGTCGGCGGGCTTCATCTCGAACTGCCCCACGGTCGCGATCGTCCCGGAGTAGACCCAAGGGAGTGATTCCTCGCGAGGGCCGGTGACTCCTTCAGCCGGTCCTCACGAGGGCGTTCCCGCGATACGTCTCTGGTAGCGTTGACGCCGATGCGGACGTAGCTCAGCTGGTAGAGCGCGAGCTTCCCAAGCTTGAGGTCGCGGGTTCGAGCCCCGTCGTCCGCTCTCACATAACCCCTGCTAAAGCGATACTTTCAGCGGTCGTCACTGACGAGGCGTAGGTGCCGTTCCGGCCGGGTTGCGCAACCTCTGCGCAACTCATCACGCGCCACCCGGATTGTTTTGACCATGTTCACGTCCGCGGCGAGCCTCGCAGCTTCGAACAGATGCCCATACGTCGACCAGATCAACTGGCCGGACGGGTGGCCCATCGCTGCAGCGACGAGCAGCGGGTTCCGCCCTGCGTGGATCAACATGCTCGCGAACGAATGTCGCAGGTCATACGGGGCGACGGTCGGGACCTTCACGACCTCGCCGCGCCGGGTGACCTGGTCGCCCCGTCGCGCTCCGGGGGTTCCTCGATTGGGGGAATTGGCGAAACCGCGTGTGGGGACCCGCTGCCATCGCCGCGGGGTTCAACGCCGCCGACAACACCCGTACCGCGTGGTTACGTTGCCCCGATGAGCAGCCATCCGCTGCGATCGCCGCGACCCACTCATGAACACGTCCCCGATGTCGCCGTCGGCAGCTCGGAGACGATCGCGAAGGCCCGTGGCACCTCGTGGGCCGCGGCGCGATGCGGCGAACCACGGCCAGGTCCTGTTCGAGCCGATCATCGGCGCCGTCGGTCACGGCCACGACCGCAACGACGCGCACGACCCCGGCCTGATCGGGCACACCGAACACTGCGGCCTCCACGACGCGCCAATGCTTGGAGAGGACGCCGGCCACACGATGCGGGTCCACCCACAAACCGTTGGACTTGAACAGGTCGCCGATGCGACCGACGAACAGATACGCGCCGTCGCCCCGACGTTGCACCAAGCCGCCGGTGTGGAGCCAGCCGCCCGCGAGCGTGCTCGCCGACGCGGGCTTGTCCCCGAGATACCCCGCCATGACCGATCCGCCTCGGACCAGGAGCTGACCGACCTCACCCGACGCGACCCGCCGGTCGTCGCTGTCGCACACCTGTACCTCGAACCCGGGATCACATGACCGACGGAGCCCGAATTGCGCCACCGGGGCGGTTCGACAGGTAGAGGTTCGTCGCCTCGGACGAGCCGAGACCGTCGACGAGCTCCATGCCCAGGTGGCGGCGCACCGCGTCGAAAACCGCCTCGGGCAGAGTTTCCCCCGCCGACACGGCGAGCCTGACCCCCGCAAACGCCTCCCGTATGGCACGGCCGTCCACGACGTGACGCGCGAGGCGCGCCCAGAACGTCGGCACCCCGAACATCGCGGTGACACCGCCCTCCACGCACGCGGCTGCAGCCTGCGCCGGCGAGGGGCGGTGGCCGTCGATCCACGCGCAGGCTCCCGCCCCGATGGGCAAGTAGAGGCTGTTGCCGAGCCCGTAGCTCGCAGCGAGGGTGGCCGACGAGTGCGTTACGTCGCCAGGCCGAAGCCGGAGTACGTGCCGGCCATACGTCGCCAAGCACGAGGGGATGTCACCGTGACGATGGATCGCCCACTTGGGCGGTCCGGTCGACCCGGAGGTGAGCAACAGGTACGCGGGATCCGTGCCGCGGGTGGCCGCCGGGCCGGGATCGCGACCGTGGCCGACGCTCGGATCATGTGGGCAGAACGCGGGCGTGCGCGTCGAAAGCCCGGGGTCGTTCGAGATCACGAGGACGGGCCGCGCTCGATCGTCGGCGTCGGCGAGCCGGTCGCGGGGCAGGTTGCCGGGAACGAGCGCCGCAACAGCGCCGACGCGCATCAACGCAAGGAACGCCACCACCACGAAGGGGCATTCGGGAGCATCAGCGCGACGCGATCACCGACCGAGACACCCCGGTCGCGAAGATCGCCGGCGAGCCCACCAACCCGCAGGGCCAACTCCTCCAGCGTCCACTCCCCGCCCGGGAAGCGGATCGCGGACCGATCACCGCCCGCGGGCAGCAGGTCGTCAAGGAGCAGTTCGGCGACGTTCACCCGCCACGCGGGACGGGTCGAGGCCGCCGCGCTCACGCCCGGCGGAGGAGGGCGTCGGTGTGGCGTGTGGCCTCGGCCGGTTCAGCATCAACGGTCCGCAACACGGCGGACTCGCGCTGCATCTCGCGACGGAGCTCGTCGAACGTCCAAAGCACGATGACGTTGTCGCCCTGCGCGAGATCCTCGACCGGACAGACGTCCCGACGATCGGATGGGAGTTCGTAGCCGAGGGCGTCGAGCAGTGCGCAACCGCCCGCGGGACACGCAGCGTTGTACCCAAGCTTGCTCGCAATCCCACATGAACGGGCCACCTTGGAGGGGCGGGCGCAAGATGCAGTGTCCATGCTGTCTCCGATGCTGTGGGCTGAGCATGAGAACCTCCCGCCGCCGAGAGTGTGGGGCGTCGGCGCCCACCCGGATCGTCGATGCGGGCCGGCCGCGGGTTCGCTACGGGGAAACCCACGTTCCCTTGCGGTGGCGACCCGGATTCGTTTCCAGCTGAGCCACGACAGACTCCGCTCAGGGTCCACCACCACATTGGCGGGCGGGGTATGCGGTCCATCGGGGGGGCACTGGAGGCGAATCTGGCCAGGACGGCCGTCGAGGTCATTGTCCCCCCTGAGCACGCGATCCTCCTCGAGATCACCGTCCCATGGCGTGGCGTGCACGACGCCACCGAGGAGCTCCTGCGGGAGATCCACCACCACTACGTCGGTTGGGCTCAGACGCTCAAGGACCTCCACCGCCGCGCGATGAGCGACTTCCACTACCTCAACGGCCATCCGCGCGGCGGCGAGGCGATCGCGATCGTCTGCGATCTCTACGCCAAGACCCTCCGCGAAGCCACGCCGTACGGGGTGCGCGACGACGCGGCCCGCTACTGGCTGACGTACCTCGAGCACGTCACGCGCCAGTCCGGTGAAGCCCTCGCCCGCAACGCACTCGTCATCCGCGACGCCGTGGCGGAGCTCGAGGGCATCCTGCGTGACGCTCCCGACCTGGTGCCGGCCGCTTCACCGTCACTGCGGAAGCTCGCCGCAACGCTCATCGAGGCTCCCGCCGGGTCAGCCGACGGCGCAATCGATGCAGCGCTCGCGCTGCTTCGAACCAGCCTCGACATCGTGTACGAACACTGGCTCGCCTGCGACGACCCCGCCGGCTGGCTCCGCAAGGTCGCACCGCCGGGGCCGCTGGCCGGAGCCGCTGGCGGCGACCCGGAGTTCATCGCACACGCCGACCTCCGACAGTTGCGCGAACGCCTGCGTCAGCTCGGTGAGAGCTCCTCACTCCGCAACCACGCCCGGGAGCTCGTCGCCTTTCCCGACAACGCGCGCATCATCCGCGGCTACCTCGCGCAGGCCGACGCGCTCGGCCGCCATGGCGGCTCCACCGGGGCCGTCGCCAAGATCGGCTGGCTACTCAGGGTGCTCGAGCACCCGGAACTCGTGCCCGCCCACGAGACGGCGCTCCGCGGGGTGACCCGCACATGCTCGGGCGTGCTGGCACAACGTGCCGGCACCGATCGGGAGCGGCTCGTGCGAACCGTCTTCGAGCTGCTTCACCGGCACACGTTCCCGTACCCGGCCACCGTGCTCGACCTCATCAAGGGACTCGGGCGGGAAGCACTCGCATCGGACGACCCCGATCTCGTCGATGCCGTCATCGACGAGATTCTCGCCACCGACTTCGAATACCCGGGCTTTCACGGGTTCACCGCCGAATGGAACGTTCGTGCCAACCCATCGCACCTCCACGCGATCAGGGCCTACTTACGGATCATCGAAGTGGATCCTGTCGCCGCGCGCCCGCTGCTCGCCGCCCTGGTCGCCCACCTGCGGCTCGGTGGAGTGTCGATCGCCGACAGCGCGCTTTTCCAGCGCGACATCTCGTCGCTCTTGGCCGGCGACATCCAACCCGTGTACGTCCAGGTGAAGCACCTGCTCAAGCTCCTCCCCGTCTACTTCAATGAGATCGGCGCCGAGGGCGAGTTGCGTGAGGTTTCCACACGGATCGACGAGGCCCTGCACCGACGCGATCCACTCTGCAACTTCCTGCGCAAGCAGAGCCACGTGGAATGCAACCCCCACCTCATCGACTTCGTCGAAGAGATCGCCCGGTACTGGGCGACGGGGGAGCGCCAGCCGCTTGCCGCGTACGTGCCCCAGAGTCTGTTCGATGAGCTCGGCAATGATGTCCCCGAGTCGCGGGGCATCCACGCCGCCTGCCAAGCGTTGGCCCGCCAGATGGGATCGATCGACGGGATCTTCGCTCTCGATCTGGACGACCTGCGCGCGCGCCTCGCCGGGATCCCCGACACCGACGACGTGGACCGCGAACGCGCCGAGTTGCTCGTGCGGATCTGGCGGGAGATTCGACGCAAGTACGCGCTCGACCACACCGACGTCACGCAGCGGCTCCGGACGTTTCGCATGGTCGACAGCCCGCTCCTGACCGACCTCGAGACCGCCCTCGCCGAGAGCGCCCACGCCGAGGCGCTCGACCATGCGCTCACGGTCCTCGAACGCCTCCAGGCGATCGTGTTGCGCAGCGGTGAGACGACGGTCTACGAGGACATCTACTACAAGCGGCACATCGCCGTCGGCATCCCCAGCATGTACGGCTCCTACCGCGAGGAACGGCTGGACGCGATGGGCCTCACCTTCCGGATGGAGAGCCTGGCCTCCGCCCTGATCGCACGAGTGATGGTCGTGGACGCGCTGCCTGCCGATGCGGGCGACCGGCTGCGGACAATCGCCGGCTGGCTCACCCAGCTCCACCGGGGTCTGCGCATCGACGGGTTCCGCGCGCAAGGCATCGCGTATGCACTCGCGATGCTCGACGAGGCGCTCTCCCGCCCGACCACGACGAACGCGCAGTTCCTCAACATTTTCCAACTGCTGTCGCGGAACCTCGAGTCGACGATCCGGGCGCGCATCCTCGACGTCTACGAGGAGCCGCTGCGCCGTGTGATCGGCCGCATGATCGCGCGCGAGGTACTCTCCGGCGATTCCGGAGACGAGGACGTCCTGCGCCACTCCGAGGCACTCATCCGGGATCTAATCGCCGGGAGCCTTGCGCTGCAGCGGTTCGACGCGCTCGTTGGACAGACCCTCGGCGAGCTGCGCGACAGCGCTGCCCGTCTCGTCGAGCCCGCATCGCCCTCCCTTGACCTCGACCGGTCGATCGTGGCGCTCACGACCGCGCCCGCGGAGCTCGGCGCCGTTGCGCTGGGCAAGAAGGCGTTCATGCTCAGGCGCCTCGCCCAAATCGGCATGCGGGTGCCGGACGGTTTCGTGCTCACCACGGATGTGTTTCTGGCCCGCGACGCCCTCCGCGCATCCGCGCAGATGCGGCGACGACTCGAGGACCGAGTGCGAGATGAGCTGGCCCGAATGGAGCTGCGGGTTGGCGCGCGGTTCGGCGACCCTGAGCGTCCCCTGCTTCTCTCGGTTCGAGGCGGCGCCCCGTTCAGCATGCCCGGCATGCTCGCCACGTACCTCAACGTCGGCATGAGCCCAGCCGTCACCGAAGGGGTCATCGCAACCCGAGGAGCGTGGGCCGCGTGGGACGCGTACCGACGTTTCGTCCAGTCGTGGGGAATGGGCCACGGCCTGGATCGCGACCGCTTCGACCGGCTTATTGCCGACGCGAAGCGCCGCAAAGGTGTCGTCCGCAAAGCGCTCCTGTCTCCCGACGACATGCGCCGGCTCGCGCGCGACTACCGGACGATGGTCGTCGACGCGGGCATCGTCATGGAGGACGATCCGTTTGCCCAACTCGTTCGGTGCATCGAGCTCGTGCAGGCCTCGTGGGACGCGCCGGGACCGCGTCTCTACCGCCGAGAGCTCCAGTTCGCGGACGAGTGGGGCACCGCGGTCATCGTGCAGCCGATGGTCTTCGGCAACCTCGGCCCGCGCGCCGGGTCCGGCGTGCTCCTGACCACCGACCCCCAGCGCGCCTGCGACTCCTTGGAACTCTGCGGCGATTTCACCGTGCAGAGTCAGGGGGACGACGTGGTGGGCGGGCTTGTCACGACGTTCCCGATCACCGAGCGGCAACGACTGCGTGAGGCTCGCGATGTCGACATCTCTCTGGAGAAGGACTTCCCGGCCATCCACCAGGCGCTCGGCGACGTCGCCCGCACACTCATCGACACACACGGGATGAACCACCAGGAGATCGAGTTCACATTCGAAAGTGACCGCGCCGAGGATCTCTACCTCCTGCAGACCCGCGATACCGTCGCAGCCCCCAGCGCCGTCGTCGCTGCGTTCATCCCGGGGGAGGCCCTCGACCGCACGCGTGTCGCCGCCGGAATCGGTGTGAGCGGCGGCGCGCTCTCCGGACTGGTCGCGCATACCGCGGCGGACATCGCCGAACTGCGGGCCCACGACCCCTCCGCGGCGATCATCCTGTTGCGACCCGACACCGTGCCGGACGACATCGCGCTCGTGCTCGCCTGCGACGGCATGCTCACAGCGCTCGGTGGGGCCACCAGCCACGCGGCGGTCGCAGCCAAGCGCCTTGGGAAGACCTGCGTGGTGGGATGCCGCTCCCTCGATGTCGACGAGCGCCACCGCATGTCACGCCTCGGGCCCCACGTGTTGCGACCCGGCGACATGGTGTCGATCAGCGGCCTGGACGGGACCGTGTACCTCGGCGCCCACCCGGTGCAGATGGTCGGCGTGCTGGGGCGGGCACAGCAATGACCACGACCACGAACGGAGACCACAGACGATGAACGCCAAACCAGACGGCGCGACCCTCGGCATCAACGGCCTGGGCAGGATCGGGAAACTTCTGGTGTGGCACCACGCTGCTCGCAAGGACTTTTCCCACCTTGTGATCAACCTCGGGCGCCCGGTCGGGAAGAGCCTCGATGCCGTCTGCGGTGTCATCGAGCAGGACTCCACCTATGGCCCGATGCACCGGTTCCTGTTCGGCGTCAACGCCGAGCCGTGCGTGCGCGTGGTCGACCACGAGGCGGGGCTCCTCGATGTCGGCGGGCTCCCCGTGACCGTCCTTCAGGCGGCGCGCAACCCGGGCGATATCGGGTGGCACCACCACGGCGTCCGCGTCGTCGTGGACGCGACCGGCGTGTTCGATGACCCGACGCTGCCCGCCGACCACCCCACCGGCTCCCTGCGCGGCCATCTCGCGGCCGGGGCGGAAAAGGTGATCTTCAGCGCCCCGTTCAAGATCCGGGACAAGCGGCTGGGCACGCCGGACGACGCGGTCACGCTCATCTCGGGCATCAACCACGATGCATTCGACCCGGCGCGCCATGATCTGGTCTCTGCGGCGTCGTGCACCACAAGCGCTCTGGCTCACATGCTGCGGCCGCTGATTGACCGGTTCTCGGCCGCTCCGCTCATGACCGCCTCGATGAGCACGGTGCATGCGGCGACCAACTCGCAGAGCGTGCTCGACACCCTCCCGGCGTCCGGCGCGAGGGACCTGCGGCGAAACCGCAGCGTTCTCAACAGCATCATCCTGACCTCCACCAACGCCGCCGAGAGCCTGGAGCAGGTGATCCCCGAGATCAGGACGGTCGGCTTCATGGCCGACTCTGTGCGAATCCCCATCTCGACCGAATCGCTCGTGATCCTGAACTTCACGATGCAGTCCACGCTCACGCCGAACGGGCGGAGTCAGGTCACGCAGGAGGCGCTCAACGAGATCTACGCCAACGCGGCGGCGGGTCCGCAGCGGGGATACCTCGTGTACAGCGAACGCCAGAACGTCTCGGCAGACGTCAGGGGGATGCGCGCGGCGGTCGTGATCGAAGGGGTCGAAACCCATACCCGCACCGGCTTCGTCACCATCGATCTCGCGTCGGTCCCGGCCCTTTCCGCCGACGATGGAGCCCATCTGCCCAGACAGTCCATCGAGATCCCGGTCACCCACGCCAAGGTCTTTGGCTGGTACGACAACGAATACGGCAGCTACACGAACTTGCTCGGTGATCTCAGCGTCCATGTGCACCGGGCGCTGGACTGACCGCGCCTCGGCCGCGAAGCCCTCGAAACCCACAAAGAGAGGAAGCGGGTGTGGACCGGATCGCGTACTCGTTGCTCCCATTGGCCGGAGGGATCCTCCTGGCCGTTCAGGCCCCGGTCAACGCGCGGCTCCGGACCGTTGTGGGTTCGCCGCTCGCGGCCGGCCTGGTGTCGTTCGCGCTTGGCGCCGCCCTTCTCCTGATCCTCACCCTCGCCGTCGGCCAAGTCGGGGCGATCTCGAAGGTGGGCGAGGCCCCGTGGTGGGCGTTCCTGGGGGGTTTCTGCGGCACGGCGTTGGTGGTGGGGACCCTCGTCGCCGTTCCCCGGATCGGTGTGCTCGCCACGTTCGTCGCGGTGATCGTCGGCGAGGTCGCAACGGCGACCGCGATCGACCGGTTCGGCTGGTTCGGTACGGCCCGCATCCCGATTACGTGGGATCGTCTCCTTGCCATCGCGCTTCTGGTGATCAGCCTTGCGCTGATCGCGCGTCGCAGATGACGCGCTCAGTGTTCCAGGCATCCCCCACGGTCATCGGGGCGGCGGCCGATGCTCACCGATCCGGATTGGTGTGGAACGACGTCCAGCCGTCCGGAGCGTCTCGCGTCGTACGCGGTACTCGTCCTCGTCGATCTCGCCTCAAAGCGAGGCGTTCATCGAGGATCTCGGTTGCATCGGGCGGGCGCACGACAGGAGCGCGCGCGTGTCGGACCACCGAAATTTCTGCCCACACGACAAACGCCCAGAACCCGATCATCCCGAGGCTCATGACAAGCCACGCCCACCAAATCCAATCATTGTGTACCCACTACATCATCGGTTCACCGGCCTTTCCGAATTGGCGTAGACACTCAGATCAGTGTTTGCGCCGCCCCCGGTGGGAGGCATCCGGGGCGGATACGCGATCGCCATCGGCGCATTACTGAGTCCGATGACATCGAAGCCGCTTCAGGGGCCGCCATCCGAGCGTCGTGCGGCTTGCCCGTCGGCTTTCCCAGTGCGCAGCCGACCGACACACAGTCGAGAATGCCCCGCTCTCGAGGCCGCCAAGAGCCCATGGTCAGAAGTCTCTTAGACCGACGGCGTCATCCGGTGGAGTGGGGAAGGCTCAGCTCAGACTCCCGGTCGCCGTCGGGCAGCACCATCGGTCCGAGATGGCGAGTGTCACGTCGAAGAGCATCGATCCCGAGGCGTCCCGAATCCGGGCCAGCGTCGCCTGTCCGCCGTGCCTGTAACGTCGAACCCGTGAATGGTCGTCAGGTGCGACACGGATGGTCATCGGGGTGAGGTTTACGCTTGCACGGTCGCTGCGCTCAGCGACGATCGCGGGTGGTGCGGTCCTCACGCTGGCAGCCGGTGGGGCACTCCACCTCGCAGGTCATCCGCAGCAGGGTGATAACGCGTGGATCGCGGGGATCGTCGTCGTGATGCTTGGTGAGATCTGGCCGACGCTCCGTGCGACCCTGCACAGAAGTCTCGGCGTCAACGTCATCGCGTTACTCGCGATGGCAGTGCCTTGGCGGTCGGGGAGTCCCTCGCCGGCGCCCTGGTCGCGGTCATGATGGCCGGCGGCGAGGCGCTGGAGGATTGGGCGGCCGCACGAGCCAGACGCGACCTGGCGCTCCTGGTCGCTTGCGCACCGTGCACGGCCCACATCGTCCAGGGCGGCCGCGATCGACGAGGTGTCTGTCGACGCGGTGCGCGTCGGAGACGTGGTCGTGGTACGGGCAGGTGAGGTCGTCCCCGTCGACGGCACGCTTCAAAACGCATCTGCGTTGCTCGACGAATCGGCGCTGACCGGCGAGCCGCTGCCGGTCGCCCATGCGTGCGGCCAGGACCTGCGGAGTGGGATCGCAAACGCCGGCGTGGCGTTCCAGGTGGGCGACGCGCCGTTTGGCGGCGCAGAGCACCTACGCCGGGGTTGTCCGTCTCGTCCGGCAGGCGGAGTCAGCGGCGCGCGTCCTTTCAGCGAATGGCCGACAGGTACGCGGGGCTGCTGCTCCCGCTGACGCTGCTGCTCGTGACGCTCGGCTGGCTGGTGTCTGGTGACGCGGTACGTGCACTCGCAGTATTGGTCGTGGCGACTCCCTGTCCGCTCATCCTCGCCGCCCCCGTGGCGCTCGTGTCGGGGGTCTCCCGCGCCGCCCGTCGCGGAGTGATCGTCAAAGGCGCGGAGGTGATCGAGGCTCTGGGCTCGGTCCGGACCGTGCTGTTCGACAAGACGGCGGGGCCGCCCGTGATTGCAATGGTGGTCCCGTTTGGAGCGTATGACGAGATGCAAGTGCTGCGACGCGCGACGTCACTCGATCAGTTATCGGTGCATCCGATCGCGGAGGCGATCGTGCGCCACACTCAGGCGATCGGTGTCGCGCTCGCCACGCCGACGGATGTCCACGAGGAACCCGGCCGCGGCATCCGGGTCGCGTCGACGGTCGCGTCGTGGCCGCCGGGCAACCGGAGTGGATTGCCCGCGGCGATCGCGAAGATGCGGTCGCCGTGCTCAACGGCCGGGTGACGCCAGATCCCGGTCACGCGCGCGTCATGGTTGGGGTCGACGATGGCTTGGCGGGCGTGATCGTGATCGTCGATCAAACCCGGGAAGATGCAGCGGACGTGATCACCCGGCTCCGCGACGCTGGTATTCATCAGGTGTGGCTCGTGACCGGAGATCAACCCGAGGGCGCCGAAGCAGTTGGACGCGCGGCCGGAGTCGATCGGATCGTCTCGGACCAATCACCGAGTCCGACGCTCGACGTCGTCCGGGCCGCCCGTCGCATCCGAGACCGCCTACGCGGTGGTGATGGTCGATCGGCTCGATCGGCTCGCGGACGCGGTGACGATCAGCCGTCGCACGATGGGGATCGCACGTCAGAGGGTCGTCGCCGGGATGCTCTTGAGTCTCGTGGCGATGGTGGCGGCATCCTTCGGCGCCATCCCGCCGACAGCCGGGGCCCTTCTGCAGGAGGGCATCGATCTGGCGGTGATCGCCAACGCCCTCCGCCCTCGCGGCGTAAGGGCGCGCGGCAGGATTCGTGAAGTCGAAGCGCCCATCGGGATCGGGGCCGTCGGCTGCCCGGGCCGGATCGTGGGCCGGCAGCCCCCCAGAAGCCAGGGACGCCATGGCCGGCCGTGGGCGACCGGAGCCTGCGCCTGGGTGGGTTGCCCAAATGGGTTCGCCCGGCAGCATCACGGTTCCGTAGTTCACCGTGGGTGATTCTGTGTCTGCCCCGGATGTCTCCGTCGTCACAGGCGCGACAATGACGGCATTGTCCTGGCCATTCCGAGAGATCGGTGAACCGATGATGTGGTGGGTCCACGACGGATGGAACTGGTGGGCGTGGCTTGTGATGAGCCTCAGCATGGTCGCCTTCTGGGCGGTCGTCGCATGGGCCGTGGTCGCGGTCCTGAGACGTTCGCGAAGCCACGACGTTCGTTCACCTGATGCGCGGGCGATTCTCGATGAGCGCTTTACCCGTGGCGAGATCGACGAGGATGAGTACCGCGCGCGACGTGAGATGCTGCGACGCGTTGGACGTCCTTCGATGTCTGACTCGATGCAGTGAGGGGCGAAAGCCCACCCTGTGGGGCTTTTGATGCAGTACTTCGACGAGGGGTGATCGAAGGGACGATGAGTAACGCTTCAGCCACAGCTTTCCATCGCAGGCGCGTTCTTGTGATCGCAAATGAGACGTGTGCCAATCCCAGCCTCTGCACACGTGTTCGCGAACATGCAGGCCACGGTGGCGAGGTGCTGGTGGTGGCCCCCGTGCTGAACGCATCCGTCCGTGACGAAGTCTCCGACGACGACGCCCGCCGCAGGGCCGAGCAACGGCTCGCCCATTCTGTCGCGACCCTCGCCGAACTCGGTCTCCATCCGCGTGGTGAAGTCGGCGACGCAGACCCGGGCCGGGCGCTCCAGGACGCACTCGTCAGCTTCGCCGCAGACGAGGTGATCATCGCAACGCACCCAGCGGAGCGGTCGAACTGGCTCGCGCGGGGTGTGGTGGAAAAGGCCCAGGCCCAGTTTCACCTTCCGGTGACCCACATTGTTGTCGGTGCCGGGACGCCTACGCATTCTGGGACATCACGGTAGCGCTCAGATCTGAGACACGGACAGGGGTCGGCACACGTGAGCGCGTCCCAACTGGAGTGCACGCAACAGTTACGTCGGGCTCTTCGACGTCGATTCTCTAAGGATTCTGGAAGAGGCTGAGCGACCGCGACCACGTCACGACGGAGCTCCATCGGGAATGCCTTGGCACAGTGACCATCCTTTCAGCGAGGACCAAATCCTCACACGACAGGAGTCAACCAAACAGTGAAGATGCTGGTGGCGTCCTGTTCGGGATCTGACCTGCAACTGAACTGGCCCCCGATCGGGGTGCCATGCCCTGGACCTGTCGGTTTCGGGCGGGGCGCCGGAGTCCTCCGGTGTCGGTCAGCAGTCGCACACGCATCAGCCCGAACCATCTGGGATGCCTCCGGGCCTCCCGGCCGACGGTCGGCTTCGCCCGGATGCGCTGATTCCGGGGCCGCCGGCGACGCGCCCCGGAATCCACCCGGCTCAGCTCGGATGCGTCACTCCGACTCGAGGTAGTCGGCGAAAAACGCGGGACGGTCTGTCAGGGATCGAGTGCGTGAACGGGTGACGATGCAATGGAGGGTCGTGGCGAGTTCAGCGAGCTCCTCGTCGGACATCCACAGGTCGACATCGACTGGGGCGGTTGTTGACATCGGGCGTTCCTCTCTGCAGTTGGGGCGATATCTGAGAGAGCACACGCGAGGGTAGGTGATACGGCGAGAGACTCAGCGGGCCAGATCACGCCGCGCGAACGCCACAAATGCCAGCCCCAGTGCCGCGGCCGTGAACCCGGCCAGAACTGCGCAGTTGCTCCAGGGGACATCACCGTTCTGGATCGTGGGTCCCGGTGTGAAATACCAGAAGAGCGTGAACCGGGTCAGGAACCGCAACGGCTGCCACAGCGCGAACAGGAAGTTGCCTACGTACATGACGAGCGTGATACCGACCGCGATGCCGAGCGCCCGGCCGCGTTCGCTGAGCAACGTCGACACCAGGAGCGCGAGCGCGCCGACCGCCATGAACAAGAGCCACGCCTGCATCGCACCCAGCACCATGCGCCCTGGCTCCAGCGGAAGGCCCGGCGGGTCGAAGATGCGATCGGCGGTGACTGCGCCGGTGGCGTAGGCGAGTGCCAGCAATGCGGTGCCGGGCACCAGCACCGCGACGTGTGAGCCCAAGTAGCCACTGCGGCTGATGGGACGGGCCAACGCAAGGTCCAGCGATCCTGATTCCAATTCCCCCGCGACAGCGCGAACGGCCAGGCCGATGATGAACAAGAACGCCGCGACCAGCAGGATCGGGTGGGTCTGCCCCAGCACGGTCCACGCGGCCAGCGGATCCAGGCCCGCCAGACGGAAGGCGATCGAGATGTTGCCGTCCAGACCGGCGGTGCGCGTCTGGTCGTCGGCGGTCGAGAACAGGGCGACGAGCGCGAACCCCCACAGTGCCACGAGCAGCGTGATCAACGGCATGCGCACACGAAGTTCCCACAACACGCGCCGGATGACCGGGCCGTTCATTCCGCCTCGTCCGACCTGTAGTAGGACAGGAAGATCTCATCCAGGCCGGGTTCTTCGATTCGCACATCGGCGATGGGCAGCAACCCGAGCGCGGCGAGCAGGGTGCCGGCGTCGCCCAGGTAGTCGAACGTGACCGCGTTGTCCAGCTGTGTGACCTCGGTGGCGCCCACAATCGCGATCGGTCGAACCGTCCCGCTCAGCTGCAGGGTGACCCGCTTGGGTCGCCGCCCGCGCAGGTCGTCCACGCGGCCCTCGTCGACGATGCGTCCGTCGCGGATGATCGCGACCCGGTCACACAGGGCCTCGACCTCGCTCAGCACATGTGACGACAGGAAAACCGTCGCGCCACTGTCGCGCCGCTCACGCAAGAAGGTGAAGAATCCGTCTTGCACCAGCGGGTCGAGCCCCTCGGTGGGCTCGTCCAGGATCAACAACCGTGGGTCATGCTGCACGGCTTGCACGATCGCGAGCTTCTGCCGCATGCCCCGCGAGTACTGGCGGATCGGGCGGTTGAGGTCCGTGTCCGAGAGGCGCAGCGCATCACACGCCGCATCCCGCAGGGTCGATGGATGCCCATCGAGTCGCGTGAAGTAGTCGAGGGCCTGCACGCCGCGCATGCGCCCGGGAAGTCCCGGGTCGGTCGGCAGGAACCCGATCCTCGAGCGGACGCTTCGGCCATCGTGCCAGGGGTCTGCTCCAAGCACACGGACGGTTCCGCCGTTGGCGCGCAGCAAGCCCATCGCCACACGCAATGTCGTCGTCTTGCCCGCGCCGTTGGGTCCCAAGAAGCCGTAGAGCGAGCCCTCGGGGACCACCAGGTCGACGCCATCGAGTGCCGTGTGGGTGCCGTACCGCTTGACCAAACCGTGGGCTTCGAGAACGGACACTTCGCTACACGCTAGTGACTTGCGAGCTGATTTCGGGCGAGAACCGCAGGATCGCGCCGCGCGCGGGCATGATTGCGCTCGTGGGTGACTTCGATGCGATCCTGTTCGACGCCGGTGGGGTACTGGTGCTGCCGGACCCGACCGTCCTGGGGCCGCTACTCGCCTACTTCGGTGGCGATCCCTCGATCGACCTCCATGTCCGCGCCCACTACCACGCGATGGCCGTCAAGAGTTCGGCGGGGGCGGGAGAGATGTTTTGGGCCGAGCATCATGCGGCGTACGTGCGGTTCGTCGGAGTGGACGAGCGTGACGCTGACACGGCCGCGCGTGCCCTGGGCGCGAGCTTCAACGCCTTCCTGTGGCGTTGGCCGATCGCCCAGAGCGTGACTGCGCTGCGCCAACTGGACCAGGCCGGAATGCCGATCGGCATCGTCAGCAACGCCCATGGTCAAATCGAGGAGACACTGCATCGCAGTGGCGTGTGCCAGGTGGGTGACGGGCCGCACACCTCGGTGCGCTGCGTCATCGACAGCCACGTGGTCGGCGTGGCGAAACCCGACCCACGCATCTTCGACTTCGCGTTCGCGTACTTTGGAAATGTCCGGCGCGAGCGCGTCGCCTACGTCGGGGACTCCGTCACCATGGACGTGCAGGGCGCCCGTGCCGCCGGGCTCCACCCGATCCTGCTCGACCCGTACGCCGACCACGTCGGCGTTGGTTTCGATCGGATCCGGTCATTGGGCGAACTCGTCGGCTGAGGCTGAGCCGCTCAAGCGCACTCCCGTTCTCAGCCTCCGCAAAGGAACTTGCCATGAGCCGTGATCTCAAAGAAGAACCAAGTGATGGTTGTCGTGAATATCGGGAATACTCGCGGTACCGAGGACGCCGCATTGCGCCGTTCGCAGTCAGGGAGACACCACCGCTCGTTCGATGTCGCACCACTGGTGGATCCGTCCGGACGTTTGTCGATGAATCCGGCGAGCGAACACCGAGCGAGCGCAGGACGCAGGCCGTCCTCATATCCGGCCATATGCGGGCCGCCGAGGAAGGACGCTTGCGACGGTTTGCAGCCGCCGGTTCGCGACAGGACGTCCGGGCGGGTCTACTCGCCAGATGAGCGGCCGAGATCGAATGGCTGTTGTTGCATCACGGGGGATGGCCGCGACGAGTCACCCGCGGGCGACGGATGCCGCACTGGACATCCTGCAGGCGGGCGGCAACGCGTGCGATGCGGCCGTTGGCGCGGCCGCGGTGCTGTGCGTCTGCGAGCCGATGTCGACCGGGATCGGCGGCGATGCGTTTGCGCTTGTGTGGCGTGACGGTGCCCTGACAGGTCTCAATGCGAGCGGCCGTGCACCGCGAGGCGCCGATCCAGGCGCGTTCGAGCGGATACCGCTGCACGGACCGATGTCGGTGACGGTGCCGGGCACCGTGTCGGGGTGGGTCGCACTGCTCGAGCGTCACGGGCGACTGGGGCTCGACCGGTGCCTCGCGCCGGCGATCGACGCCGCCGAACGAGGATTTGTCGCGACGCCGATCATCAGCCAGGCCTGGGCCGAACTGGCGCCCGCGCTGGTAGCCGATCCCGAGTTGGCAGCGTGCTTTACTCCGGCACCGCGGGGCGGCGACATCATCAGCAACCCGGCGCTGGGCGCGACGTTGCGCCGCATTGCCGATCTCGGTGGGGACGGCCTGTACCGCGGCCCGGTGGCCGATGCGATTTGCGCGGTGAGTTGGTTGGAGCTCGAAGACTTGGCGGCGCACGAGCCTGAGTGGGTCGAGCCGCTCCGTCTGAGCTACGGCGACGTCGAGGTGGTCGAGTTGCCACCCAACGGATGGGGTGCCGCGGCGCTGCAGGCGTTGGGCATCGCGGCGGGTTTCGATCTCGCATCGGGGCCCGAGGTTGATCGCATCCACCTGCAGGCCGAGGCGATCAAGCTCGCGTTCAGCGATGCGCACCGGTACATCGCTGACGAGCCGCTCCCCGCGGGGTACCTGGACCCGGGCTACCTCGGCGCCCGACGCACGCTCATCGACCTGGGGTGCGTGGGTGATCCGGCGCCGGGCACGCTCCCCGTAGGCGGCACCGTGTACCTGTGCGTCGTGGACGAGGATCGCATGGCGTGCTCGTTCATCCAGAGCCTGTACCACGGGTTCGGATCCCGAGTTGGCGCTCCGGGCACCGGCATTGCGTTGCAGAACCGCGGCGCGGGCTTCACACTCGAGCCCGGCCACCCCAACCGCCTGGCACCCGGCAAACGCCCGTTCCACACGATCATTCCCGGCATGTTGCTGCGCGACGGCGCATTGCTCGGCCCGTTCGGTGTGATGGGCGCCCACATGCAGGCGCAGGGGCATCTGCAGGTCATCTCGGCGATGGTGGACCGGGGCCTCGATCCGCAGCAGGCCCTCAACGCGCCCCGGTTTCGGTGTGACCCGAGCGGCGACGGATGGGGTCTGGCGCTTGAGCCGGGCCTGTGGCACGTGGCCGACGACCTCGCCCGACGCGGCCATCGCGTGGGACGTGACCCCGACCCGACCGGCTTTGGCGGCGGGCAGATCATCCAATGTGTCGGCGACCACCTCGTCGGCGGCTCGGAACCACGCAAGGACGGCCATGCCGCAGGAATCTGACACGCGCATCGAGGTGCGCCTGCGTGCCGTCGTCGATGCCGACTTGGACCACTTCTTCGCCCATCAGCGCGACGCGGATGCTGCACGCATGGCGGCGTTCGTGTCCAGGGACGAGCCGTCGTTCCGCGAGAAGTGGGCGCAGATCCGCGCCGACCCCAAGGTGGTGGTCAGGACCGTCCTCGCCGGGGACGAGGTCGTCGGGCACGCGGTCGCGTGGCCGGAAGACTCGGGACGCTGGTTGGTCGGCTACTGGGTTGATCACGAGCGCTGGGGCAAAGGCATCGCGACGGCTGCGCTCGCGCAGCTCGTCGAACTTGTCCCACAGCGACCGTTGTATGCAGAGGTCGCGCAAGCGAACGTCGGGTCGGTCCGCGTCCTCGAGAAGTGCGGCTTCAGAGCGATCGGATCCGAGGTGCAGTTCGACGAGGCGCTCGGTCAGATCGTGGAGCTGCTCTTCGCGTTGCAAGAGCCCCGTCTCATACATCGTGCGTGATGTATGCCCGAGGCGAAGCCGTTAACCTGCCCCGCAGTGTGGATGGACCCACGCTTCCATGGACGGATCCCGCTGAGTGCCTGAAGCTCGCCCGAGGATGACGGCGGGCACTCAGTCCCCACGTCACGGCCGTCCGGCTCGCTCGTCACGATTGCGGGCGATGGAGCAACTCGGACTCAGCCCGTTCGTCGCGGGTGACCTGGTGCAGTGGTGGGATGCCCGTGGACGTCGCACCGGGCGGTTCGTTGGGGTCATTGTGCGTGGTCCTCACCGTGGCGCGGCGGAGGTCGCGGTGGGCGGGGCGCTCGTCGAGGAGCGGATCGTCCGGGTCCCGATGGTCGACCTGGCGGTTGCGGGGAGCGGGCGGGGCCGTTTCCGGGCGTAGCAGGCAGGCGGGATCGTCGGCTGTGGCGGTAGGCTGATCGCAGAACATCTCTTCCGAAAGGGACCCGACCGATGCCGACGCTTCCACCACCCGCCGATCCCAGCACCACGTACACGGCGATCTTTGACACGACCGAGGGCGAGATCCACTGTGAGCTGTTCGCGTCGGATTCACCGCAGACCGTCGGCAACTTCGTGGGGCTGGCGACCTCGGGGTTCTACGACGGCGGCGTGTTCCACCGCGTCATCAAGGACTTCATGATCCAGGGCGGTTGCCCCAACGGCGTCGGCACCGGCGGCCCGGGGTACCAGTTCGCCGATGAGTTCAACAGCCACAAGATCGTCAATGGCTCGCTCGCCATGGCCAACGCCGGACCCGGCACCAACGGCAGCCAGTTCTTCATCGTCACCGCCGAGGCGACCCCCTGGCTGGACGGCGCCCACACGAACTTCGGCAAGGTCGTCAAGGGCCAGGACATCGTCGACAAGGTCGGCGCCACCGAGACCGACGGTCGCGACCGTCCCCGCACGCCGATCCACATCAACACGATCCGCATCGAGACGGCCGCGGCCTGAGGGAACGGCCGCTCGTTGACGAGACGGCGCTGAGGTCCCGTCGATGTGTGGGGCAAACGGGATTCGCGTGAGTCCCATTTGAGAGGCCGTGAACGAGCGTCGGCGCCCGACTCCACTGACACCGACCCGCCCACGGCGTCATGCGTGCGCGGGTACGACGAGGACTACTGCGCGGGCCCTGAGAGGAGGTCGCCCATCTCGCTCACGGCAGCGGCCACTCCAGTTGGGTCGGTGTGAACTCACCCGGCCAGTCCGCGTAGGCCTCGGCCGGGGTATCGGTGGGTGTCGTCACCGAGGCCCCGTGGGCGCCCGCGCGCGTGTTGACCGGGTAGTGGATCCCGTAGTCGCCGCGTGCGCCGATCATCAGGATCGCGCATGGCCCGTCGCCCGCGCCGACGAACACGTGGTCGGTTCCGGGCGGGCAGTGGACGAAGTCCCACGTGCGGAGTCGGCGTTCCTCGTCGTCGATGATGACGAGGCACTCGCCGCTGAGGACCAGGAAGTCCTCCTGGGCGTCCTCGCGGTGGTACTTGCCGGCCGGTTCGCCTGGCTGCAGCACGTGAATGTTGACGCCGACCTGCGCGAACCGTGCCTCGGGTGACTCGAACCGTACGTAGGCACCGCCGATCTCGTGGCGCAGTGCGGGCGCGTCAGCGACGTTGACCACAAACCAATCAGACATTGTCGCAACATACCGTCCGGCGAAGCCGTCAGCGTCACCTACGGGGACGGTGCAGGCGCACGGGTTCGGACGCGCCGTCGTTGCCGGTCACCATCGTGAACGTCGACGTGCACACGGTTTGCTTGGTCTTGGCGGTCGGGTCCTCGGCGGTGGCTTCGAGCGCAACGCGGAGCGAGGTTCGTCCGACGGCGGTGAGCGTCGCCTTGACACTGCAGACCTCGCCGGCCTTGACGGGTGCGCTCCACACGATGTCGGTTGCGGCCTTGAAGAACACGGTCTGGTCGGATGCGACGGCGCGGGCGGCGACGACCCATGCGGCCATGTCCATCCACGACATCATCCACCCGCCGTGCATCACGCCCAGCGTGTTGGTGTGGCTGGGCATGACGAGGGTCGACAAAGTGTACGTGACCTTCGGGACCGGCGATGCGGCAGAACTGTTATCTCGCGGAGGGCTCATGCCGATACCTTACCGAGCGGCCGTTCCGTGGCCGCAGCGCATGGAGGCGCAGGAGGATGATCGAACGGTTTCGCAATGGACTCCGCCTGGTGCAGGCGTCATGGAACGTGCTCAAGGCCGACCGTGAGCTGCTCGTCCTGCCGATCCTGTCGTTCCTGTCGTCGGCCGCCTTGCTGGCCATGGTGTTCTTCGGCCTGTTCGCGGACGACCTGAGCCTGATTCGCGACAACGCCCCGCTGCCGGCACCGACGGCGTTCGAGTGGATCGTCCTTGGGTTGGCGACCTACGCGCTCTCGTACATCACGATCTTCTTCAACGTGGCGCTGGTCTGTGCGGCGGACGACCGGATGACCGGTGGCGATCCAACGGTGGCAAGCGCATTGTCGGACGCACGGCGTCACGCCGCTGCCATCGCACCGTGGGCATTGGTCTCGGTCATCGTGTCGTTCGTATTGCGGGCGATCGAGGAGCGCGCCGGGATTCTCGGACGGATTGTCGCCGGTCTGCTGGGTCTCGCGTGGGCGCTGATCACCTACCTGATCCTTCCCGTGTTGGTCCTCGAAGGTCTGACCGTGCGCGAGGCGATCGCACGATCCAAGGACCTGTTCGTCCGCACCTGGGGCGAGACCGTCTCAGGTGAGATCGGGATGTCCGTCGTGACCTTCTGTGCGGTGCTCCTCGCGCTGCCGCCGTTGCTCTTGATCGGTGGGGGCGGGCAGCCGGCATTGGTCGGACTCGCCGTCGCACTTGGCGTGGCTTGGATCATCGTGGTGGCCGTCGTGATGGGCGCGCTCAACGTGGTGTTCCGCGTGGCGCTCTACCGGTACGCCGCCGACGGCGAAGCGCCGGAGGGGTTCGAGGACCTGGACCTGGGCAATCTGTTCCCGCCCAAGCGTCGCCGCGGCCTGTGCGGTCGCACGGCCTGAGGACCGTTCCCCCGCCGTTTCAGGTCATTGCAGGAGACACCTGGGGCGTCTCGATGCCATCCAGGCCACTCGGTAGCGTTCGGGCACGTCCTGAGCACCATCGCTCGGGCGATCCCGCGAATGAAGGAACTCTCAGTGAGCATGAGCGCGCCGCTGCCATCGACCGCTGCGCCCGACGGACGTGACGCCGACCCGACGAACGTGCGTGGTCGTCGCATTGGAGCCGTCTTCATCGACTTCGCGATATTGCTGATTCCGTCGGTGCTGATCGCGTTCGCGTTCCTTGAGAAACGCACCGACGTGTCGGCGTGCAACCAGGTCGTCGCCAGCCTCAAGAGTTGCCTGACCGTGGGCGACGACGTCTACGTCGCGACGGGTGGTCGTGTGTTCGCGTGGCAGGCGGTCAGCGGGCTGCTGGGTGTCGCGTACTTCGTGCTCCTGCAGGGGAGAGCTGGATGGACCCCCGGCAAGCGGATGGTCGGCGTGCGCGTCGTCGATGCGACTGGCGCGGTCTGCGGCATTCCGCGCGCGTTCGTGCGGTACCTGCCGTTGCTGGTGCCGGCGCTCATCCCCGCCGTGGGCCCCTTTCTGGGCGGGCTCATCGCCTTGGCCGAGTTCATCCTGATTCTCGCCCACCGACGACACCAGCGCATGGGTGACCTCTTCGCAAAAACGTTCGTCGTGCGCCAGGACGCAGTCGGTCACCCGATTCCCGAGGGTTGATCAGCGGGCGGTCTCGCCGATCGCGACGAGCCCGTCGCCGAGTCCGAACGCCGCGAGGGCCAACTCCAGGGGGTAGGTGACGCCCTTTGCAGCGAGCGATCGGCTCCAGCCGCGTTGGCGCTGCCCCCTGCAGGTCCACGCGTCGATCGAGGCTGGGAGCGAGCCGAAGAGCGCGGCTGTGCGGAGCGATCGCACTCGCAGCCCTGCTGCGGCAAATGTACGTGTGATCGTGGCGGGTGTGAAGTGGTGCAGATGGCGCGGTACCTCGAGGGCATCCCATGAGGCGCGGAATGCCAGGCGTCCGGCCCCGGCGAAGTTCGGAACCACCACCACGACATGACCCCCAGGGGCGAGCACATCACGCACGACCCGCAGCGTTGTCAGAGGCGAGGGAACGTGCTCCAACACGTGAGTGAAGCGCACGACATTCCACGTGCGCGTCGCGAGTTCGGAGGTCTCGAGCGTTCCGTGCATGACGGTCTCCCGGCCCGCCGCGTGGGCGATCGCGACGGCGGACGCTGACGGCTCGACGCCCCATGCGTCGTATCCCTCGCCGCGAAGGGCAGCGACCGCAGCCCCGCTTCCGGCACCAACGTCCAGGACCGTCGATCCCGGTGGCACCGAGGGCCCGACGTCCGCAGCGGGGATCGCCCACGTGAGCATCCGTGCCAACACGGGCGAGTGGTGCGATCGCGTCGCGTACCGCAACGCGGCTGTGCTCGCCCGGGCATGGGCGGACCGCTCTCCGGCGTGGCTGCGGTAATCGGACGGGTACCACGCGGAGAGATCCTCCGGCTGCGGGTCGGTCCGCACCAACTGGCACGTGTCGCACTGCACCACGCCAAACCGCCCTCCCAATCCCTCACGGTGGTCGGTCGCGGTGAACAGGACCTGGCCGTCGGCCGATCCACACAGATCACACGTCGTGGTGAGTGGAGCGCCGCCGTCTGAGTCCCGCGCCCTGTCCGTCACCCGCCGTACTGTAGCGAGCCGTCAACGGCGCACGCCGGCCTTTGGGCACGTCGGCTCGGTCGGTGTGAGACTGGTGGGGCGATGCCCTCCTTTGCCGCTAGCCGCGTCGGTACGCCCACGCGCCTCTGTTGGATCGGCACGTACGAGCACGACTACCCGCGCAATCGGGTGCTGATCGACGGTCTGCGTGCCCGGGGGGTCGAGGTCGTCGAACTGCACGAGCCGGTCTGGGAGCAAACCCGCCACAAGACCGGAGGGTTTCTCGCTCCCGCCAACATGGTGCGCTCCGGTGCGAGGTGGGCCGCCGCATGGATTCGGATCTGGCGTCGCTCCCGCCTATTGGAGCGAGTCGACGCCGTGGTGCTGGGCTATCCCGCGCAGCCCGACGCGGTGCCGGGGTGGCTCGTTGCGCGCAGGCTGAGGGTGCCGCTCGTCGTCGATGCGATGATCTCGTTCGCCGACACACTCGCCCGCGACCGCCGACGGGTCGGCAAGATCGCGGGGCGCGGCCTGGCAGGACTCGACCGAACTGCGTTCGCCCTCGCCGATCTGGTCATCGCGGACACCGCCGCCAACGCCGATTGGCTCGGCGCGAGGTTCGGGGTCCCCCGTGGTCGGATCGTCGTCGTTCCGGTCGGAGCCGAGCCCGAACGGTTCCCGCAGTCGCCGCTCCCCGATGGCCCGGTCCTCGCGCTGTTTTACGGCAAGCTCGCACCGCTGCACGGGCTCGAGTCGATTGTGGCCGCTGCCCGGCTCGAGGGAACGCCTGCGATCCGGCTGATCGGCGAGGGCCAGTTGGATGCGTGGTTGACTGCCGAGCTCGTTCGCGAACCCCGCCCGCGAATCGACCACCTGAGCTGGGTCCCGTACCACGACCTGGGCGCCCAGGTGCAGGCGGCGGGGATCTGCTTGGGGGTGTTCGGCACAAGCGACAAAGCGGGTCGGGTCGTTCCGAACAAGGTCTACCAGGCGATGTCCGCAGGCCGTCCCGTGGTGACGGCGGATACGGTCGGCATCCGGGAGGTCATCACCGACGGGGTCGACGGGTTGCTTGTGCCGCCTGGCGATGCGCAAGCTCTGGCGCAGGCCCTGCGGCGTCTGGCCGCAGATTCGTCGTTGCGGGCCAGGCTCGGGACGGCCGCTCGCGCGAGGTTTGAGCAGATCGGGCATCCTGAGCAGGTGGCCGCCGCGTTCCTCACAGCGTTCCCGCTCCACCGCCGTCGTGGAGGGCGTCGGTGAGCGATGCTGACCCGACTGGAATCGAGGCCCACTCATGGGGGAGCGCGCCCGACTTTGTGGGTCCGCGCCATGCCTATCGCGAGTCCCTGATGGTGCGGCAACTCGAGCCGATTCTGGCGGGACGTCGGGTGCTGAACGCGGGGGCCGGAGGTGGCAGCCTGACGATGACCTTGCTCGACCGGGGTCTCGACGTGACGTCGGTGGATGGCAGTTCGGAGTTCGTCGACTACCTGCGCAGTGCGATCGCAACGCGGTTTGCAGCGCTCGATCCCTCGCCGGTCGTTGAGGTGGGCGACCTGCACGCCCTTCAGTTCGCCGATCGGTCCTTCGATGCGGTCGTGTGCGGCGAGGTGTTGGAGCACCTCGAGGATGACCGGACGGCGGCCGCTGAGTTGGCACGCGTCTTGCGCCCCGGCGGCGTCATGGTGGCGAGCGTCCCGGCCAATCCCCGGCGTTTCGACTGGGTCGACCGCTGGGCCGGGCATCAGCGTCGGTACACCGCGCAGGGTCTCGAGCAGCTGCTGCTCCACGCCGGGTTCACGGACGTTCGGGTCACGCCTTGGGGCTTCCCGCTGACCGGCCTCTATCACCGGTGGGTCTACCGTCCGATGCTTGCCCGGCGTCTGGCACGGGGTGGCGGTGCCGGCATGGCGTCCGCAGCACCAGGCGGCGGGCCGGCCCACAAGGTGCTTCGCGCGGCGTTCGAGATCGACACGCTCTTTCTGGGCAGGTTCCCCGGGTGGTTCGGATTGCTTGCCCAAGCGCGAAAGCCGCCGGACGGCGCATAGCCGCGCGGGTCGCGCCTCCGCGCGATGCGGGAAAATCGCGCGGGGACCGACTGCCGGCCATGCTTGCCGGTTTGCCGGGCTGCTAACGTCGCCTGACCGATCGCCACCTGTGGGAGAGACCGGCTTCGAGCCGGCGCCGAAGGAGCAACCGCCCCGGAAACTCTCAGGCACAAGGGACCGTGGGGGGCGCGGTAACGCTGGAGAGCGGATGGTCAGACCATCCCGCCGACGGGGAAAGCCCAGGTCACGGGTCCATCTCTCAGGCACAACGGACAGCGGGGGCACGCGAGCTTCGCATGCCACCACACCGGGAGCCCTGATGATCGACACCCGTCCCACGCTGACCGATCTGGAAGACCACGCCGCGTTCGCGGGCCGCCACATCGGCCCCGGCGACGTCGATATGGGCGACATGCTCGACACCGTCGGGGCCGGCAGCCTCGATGAGCTTGTCGACCAGACCGTGCCCGCATCGATTCGGCTTTCCGGCCCGCTCGAGCTGCCCGCGCCGCTGACCGAGGCCGAGGCGATCGTCCGCCTGCGTCAGGTCGCGTCGCGCAACACGGTCATGACGTCGCTGATCGGCCTTGGCTACCACGACACGATCACCCCGCCTGTGATCCAGCGCAACATCCTGGAGAGCCCCGCCTGGTACACGGCGTACACCCCCTACCAACCCGAGATCTCGCAGGGGCGGCTGGAGGCGCTGCTCAACTTCCAGACACTGGTCGCCGATCTGACCGGATTGCCGCTTGCCAACGCGTCGCTGTTGGACGAGGGTACCGCCGCGGCCGAGGCCATGACGATGGCCAAGCGTGTCAGCACGTCGAAGTCACCGGTGTTCTTCGTCGATGCCGACTGCCATCCGCAGACGATCGCCGTCGTCGCCGTCCGCGCCGAGCCGATCGGCATCCAGGTGGTCGTCGGCGATCCGTTGACCGAGTTGCCCGGGGCGATGTTCGGGGCGCTGATGGCGTTTCCGGGCTCGTCGGGCGTGTTGCGTGATCTGTCGCCGATTGCCGCGCAGGTGCATTCGGCGGAAGGGCTCGTGGTGATCGCGGCCGACCCGCTCGCCATGGTCGTCACGACCCCGCCGGGCGAGATGGGCGCCGACATCGTCGTCGGGTCGATGCAGCGCTACGGGGTACCGATGGGCTACGGCGGGCCGCACGCGGGGTTCATGGCGACACGGGATGAGCACGCGCGCGCATTGCCCGGGCGCCTGGTCGGGGTGTCGCTCGACGTCGCCGGGCGTCCCGCACTGCGGCTGGCCCTGCAGACGCGCGAGCAGCACATCCGCCGCGAGAAGGCCACCAGCAACGTGTGCACCGCGCAGGTGCTGCTGGCGGTCATCGCCGGCATGTACGCCGCGTGGCACGGTCCCGAGGGGCTGCGCCGCATCGCCTCCCGGGTCCATCGCCTGACGGCGATCCTGGTGGCGGGCCTGCGGGGTGGTGGCATCGCGGTGCCTGCCGACTCCTGGTTCGACACGGTGCGTGTCGACGTGCCCGGTCGGGCCGACGAGCTGTGCGCGTCCGGACACGCCGAGGGCATCAACCTGTGGCGTGTCGACGCCGACACCGTCGGGGTCAGCTTGGATGAGACCACCACGCGCGAGGTCGTCCAGGCGCTGTGGCGGGTGTTCGGTGTCTCGGCCTCGGTCGCCGACCTGGATGGGACTGCGCCTGACGGCATCTCGGCCGGCCACGCCAGGACCGGCGATCTGCTGACCCACCCGGTCTTCAACCGGTACCACTCGGAGCACGAGATGCTGCGGTACCTGCGCCGCCTGTCGGATCGCGACCTCGCTCTGGACCGCACGATGATCCCGTTGGGTTCGTGCACGATGAAGCTCAACGCGACGACCGAGATGCTCCCCATCACCTGGCCCGAGTTCGCACGCATGCACCCGTTCGCACCGATTGATCAGGCCGCCGGGTACGTCGAGCTGATCACCGACCTCGAAGCCGCGCTGTGCGAGGTCACCGGCTACGACGCCGTCTCCTTGCAGCCCAATGCCGGTTCGCAGGGGGAGCTTGCCGGACTCCTGGCGATCCGTGCCTACCACCGTTCGCGGGGTGATGTGGGTCGGACCGTTTGTCTGATCCCTTCGTCCGCCCACGGCACCAATGCGGCGTCGGCGGTCATGGCCGGGATGTCGGTGACCGTGGTCGCATGTGACGACGACGGCAACGTCGACCTGACCGATCTGCGCGTCAAGGTGGCCGATGTCGGGGAGCGGCTCGCGGCGATCATGGTGACCTACCCGTCGACACACGGGGTGTTCGAAGAGGACATCCGCGCGATCTGCGAGGTCGTCCACACCGGCGGCGGGCAGGTCTACGTGGACGGCGCCAACCTCAACGCCCTGGTGGGGCTCGCGAAGCCCGGGGAGTTCGGCGCGGATGTCTCGCACCTCAACTTGCACAAGACGTTCTGCATCCCGCACGGCGGCGGTGGACCCGGGGTCGGCCCGATCGGTGTGCGTGCCCACCTGGCGCCGTTCCTTCCCAATCACCCACTGGTGGCCCAGGCCGGCCCGGCGACGGGCGTGGGTCCCATCTCGGCGGCGCCCTGGGGCTCGGCGGGCATCCTGCCGATCCCGTCGGTCTACATCACGCTGATGGGGCCCGAGGGTCTGCGCCACGCGACCGAGGTGGCGATCCTGTCGGCCAACTACATCGCGGCGCGTCTGGCTCCGCACTACCCGGTGCTCTATACCGGCGCCGGCGGGCGGGTCGCACACGAATGCATCCTGGACCTGCGTCCCATCAAGGACGCGTGCGGCGTGACGGTGGACGACGTCACGAAGCGGCTGATGGACTACGGTTTCCACGCGCCGACGATGTCGTTCCCGGTGCCCGGCACGCTGATGGTCGAGCCCACGGAGTCCGAGAGCAGGGCCGAGCTGGATCGCTTCTGCGACGCGATGATCGCCATCCGCGACGAGATCCGCCGCGTCGCGTCAGGCGAATGGACCGTCGAGGACAACCCCCTGCGCGGCGCCCCGCACACCGCGGACGACGTCAGCTCCGACACCTGGCAGCGCGGCTACTCCCGCGAGGTCGCCGCCTACCCGATCCCGAGCCTGCTGACCACCAAGTACTGGCCACCGGTCGGCCGGATCGACCACGCCCACGGCGACCGCAACCTGGTCTGCTCGTGCCCGCCGATGGAGGTCTACGCCGAGGGGTGAGGCCGAGCAAACATTCGGGACGCCCAGCACTGACGTTTTCTGTGCACCAGCTCAACTCGAGGCGGACGGTCCGCCAGCCAAGAGATATTCCGCAGACGAACAGAATGAGCGAGACGATGAACATCGGGCCGGTAACCCGCCGTGGAGGTGCAGCGCCCGTTCGGCGACGGTCTGGGCCGGCCGGCCGGTGACGCGGTTGGCCATCGCGGCGGTCGTGGTGAACCGGTCGCCGGGGTCGTTGACGGCCCCCCGGTGTGGTACCGTAATTGCATGACAATTCAGATCGCGGTCCGGATACCTGATGACATCGCTCACGCGATCGACGGCGCGGTGGATCGTGGCGAATTCGCGACCCGGACGGAGGCCGTGCGTGTTGCGCTCGAAGGTCTCGCCAAGCGACTTCGTGACGACGAGATCCAGGCCGAGTACGAGCGTGCATACGGCGCGATACCGCAGGAGGAATGGGTCGGGGCCCTGGGACTCTCGCTCTTGGCGGCTGCGGCTGCCGATGAACCGCCGTTCGATGGGCAGCCCGCGTCGTGAATCGCGGCGATGTCTACGACGTGGACGATCTCCCCGCCGGGCCGCGCCCGGTCGTGATTGCGACCCGCGACGTTGCGATCCCGGTGCTTTCGAACGTCATGGTCGTGATGGTAACGACGACGGTGAGGGGGATTCGCACCGAGGTTCCACTCGGCGAATCTGAAGGAGTAGTTGAGGGTTGTGTTGCCAACTGCGACAACGTGTTCACCCTGCCGAAGCGGGCCCTGCGGCGCCGGCGGGGCGCACTGGGGCCTGACAAGGTCCGCGCGCTGGACGATGCCCTTCGGATCGCGCTGGACCTGGACGTTGCGTAGCTGCCGGAAGCATTTAGGCGTCGGTCGGCCTCGCCGAGCCGGTGCGACAGTCATACCGAACCGGGTTCAACGCCCAGGAGTGAGGTCAGGTGCCGAGGAGCGCGGCCGGGACGACGCCGATTCCATCCGCCTGGCGCTCCTTCGTCGACCGCTCGACGGACACGGTCCCAAATCTCCGGAAGCCGCTGCCATTCGTCCACGAGGACCGGGGTCGCCGTGCAGTGCACGACGGGCATCTGCGCCCGCCAAGGTCAACTGCGTCGGATCGTCGAATGAGCGTGTGGTCCGGGCCTGTCGTGCCGCGGTCGCGGTCGTGCCGACTCCCTTGGGTCCCTCGATCGCGATCGCCGGCAGGGACGCAATCAGGCTCTTCGCAGATGAGTGGGGTTCAGGGGTAGCCGCGGTCGGGTAGGTGTCGGGGACCTCGGGCATCGTTGCGGCTTCTCTACGGCTGCGACGAAGATGGAGGTCCCCGACATGTCTGACGCTATCGGCGTTGCCGAGGT
>JANLOO010000064.1:0-46444 GCA_031366605.1 Actinomycetota bacterium | reverse complement strand
GGCGGGTTGGGCCGCGCGCTGGCGTCGGGGGGCCCGCTGCCCCGGCCCGGGTCCCCGCCCGCGGGCGGCCCGCGGGGCTCCCCCCAATGGGGGTTTCCCCCCCCGCCGCCCCCCCGCGGCGCGGGGCCACGGCCGGGCGCCACCACTGGCGCCCGGGAGAGCGCTTGTGCGCTATGACCAGCTTCGTCCGTTCGTTCCGGCGATGAATGCCGTGTCGGTGTTGGTGGTTGCGATCGACCAGGATCGACCGGCTGTCGTCGCCGAGGAACCGGGGTCCGACATGCTTTCGGACACGCCAATCCCGCCGGTGACTGCCGCTGCCGCAAGGGCCAGCACGAGGAGGAACCGCCGTGGTCCACGACGGGTTGCGACGGGCTTTGCAGGTGCTGCCATGACGAACTCGCTTTCGCTTCTGTCGACGACGCTCTGCTGAGGTGGCCATGCGCGCTACCCCGACATCGCGACGACGGATGAGATGGATGGTTGATCACTGCATTCATCGGCAGGAAGCGTTGGTTCTTCGAGCGAATACCATAAATACTTACAAATACTGTCTGGCGGGCGAATCACGGTGGATGACGACCGGCGCGCGGTCTCGTGCGATCCCAGGATCCGCACCCGGTAGATTCGGCTCATGGCGACCATCGAAACCGTCAGGCCGCCCGTCGAGAAACCACGTGAGCGCGATCCGCGCGATGGGGCCGGGGACGGGCAGCCGACCCATGTGATCGTGTTGAACGACAACCACAACACGTTCGAGGGTGTGGCGATGGCGCTCGCGCAGTACCTTCCCGGCGTCGACTACGCCAAGGGGATGGTCCTGGCGACCAGGATCGACGGCGCCGGCCGTGCCCGCGTGTGGAGCGGCGAACGTGAACAGGCGGAGCTCTACTGGGAGCAATTGCGTGACGCGGGACTCACGATGGCCCCGTTGGCGTGAACAACGCCGCGGACTGGCTGCTCGCGTGGCTGGCCGACCATGGCGTCGATGTGATGTTCGGAAACCCCGGGTCAACGGAGTTGCCGCTCATCGACGCGTTGGGACGCCAGCACCGTATCCGGTACGTCCTGGCCCTGCATGAGTCCTCAGTGCTGGGGATGGCCGACGGGTACGCGCAGCAGGGCAACCGGCTCGGCGTCGTCAACGTCCATGTGCAGCCGGGGTTGGCGAACGCGATGTCGGGGATCCTCAACGCGGCACGCGCGCGAGTCCCGCTGCTCGTCACGGTCGGTCAGCAAGTGACGTCACTCATCGACCAGGCGCCGTTTCTGGGGGGCGAGCTCGTCAGGCTGGCCGAGCCGATTGCAAAAGGGGCACTGGAGGTCAGGGATGTGGAGGGCCTTCCCGCGGCGCTCGATCACGCGATGGGTGTGGCGATGACCCATCCGCGCGGTCCAGTGGTGCTTTCGCTGCCGATGGACGTGTTGACGGGCGTGACCTCCGGCCCCGTCGCAAGCGAGCACTCCGAGGCGGTGACGGATCCCCTGGCGGTCCGCGCGGCCGTGGAACTCCTGATCACGGCCAATTCACCAGTGGTGGTGGCGGGGGACGGCGTCGTCCATGAGGGTGCGTCGGCCGAACTGTTGACGGTCGCCGAGCGGCTCGGCGCGCCAATCTTCGGAGAGCCGTTCGCCTCACGGGTTCCGGTTCCGACGAGTCATCCATTGTGGAAAGGGCTGCTGCCGGGCTTCGCGGCCGAAATCGCCCCCAAGCTCGCTGAGCACGACCTCGTTCTCGCGGTCGGCATGCCTGTGTTCCGCGTGTTCGGCCATAGCGAGGGCTCTGCACTTCCGGCCGGGGTGTCCTTGATCCACCTCGACGTCGACGAGGCCGAGATCGGGCGAAATCACCCGACCGAGGTTGGCCTGCCGATGTCGATCAAGGTTGGACTCCATATGCTCGGCCGGCAGCTTCCGGCGCCAACGCCCGAGGTCGAGGCGCGACGAGCGCAGACGATCGCGACGGTTGCAGCCGAACGCGACGCGATGGGTGCACGATTGCGGGAACTCACAGAGGCCCCGGGTATCACGGCGGCGGTGTTCAGCGCGGGGATCGCACGGGCAGTCGGGGCGACGGACCTCGTCGTCGATGAAGCATTGACCTCTGGGCGGTGGCTCCGAACTGCGCTGGGCGGCCGTAACACCCCGACCAACTGGCTCGCGCACCGTGGGAGTGCCCTCGGTTGGGGCCTGCCGGCGGCGGTGGGGGCGAAGCTTGCGGATCCGTCGCGGCGCGTGATGTGCGTCCACGGTGACGGCAGCTTCCTGTTCGGAGTCCACGCGTTGTGGACCGCGGCGCGGGAGCGGCTTGGCGTCGCCGTGGTCGTCGCGGACAACTCCGGCTACGAGATCCTGCGCGCCGGGATGGAGGGGCTGACTGGCCGTGCCGCGGGCAACTGGCCCGGACTGGCGTTGACCGACCCCGAGGTTGACCTGGTGGCGATCTCGCGCGGCTTCGGCGCGAGCGCCGAGCGCATCGAGCACCGTGGCCAACTCGACGACGCGCTCGCGGACGTTTGGCGCCGCGCCGAGTCCGGCCCTGCGGTGCTGGTCGTCCCGGTGACCGGCAGGACACCGGCCGTCGGTTACCCTCTGTAGGGGCCGAGGTCCCACAAGATTGCCCCGGGGCCCAAGCCGGACGGGACCTGCAGCACGGGCTTCGCCTGGGACCGGATCTCCTCATAGAAACGCGTCTCCGTTGGGTACCGCTCGCGCGCCCGCATGACCCGGCGTTCGATGTCATCGCTGGTGATGACCCACCGAACCAGATGCCTACGGAGCCCGGTCACGCTGCGGTTGGGATCGGCTGAGTGACCCGGCTGCGGCGTCGCGAAGCGGATCAACACGTACGACGGCCGTTGGATTCCTGCCACCGCGAGGCGTTTGCCTTCGTCGCGCGTCAACAGCGGAGGCCCGAGGGGGTCTGTCGCAACCGAAGACCCTGGTGGAACGAGTCCCGGGATCTCGGAGGCGGCGTCGAGCCTCACGTCTCGCGTGCCGTAGCCGTCGACCAAGGAGATCGTGTTGACGAGTGGATGCGCGAGGAGCACGGCGACCGCGGCGGTGGCGCACGCCGCCCCGCCCACGCGGCTGTGGGCGGCCACACCGGCGACCAGCTCGAACGCGGCCCGGCTTGCCAGCACGGCGAGCACCGGTACGATCGGCAGCAGGTAGCGGTCGAAGTGCGCGTTCCACGTCGAGACAGAGAGGAAGAACACGAGTGCATACGGAGCCAGCACCCAGTCGGCTGGGGTGCGTCGTATGAACGCCAAACCGAGGCCGACGAGCGCGAGCACCACGAGCCCGGCACCCGTCCCGCTCCACAGGACCTCGCGCAGGTTGAACCAGGGGCCGGGTGATGCGTGCTCAAACCCCAGCCAGCCCTCCGCGACGATGCGGTTCTGCCGTGCGAAGTCGCGGACGAACTGCGGGGCGTCGAGCAGCGCAAACGGGGTGCCGACCAAAAACGCACCGAGCGTGACGGCCCCAACGCGGAACGTCGCCGTGATGCGCCGCAGGCGCACCGGGGGTGTGGCCAGCCACCACGCAACGCCCACGAGCGGCAACACCGCCACACCCGCGTTGTACTTGGCGGATGTGGCCAGTCCGATCAACACCGCCGCGACCAGCAGCGCCCGCAGGGAGCGATCCTGCGCTGCGACGACCAACTGCCACAGGCCGAACGTCAGCAGTGCCGTCATTGTCATGTCGGTGACGGCCACATGGCTGTAGGCGACGGTCATCGGGGCGATCGCCATGAGCGCGGCCGCCGTGACAGCCACAGCACCACCACCGACCCGGCGTCCCAGCAGCCAGACGCCGATGACCAACGCCACGCCGGCGACGAGTGAGAGGACACGGCCGGTCAGGATGTACGGGGTGGGGTCCAGTGCGTATGCATCGGGGTTCGCGAACCCCAGCCCGTGCGTGTCGATCAGTGGGCGCGCGGCCACGAGGGAGAGCGCCAGAAGGCCCAGGTACAAGCTCGGGTACAGAAACCAATGCGGGTTGGCGGTTCCATCGTGGATCATCGCGAGCGTCTTGGGGACCACGGTGTTCTCGTCAGGCGACAGCAATGCGGCTCCGGGGAGCCCTGCGCGCAAACCGATGATGCGCAGCACGACGGCAGCGATGAGGACGCCCGTGAGGGCGGAGCGTTCCCAACGGCTGAGGTGCCAGAGCGCGAAGCGTCGGGCTGTCGAAGGCGTCATGTCGGGTCGGTGATCGCCGCAGTCAGCTCGGCGACGAGTGCTGCGCGGTCGATGTCAACCTGGTCGCACAGGCCTGTTGCGCGCTGAGCGAGGGTGACCGTCAGTGCGCGTCGGTCGGCCGCGTCCAGCTGCAGCAGGCTCGCAAGCCGGG
This sequence comes from Actinomycetota bacterium, assembly GCA_031366605.1. Lineage (GTDB taxonomy): Bacteria > Actinomycetota > Thermoleophilia > Miltoncostaeales > Miltoncostaeaceae > CALMEC01. The sequence goes on along the minus strand of JANLOO010000064.1, from coordinate 42,082 downwards.
CTCCGTCGATGTCCAAAAGGATGCCCACCTGCAGCAGGGTCCCGGTGCGGCGGCGCACCTGGGAGAGGCCGACCACCTTACGCGTATCGACGACGACCTCCCAAGGCGAGAGCGATGCGAAGCAGGCCAGGGCACCGATTGGGTCGGCCGCATCGCGTGCCTCGTCGGGTGCGAGGGCACGCGCGGGGAGTCCGATCCCGCTGATGGTCCGGGCCAGTGCCTCGCCCAGCCAGCGGTACGAACCGGCGACATCATCCGAGTGATGCCCGTGGCCCTTGGGGATGATGACGTCCAGCGCGAGCAGGTCAGAACCCCACAGGACCGGTCCGCCTCCAGAGGCCCGGCGCACGACGCTGACGCCGGCTGCGTCGCAGGCCACCGTGTCTGCCGAGACCTTGGATCCTCGGCCCAGCACCAGAGCGTCGTCATCGACGAGCCACCAGGCCAGCGTCGCCGGATCGTCCGGGGCGGCCGCCTCGAGCATCGCCATCCCGCGCTGGAGCGCGTACCCAGCAGTGACGTGACTCGGCTCTAGCCGGCGCCACGTCACCTCGTGGCTACGGGACGACGCGGTCGGCGCCCGGTGAGAACGCCTCAGAGACGATGCGCTGCTGCTCGATCTTGTGGGTCTGGGGGTACCCCTCCGCGGGGCTCGATCGCGCCGAGCGACCGACGTAGTAGAGGGTCACGTTCTTGGGGAGGATCCGCTCCAAGCGGCGTGGCACGAACGTCCACGCGCCCATGTTGCGCGGCTCCTCCTGCACCCACGAGACCTCGGTCAGGTTGGGGTAGGACGCGAACAACGCCTGCATTTTGTCCTCGGGCAGCGGGTACAGCAGCTCCAAACGGGCAATCGCGACATCGGTCGCACCCGCGCGGGCTTCGGCCAGGTCCAGGTCGTAGTAGACCTTGCCCGAGCACAGCAACAGTCGGGTGACCTTGTCGCGGCGTTCGGCCGCACGGGGGTCGTCGATGATCGCCTGGAACCCGCCGCCGGCGAGATCCTCGAGACGGCAGGCGGCATCGCGTGAGCGCAGCAGGCTCTTGGGCGTGAACACGATGAGCGGTCGCAGCTCGCTCCACAGCCCCTGACGGCGCAACAGGTGGAAGTAGTTGTCGGCGGTCGACGGGTTGGCGACGCGCATGTTGTCCTCGGCGCACGCCTGCAGGAACCGCTCGATCCTGGCTGACGAGTGCTCGGGTCCGTTGCCCTCGTATCCGTGTGGCAGCAGCATGACCAGGCGGGACCGCTCGCCCCACTTGGCGCGGCCCGACGCGATGAACTGGTCGACCATGATCTGGCCACCGTTGGCGAAGTCGCCGTACTGGGCCTCCCACAGGACGAGCGTCTCGGGCGCCAGGGTGCTGTAGCCGTACTCAAACCCGATCGTCGCGGCCTCGGACAGCGGGCTGTTGAACACCTCGAAGCTGGCGGTTGCGTTCTGCAGGTTGCGCATCGGCGTGTGGGTCTTGCCGGTAAACGGCATCCACCCCTCCTCGGCCGCGTCATGCAGCCGGAGGTGCCGTTGGCTGAACGTTCCGCGCTCGCTGTCCTGCCCGGTCAACCGAACGGGGACGCCCTCGACGAGCAGTGATGCCATTGCGAGCGACTCCGCGTGGGCCCACAGAATGCCGCCCTCCTCGCCCATCGCCTCGCGGCGACGTTCGAGTTGTGGCTTGAGCTTGGGGTGAACGGTAAAGCCGTCGGGCGCCGTCAGGAGTTCCTCATTGAGGCTGCGAAGGACGTCGGCCGGGACCGCAGTGCTGACCTCGGAGTGGACGGTGCGCGCCGGTGGCTGGAGCGGTGAGCCTTCGTTGCCGTTCTGCGCGACGAGGGCCGCGACCGCGGTGCGCGCCTCGGACATCCTGGCGTTGGCCTGTGCCTCGATCTCGGCGACCTGGGCCTCTGTCAGGACACCCTCGGCCACGAGCTGCTTGGCGTACACCTCGTACGGGCGCGGGTGGTTCTTGATCGTCTGGCTCATCACCGGCTGCGTGTAGGCCGGCTCGTCGGTCTCGTTGTGGCCGTGGCGGCGGTAGCCGATCAGGTCGACCAGGATGTCGCGCTTGAACTTGTTGCGGAACGCCACCGCCAGGCGGATCGCCGAGATGCACGCCTCGACGTCGTCGCCGTTGACGTGGATGATCGGAATGTCGAAGCCCTTGGCCAGGTCGCTCGCATAGCGCGTGGAGCGTGAATCCTGCGGGTCGGTGGTGAACCCGATCTGGTTGTTGGCGATGATGTGAATCGTTCCGCCCGTCGTGAACCCGGCGAGCGCGCCCAGGTTGAGGGTCTCGGCGACGACGCCCTGGCCGGGGAACGCGGCATCACCGTGGACCAGCACCGGCACGGCCAGGCTCGGGTCGTGCTGGGCGTCGCGGCCCTTGCGGATGGTCTGCCGCGCGCGGGTCGCGCCCTCGACCACCGCGTTGACCTGCTCCAGGTGGCTGGGGTTTGCGGCGAGGGTGATCGCCACTGGACGGCCCGAAAGCGTCGTGTAGGTACCTTCGGCACCCAGGTGGTACTTGACGTCTCCGGCAGTCTCGATCCAGTCCTCGTCGCCGGCGGATTCGGTCATGCCCTCGAACTCGCCCAGGATCGACTCGATCGGCCGGCCCACGACGTGGGTGATGACGTTGAGGCGACCGCGGTGTGCCATGCCGATGACGATCTGGTTGGCACCGGACTCGGCGCACAGTTCGATGGTCTCGTCGAGCATCGGCACCAGCGCGTCCACGCCTTCGATCGAGAACGTCTTCTGGCCGATGTAGGCGCGCTGCAGAAAGCGCTCGAAGACGTCGACGTTGACGAGTCGCTCGAGCAGCTTGATCCGCTCGTCCTGGGGCATGACGACCCGGATGAACCCGCTCTCGATCTCGCGGCGGATCCAGCGGCGCTGCTCATGACTCGAAATGTGCTCGACCTGGTAGGCGATGGTGCCGCAGTAGGTCTCACGCATGCGCGGGTAGACCTCGGCGAACGTCTGGCCGGGAATGAACACGCGCAGCAGGTCGGCCGGCACCAACTCCATCATCGCGTCGGTCAACTCGAGGGACGCCGGCTCAAGACCCGGGTCGCCGACCGGCGGGTATCCGAGGGGATCCAGATCGGCGGCCTGGTGGCCGTAGATCCGGTGGGCCTTGACGAGCGACATCGCTGCCGACACGGCTTGGAGCGTGCGGTGATCGGGAACGCTTCCCTGGGTTGATGGGACCGTCACGGCGCCTGCCGGGGTCGCGGTGGGCGCCTGCGGCCGCTCCAGCGCCGGCAGGGTGATGCCCAGGCTCGTCGCGACCTCGTCGTAGAACCCGTCGTCCCCGGCCAGGAGCTGGTCGATCTGGCGCAGGAACGCGCCACTCTCGGCACCCTGGATGACGCGGTGGTCGTAGGTTGACGTCGCCGTCATGACCTTCTGGATTCCCAGGGCCTTGGCGTCGGTGTGCTCGAACCCGACCGGCAGCGCGATCGATCCGGTCGCGACGATCGTGCCTTGGCCGACCATGAGGCGCGGGACGGATGCGACCGTGCCGAACCCGCCGGTGTTGGTCAGGCTGACCGTCGCGCCACGCAGCTCGTCGGGAGAGACGTTGCCGCTGCGCGTGCGTTTGACCAGGTCGTCGTAGGCATCGACGAAGCCTTTGAACCCGAGCGTCTCAGCGGCGCGGACGACGGGCACCAGCAATGATCGGCTGCCGTCCCGGCGCTCGACATCGACTGCGAGCCCGATGTCGACGTTGCTGCGCACCAGCTTGTACGGCTTGCCGTCGACCTCGTCGAACCCGGTTGTCATGACGGGGAACGCCTCGACTGACTTGACGATCGCCCACGCGACGAGGTGCGTGAACGACAGCTTCTCCGTGCGCCCGGCCGCCGCCAGGGTTTCGTTGATCTGTTTGCGTCGCGTATCGAGCGTTCCGACCGGAATCGTGCGGAGTGTCGTCGCAGTCGGGACCGCGCGACTCTCGTTCATGTACTTGGCGAGCATCGCGGGCGGCCCCTTGAGCTGCACCGCCGCTTCGGGTTGCTCCGCGCCTGTGGACCCGTTGGTCGCGGCCGCGACATCGGCGGCTTCGACGCGCCCTCGGCTGCCGCTGCCGGTGACCTGTGCGATGTCGACGCCCTGCGCACCGGCCATGCGACGTGCCAGCGGCGATGCGAGGCCTCCGCCGGTCGCTGCCGCGGAGCGCTTGGATGTCGCGGCAGGTGCAGACGCCGAGGCGGATGCGGGCGACGCTGCTGCTGCTGTCGCCCCTGCCGCTCCGACGGCGATGCGCGCGAGCAGTCCGCCGACCTCGACCGTGTCACCGGGTTGTGCGACGACCTCCGTCAGCGCGCCGGCAAACGGGGACGGCACACGCAGGTCGGCCTTGTCACTTGTGATCTCGACGATCTCTTCGTCCAAGGCGATCGCGTCGCCGGGCTGCTTGAGCCACTCGACGATGGTGGCCTCCGTCACCGACTCACCCAGGCTGGGCAGCGTGATGTCCGCGATCTCGGCGTCGGCGGCAAGGGGTGCGGGTGCAACCGGCGCCGCAACGTCACCGTTGGCGGCGACGGGGACACCGTCCGCGGAGAGCTCGCACAGCAGCTGCCCGATCTCGATCGTGTCGCCGGGCTGGGCGACGATCCGGGCGAGCACCCCGGCGGACGGCGACGGGATGCGCAGGTCGGCCTTGTCGGACGTGACCTCGACGATCTCCTCGTCGAGCGCGACGGCCTCACCTGGTTGCTTGAGCCACTCGACGATTGTGGCCTCGGTCACGGATTCGCCCAAGCTGGGCAGCACGACGGGTACGTTGTCTTCGGGCACGCTCTTACTCAGTGTTGTGGGCGGCTAGAGATGGTCGCACCGAGGTGCGACTGCGACCTATTCGTCCCATAGGGTACCGCGCCCTGCCGAGGCAATGTCCGTTGTTGACGCCGGGTTTCTCTCCCGCCGACCCTGGGATGATCCGGGGCGATCGGGTCTCGGCTGATGCCGTCCGAGGCGGTCAAGCATCCAACGCGCGTTTGGGAGGGGTGATGGCGAAGCGAACCACCGAGACGGTCCATCGGTTGAAGGTGACCTTGCTGGAGGTCGAACCGCCGGTGTGGCGGCGCCTGGACGTCCCCTCGCAGATCAAGCTTTCCGCGTTGGCGGGCGTCCTCGAAGCGGCGGTGGGGTGGTACGGAGGACACCTGCACGGGTTCGCGGTCGGCGCCCTCGCGTACGGCATCCCGGACCCGGACTTCGGATCCCGCACGATCATCGATGAGCGCAAGGTCCGACTCGGCGAGGTGTTGCCGGCCGTCACGGACAGGATGCGGTGGGACTACGACTTCGGCGACGGCTGGGAGCACGAGGTCCTCGTCGAAGCGATCGAGCCCCCAGACCCGGGAGTCGCATATCCGGTCTGCCGTGCCGGCATGCGGGCGTGCCCGCCCGAGGATTGCGGTGGCCCGTGGGGCTACGACGATTTTCTCGTCGCGCTTGTCGACCCCGCTCACGAGCGGCATGAGGAGCTGCGTGAGTGGGCGCCCCCGGGCTTCGATCCCGAAGCGTTCGATATCGAGCAGGCCACCCAGTGGATGCGATCGGCCGCGCCGGCGCAGAGTTGGTGAGACCTCCACGCTTCTCGTGAATCGAGTCGTGTTGAGTCGGAGCAGGTCGCCGACCCCTGCGACCCTGAACGTCATCAGCCTGCGTCTGCGCCGGTGGCCTCGCGGTACCTGGCCAGGGCCATGCGCTGGCGCGTGATGTGCTCGACGATCGGGGCGGGGTAGTCGGTGCCGATGCGGCAGAGGATCCGCTTTTGCAACTCGGGATCCATCCGCCACGGCTCGTGGATGTGCTCCTCGGGCACACGGCGCAACTCAGGGACGTGCCGCTTGATGTAGACGCCCTCGGGGTCGAACTTCTTGGCCTGCAGAAGCGGGTTCATCACGCGGAAGTACGGCGCGGCGTCGGTGCCGGTGCTCGCCACCCACTGCCACCCGCCGTTGTTGCTGGCCGGGTCGCCGTCGATCAGTCCCTGCATGAAGATGCGCTCGCCGATGCGCCAATCGACCAGCAGGTCTTTGACCAGGAACGATGCGGCCACCATCCGCGCCCGGTTGTGGACCCAGCCCGAGTCGGCCAACTGGCGCATGGCGGCATCGACCAGCGGGAACCCGGTCAGCCCGTTCGTCCAGGCCGCGATCTGGGCGGGGTCGTTGTCCCAGCGGATGTTGCGGAACTCCGGCCGCAGTGAGCGCTGCGATGCTTCGGGGCGCCACCACAGCAGGTGGTGGAAGAACTCGCGCCACGCGACCTGCCGCCAGTATGCCTCGGGGCCTCGCGCGAGGGGCTCCGGCACGCGGAGCGCCCGCGCGACCTGCGCAGCGGTACACATGCCGAACCGTAGGTACGGCGAGAGCCGTGAGGTCATGGCATCGCTGACGATGTCGCGTTCCTCCAGGTAGTACCTGACATCGCGGCCGGCGAACTGCGTCAGCCGTGCCTGGGCCGCGACCGGCCCTGCGGTCGCGAAGGGTTCGCCGGTCGGCAACAGGGTCGCCAGGTCATCCGAGGGCAGATCCAGGTCGGTCAGGTCGCTCGGGGCCGCGAGCGGTGCGGCGACGAAGGCCTGATTGAGCCAGGCGCGGTGGAACGGTGTGAAGACCCGGTAACCCGCCCCGTCCGGGCCTGGCAAGGCCTCGGGTGGCACCAACAGATCTCCACCGTATGGGACGAACCGGACGTCGATCGCTGCGAGCGCTCGGTGCACGCGCTCGTCACGGGCGCGTCCCAGCGGCGAGAGATCGCGCGTCACGTGGACATGCTCGGCGCCGACGGCCGAGGCCACAGCGGGCACCACCGTGGTGGGATCGCCCTGCCGGACGACGAGCCGACCGCCCCGCTCACGCAATTGCGTGTCGAGCGCCTCGAGTCCGGCGCGCAGGAATCGCAGCCGCGCCGGAGCCTGGTGATGGCGCCGTCCCAGGATGGCGGGGTCGACGACGAACAGGCATACGGTGCGTCCTCGCGCCGCCGCCGCGCTGAGCGCAGGGTGGTCCTCGACGCGCAGGTCGCGTCGGAACCACATCACGCTCGTCGCGCCGTCACTCATTCGACGCCAGACGCAGTCCCGGTGTCCCCGCGTGCATCAGCCCCACCTGGTGCGTGGGCCGCGCTCGCCGCCTCCGAAAGATCCTTGCCGCGAAGCATCGTGAACGTGGCGAGCAGGCTGACCGCGACGAAGATGAGCGCGACCCAAAACGCCGTGGAGTATCCGTCGGTCAACGCGGCGCGTTGGGCTTCGTCGAAGGGGGGGCGCGGCGGGACATTGCCCGCAACGCTTGCGGCGACGGTGGTCAGGATCGCGACGCCGAGTGCACCGCCGACCTGCTGTGACGTGTTGATGAGTCCCGAGGCGAGTCCTGCCTCCTGCGGCTTGACGCCCGCGAGCGCGGCGATCGAGACCGGCACGAACGAGAAGCCCAGGCCGACGCCGATGAGCAGGAAACCCGGCAGCAGATGGCGTGTGTAGGTGCCGTCGACGGAGAGCTGTGTAAACGTCAGCAAACCGAGTCCCAGGAGCGACATCCCGATGATGAGCGCGATCTTGACGCTGATCTTGGTCACCAATGCCTGCGCGGCACCTGAGGCGACGACGGCGGTCAGCGCAACGGCCAGGTAGGCGAGCCCGGTCTTGAGTGTGGAGTAGCCGAGCACGTACGGCATGTACAGCGACAGCAGCAGGAACATGCCGAATACGATGGTGCCGAGACCGAATCCGATGACGTTGGCGCCGGTCGCGGTGCGGTTCTTGAAGAAGCCGAGCGGGACCAGCGGGGCCTTGCCGCGGTGCTCGACGAGCAGGAAGACCCCCATCAGGACGGCGGCACCGATCAGGAAGCTCAGGGTCTGCGCACTTGCCCAACCTTTGCCGTTGGCTTGTGTGAGTCCGTAGACGAGCATCATCAACGAGCCGGTGACCAGCACGCCGCCGAGCGAGTCGAAGTGGCGCGATCGGCCTTCGGTGCGGCTCTCCTGGACGAACTTGGGCACCAGGAACAGCGCGATGATCGCGATCGGGACGTTGATCAGGAAGCACCACCGCCAACTCGCGTACTCGGTCAGGATGCCGCCAAGCAGGACGCCGATCGCGGCGCCCGACCCGGCGATCGCACCGAGGACGCCGAGGGCCTTGTTGCGCTCCGCACCCTCGTCGAAGGTCACCGACACGATCGAGAACACCGACGGCGAGAGCAGCGCCGCTCCGGCACCCTGCAGGATGCGGGCGGTGATCAACATGGCGGGGGATGTCGCGAGCCCGCACAGCAGCGAGAACGCCGCGAATGCGATCAACCCCGCGACAAAGATCTTGCGCCGGCCCAGGATGTCGCCCATGCGTCCACCCAACAGCAGGAGTCCGCCGAACGTCAACGCGTAGCCGCTGACGATCCACTGCAGGTCGGATGCGTTGAACTTCAGGTCCTTGTCGACCGCGCTCAAGGCGACGTTGACGATGGACACGTCCAACACGACCATCAGGTAGGCGATTCCCAGCACCGCCAGTGCCTTCCATTTGTTGTGACCAGCGTCGCTCATTCTCCGCTCCTGTTCAGAAAGATCGCGCCAGCCTAATGGATCCGTCCGGATGTTTGTCGATGAATCCGGAGAGCGAAAACCGAGCGAGCACAGGACGCATGCAGTCCGTATATCCGGCCATCTGCGGGCCGCCGAGGACGAACGCTCACGACGGTTTGCAGCCGTCGGTTCGCGACAGGACGTTCGGACGGGTCCACGAGGGTTCGTGTGGGCGCGAATGCCGTGCAACGCGTTTCATGGTGGTGACGAACCGCGGGCGGTCAAATGGACACCCACCGGCGTTTTGCAACGGATCCTCCCCGGAGGATCACTCGCGGATGGTTCGGAACCGCCGCAGTCGCAGGCTGTTGGCGTCGCCGCGTCGATCACCTCAGACGAGGGTGATCGCATCCGTCCGAGCGGGCTCAGACCTCGCGCGCCACCACTTGGCGGAGGGCCTCGGCGAACGCGGGTGAGGCGTTCGGAACGGGGACGCGATGGAACGCGAGCCCAACCTCCTCGGCCTCTTCGCGTCCGGCGATGTCGATGTCGTAGAGCGTCTCCAAGTGGTCGGCGACGAACTGCACGGGGACGAAGATGACGCCGCTGTGTCCCGCGGCGGCGATCGCCGGGACAAGGTCCTTGAAGTCCGGTGTCAGCCACTCCTCGGGCGTGTGCCCTGCGCTTTGGTAGCCGAACTGCCACTGGTCATCACGGAGTCCGACGCGTTCGGCGACACCGCGGATCGTCTCGTGGATCTGGGTGAGGTATCCGGGGTCGCGTTCGACGACCGGCTTGGGCAGGCTGTGTGCGGTGAACACGATCGGCAGGTCGCCGACCGCGGCGACCGTTTCGCGGACGCGCTCGGCCAGTGAGTCGATCCACCCCGGTACGTCATGCCATGCACCCGCGACCTGGATCGGCACGGCGATCCCCCGCTCCTCGACAGCTTTGTCGACGGCCCGGTTGTAGCCCCCCATGATCAGCGGCGAGTACTGCGGCGCCAACACGATGGCGATGATCCGTTGTGCGCCGCCGGCGACCAGTCGGGCGAGCGCACCCGGGATCCGCGGTTCGGAGTGGAGCATCCCGACTTCGACCAGGTAGGCGCCGTCCCCGTGCTCGTTGTCGAGCACCTGTTGCAAGCCGGCTCCCTGCGCCAGCGTGGTGTCGATCAGTGGTGAGCGCCCCACCAGATCGAAGCGTCGCTTGAACTCGGCGACCGTGTCGTCGGGTGGCTCGCGGCGGTAGACGCTGCGCAGGTAGTCCTCGACGCCGTCGGACGTGACCGACGTGCCGAATGTCATCAGGAGCACCCCGATGCTCATCCGCGTGCCGTCGCCGCGTGGACGTGGTCGACCAGTCGGGTCAGCACACCCGGGTCGGTGTCGGGCAACACCCCGTGTCCCAGATTGAAGACGTGTCCGGGGCGGCCGGCGGCCTCGGCCAGCACGCGGTCGGCCTCGGGTTCGATGGCCTCCCATGGTGCAAGGGCCACGGTGGAGTCCAGGTTGCCCTGAATGCCCTTGTCCGGGCCGATCCGTCGCCACGCGTCGGCCAGGCCCACCCGCCAGTCGACGCAGACCAGGTCCGATCCCGCGGACGCCACCAGTTCGAGGATGCCCCCGACGCCGGTGCCGAAGTGAATCGTCGGGACACCCGTCTGGCGCACGGCGTCAAAGATGCGCCGGTTGTAGGGCAACACATAGTTCTCGTACGCGGCCGGCCCCAAGTCGCCGATCCATGAGTCGAACAGCTGCAACACCTGCGCACCGGCGGTCACCTGAGCCGTCAGGTACCGGATCGTCACCTCGGTCAGCGTCTCCATGAGTTCGGCCCACAACGCGGGCTGGCTGTACATCAGCGTCTTGGCCATGGCCCGGTCTTTGCTGGGCTTGCCCTCGATCATGTACGAGGCCAACGTGTACGGCGCGCCCGCAAACCCCACGACCGCAGCGCGGCCGGCCAACTCTTTGCGCACCATGCCGATCGCCTCAAAGATCTCGGGGGTGCCGTCTTCGGCCTCGACGATCCGAAGCGCACGGATGGCGGCGGCATCGCGCACCGGCGAGTGGATGATCGGGCCGATGCCCGGATCGATCGAGAACGGGACGCCCATGCCGTACAGGGGCAGCATGATGTCGGCGTACAGCACCGCCGCGTCGACACCCATCAGCTCGACCGGCATCAGCGTGACCTGCGTACACAGCTCCGGCGTGCGGGTCATCGTCAGGATGTCGTACTTCTCGCGAAGCTCGCGGTACTCGGCAAGGCACCGGCCCGCCTGTCGCATGAACCACACCGGGGTGCAGTCGACGGGCTCCAGGCGACATGCCCCAAGCATGCGCGCCTCACCGGTCATGGCCCGCTCGGCGGTCTGTGTCGACATCGGCTCCTCCTCAATTACTCAGCAGCGATCACGCTAGCGAACATGGGATCCCGGATCGCCGGACACCCGTCACTTCGGCGGAGGTCCTTCGCCGCGAACTCGCCCGTGATCCGAAGCGGCCATGACGTGGCGCGATGATTTCGATCGGCGATTGTGTTTGCCACGGAGTACGCGTTCGTGCAGGCTCGGACGCATGGCTGACGATCTTGTGCTCTACGACAACCGTGGCTCGTCGAATGCCCGCAAGGTGCGGTTCTTGTTGGGGGAGCTTGGCCTTGAGGCCCGGCTCGTCGACGTCCCGCTCGATGCGGAGCGCCCGGAGTGGTACCACGATGTCCACCCGTTCGCGACGGTGCCGACGCTCGTGGACGACGACCTGGTGCTCGTCGAGTCCAACACGATGCTCCGGTATCTCGCCGACCGTGAGGGTCGCGATGACCTGTACCCCCGCGATCCGGCGGCGCGCGCCCATGTGGATCAGCTGTTGGATGTCCTGAGCTTGGCGATCCGCCCGGCGCTGTGGGAGGTCGAATTGCGTTCGTACTACGCGCAAGGTCCCGTCCCTCAGGCTGAGATCACAGAGGCGGTCCGTGGGTTGGAGTCTGTGCTCGCCGGCTGGGAGCGGCTGATCGGAGCGGACGGGTATGTGACCGGCGCGTTCTCGATCGCAGACATCGCCGCCACCGCGCGGATGTGGCTGCTGCCCAAACTCCCGATCGACCTGGGTGGCGCCCCGAATACCCAGCGCATGCTCGACGTGGTTGGCGCCAGGCCGGCGTTCCAGGCTGCGCTCTGAGGATGCTGCGGGCGACTATCCTTCGGATCGCTCAGCGATCGACAGGGATGGTTTGGATGTCACGTCGTGTTCTGCTCGCATTCGCGCTCGCCGGGTGTCTCGGCGTGGCTGCGTGTGGTGGCTCGAAGGCTCAGAGCGGGTCGACTGTGACGACGCCGGACGGCGCGGCAACGACCGGGGCCGCCACGGCGGCCAACGGATCCGGGACGACAACCGCGACGGCTGCGCCGTACGGCGGAGACCGCGCAACGTCGACCGGTTCAACGTCCGGCGGTCCCAGCCGACCGGCGGCCGGGTCACGGACACAGCAGGTGCTGACGTTGCAGTCCGGCGTCGACCTGACCTACACGCTCGTGCTGCCGACGTCCTACCGGCCGGGCGGAACCACGTATCCCGTGCTCCTTGCGCTCCCGCCTGGGAGCCAGGGGCAGGACGAGGTCGACGCGCTGCTCGACAAATGGTGGGCTCCCGAAGCCACTGAGCGGGGGTGGATCGTGGTCAGCCCAGTCGCTCCCGACGGGCAACTCTTCTTCTCAGGCTCCAGCGCCACCCTGGTGGAGCTCATGGATTCGGTCGCCGCGACCTATCCGCCAGAGGGTGGCAAATTCCACCTGGCGGGTGTCAGCAACGGCGGGCTCAGCGCCTACCGCATCGCGCTGGACGCCCCTGAACGGTTCGCGTCGCTCCTCGTCGCTCCGGGTTTCCCCCCTGACGACGCGGACCGGGCCAACCTCAGACGTCTCGTCAAGATCCCGGTCGCGTCATACGTCGGTGAACAGGATTCGAGCTGGCGTGAGGCGTCGGTGCGCACGGTACGCGAACTCAACCGCCTGGGCGGTCGAGCGACGTTGACGGTGTCGCCCGGCGAAGGGCACATCCTGCAGAAGATCACCGCCCGGCAACTGTTTGACGTGTTGGAGAAGACCCGCCCGAACCACTAGATGGTTGATTCCGAATCAGTAGCCGTAGGCGGCGAAGTGGCGTCCGGGGTTGCCTGTCTGTTGGTTGTGGACGAGGCCGGCGGCCATTGCCAGGAGTCTGAGCGCGACGCGCGTGCAGACGCCTGTGACGGTCCGTCCGCCGTGGCGTTCGAGGGCGAGTGGGCCTTTGCACGTCCAGAACACTGACTCGATCCATTGGCGCACCGGGGCGAGGCTCCCGTGGCGGCGTGGTTCGTTTTTGCGGTCGGGACGCAGGAACCGTGCGCCGGTGGCGGCCATGAGTTGTTCGAACTCCTCGCCCGCGAAGCCTTTGTCGGCCATGACGGTGTAGCCGGTGAGGTCGAGCCGTTCGAGCATCTCGGCTGCGACTTGCCGCTCAGGGGTGTTGGCCGCCGCCAACTCGAACGCGATGGGCATCCCGTCAGCGGCACACAACAGGTACAACCGGTACCCCCAGAAGTAGCGGCTGTGGCTTTGGCACCAACCGTACGCACACGACCCGGCGAGTTCGGAGCGGCGCGAGGTCTCGCGCGACTGCCCGCACGGCACCGGCGTCGAGTCCAACAGCCGCAACCCGTTGAAAAACGACGGAGAGCCTGCGGCGAGGTGGCCGATGACACGGCCGATCGTGGGTGCCAACGCCCGGATACGTTTGTTGTAGCCGGGTTGCTGCGGCAAATACGGAAACAGATGCCCGAGCCGCCAGCGGGCGACGCCCAGGAACTTCCGGTCGTTCGGGACAGACAAAAACATTTGGGCGACAGCCAGACAGATGAGCTCGGCGTCGCTGATGAGCGGTGGACGTCCCCGCCCGCACCAGCGTGGCAGGAAATCGTCGATACGCACGTAAAGTGCGATGACGAGGGCGTCGAGGTCGGTGTGCACGAGGCCTCCATGGTCGACGTTGCTTTAGCAACGCCTTCCTTCGGCGCCCTCACCCACACACCTCGCCACCCCATCAGCCCGGTCACTTTGGAATCAACCATCTAGAGATCGTCAGGCGGGGAGGAATTTCCCCAGTTTGTCGAGCCTGCCGCCCAGTGTGTGGTCATCCGGTACCGCGCCGTCGGGGGTCACGTGATTGATGATCTCGGGCAGGCTCTCTGCCAGCTTCACGCGGACCTGTTCGACGGTCATCCCGGTCTTGTCAGCGATCTGCTGGAGCTCTTCGGGCCCGAGTGCCCGTTCGACCTCGTCCGGGTTGAGCGCCTGGTTGGGGCCGGTCCCGACCCATGAGTCCGCCTTGTGCCCCAGTCCGGCGCCACGGAACTTGTCGAGTATCCCGCCCAGCCCTCCCTGCTTCTGGAGCATGCCGATGATGATGGCGAGCATCGGCCCACCGGCGAGGCGGGCCAACATCCCGCCACCCGACCGGCCGAGAAATGTTCTCAGGAGCGAGGCGATGAGACCCATCACGATTCCTTTGTGAGGTTGCGGCGCAACGCTACCAGCGTGCTGAGTGGACCACTCGGCGGCGTTGCCGGGGTCCTGCGCTGTGTGACGTGGCCCGCCCCGGGGTGGGTCTCGGCCTACGCGCTGGGCCCGGGCCGGATGCGCTCGCCGGCCTCGACGGCGATGTCGATCCGGCTCTCGAGCGGGGCGAGCGGGCAACTCCATCGCGGGTCGTACGAGCATGAGGGGTTGTACGCGTAGTTGAAGTCGAGGATGATTTCCCCGGCGGGTGTTGCGCCGAGGTCGGCGCCTTTGACGGTGTCCAGCAGGTACCGCCCTGCCCCGTAGGTGGCCGTCCCGGCCGTCGTGTCGCGGAACGGCACGAATACCCCGCCACCGTAGGAGGTCAGCCAGAACACCGCGAGCGAAACCTCGTGGTCGTCGATCACCGGGCGCACCCGTCCGACGAACTGGAAGCGAAATGGCTCGTCGGTGCTGGACGGCAGCACGAGTTCCTCGCCCGTCGGATCGTGCTCCAGCGGCGCATGCACGCGCAGATCAGGCCGATACGGGAAGTAGGCAAGTCCACCGAATCGCGCGCGGTGCTCCGTCGGAACCGGGCTCTGCGTATGCGTTGCGAACAACTCGTCCTTGGCGTGGCGGAACGCGTCAAGCGTCGGCTCACCTGCACCGCGCTCCCGAGCTACCGCATACATCGCGCCGACCCGACGCTTCCAGTCGAGCAAGTCGAGCGGCCACCCGGCACCCGCTTCCGCGACCGCCGTCACGTCTGTGTCCCGCGGCTGGTCCGTGTGTCCGCCATCGGTGGCGAGCGTACCGCACCTACCGACCCGGATTTGCGCGAGGTCGTATCAGCGCGTGCCCCGCAGCCTCCTGTTGACACGCCCGAGACTGCTGCTCTGCCGTCAACGGGCCGGGAACCGTCAACCGACGGTCTCATCACCGTTGTGTCACGAAAAGGAGATATCAATGAACGTCAAACGGCACGCTCGCATCGCCATCGCGCTCGCATCGTGCGCCCTCATCACGGCTCCCGCCGCGCAGGCGTCGCTCGAAAAAGGCGGGCGCACCTTAAGCCAGCCCCAGAGCGATGATCACGCCCGCACCAGTCCGGCTCCGGTCGTCGCGCCCTTCATTGCCACCGGCGACGATCACGCCCGCACTCATACAGCCGCCGCCGCGATTTCCTTCAGCGCCACCGGCGACGATCACGCTCGCACTGATGTCGCCACCACCGCGCTGTCCCTGCCGGCGACCCCGCCGCAGACCGTCGCGACCGCCTCGAGCGGTTTCGACTGGGAGGACGCCGGCCTCGGCTTCGGGACCGCCGCGGGCATCGCCCTCCTCACGGCCGGTGCCGTGATGAGCACCCGCAAGCTGCGCGAGCCGCGCAGCACCTCGTTCGTCTAGCGCGCGTCTCCGCTGTACCCGGGGGTGCGGATGCCGACCGCTCCCCGGTCCGTTCCGCCGCCGGCAATCACCGGCGGCGTTCGGGTCGTCAGGGGAGGCGATCACCCAATCGAGGGGGTCCTGGCCCTGGAGTCGAGCCCGACAAAAAAGGCCCGCCTGAGCGGGCCTTTCGTATAGCGGGGGTAGGATTCGAACCTACGACCTTCGGGTTATGAGCCCGACGAGCTACCAGACTGCTCCACCCCGCGGCGGATGTCCATCTTGCCACAATTGGGAGATTGCTTCAACCACCTGGGGCGGGGAGGATGCGGTCGCCGGTTGCGATCCAGCCGGGGCGGAGCACTCTGGCGTAGACGCCGAACAGGTTTTCTCGTGTGGTGGCCAGGGCTTTCAGGACACGCGGGTCACGCTCGATGGTGTCAGGGTCGAACGTCGTCACCGCGCAGCGTTCGGTGTTGACGACGACCTCGATCAGTGCCTCACCGAGCATCAGGCGGCGGCCGATCCACGTGTCCTCCTCGAACGCGCCGCCGCCGGTCGGCTCGATCAGGACGTTGGCGCGGAACCGTCGCCGGTCCAGATCCCCGCCGACTTCGCCGCTCAGCGCAGCGATCGACGGTTCGCCCAGGATGTGGAGCGGCGCGGCATCGAAGAACCCGAGTGGACTGGTGGCGAGCGAGGTCGCTGTGGGGAGTGCCTCAGCCAGCCGCGTCAGCAGCGGCTCGTCGTCGATGCCGATGACGTCGCCTTCGGGTGTGATCACGGTGACGTGCTCGGCTGACTCTGTATCGGCGTAACTCGCGCGAAAGCCCAACAGCGCGGGCGCCCGGCGTGCGGTCATCACGCCCTCCGCGTCCGCGACGGTGTACCTGCGGTCGCCCAGTAAGCCGAACGGACCGACGAACGCGCGACGCAGCCGCTCACCGCCGAACGACTTGACCGGGTACCGCCACAGGTCCGCGACGATCCCCAGCGCTGCGCTACCTGGTGGCAAGAAAGATGACCAGGATGATCAGAAAGCCGAGGCCCGCATAGGCCCAACGCAGCGCCTTCTGCTTGGCGTTCGCGATCTCCCGGCTCGCCTGGCGGCGGCGTTCGACCGCCTCAGGGTCGTCGGAGAGCTCGGGCCATTCCTCGTCGTCATCCCATGCCATGGCATCCAGATTACGCCACCCGAGGTTCTCCCGAAATGCCGAGGGCCCGCGTTTCGGCGGGCCCTCGGAGGTGGATCTGTCGAACGGGTGTTATGCGACTTCGCGCAGGCCCTGGGCTTCGACGAGCGCAGCCAGCTTCTGGAGGGACTGGTTCTCGATCTGACGGATACGTTCGCGCGTGACGTTGAACGTGCGACCGACCTCGTCGAGCGTGCGGGGGTGCTCTCCGCCAAGCCCGTAGCGAAGCTCGAGCACACGGCGTTCCCGGTAGCTCAGCGTGTTGAGCACGTCACGCAGTGCCTCGGAGCGAAGCAACGTGTCCGTGGCCTCTTCGGGGGAGGCAGCCTTCTCGTCGGCGATGAACTGGCCGAACTCAGACTCTTCGTCGTCACCGACCGGACGCTCCAGCGAGATCGGGGTCTGCGCGCTGCGCTTGATCGACTCGATCTCGTGCAGAGGCAGCTCCGTCACCGCGGAGACCTCGGCGATCGTGGGCTCACGACCGAGCTCGGACAGGAGCTTGCGCTCGGCACGGTTGATCTTGTTGAGCTTCTCGACAACGTGCACCGGCATGCGGATGGTGCGGCCCTTGTCGGCGATCGCGCGGGCGACGGCCTGACGGATCCACCAGGTCGCGTAGGTCGAGAACTTGAAGCCCTTGCGGTAGTCGAACTTCTCGGCCGCGCGGACCAGCCCGATCGTGCCTTCCTGGATCAGGTCGAGGAAGCCCAGGCCCTGGTTGCGGTAGTTCTTGGCGATCGAGACGACGAGGCGCAGGTTGGCCTCGACCATCTTGCGCTTGGCCTCCAGGTCACCCAGCTCGATCTTCTTGGCGAGTTCGACTTCCTGGCGGGCATTGAGCAGCGGCACCCGGCCGACGTCCTTGAGGAAGAGCTGCAGTGAGTCTGTCGTGGTCTCGTGCTTGAGGTTGAGTTTGCGCGGCCGCTCGGCCTCTTCGGCGAGTTCCGCCACCCGGCGCTCGGCCTCGTCGTCCTCGAGCAACTCGATGCCCATCTCGTCGAACTCCGCCGCGAGCGCTGTCGCGGAGGGTGCGTCGAGGTCAGCCGTCTCGAGCGTTTGCGTGAGCTCACCGATGGCGAGAAATCCGAACTCCTGTCCACGCGCAACGAGTGCGCGGACATCTTCATTGGTCAGCAGTTCCTTCAGCTTCATCAAACTTCCTCATCTTCCGTACGGGTACGTCGCCAGACAGGGCAACGAACACTCGTTCGATATTACCGCTTCACTTTGTAAAGTCAAGGGGGTTACAGGGGCGTTCATCTCATATCGGCCGAGGCCGATCCAGCCTTGAATGGAGTGCTCTGCGACGGATTCCCGTCACGATGAAGTACTCCTTCCCGCATCGGGACCATCTCAACCGCGGCTTAAGCCACGGTTAAGCCGGAGTGGACGCGACGTAAAGGTTGCGAATCAGGGCGTGGCCGACGGTGCTGCCCCGGCGCCACCGAATCGGTGGGCGAGCATACCGAGTGGAGTCGTCGGGCCGAGCGACACCGCACGGCCGAATGCGTCCGCGATGGCGGTGCGATCTGCCCGGTACACGGCGATCATCCCGGTGTTGAATGCAAGGAGCTGGCTCTTGGGATACCGCGGGGCGAGGGCCGCCAGGGTCGTCGCGGCGCGGTCGAGTCCCACCGGGCCGGTTGCCCCGTCGTTCATGACGAGCCCGACCTGGGCATCCAGGCGCCCCGGCGCGACCAGCAGTGCCCGTTCGAATGCCAGCTGTGCCGAACCCAGATCGCCGATCCGTTGGGCGACGGCGCCGAGCTCGACCCAACGCGCCGGGGCGTCGGTGGTCGTCGCAAGCTCCTGCAGACGCCGGACCTGGGCGGTGACGTCTTGGAGCTTCGTCACTTCGGCCGGAAGCGCCCGGTCGAGGTAGAGGAACAACGCGGGGAGGCCCCGGGGCGCCACCGATGCGGGTGGAGGCGGTGCCGGCGTGGTGTCCAACGCCGCGGCCGCGCCGAGGGCCCCTGCGACGAGCGCTGCCCAGAGGCCGAGCGTGATCGCCACTTTGCGCCGCGGGATGCCCCGCCCCGATGCGGGCGTTGCGATCCGGCTGGATTCCGAGCCGTCCATCACTGCATCGTGACGGGCCGGGGCCTCTGTCTCAACACCCCTGCGCCCCGACAGCAGATGACGTTGCGCCCAAACCTCATGTCACGGGCACCTGGTGCCGATGGGGGACGCAGACACATCGCTGCACACGACCCAGGGAACCCCAATGATCGACCTCGGCAGGATCCTCAGCTTCGCCATGGACATGGAGGCGAGCGACATTCACCTGAAGGTGCCCGCGCCCCCGGCGCTGCGCATTCACGGACGATTGGAGCAGATTCCCAAGGCGCCGCCGCTGCGACCGGAGGACACTGAGCGCTTCCTCAAGGAGATGCTCGGCACCCACGTCGAGAAACTGCGCGAGTTCGACGAAACCGGCGGTGTGGACTTCTCGCATGCCCGGGAGGGCCTTGGCCGCTTCCGTGTCAACGCGTTCCGCCAGCGGGGTTCGGTCTCACTCGTCATGCGCGCCGTGCCGTTCAAAGTCCCGGAGCTCCCCGACCTCAACCTGCCACCGTCGATCCAGGCGCTTGCCGAGGAGGAGCGCGGAATCGTGCTCGTCACCGGCACGACGGGTTCGGGTAAGAGCACAACGCTCGGCGCGATGATCGACCACATCAACCGCACCCAGCACAAGCACGTCGTCACCATCGAAGACCCGATCGAGATCCTGCACACCGACCGCCTGTCGATCATCAACCAGCGTGAGGTCGGACTCGACACCGGTTCGTTCGCTGACGCCATGCGGCGCGTGATGCGTCAGGACCCCGACATCATCCTGGTCGGCGAGATCCGTGACCTTGTCACCATGGAGACCGCCCTGTCGGCCGCCGAGACCGGGCACCTCGTGTTCTCAACACTGCACACCCTTGACGCGACCGAGACGATCAACCGCATCATCGGATTCTTCCCGCTCCACCAGCAGCAGCAGGTCCGCTCGATGATCGCAGGAACGCTCAAGGGCATCATCTCGCAGCGCCTTGTGCGCACGATCGACGGCAACGGACGGGTCCCGGCGTGTGAGGTCATGATCATGACCGGACGCGCGCGCGACTTCATCCTGGACCCCGAGATGACCGGAAACCTCTCCGAGGTCATCCGCGACGGTGAGTACTACGGCATGCAGACGTTCGACCAGTCGCTGTTCAGCCACGTCAAGGCAGGCCGGATCACGATCGACGAGGCGATGCGCTCGGCCTCCAGCCCCCACGACTTCAAGCTGATGCTCGAAGCCGGACAGGCCCGCCGTGGCGAGCACGTCGAGGTGCCCAAGGCGGTCACCGGCCACTGATCGGGACAGCGCTGGTTTCCAGGCCGGCGCCAATCGCGCTAAAATCTCGTTCCGTGGATGCCGAGTACGCCACGGAACATCCCGCGGCCGCCGAGTGCCCTGTGCTCGCGACCGCGCGGATTGTGTCCGGAAAGTGGACGCTGTTGGTGCTGCGTGACCTGGCGGTCGGCCCCTGCCGGTTCACGCAACTCGAGCGGTCGCTCTGCGGCATCAGCCCACGGACACTGTCGCAGCGGCTCCGCGTGCTCGAGGACGAGGGCGTGATTGCGCGTGAGGTCTATGCCGAGTCGCCGCCGCGCGTCGAATACCGGCTGACGTCCAAGGGCCGCGATCTGGCCCCGATCGTCGAGGCGATGCGCCTCTACGGCGAGCAGTGGCTTGCGGCAGACTGTCTGCACAGCACCGCGGACCGGATCCCGGCCGCCGTGACAGTCCCGGAGTGAAGGAGTCACACGATGGACCTCAAGAACCTGGTCGACAAGGCGAAGGATTTCGCCAGGGAGCACAAGGACGACCTCAAGCTCAAGGAGCGCGGTGAGGGCCTCAAGGAGGACATCGCCGAGCTCAAGGACATCGCGCAGGGCGACGGCAGCGTGATGGACAAGGCCAAGGCGGCTGTCGAGGCCGTCAAGGACCCCGGCGCGCCCGGCGAGGACACGCCGGCACCGGCGGCGGAGTAGTTCCACGCCGCGTCTGCTGCCGGCAGCTCTTGCCGCCGTCTTCCTCGCGGCGACCGCCCAGGCGAGCACCATCGAGATCATCGGCCGCTCCGTTTCGGGGCGGCCGATTTTCGTCTACCGGGTCGGTGACCCTCAGGCCGCCCACCGCGTCCTGGTCGTGGGGTGCATTCACGGCAACGAGTGCGCGGGGCTGCCGATCATCGCGCAACTGCGGCGATCGGCCCCCATTGCGGGCGTGGAGTTGTGGCTCGTGCCGAGCGTCAACCCCGACGGGTGGCGTGCGCATACCCGCGGCAACGCACACGGCGTCGATCTGAACCGCAATTTCTCGGTCGCGTGGCGGCGTATCCCGCGGTCCAGTCGATACTCCTCCGGACCACGGCCGTTCTCGGAACCGGAATCGCGGGTCGTCAGGGCCCTCGTCACGCGGATGACGCCGAGTCTTTCGATCTGGTTCCACCAGCCAGAACGCAACGTGCGTGATGCGGATCGCTCACCTCAGGCACAACGCTATGCACGAATCGTGGGCCTGCCGTTCCTTCCGTTGGTCACGCCACCCGGCACCGCAACGGCCTGGACCAAGGCGAACGTCCGCGGCGCGCAGGCCTTCGTCGTGGAACTGGCAAGCGGACCCCTCAGCGTGACGCAGGTGCGCAGGCACGTTCGGGCGGTGCGTACCGTGGCGGCCTCAGAAGCGGGGTTGAACCCCGCCGAAAACTGAGACCAGGTCCGCAACGTGGACCCCGGCCTATCCGGGGCGGCGAGAGCGGAGGAAGCGCAGCGGGAAGTACAGGTTGTGGGGCAGGCGGCGGCTCATGGTCTCGCGCAGCTCAGCCTGGCCCTCATCGTCGAGCAGGTAGGCCATGTGTGTCCGGCCGAGCACGGCCCACATCTGATCGGGAGTGTCCATGTTGGCGGCCAGTTGCACGTCCCGCTCCTCCGGTTTGAGCAAGCCTGACTCCGCAAAGGCCCGCATGTCATCCGGGTCCTGGGGGATGCTCGCCCGCGTCGCGCGGCCGACGAGGGTCGTCGGCGCCCGTCGGGCGATGACCGCGATCATCGCGGCGACGAACGCCGAGTCCACCGGTCGCAGACGGTCGAATGCGCTGACACTCGCGACAAACCGACCACCGGGACGCAACACCCGGTACACCTCGGAGAGCACTCCGCGCAGGTCCTGGACCTCTTCCAACACCATGCTCGCGACCACGCAGTCGAAGCTCTTTTCCGGAATGTCGACCATGCGCTGGGCCGCGGCGTGCACGAACGCGACGGGAGCGTCCTGTGGCGCACGCTCGCGTGCGACCTCCAACACCCGACGGCACGAGTCCACGCCGACGACCATCCCGGACTCGCCGACGATCTGTGCTGCAGCGCGGCCCGCACCTCCAGAGCCGCACCCCAGATCCAAGACGCGCTCACCCGCGACGAGGGCCGCCCAGCCCACGAGGCTGGAGTACAGGTGGACACCGCTGTTGCCCTGCAACACAGCGACGCTGTCCTCGGTCGCCGTGGGATCGAACGTATGGACTGCGTCGTAGAACGCCGTTGCGACGGACCCCGCAAAGCGTTCACCCGAATGAATGCGTGCGCGGACCTCCGCCAGGCGCTGGGCGGGATCCGTCGCGGGCGCGACGAGTGGGTCTGCCGCGCCCGCCTGGATCAGATCGTGACCCAGCCGGTTTCGATTGCGCGCCCGTCGGTCAGCTCACAGCGCAGGCTGATGGGACCCGGGCGAAGGTCGGTCGCATGGAACCGGCCCAGGTCGTCCGCGCTGGTCGGGATGTCTGCCCCGGGGAACCGCACCAGCACCCGGGCCGGCCCAGGCGGGACGATCTGGCCCATCAGCGAACGCTTGGAGCGCTCCACCGTGATCTCGATCTCGATCGAGAGCCCGTCGGGCGTCTCGAACGTGAGCGTGCGCCACCCACCGCCGGTTCCGCGAACACCTGCGAGCGGCTCCGTTTCGAGAGCCGAGTCGTGCAGCAGCTCCGCCAGATCCGCATCCATGCTGCGCCAGGCCAGCGCAGAGCGCGCCGCGAGCGTCACCTCGGCCGGAATCGGGTCGACTCGTGCGAACAGGCCGCCAAGCTCGGCGAGGAGGGCATCGTCGTCAGGAGTGGTCATCGCGGCACCTGGGCATCGCGCGTTCGGGTGGGGAGGTTCATCACTGGGATCATGCCCTCAATGAGCCGTCGTGTGTGGCTCTGATACATCCCAAATCATGCACTTGCGATTCCCTCGGCGACCAGTTCTGTGCGGAGTCGATCGAGGCAACGCTGACGTGTCGGCCCGATGCTGCCGATCGGCATTGCGAGCGTCTCGCTGATGTCTTCATAGGTGGGCGGCGGATCAGCCGTGAGGATCCGGAGCAACCGCTGGCAGCGATCCGAGATCCGCCCGAACGCCCGCCACACACCAGTGTCGCGTTCGTCGCGCAACAGGTCCGCGTCAAGTTCGGGACCGGAGTTCGGAGCGGCACGGTCGAACACGCTGTCGTCATCGACGGGGATGGCCCGCCCCCCCGTGCGCAAACATCGCAAGCATTCACGCCGCGCGGTCGTCGCGAGCCAGCCGCCGAGCCGCTCGGGCTCGCGCAGCTTGCCCAGGTTCTCAACAAGCCGCAGCCAACACGTCTGAACGACGTCCGCGGATTCGGCATCCCCGAGCCGGTAGGACCGTACTGTCGCCCATACGAGCCCTTGGAATTGCGCGACGATCGCATCCCATGCGTGTTGGTCGCCGTCGGCCGCGGCATTGACCAGTGTGGCGATCTGCCCGGGACGCATGTGGGGAATCCTACCCCTGGTCCCGGCGAACGCCGGGACCAGGGTCATGGTCACACGACGGTGTAGGTGAGGGGGGAGGGCACGGCGACACCGAAGTCCGCCACATGACTGCCATTCGTGCGCAACTCGGCGAGTGCTTGGCCGGCGTCGCTGGTCTCGGCCGCCCGGGCGATGAGGCCCACGATCTGTGGCGCGGCGAAGGAGGTTCCCGTCCACATCGCCCACGGGGCCGTCGGCCGCCAATCCTCGGGGTCCGGGTCCTCTTTCTTGGACTCGAATCCGACGACGAACGTGCTGACGACGCCTTCTCCGACCGTCGACATGTCGATCCAGGAGCCTCGGTTCGACCACTGTGTGGGCTTCAGATCCTGATCCAACCCGGCGACCGCGACGACCCGCTTGAATGCAGCGGGCCAGTTGGGCCGGGAGGAACCGTCGTTGCCGGCCGCCGCGACGACGACGACCTCCTCGGGGACAAGCTCCAAAGCTGCGTTCAGCGCAACCGGCGGCCGGTCCTTGTAGGTGTCGGTCCCGAGCGAAAGGTTGATGATGTCGACTCCGTCATCCACGGCTTTGAGGATCGCGCACGCGACGGCTTCCTCCGACCCGATGCCATCGGAGTCGAGCGCACGGTAGATCCGAATCTGCGCTTTGGGAGCGATCTGTCGGATGATCCCTGCGACAAACGTTCCGTGGCCTCCGCCGTTGTCGAGCGGCCCTTTACTGATCGCGTTCAGCGGATCGCGATTGCCATCGGTCACCGTGACGCCCCGCAGCCACTGCTTGCCCCATTCGGTGTCCGTCACGTTGATCCCGGTATCGATGATCGCAACGCGGATGCAGCCCTCGCCGACGCCGTTCTGCTCCTGATCGCTCATCTCCGGCGTTGCGCCGCTCGGATATTCAGCACCCCCGGCGCTCTTCATGTAGGGCCCGCTCGGTGTGACGTAGCTGAAGTTGGCCGGAATGCCTGCGTCGTGGAGTGCATCGGTCGTCACAGCCAGGTCCGCGGTCTGACTGTTGAAGCGCACCACCGGCAGGGGGGCTCCCGAGGGACAGGTGATCCGCTCCGGGCCGCTGAAGTCGGGTCCGAGCAGAGCTCGCGTTGCTTGAGCGTGCTCGTCGTCGACCAGGATGTGCCCAGGTACGACGAGGAGCGGCGTTTCGTCAATTGACACTGCGACCATCGGGGTGCGGACGAATCCGTCGCTCTCGGGCTCTGAGACCGGTTCGCGGTGACTCTCGATCGCAGTGGCCACCGTCGTCCTCTTGACCGCTTCGTCGAGGAGGGCGGTGATCTGTCGCTTGATGATTTCGCGGTCGCTTTGGGGTTTTTTCACCATCGCCGGGACCTCCAGTGGTCACGAAGCTCATAGGATGACGCGGCGGCGAGCCTTCGTCGCGCTGCGTACGTGAGGATCGAGGCGGACGATAACCTGCTGATACAGGCCTTGGCGGCCTGGCACGTTGCTCGGGACTCCCCGGAACGAGGACGCATCGCCGCGAACGCGGTGATCGATGCCTGCGGACCAGGGGATGCCGAGGCTCTTGTCGCTGCGCTTCGGGTGCGTGGATGGGCTGAGCGAATGGTGTTCTCGCACGATGCGGCGCGCGCGTCGCTCGACCGAGCGGCCCGACTCGCTCGCAAACACGGCTTGATCGATCGCCTCGTTGAGGTACTCGCCACCCGCGCCGGCGTCTATCTCGAGGTGGGGGCCTTCGGATCTGCACGCCGCGACGTCACCTCAGCCCGGGCGGCGTTGGGCGGTGGATCGACGCCGGAACTCGACGGGCAGGAAGCGGTGATCGAGGCCAAGCGTGGGCAGTTCATACGGGCCGTGGCGTTGTCGCGTCGCGCACGTTCCACGCTGGCCGACGACGCCACGCCTGTGAGCCGGATGATCACGCTCAACAACCTCGCCATGTCGCTCATCCAGCTCGGGGCAACGGATGATGCCGAGGAGGCTCTGGCTGAGGCATTGCCGATCGCAACCGCGCTCGGATCGCTCGCACTGGGATCGATCACCCAGACCCAGGCGCTCACCGCAGTGCGGGCCGGACGTCTGGCACAAGCACTCGAGCGCTTCGACCGGGCCGAGGCGATCTTGCAGGACGCCGGATGGCCGCTTGGCGAGGTCTACCTGGAGCGCGTGGAGAGCTTCGTGACGCTCCGACTCGTCGCGGAGGCCGACGAGTCGGCGCAGCGCGCGATTCGTCGACTGGACGGGCCAGGTGGCGCGATGTTGCTCGCTGAGGCGCTCTTGCACCATGCCCGTGTCCTGCTGTGGGATGGGCGGCGGGATGAGGCGGCGGGCTCGGCGGCACGAGCAGTCGAACTGTTCCGACGTCAGCGCCGGACCGCATACCGAGCGCAGGCGGAGATCGTGGCGGGCGAGATCCGACTGTCGGACGGCCTCGCGGCCGTCGGTGATGTCGCCCGGGTGCGCCGGGCCGCGGGCGTGCTGGAGCGCGCAGGATTTCTCCCGGAGACGGTTGACGCCCACATCCTGGTGGGCCGCCTTGCGATCGCAGCCGGCCGTCCCGCGGTGTCACGCGCGGCGTTCGAGCGGGCCCGCGACCTCGCGCAGTCGGGGCCATCGCTTCTGCGGATCAAGGGTTGTGTGGCCGCGGCGTATCTGGCGACCACCGGTGACGAGGTTCGGCGCGCAGCCCGGCACGGTCTTGATGAGCTCGCCCGCTTTCGCTCGTCGCTGCCGACGACAGAACTCCGCGCGCTGGCCTCGGGACATGGCGTTGAGCTCGCCGAGTTGGGCCTGGAGGCTGCGTTGGCGACGGGCCGGCCGGCGGGTACGCTCGAATGGATCGAACGGGGGCGGCTGGCATCAGCACTCGTCTCGACGCCACACGGCCACGACCTCGAAGTCGAGGAAGGGCTTGCAAACCTTCGTGAGGTCGTCGCGCGACAGCGGGGCGGCGGTGACGACCCCGACGGGCGTTCGCGCCTCAGATCTGAGCAAGCCCGCATCGAGACACGTATCCAGCGTCGCATGCGCACCGTCGACCCCCAGTCGATCCAGGCGGATCGGATCGCGACATCACAGGAACTCAGCGAAGCGCTCGGTGGCGACCGTGCACTCGTCGCCTTCGCAGCCGTCCGTCAACGCCTGGTCGCGGTCACCCTCGCCGGTCGGCGGCAGGTCTACGAGTTGGGTGATGCCGGTGCAGTCCGGGCGGAGGTCGACGGGCTCCTGTTTGGGTTGCGGCGGGCGGCGCGCTCAAGGACACCGGCCGCGCTCGATGTCGCGCGTACGGGCATCGCCCACTCGCTCGATCTGCTCAATGCCGCGCTGATCACCCCACTTGCGCGGGCACTCGGTGATCGCGAGCACGTCGTCGTGGTCCCGACGGCGCGGCTCTTCTCCGTGCCGTGGCACGCGCTTGCGGCGTTGTCGGGACGTTCGGTGAGCGTCAGTCCGTCAGCGACGATGTGGCATCGGGCCGCGGTCCGTCGGGTCCGCTCCGGTCCAGTGGCCGTCATCGCAGGGCCAGACCTTTCGGGCGCACGCGACGAAGCATCGCGCGTCGCCGCCATGTACCCGGGCTCGACCCTTCTGGTGCCGCCCCAGTCGACAACCGCCGCAACGGCCGACGCACTGGATGGGGCAGGGGTCGCGCACGTGGCCTGTCATGGCACGTTCCGGGCGGACAACCCAAGCTTCTCGAGCCTGGAACTGAGCGATGGGCCGTTGACGGTGGTCGACCTCGAGCGGATCGGGCGGACACCCGACATCGTGCTTTTGGCGTCATGTGACACCGGGGCATCCGAGGTGCTCCCGGGCGAGGAGCTCCGTGGCTTTCTGACCTCGTTGTTGATGCTTGGAACGAAGGCGGTCGTCGCAAGCGCGGTTCCCGTTCCCGATATCGATACGGCCTCGATGATGATCGCGTTGCATACCGACCTGAGCCGCGGTGCCACGATCGCCTCGGCCTTGCGACGGGCGCGTGCGACGCGCGACATCTCGACGGTTGACGGCCTGATCACGTCGCTCGCATTCGGCTGCTTCGGCTTCGGCGACGTCATCGTCTCGTAGGATCGTCTCGTGGACCTTCGCCATCTCGTCACGTTCTGCGCGGTCGTGGACCGTGGGTCGTTCTCTGCGGCGGCCGAGGAACTCGGGATCTCGCAGCCGGCGGTGTCGGCGCAGATCCGATCGCTCGAGGAGCGGCTGGGACAGCGGTTGCTCGATCGCAACGGGCGCCGTGTGTCGTTGACCGAAGCCGGCCACGTGCTCGAGGCCAGCGCGCGCCGCATGATCGCGCTCGAAGGCGAACTCGAGCGCGAAATGGGGGAGGTGGGGGAGCAGATCGCCGGCCGTCTGCAGCTGGGCTCGTCCACCGGTCCAGGTGAGTTGCTGCTGCCGCGGCTCCTCGGGACGTTCCGCCGGGCCCACCCCGAGGTGACGGTCAGCCTGGTCGTCCACGACACGCAAACGATCTGCGATCGGGTGTTCGACGGAGAACTCGAACTCGGCATCGTCGGCGCGGCACGGCCGCAGCGTGGGCTCGAGTACGCACCGTTCCTGCGTGACGAGCTCGTCGTGATCGCTCCGCCCGACCACGCGCTTGCGTCCCGAACGTCGATCGGGCTTGACGAGCTGGCGCGCCTGCCGCTCTTGATGCAGCAACGCGGTTCGGGGGTGCGGGCCGTGCTCGAGGAGGCGCTTCGCGCGGCCGGTGTCCGACCGCAGGATCTGGACGTCGCGATGGAGTTGGGATTGCAACAATCGGTCAAAGCGGCAGTGCTCGACGGGCTGGGTCTCACCGTCATATCGAGGTTGACGGTTGAACCAGAGGTGGCCGACGGTCGACTCGTTGCGCTCGCCATCGACGGGCACGAACTCGCGCGCGACTTTTCGGTCGTTCGTGCGGCGGGCCGGACGCCTACGCGCTTGACCGCGGCATTCCTGGACTTCGCGCGTACGCAGCTCGCCGAGGACACATAAGCGAGTGTTATCGGAGCTATTCGTTACGATGAGGGTATGAGCGCGGATCACCACGACCGATGCGACGTGCTCGTCGTGGGATCGGGTGGCGCGGGGATGAGCGCGACCATCGCCGCGCGTGCTGCCGGATCGTCGGTGATCATCGCGACCAAATCCGCGCTCGGAGCCTCCAACACCGGCCGTGCACAGGGCGGCATCCAGGCCGCGATCGGCGACGGCGACACGGTCGAATCGCATTTCGCGGACACGTTCGCCGCAGGCCACCGCGACGCGGCGCCCGATCTGGCACGCACCCTGGTGGACGGTGGGCCAGAGGCGATCGACTGGCTCGCATCGCTCGGCGTCGCGTTCAGCCGCGACGACGGTGGCTACCGGGTCATCCGCTGCGGCGGCGCCAGCCGCGAACGCCTGCTGCAGGCCGGTGAGCGCACCGGCGCCGACATGGTGCGGGCGCTGCGCGCCGCCGTGCGCGCAAGCGGCGCGGAGCTTCGCGAGTCCTCACCCCTGCTGGCCCTCGAGCCCGATGGCGACGGCTGGCGCGCCACGCTGTCGACCAAAGCCGGCGAACTGCACATCGTGGCTGCGGCAACCGTCGTCCTGGCCGCAGGCGGCGGGTTGGCAGGCGAGGCCGCGGCGCTCGGGGTTGGCAGCACGAACCATCCGGACGCAACGCCCGAGGTGCTCAACATGGCCCTGGCCCTGGGGGCCGAGGGCGTTCACCTGGACTCGTGGCAGAAACACCCGACCGGGTCGGTTTGGCCTGAGGCCCTGGCCGGTTATGCGCTGCCGGAGACCACCCGGTCCTACGGTGCGACGCTCCACGACGCCACCGGCGAGCGGTTCGTCGACGAGATGGCGCCACGCGACGTTGTGGCCCAGGGCATCGTGGACACCGTCGACTCCGGCTGCGGCGTGACGGCGCCCAACGGCCGTTCCGCCGTGTGGCTCGACACGACCCGGATCGACCGGGAGAAGGGCGCGGGGTTCACTCAGGATCGCCTCGCGTACGTCCACAACCGCTACCTCAAAGCCGGCATCGACATCACCCGCGAGCGGGTGCTCGTCTACCCGGTGTTGCATTACCGAAATGGAGGCCTGCTCATCGACACGCACGGACAAACCACCCTCGCCGGCATCTTCGCCTGCGGCGAGATCGCGGGCGGTGTGCATGGCACCAACCGGTTGATGGGCAACTCGCTCCTGGATACGGTCGTCTACGGACGCCGGGCGGGGCGCGCGGCGGCGGAGCGGGCGCGATGAGCACCCCGAGCTTCCTGAACATCCCCGAGCGGCCCGCCAAACCGCGCAAGATCGGGCTGACCCATGTGATGGACAAGGGCCACACCCTGGAGCAGATCGAGGGTCATTTCGCCGCCTGTGGCGACTACATCGACATCGTCAAACTCGGCTGGGGCACGTCGTACATCACCCACAACCTGCGCGACAAAGTCGCCTTGTATCGCGACCTCGGTGTGCCGTTGGTGCTTGGTGGGACGCTGCTGGAGGTCGCGCTGGACCAGGGCAAGTTCGACGACTGGCGCCGCTGGGTGTCGGACCTGGGTTTGACTCACGTCGAGGTCTCCGATGGTTCGATCACGCTTCCACACGACGAGAAACTGGGCTACATCGAGACGCTGGCCAAGGACTTCGTGGTGCTGTCCGAAGTCGGATCCAAGGACGCGGCGGCCGTCGTCGCCCCGTTCCGCTGGGTCGAGGAGATCACGACCGAACTGGCCGCCGGGGCATGGAAGGTCATCACCGAGGCGCGCGAGACCGGCACCGCCGGGCTCTACCGGCCGGACGGCGAGATCCGCACGGGTTTGGTCGACGAGATCGTGCACTACATCGATCAGGAGAAACTGCTGTTCGAGGCGCCGCAGAAACAGCAGCAGTTGTGGTTGATCACCAAGTTCGGTCCCAACGTCAACCTCGGCAACATTGCCCCCGAGGAGGTCATCCCGCTCGAGACCCTGCGCCTGGGCCTTCGCGCCGACACCCTGGGGTTCTTCGGCGAGACGTGACGACCCGCCCGCCGGCCGGTTCAGTAGGCCGGCCGGAGGCCTTCGAACATCGGGAAATGCTTGACGTTGAGCGTCGCGAGGTCCGCCGAGTGGAGTTCGGCGGTCGCGCCGATGATGTAATCCACGAGATCGATCCCGACGTGCGAGCGACGGAAGCTCCGGAGGTGTTCACCAGCCCGGCGGGCGATCGCGTCGCTGACGGGCACGAGGGTCAACGTGCCGAAAAGCGCCGAGACATCCCGCCGTTCCCCGCTTCGCATTCCCCCTTCGACCTCTGTTCGCGACAACACGCTCGCCAGACGCTCTGACCGGGGCTGCGTCGAGAGCGCCGCGGTCGCGCGCGCATCCCCGCGAAGATGGGCGATCAGGATCGTGGTATCGAACAGGATCACAGGCCGAGCGATCGAAGGCGCTCATCGGCGCTCTGCCCGCGGACGCCGCTCAACCACTCGGGCCAGTCCGGGTAGTCGGCCAGAAGGCCCGATGTGGAGGCGATGACCGCTCGATCCTCCCGCTCGGCATCGCCGGTGCCGAGTGCCCTGTCGAGTGCCCGGCGGACAACCTCAGCCTTGGAGATGGAGAGATCCCGGGCGATCTCGGCGATGCGGTCGCCCTGGTCCACCGTGAGATATATTTGTGTGCGCTGCATACACCATAGGTATACATCATGCGCGGGGGAATACGCGAGCACTTTGCAGTCTCATCGCGATTGGCCATGATGTCGCCCGATGCCGGGTCTGCGCCATCCGCTTGCAGCCGTCTGCGCCGCCCTGCTCGTCACAGCGACGTCGGCGGTTGCAGCGAATCCACCTGATCGGCCGATGGGCGCGGTGTTCAGTTGGGGGCAGGAACTCCGCCAGAAGAACCTCCCCGCCTGGCGCCCGAATCGCAATCCGTTCGCACCGCCGGCGTGGGCCCGCCGAGTCAATGGGATCCTGCGAACCGCGGGGCAGCACGGGTTGTGGTTCTCGGGCTCGACGGCGCTGCCATTCGACCTGCCCATCAACGAGGCCGAACCCAAGGTCGCGTGGTTCAACCGCGCCAACTACCTGCGCCTGTACAACACGACGGGCATCAAGTTCGACGTCAACCTGGAGCTGCGTGTGGCGGCGCTCGCCAAGAGCCGCAAGCAACACACATCGTGGAACATCGCGTTCAAGATCGCGGCGCGCCGGTACAACCTGCTGAGCCCGGGTTGGCAGCGAACGGCGCTCAGTGAGATCCGCCGAATCGTCCCCAAATACCGCAACCTGCCGTATCGCAACTACTACACCGGCGTCGACGAGCCGATGGTGTTCCCGCCGTTCGGCCCCGCCGCCAAGAGCGCGCTGGGACGCAGGTTCCTCGCGGACATCAGGCAACGGTATGGTCAACCGGCACCCGCGGCGAACGCCGCTTCGACGAGCGATCCGCAAGAGGGCCTCAAGTGGCTCGCATTCAACCGCTACACCGGTGAGCGCTACTTCGCGCTGCGCGCCGAGCAGGCGCGGCTCATCAAGACGCTCGATCCCAAGGCCCTCGTCAGCCCCAACAGCCTCGCCTGGATCAATGGGTTCATCCCGTGGGACTACACGAAGTTCGCGGAGTTCGCGGACATCGTCGAGCTGGATCCCTACACGTCGTTCGACGAGGCGGTGACCCCGGGACGAGGGCGCTACAACCATGGTTTCGGGACCAAGCTGATGGCGGACCTGACGGGCAAGCGGATCCGCACCATCGTCCAGGCGTTCCCCTACCAGGGCTACGACCCCACGCCCGAGGACGTGTGGGCGTGGGCCACCCAGGCACTGCGCGCCGGAGCGACCGACCTGTCCCTCTACGCCGAGAACAACCCCCGCTCGCGGCGACCGGCGGTGTATGCGGCGATGCTCGCGATCGCACGCAATCTGCGCGGTACCCGGCTGCCGGCGCCCCCCGTCGATCCCGCGCATGTGATCGTCTATGCGACCGCAAGCGAGGGGCAGGGCCAGCCGCAGACGCAGTCGGGCGACCGCCCGCGGACCGTCGCGAACCAGCTCTACACCACCTACTCCGTGCTCGGCGAACTGGTGCACTCGGCGTTTGTGTTTGACAGTGACACGCGACTCGTCGCCGATCCCACCCGCCTCGCCCGTGCGCGAACGATGTGGCTCCCGCGCGCCGAGACCCTGGACCGGCCGTTCGTCGATGCCGTCATCGCGTGGGTGCGCGCCGGGGGCACGTTGATCGTGACCGACCCCGATGCGTTCACACGCGCACCGGACGGCTCATCGCTTGCAGACCTGCGTGAGGTGCTGATCGGAGCGGGCACTGCCCAGTTTGCCGATGGTGCGATCACAGTGCCCGCCGCGGCGATCGCTCCGGCGCTCCCCGCACGTTCGCTGACGGTCCCCGTGGTGGGTGGCGGCGCCGGTGTGTTCACGCAGGTGCCGACCGGCGCCACGGTCGTCGGCACCAACCCGGATGGCTCGCCGGCCGTGTTGCGTCGCGCCGTGGGTTCCGGCCAGGTCGTGGCGTTCGCCGGCGACGTGATGTTCCCAGGCACGCTCAACGCACCCGGTCAGCTGGTCGAGCTGGTCACGGCGATTCAAACGTGGCAGCGCGCGTCGATGGGCGTCCCTTCCTGGCGGTACGAGATCCCAGGCAACCCCGCCCCGGGCCGCCTGCCCTGGCCCACCGCATTCCGCCCTGTGTACTCGTCCTTACCTTAGGCGCAGGGCGACGGTGGTCGAGCCGAGTTGCTCGCCCGATGCCCTGGACGCGGTCACCGTCAGGAGGTAGGTGCGTCGCTGCAGGCGCCCGACTGGCACCGTGAACCGGAACTTGCCGTCGCGCGAGTGCGTTGCCGGAATCGCTGTCACGAGCGCACGCTGACCTGTGGTCGTCGCTTGGAGCACCTGCTGAGCCGTTGCTTTCGGCCGGATCGCGAGCCGGAGCCGCCACGGGCCCGTTGCACGCCCTTGGATGATCAGGTTGGCTCCCCGACGAACGGCGCGAAGACCACGGATCCGGCTTGCAGTCGGCTTGGGCGCCGCGCGGTCGACGATTGACTGCGCGACGGGTGCCGGGGCGGCGGGGCCGACGATCGGAGCACCGGTTGCGGCAATCGCCGCGGCGACATCCAGCGCACCGGCGCCATAGTCCAGGTCGAGGCCGGGAGCACCGCGGTCGTTCGCGCTGGCGCGCAGGATCTCGCGTATGCCGTCAACGGTCAGGTCGGGACGGGCCTGGCGGATCAAGGCGATCGCCGCTGCGACGTGGGGCGACGCCATCGACGAGCCGGAGTACAGGCCGTAGCCGCTTCCCACCGTTGACGAGATCAAGGCGCCGGGTGCGGTCAGGTCTGGCTTGCTGACCTGGAATGTCGTCCCGTCGGGTGCAGCCCAGCTGACGAGCCCTCGGCTCGAGCTGGGCGCGATCGTCCCCGCCTGCTCCAGTTGGCCGACGGTGATGCTCTCGGGGTAGCTCGCTGGGTTGCCGATCGCGCCCGGTGTATTGCCGGCGGCGAACACCGGAGCGATGCCCATCGCCACCCACGCTTGCACCATGGGGCGAAACCACTCGTTGTCGGCCCCGGCGGCGGTCCATGAGTTGTTGATGACGGTGGGGAAGTCGGCGGTCGCCGGATCTCCGTCCGGGTCGGTCATCCACTGCGCGGCTGCGAGCAGTGTGCTGCCCGTCGCCGACCCGTCAGCGGCCATTGCTTTGGCGACGATCACGGTCGCTCCCGGAGCGACGCCGACCTGGGCACCCGTCACGTTGCGCGCGACCATGGTCCCGATCGTGTGGGTGCCGTGCCCGTTGTCGTCATAGGGGGTGGGCCTGCCGCCGACAAAGTCCTTCCAACCGGCGATCGCCCCGGTAAGCTCGGGGTTGGTCGGGTCGACGCCGGTGTCGATGCTGCCAACGCGGATCCCGGTGCCCGTCAGGCCATAGCGACTCCACACCTCCGGCGCGTTGACGGCCCCGACGCCCCAGCTTGCCGGGCCCGTTCCCGCTTGTGCCCCCGCCACGGTGACCTGGGGATCCAAGGTGATCGACGCGACCGCGGGATCGTTGCGGAGCGCCTGCAGCTCACCGGCGTTGACGGAGGTGCTGATCGCGTTGACGAGCCAGAAAGCGTGGGACGGACCCCGCAGCTTGGCGCGCACGGAACCCTGACTCTGATCGGCAGTGGATCGCAACGCGCGGAGCAGGTCGGCAGGTCGACGCCGAACGCCGTCGGCTGCGACCTGGGCGTTGAGTGTGATGACGACGGGGATCTCGGCGGAACTCACCGCAACCCTCGCATCGACTGCCCGTCCCACGTTCGCTCCCGAAGCCAGCCCTGGGGTGACCGACATGCAGGAGCACGCAAGCAAGCTTAAGGCGAGGGTCGCGACGAAGCGGCGTCCATGCCGCGCCCCCGGACGATCCGTGTCCGAGTTCATGCCTCACTTGTATCGGCGCACACGTCAGGCAACGCATCGCGCACGATGAATGAGACTGCAAAACCTGCGAACGGCGCGGCAGGTCCATGTCCCGTTATGCTTGTCGGATGCCGGTGTTCATATGTCCAGGCTGCGGCCGCAGGATCTCAGCAGACCGCCACCAAGGCCATCAGCCGCGTGGATGTGCGTCGTGTGCCTTTGGTTTTCTGTTCGAGCTGCTCGACGACTACTACCCGAGCCCCAAGACAGCCCTGGTCGTCTGCGACAGCGACTGCAAGATCCTGGCCGCGGGCCATGCGTCGAACGCCGTGACCGGGTTTCAGGAGCGGGACATGTTGGGACACGACGTGGTCGAACGCCTGACGCTGCGGTTCTCCGAGGACGATCCCGCCAAACGCAGCCTGGAATGGGGCGTGCGCGTGATGGGCGTGGACTGCACGTTCCGGCCGAAGGGCATGCAGGGCGACCGTGGCGCGACCGCGGACTTCTTCCCCGCGTACGACAACGACGGCGGCCTGCTCGTCGCGATCACGCCCAAGTAGTGGAGCGGCGTCGGCTCGGCACGACCGACCTCGAGCTGTCGGTCATCGGCCTCGGCACGTGGGTGTTCGGAGGTCGCTGGGGCGGGGCGGATGATTCGGATTCGATCGCGGCGTGTCACGCATCGCTCGATGCCGGGATCAACTGGATCGACACGGCCGACATCTACGGCCAACATCGCGCCGAGCAGATCGTCGGCACGGTCCTGAAGGATCGGCGGGACGACGTCCTGGTGGCCACCAAGTGCGGTGTCGCGTGGACCATGGACCCGGCGTTTCAGATTTGGCGCGAGGCGAGCGCGGAGTACATCACCGCGGCGGTCGATCGCAACTTGCTGGCGCTCGGCATCGACACAATCGACCTGTACCAGGTTCACTGGCCGGTCAAGAGCGTTTCGGCCGACGAGACCATGGGCGCAATGCGCGACTTGAAGCAGGCCGGCAAGATCCGGGCGATTGGCGTTTCCAACTACGACGCGGATGATCTTGCCGCGGCGGGTGCCGCCGGACCGCTCGATGGCTTTCAGGTCGGGTACCACCTGATGCGGCGCGATATCGAGCGGGCCGAGCTGCCGTGGTGCGGGGCCAACGAAGTGGGTGTGCTCGCGTACGGCCCGCTCGCGCATGGGCTTCTGACCGGCAAGATGAATGCAGCGACGACGTTTGCGCCGGACGACTGGCGTCGCGACAGCGAGCTGTTCGCCGACGACGCGTTCCCTGAGCGCATCGCAGTGGCGGACGAGTTGACGCGGATCGCGGACGCATCGGGCCGGGCCGGGGGTGTCGCCGAGTTGGCGGTCGCCTGGGTACTGCGTCGCCCCGAGGTGACGTCGGCGATCATCGGGGCGCGTGACGCCGCGCAGGCGACTGCAAACGCACAGCTGGCTGCGCGCCCGCTCGCCGATGACGAGGCCGCCGCGATCGAAGACGTGTTGGCACGCCATCCGGCCGCGTCACGGCACTACGGACACGGTGAGCCGCCCGACCGGAGCAATTGAGTAGGTGCCGTCGTTGACTGCCGACCGCGGCATCTGACACACTGCTTGCAGATGGCCACGCACGGCCCACTTCGAAGGAAGACGGATCTTCGCCCACGCTCGGCGTTGTTTGGCCCCACCACCGGGGCCGTTGAGCCGGTCGACCGTGAGTCCTTTCTCAAATCACTCGATCATGCCCTTGATGCATCGCGTCGCGGCAGGCGGTTTGTCACGCTCATCGTCGTCGACGCCGATGGCCCCGTGAACGAGGCCGCCATCGCAAAGCTTGCGGCAATCGTGCGACACATGATCCGCGAGACCGACGCAATGTGGCGGACGAGCGTACGGTCCCTGACCGTGCTGCTCGCCGATGCGGACGGCCCCAGTTCGGAGCCGGCCATCGCGCGGCTACGTCTTCGGCTGCGGGCCGACGCTCCGGTC
Source organism: Actinomycetota bacterium (assembly GCA_031366605.1). Lineage (GTDB taxonomy): Bacteria > Actinomycetota > Thermoleophilia > Miltoncostaeales > Miltoncostaeaceae > CALMEC01. The sequence continues at coordinate 5,237 of JANLOO010000064.1, read as the reverse complement.
CCCCTGTCGATCGGGCGGGCGACCGCAGCACCCGGGGTCGATCCCATGACGCTGATCGACCTGGCGATGTCCGACCGGCGCCCGGTCAAGCCGCTGCCGCCGGAGGAACCCAGGAACTAGGGACCACGCAGAACTGCTGCACCGTGTGGCGGCTGCAAACCGTCGCCATACGGCGTCGCCGAGATCGCCGTTACCACCAGTCGCAGCGAGGCTCGGCGACACCGCCTGACTCGGTTTTCGCTCGCCTTTAGCGAGCGGGGAGCCGTACATGCATGTGGTCCTCGTGATGCGCGTCGAACTCCATGATGCGGCGCCTTCCTGAGGCGTGCAAACCGGTGTCCGGGCCGACAACGATCAGCGTGGCTCCCGCCGCGACAAACCGGTCCACGAGTTCTTGCGCCCGTGTCAGGTCGACATCTCCCGGCCCCTGGGGCGCGGCCTCGCCGCCGTCCCACCGGGGGTAGTAGACGTCGATGTCGCGCCCGTTTTGATGTGACACGTGCCCCAACCCGCCGAACCGTGGACCGAACGGGCCTCCGCGGGGGCGGCTCAGGTCGCCGACGACGATGCGCGGCGCATCGGGATGTGCACGGCGGTAGTCCTCGATGACACACAACGTGGTTCGCACCGATCGGCTGGTTCCCCAGCGCCGCCACGGCCGGTTCGGCACCGTGTGCCGCGCGGGATCGTACGTCACATGGTTCGGTCCCTCGGCGGGCAATTGCACGCCGTGCCGCAGCTTGCCGTGGTTGGTGCGGCCCACCGCAACGGATGCCTGCCAGACGATCGGCGGGTCGTAGCCCCCGGCCGCCGGTTCACAGCCGGTCAGCGAGAGCGCTGCCATCACGATGCTGACTCCACCCGTCACGGCCGTGATCCTGGCGCGGATCGGGGCGCAGTGCAAATGTCCCGGAACTGCCGTTGCCGTTGGCGTCGCCGTCACCGGAGGTCATCATCCAGGTTCACCGAACGAGGAGCCGGGATGCGGACCGCGGTCATAGGAGCGACAGGACTCATCGGTCGTCGGCTGATCACGCAGCTGGTCGCGCGCGGCGACGAGGTGGTTGCGCTGGTGCGCAGTGGCAAGGACGTGGAGGACGCGCACGTGATCGCGTGGGACCCGACTGCGGGTCCGGTGCCGCCGGGGGCGTTCGACGGGTGCGACGCGGTCGTCAACCTGGCCGGATCACCGATCGGCCGCCGGTGGAACGCCGAGGTCAAGCGCGAACTCGTCTCGAGCCGTGTCGACCTGACCGATGCCGTCGTCCGGGCATTGACCAACGGCGGGCCGAGGGTCCTGATCAATGCGAGCGCAGTTGGGTACTACGGCAACCGGGACGAGGAGGTCGACGAGTCGGCGGCGCCCGGCTCGGGGTTTCTGGCGGACCTCTGCCGGCGCTGGGAGGCCGCCGCGACGGCCGCCACGGCACACGGCGTGCGAGTCGTCCTGCCGCGCACCGGTATCGCCCTGGCCACCGAGGGCGGTGCGCTGCCGCAGATGCTGGGTCCCGCCAAGCTCGGCGTCGGCGGCCCCATCGCCGGGGGCCGTCAGTGGTTTCCGTGGATTCACGTGGACGATGTCGTCGGGCTCATCCTGCATGCCCTCGACAACGCCGCGGTCTCAGGTCCCATCAATCTGGTCGCGCCGGGGATCCTGCAGCAGGGGGCGTTCGCGAAGGCGCTCGGCCACGCCGTCCACCGGCCTGCCGTCGCGCCGACACCGGCGTTCGCGATCAAGCTGCTGCTGGGCGAGGGGGCGCAGATCGTCCTGCAGGGCCAGCACGCGGTCCCGCGCGTGGCGCTCGAATCCGGCTACGCCTTCCGCTTCACCGAGGCGTCCGCCGCGCTCGCGGACCTGGTGGGTCAGATGAGTTAGGGCGCGGGGTCGTCAGGAGGGAAGAGCCGTTTGAGGTCACCCTCGAGGACGAGCCAGCGCTCGCGGACGTAGGTCGTGGCCACGTGGTACCGCGCGCCGGGCAGACTGCGGGCGAGCTTGACCTTGTCGTCATCCGGCCGCCGTTGTTCCTGCAGGTCGGCCAACATGTCGCGGTACTCGGCGATCATCTGAGCCATCTCGAAATGCTTGACCATCTGCTGATCGAGAAGGCGATCGACGACCGCGAACGGGTCTTCTACGGGTTCGCTGCTCACGCCCGCGATGCTACCCTCTGCGTCCCAGGGGGATTAGCTCAGCTGGGAGAGCGCCGCGTTTGCAACGCGGAGGTCGTCGGTTCGATCCCGTCATCCTCCATACTCCGAGAGTCCTTTCGTAGAAACGTTGTCGACCGTACGACGGCTCTGCGTCAAACGTGGCAAGTGGGCCATGGACCTCCATTGGCGGGAGTCGGCTACTCGGCGACGCGCAGTGCCCATGAGCCGTTGCTGGGAGGGTGAACTGGAGTTCACCCTCCGGTGACTGGCGCGCCGCGTGAACGAGTTCATCCTGACCGGCGGTGAGTGGCGGTGAGGGCGAAGACATACCGGCCGTTGTCGGAGCGCAGGCCGATCGGGCCGTCGAGGTCGTTGGTCAGATTGGTCGGGAGTGCCTCGTCGTAGACCGTGGTGCCGTCGGTCAAGACGGTCAGGGTGAGCGTTCCGTCGGGTTCCCGCCGGGTGCGGGATTCGAGGACGTGGGGTCGGTCGTCGCGGACTGACGCGGGCGTGGGCAAAGGGATCCTTGTGATCTCGGTGTAGCCGAGGTTGCCGCACTGCGACGAGGTCTGCCGGCCCGGGTTGCGCTTGACTGAGATCGCGATCTGGTGGACCGGGTACTCCCACCACATCACGTAGACGAGGTTGCACGGGTCGCCCGCGAGCAGCTTCAGGCCGATCTGCCGTCTGATCGCGCCGGAGCCGAGGGTTGACGTCCCGTCGCCGGGTTGGCCGTAGCGAAACTTGAGGCGGGCCCACTGTGCGTGGCGGCCCGCGTCCTGCTCCACAGCTCGCATCTGCGGGCTGCGCGTCTGCAGCAGACCCGATCGCAGGGTTGTGATCGCGCCGCTGGTCACCTGCAGGTGCGAACGCGCAACCGGCGTCCACATCGTGGCGCCCTCGGCCCGGGGCGATGGCACGACGATGGCCGCGAGGCAGAGACCGAGCGCGGCGGCGAGTGCGGGGATCGAGATACGGAGCGATGGCACGTTCATGGTTGGCCCTTGGGTCGGAGTGGCTGAGGTGTCCACCCATCCTGCGGCAGGGCCACCCACCCGTCTGTCGGGCGCACGACGCAGGGAACGTGCGCGTCGCGACAGTCGCGGCGGTCGTGCGTTTCAGGGTCGACGCCAGGTTGCCTCAGCGCGCAGGGTGACGGCGTGGGCTCCGGGTACCAGGGGACGCAGGTCAGGCCGCCCATTCAAGTGAGGACCGTCTGCCCTGAATGCCATGGCAGACCTGGCGCGAACGAGAATTGCATCGTCCTAAGACCAGGTATCGAACTAGACCAGGCAACCGCGAAAACTAGACAGGGGTCTAGGAAGATTTTGGCGATTATCACGCACAATGCGTGAACAGAACTACATGAAACCTGCGATCGCAAGACGATTACGTCCGGTTTCGATCGTAGGCTCGCTCTCGTGAGGAATCCCGCCGTTTTGAGCTCCTGCTCGGGACGACACCCTCAATTATGTCTTTCAAGGAGACTCCTGAATGCACCCGCTTTCATTCTCGCGTCCAGCACGGACGGTCGCGCTTTTTGTCGCGGCCCTGCTTGCGGTGCTCGCGACCCTCGTTTCGACGGCCTCGGCGACTGTTGGCGCCTATCCCACGACGGTCGCCACCAACCCTGACCTGAAGCCCGCGTGTGGCACCAACGTCATCATGGTCCTCGACGAGTCCGGTTCGATCCAGAGCACCGCAGGTGCCGAGGCGGCTGTCCGAATCGCCGCGAACGCCTTTGCGAATGGGCTTGCCGACACAGGCTCGAAGCTCGCGGTGATCGAGTTCGGCTCATCCGCCAAGAAGGTGTTCCCCTACACCTCGGTCACGTCGGGCGCGGGCGGGACGCTCGCGACGACGTTCCAGCCGTACTTCAACCGCACGGCCTCCGCCCCCGCCGACGTCTACGACTCACCGTCGCAAACGGGGCCCTGGACCAACTGGGAGGACGCGCTCCAAGAGGTCAAGAACCTGAACAGCACATCCGGTGTTGCGCCGCTCGTCGTGTTCATCACCGACGGTGACCCGACCGCCACCGGCACCGTTGCGCCGTTTGCGACCAACGTCGCCAGTGCGACGGCTCTGACCCCGGCGATCGTGCAGGCCAACGCCGTCAAGGCGCAGGGCAGCCACATCCTGGCCGTCGGCGTCGGCGCCGCCCTCAGTAACGCCGCGAGCCTGGCTCGCCTCAGCGCGATCAGCGGCACCGACGTCGTCTCCAACCCGGCGTCGCTCAACCTGGCGACCACCGACGTCCTGGCGGTTTCGAACTTCGCAAACCTCCCGACCGCGCTCCGCACGATCGTCAACCAACTCTGCAAGCGGTCGATGGCGATTACGAAGTCGGTTGACAAGCCGGTCGTGATCGCGGGTACGCCCGTCACCTACACGATCCGCGTCACGAACACCGGTGACGTCGCCCTCAGCAACGTCGCAGTCGCTGACGCTGTCACACCGGAGTGTGCCAAGTCCATCGGATCGTTGGCCGTCGGCGCGTTCTCCGAGTACACCTGCACCGCGACTGTCAAAGAGGACACCACCAACGTGGCGACGGCTTCTGCCATCGACCCCCTCGGCAGCGCACTGACCCCGATCAGCGACGACGCGGTCGTCGATGTGATCGCCCCGAGCCTCTCGATCACCAAGTCCGTCGACACGCCGACCGTTGTTGCTCCGGCCGATGTCACCTGGACGGTTCAGGTGACCAACACCGGCGACGCTGTACTGACGAACGTGGCGGTCACCGACGCGGATGCTCCGGGCTGCGACATGGTCATCGGCACCCTTGCCGCGCACGCGGCCGCCGCTCCGATCACCTGCACAACGACGATCACCAAGGCTACGACCAACACGGCAGTGGTCGTCGGTGAGGATCAGCTGGGCAACACCGTCGCACCGGCTCCCGCCCAGGCAACTGTCGACGTCGTCACTTCAGGGCTGACGGTCACCAAGACTGTCGACAAGCCCGTTGTCCTCGCGAACGAGACGGTGACCTGGACGGTCCTGGTCGAGAACACCGGCGATGTGGCTCTGACCGGCGTCAACGTGTCCGACGCGCTGGCACCCGGCTGCGACACGCTCAT
>JANLOO010000032.1:0-37005 GCA_031366605.1 Actinomycetota bacterium | reverse complement strand
TCGATCCTCTGCGACAGGTCACCGGCCGCGATCGCACCCGCAGTTTGCTCGATGTCGGTCAGCGGTTTGAGGCCGACGCGCACGAGCCAGAGGCCCGCCGCCGCCACCGCAGCCAGTACGACGAGGCCGACCAAGAGTTCGATCGCGAGCAGACGACTCAGCGTGCTGTTGACATCGCCGAGCGGGATCCCGACCACAAAGTGCCCACGTGAAACCACCCCGGCGCTGTTCTCAAGAGGCACCTCGCTCGTGATGAACCGGTACGCCCCGACTCCCGCGAGATTCGCCGTATACAGCCTCTCGCCGTCACTGAGCGGCAGCACCCCGGGTGTGCCGGGAAGCGCGAACTGAACAACGCCATCCGAGTCGACGATTCCCCCGTGGGTTTGGGTCGGCAGGCGCCGGAGGTCGTCGGTTCGATCCGATCCCCCCCGCCCCGACGGAAAATGGGGGGGCTCCCGGATGACATGCAGCGCCGGTTCCTGCGCGGCGACCAGCTGGGCGTCGACCCGGTCGAGCAGGAAGGTCCGCAGCGAGTTGTAGGTGACAACGCCGGCGATCGCGAGACCCACGGCGACAAGCGACAGTGTGATCGCGAGCAACCGTGCCCGCAGCGAATACGAGGCGAGGCTACGCACGCGGCAACCGCAGGGTGTAGCCGACGCCGCGCACGGTCTGGATGAGCGGCGGGCCCAGGGCATCGATCTTCTTGCGCAGGTAGCTGATGTAGGTTTCGACCACGTTGGCGTCGCCGCCAAAGTCGTAGTGCCAGACGTGATCCAGGATCTGCGGCTTACTCAGGACACGTCCCGCGTTGACCATCAGGTACCGCAGCAAGTTGAACTCGGTCGGCGTCAGCTCGACGAGCGTGTCGGCACGGCGCACCTCGTAGGTCTCCTCGTCAAGCTCGACGTCCGCATAGGCGATGCGTTTTTGGTCGGGATCCTCCCCGCGTGTGCGCCGGAGCACCGCGCGCACCCGGGCGATGAGTTCCTCGAGGCTGAACGGCTTGGTCACATAGTCGTCTGCACCGACCGTCAGCCCGCGAACGCGATCCTCGGTGTCGCGTCGGGCGGTCAGGAACACGACCGGCAGCCGCGTCGCCCCCACGGGAAGACGCCGTTGCACCTCGAAGCCGTCCAGATCCGGGAGCATGACGTCCAGTAACACCAGATCGGGACGAAACGACTCGACTTCGATCAGGGCTTCACGACCGGTCGCGGCAGTCTGCACCTCGAAACCCTCGTATCGGAGCGCCGTCGACAGAAGTTGCGTGATGCTCTCTTCGTCGTCGACCACCAGGATCCGCGCCACATCGACTGCCAGTACCTGTCCGTTCCGCATCGTCGTCCCTTCGCCGTTGCCTGCCAGTACCTCAGCGTACCCATTCATCCTGAGCGTTTACTGTGAACATCCTGTGCGTTGCTGGGCGATGTCCGTGATCCTCGGCGGCTTCACAGACGGTGTCCAGCCTCCGCCCAGGCTGACCGGCCACGCTGGATCGTGAAGCCACGAACACCACGAGAGGCGACCGATGAGTCCGACCCCGCCCACCCCGACCGCAGACACCCAACGTCGCGAGCAGATCACGCGCAGGATCGCGAGCTTGCGGACCTTGGGCACAGCTGGCGCGATCGCTGCGCTCGGGATCTTCACCGGGCTGTCCGCCACCAACCAGCGTCCTGCGGCATCACCATCGACGACTGTGTCTCACGTCGAAGCGACCCAGAGCACGTCCAGCCCGGCGCAAGGCAAGGCGACGGTGGCGGCACCGACGAACACCGCGACGACACACGTGCAAAGCGGCATCAGCGGCGCCAGCGGTAACAACGTCGCGACGAGTTCGAGTACCTCGTGACGGCTCTCTTCGCCCGCTCGGCAACCTTTTCTCAGGGGATTCTCAGGCTGCGCGCAGGGGGTGCCCAGCCGAGCGGTCGACAGTGTCGGTGTTGCATGAACGCACACGCTCGAAAGGGGTTATGAGCCTCCCTCCACTCAACCCGCCTGATCCTGCTGCTGCGGTGGCTGCCGCTGCCGCCGCCAAGCGTCGTGCGCAGATCGTCAGACGCACCGCGAGCCTGCGTACCCTGGGCACAGCCGGTGCGATCAGCGCGCTTGGGGTGTTCACCGGGCTTGCCGCCGCTTATTCCCCTCCGCCGCCGAAGCCCGCAGCCATCGCGCCCTCGGTCGCTGACAGCGTCGTTCCGACGTCCCGCGACCTGGGCGCAGCATCAGACGACGGCGTTGTGTATGACGGTCAGGCGGCCGGCGACTTCTTCGCGCACCAGAGCCAGAACGACCCGGCCCAGCACCAAGGAAATGGTGCGCCTGTGCAAAGCAACCGCACCGTGACGCCATCGCAGCCGGTGCCAACGCCACCACGCCGGGCCTACGTCGCCCCGCCCCGCCCTGCGGCGCCCCCCGCCGCGACGTCCGGCACCTCGTAATGCACCACATCCGATTGACGCCCCGGCAGGTGCGGTTCCCCGCGATGGGGACAATCGTGTCGATCCTGTTCGTCGGAGACCTCCCGCCCGGCGCGGTCGGCGCGGTCCGCAACCTCTTTGTCGGTTGGGAGGCGCTCCTGAGCCGGTTCCGACCCGAGTCCGAACTGTCACGCGTCAACCGTGCCGCAGGCACCCCCACCACGGTCGGTCCGCTGTTGCGCAACGTCCTGACGGTCGCCGTCGATGCCGCGCGGGCGACAGACGGGTTGTTTGATCCGACCCTTGGACGCCAGATGTCGGCCATCGGCTACCACCGGTCGTTCGAAGGGCCGCTCCGTTTGGTCGGTGGAAGCTTCGTTCGCGACCTGCCGGCAGGCGGTTGGCGGGACATCCACATCAATGCCGAGGACGGCAACGTCACGATCCCAGCTGGAACCGCCCTCGACTTCGGCGGTATCGCAAAGGGGATGGCCGTGGACGCGGCGGCCTCGCTCCTTGCGGAGTTCGGGGTCGAAACGGCACTCGTCAACGCGGGCGGCGATATGCGGGTCGCGCGCGACGACGCGGCTGGGTGGCAGATCGGCTTCGACGAAGCCAAGGACCGCGCCGTCACGTTGGCCGGTGGTGGGATCGCCACATCCGGCGTCACCAAGCGCCGTTGGATGCAAGACGGCGTGCAGCGTCATCACCTGATCGATCCGCGCACGGGCCTGCCGTCACAATCGGAGCTGCGCTCGGTCAGCGTTGCAGCATCGACGTGTGCCCAAGCCGAGGTCGCCGCGAAGGTCGCGCTCATACTCGGCCTCGATGCGGGCACGGCGTTGCTTGAGCGACTCGGACTGCCCGGATTGATGACCCTCCAGGACGACTCAATCCGAGAGACCGCGACTTGGCCTGCGCAGGTGGCCGCGTGAACGTCCTACGCCTCGAGTGGCTGATCGCACGCGGAGCGGGATTCACGGCATTCCTGCTGCTGACGGCCGCGGTGACCGCGGGATTGGCGCTCTCGTTGCGCCTCAAGTCTCCGCGCTGGCCCGCCATCATCACGAAGGACCTGCACCAGCACCTGACGACCCTGAGCCTCTGGATGTTGGGCCTGCACGTCACGATGCTCGTGATCGACGCGAAGTCGGGCGTCTCGGCCGTCGCCGCATTGGTGCCGCTTCGCACCGAGTACCGCCCGTGGGCGACGAGCGTCGGCATCGTCGCGATGTACACGGTGCTCGCGGTGATCATCAGCACCAAGCTCAAGTCGCGGATCGGCCACAAGCGGTGGCGCAAACTGCATTACCTGGCGTTCGTCGCGTATGGCACCGCGCTGCTCCACGGTCTGTTGGCCGGCACCGACACCGGCGCCACCTGGGCCAGCCTGATCTACATCGCAAGCGCCGTCCTGGTCGGTGGGCTGACCATCAAGCGCATTCTCGGCTCGGGGCAACGTGTCCCTGCCGCGAGTGGCGTCCCGGAACCCCGCACGCCGCGGCAGCCCGCTGCACGTTCACGCGAGACCGCGACAGCGCCGCCAAGTGGGTACTCCTCGTAAGGTACGGGCGCGGCGACGGGCGACAACCCCCGTTGCATCGACGGCCAGTGTCGAACAGAGGACCTGGGTGCTGAGGGGTCGTCAGGCGGGCTGCCCGCATGACGACCCCCCGGTATGGGCGATACTGGGCTCGAACCAGTGACCCCTAGCTTGTCGAGCTAGTGCTCTCCCAACTGAGCTAATCGCCCGGGTCGCGAGATCGTATCAGCCCGCGAGCCGCAGGACCGCGCGGGGGACGCGCGGAGGTCCATTCAGGCGGCTCGCAGCGAATATCGACATCGACGGGCGAACTTCGCGCACGTGCTCGTCCATCAGTGACGTGGATTGGTAGCGTCCCGGGCGTGCCTTCGGCCTCCGTCGCGATCGATCTGACCGAAACGAGCGCGGCGCTGCGGCGGTTCGACGTCGGCATCGTCGGCGCTGGCCAGCTCGCGCGCATGACCTGTCTGGCCGCCTGGCCATTGGGCATCTCGGTGGCGGTGCTCGGTCACCTCGGCGAGCCCGCTGCAGGTGTCGCCGCGGGGGTCATCGAGGGCGACTGGCACGATTCCGAGGCCGTCGCGCGACTCGGAGCAGTCTGTGGCGTGCTGACCCTCGAAAACGAGTTCGTCGAGGCCTCGGCACTCGCCGCGGTCGAGGCCGCCGGGACCCCGGTGCGTCCGACCGCGGGTTCCGTGGCCACCGTGCAGGACAAGGCATTGCAGAAGCACCTCCTACGCGGTGCCGGGATCCCCGTGCCGGCGTTCGCGGTTGTCGAGCGTGCGTCCGAGTTGGAGGCGTTGGCCCGCGACTTGGGGTGGCCCCTGATGCTCAAGTCGCGCAAGCTGGGCTATGACGGGTACGGCAACGCGACATGCCGAACCCCTGCGGAGGCCGCCGCGGCGTTCGCCCGACTCGATCACGGCGAGGGTGTGCTCGTGGAGGGGTTCGTCGAGTTCACGCGCGAGCTGGCTGTGATGGTCGCCCGCCGAGCGAGTGGCGAGGCCCTGCCCTACCCCGTCGCAGAGACGCGGCAGCGCGACCATGTGTGCCACGAAGTACTCGTACCCGCGCCCATCGATCCCAGCGACGCAGAACGCGCCGAAGAGATCGCCGTGCACGCCGCCGACATCGCCGGGGCGATCGGCGTCATGGGGGTCGAACTCTTTGCCTTGCCAGGCGGCAGGATCCTGGTCAACGAGCTCGCCCCGCGGCCGCATAACTCCGGCCACTACACGATCGAGGCGTGCGAAACCTCGCAGTTCGAAAACCATCTGCGGGGAGTGCTCGACCTGCCGCTCGGCCGGGTGGAGATGCGCACGCCACGGGCGGCGATGGTCAACCTGCTCGGCACCCGTACCGGTTCAGCCGATGTCACGATCGCCGGCGCGTCAGCGGTGCCGGGCGCGCATCTTCATCTCTACGGCAAGGCGGAGGTTCGCGTGGGACGCAAGATGGGCCACATCACCACCCTCGGCGGCACCCTGGAAGACGCACTCAAACGCGCACGCCAGGCCGCTGCCCAGGTGCGACTGTGACGACGAAGAGCCGTGCTGAAGGGGGCGTACCACAGCCCCCGAAGCGACTGAGTCGACCCGCAGGGGCGGCGAACAGGCCGACAAAGAGCCGTGCTGAAGGGGGCGTATAGATGCCTGAACGAGGTCACGGGACGCCTCCTTTGGTTGGGATCGTGATGGGCAGCGACAGCGATCTGCCGGTGATGCGGCCGGCCGCAGACGTCCTGGCCGAGTTGGGCGTTCCCTACGAGGTGCGGGTTGTCTCGGCTCACCGCACGCCCGAGGACATGATCGACTACGGCAAGATCGCCGCGGAGCGCGGCCTCAAGGTCATCATCGCGGGGGCGGGTGGTGCCGCGCATTTACCGGGCATGCTCGCGGCCGTCACGGTGCTGCCGGTCATTGGCGTACCCGTGCGAACCTCGGCGCTGGACGGCATGGACTCGCTCCTGTCGATCGTGCAGATGCCACGCGGAGTTCCGGTTGCGACGGTCGCGATCGACAATGGACACAACGCCGGACTCCTCGCGGCACAGATCCTTGCGACGGCCGATCCGACCCTCGCCGCGCTGCTTCGCGAACGGCGCGACCAGATGAAGCGGATGGTCGCCGACGCCAACGCGACACTGGATGAGGCGCCCGATCACTAGCGACTTTCGCCATGTGGCGAAAACAATTCGACCGCGTTTCGCCAGATGGCGTAACACCAATGATCGGCCGCTCCTGTAGAAAATAGGGCGACTCTCTCTGGACCCACCACCACAGACCCCCCGTGAGGCCGCAATCGGCGTGCATCCCGGACGGGCAAGGAGGACGACACACACGATGGCGAGAACCCGTCAGCCCAATGTCCACGCCGCTCAATGGAGCCCCAACGGCACGTCGCTCGGTACCCCAGACCTGACGGTGCCCGGCGCCGCGATCTTCGGTGAGGACGTCTTTGGGCCAGCCGCACAGCGCCTGCACCTGCCCAAGGATGTGTTCCGGCAGCTGCAGCGCACGATCGAGCGCGGGGAGCAACTGGATTCGTCCATCGCAAACGTCGTTGCGCAGGCGATGAAGGAATGGGCGATGGAGAAGGGTGCGACCCACTACACGCACTGGTTCCAGCCGCTCACCGGTTCCACCGCCGAGAAGCACGACTCGTTCTTCAATCCGGCGGGCGACGGCAGCGCCATCGCGGAGTTTTCCGGAGACGAGTTGATCCGCGGTGAGCCGGACGCCTCCAGCTTCCCGACCGGCGGCATCCGCGCGACATTCGAAGCGCGTGGCTACACGGGATGGGACCCGACCAGTCCCGCGTTCATCCTGCGCAACCCCAATGGCTCCTTTCTGTGCATCCCGACAGCCTTCGCGTCGTGGACGGGCGAGGCCCTGGACCACAAGATCCCGCTGCTTCGCTCCATGGATGCGTTGTCGCGGGCAGCGGTCCGGGCGTTGCGCCTGTTCGGTGATCACGAGACACAACGCGTGTTCACCACGATCGGCCCTGAGCAGGAGTACTTCCTGGTCGACGAGCAGTACTACTACGAGCGTCCCGACCTGATCACGACGGGTCGCACCCTGTTCGGCGCCAAGCCCCCCAAGGGCCACGAGTTGGACGACCACTACTTCGGGTCGATCCCGGAACGGGTCCTGGCCTACATGCTCGACGTCGAAGACCAACTCGCCCGACTGGGTGTGCCGATCAAGACCCGCCACAACGAGGTCGCTCCGAACCAGTACGAAGTCGCCCCGATGTTCGAGAATTCGAATGTCGGGTCGGACCACCAACAGCTGTGCATGCAGATCCTGCAGAGCGCAGCTCGCAAGTACGGATTGGTCTGTCTGCTCCACGAGAAGCCGTTCGCGGGTGTCAACGGCTCGGGCAAGCACAACAACTGGTCGATGGGCACCGATACCGGCCGCAACCTGCTGGAGCCCGGCGACAGTCCGCACGACAACGAGCAGTTCCTGTTCTTCGCCACGGCGGTCATCCAAGCCGTCAACAAGCACCAGGGTCTGCTGCGTGCGTCCGTGGCGACGGCCGGTCAGGACCACCGTCTCGGTGCCAACGAGGCGCCGCCGGCCATCATCTCGATCTTCCTCGGCGGCGAACTCGAGCGGGTGTTCGACGCGCTGGCCAAGGGCAAGGGCGGCGAGACCACCCCGGAGTCGGTGCTGGGTCTCGGCACACCGGTGCTGCCCGCGCTGCCGATGCACAGCGGGGACCGCAACCGCACCAGCCCGTTCGCGTTCACCGGCAACAAGTTCGAGTTCCGGGCCCTCGGATCGAGCATGTCGCCGAGCTTTGCCAACACGGTGCTCAACACGATCGCCGCCGAGGCCATCGACGACTTGAGCGACAAAGTCGAAGCCGCGGCAAAGGCCGGCAAGAACGTTGAGCAGGTGCTGGCCGGTGTCCTCGGCAAGTCCTACAAGGTCAACAGTGTGGTCGTGTTCGGTGGCGACAACTACGACGAGGCATGGCACGTCGAAGCGGTGACCAAGCGGGGTCTCAAGAACCTGCGGACCACACCGGACGCCCTCCCCGAGGTCGTCTCCAAGCAGACGATCGGGGTTTTCTCGACGTACGGGGTCCTCAACTCCCGCGAGATCGAGTCGCGGTACGAGGTCTGGGTCGAGCAGTACGTCACCAAGATCAACATCGAGGCAGAGACCGCCGCGTCGATCGCCCGCACGATGATCCTGCCAGCCGCACTGCGTCACCTGGCGCAACTCAAGGCGGCGGGGGTGCTCGAACTGGTGCGCGAGACCGACACACTGGTCAAGAAGCTCGTGACCACGCTCAAGGCCCTGGCAAAGGTCAACGCCACGCACCCCGATGACGATGGGCTCAAGCACGCCATCTTCATGCGCGACAAGGTGCTGCCCGCAATGGGGGCCGTCCGCGATGTCGCCGACCAGCTTGAGCGCATCGTCGCGGATGACCTGTGGCCGCTTCCGAAGTACTCGGAGATCCTCTTCATCAAGTAGTCCGCGCCGCACGCGCCGCCTGTTCTCGGCCCCGGTCGCTCGCGGTGAGCGGCCGGGGCCGCGTCATTTGGACGGAATGGCGTAGAGTCGGGGTCGCAGATAATCAGCAAGGAGCACGCATTGGGACGAGGTACCCGCAAGCCGATACGCTGGAACAAGGATCGTCAGCGCAAGAAGAAGGCGCGTGACCTCAAGAAGATCGAGGCCGGCAAGGCCGCTGCAGCCGCAGCCCAGAAGGCGTAATCACAAGGGGCAAGGACTGCCCGTGATCGCCGCGTGAGTTCAAGCCGACTCGTCGGCGTCGATGACTGGTCAGGCGGTTGGGTGATGATCACCCTCGATGCCGACCGGGCATCGGTGGCCGACCACCCCACGTGTTCAGACGTGTCATCGCTGCGGCGGATGCGGACGTCATCGGGGTGGACATCCCGATCGGCCTGCCGGCAACGCCTGGGAGCCGGCCTTCCCCACCTTCCCGTACGAGGTGAGTATCGCCGAGAGGTACGCGGAGGCCGTCGCACGATGCGGCGCCGGGCCGAGGATCAGCCGGCAGTCATACGGGTTGCGCACGAACGGCTGGAGCGCCCCTCGTCTCAAAAAAACTGGAAGGGACGAATCGCGGCGGGCGTCGCCCTGTGCCTCCCAACCGGATCCACCCCTGCAGGACGGTCACCCCGTCGCGATCTGGTTGTGCGTCAGCGTGCGAACGCTCCGCTGTATGCGTTGAGCGCAGGCTGGCCGCCCAGGTGGGCGTAGAGGACCTTTGACCCGTCGGAGATCGCCCCGGTGCGGACCATGTCGATCAGCCCGGCCATGGACTTTCCCTCGTAGACGGGGTCGGTGATCATGCCCTCGAGGCGACCGACCGTGCGGATCGCGTCGATCGTCGCCGCGTCGGGCACCCCATAGATGCCGGCGTGGTAGCCGTCGACAAGCTCGATCTCGTCGTCTGCGAGCGGGCGACCCAATCCGATCGCTTCGGCGGTGTTGCGTGCGATGCGGGCGATCTGATCCCACGTCTGCTGAACGGTTGCCGAACCGTCGATCCCGACGACGCGACGCGGCCGATCCTGTGTGGCGAACCCGGCGATCATCCCTGCTTGAGTGGACCCGGTGACCGAGCACACGACGATCGTGTCGAAGAACGTCCCGAGTTCGCGCTCCTGCTGCTCGACCTCCATCGCCCAGTGTGCGAACCCCATGCCGCCCAGGGGATGATCCGACGCACCCGCGGGGATCGCGTACGGCGTGCCGCCTGAAGACTCGACCGAGGCCAGGGCCTCCTCCCAACTGGGTCGGAAGCCGATGTCGAACCCGGCATCGGACAAGCGCACATCGGCGCCCATGATGCGTGACATCAGGATGTTGCCGACGCGGTCGTAGACGCTGTCAGGCCACTCGACCCAGTGCTCCTGCACGAGCACGCACCTGAGCCCGAGGTGCGCGGCGACCGCGGCGACCTGTCTCGTGTGGTTGGACTGCACCCCGCCGATCGACACGAGCGTGTCGCACCCCTTGGCCAGCGCGTCTGGGACGAGGTACTCGAGCTTGCGGACCTTGTTGCCACCATACGCCAGCCCCGAGTTGCAGTCCTCGCGCTTGGCCCAGATCTCGACGTTGCCGCCCAAGTGCTCACTGAGCCGGGGCAGCGGATGGATCGGCGACGGGCCGAACGTCAGCGGATGACGTGGAAAGTCTGTGAGTGGCATGTGGGGCACGCTACACGCATACTGCGGCCCAACTATCTGTCACAAGGTTGTTAATGGCCAGTAAACCGTGTCTGACACCAGACTTCCCGGAACACGTCTCCACGACACGGATTACGGGGTGTCGGGAAGGGTCGCGACTGGACCGTTCCGGAGGGTTACAAACTTCCGTCCTTCGTCAGCGGTGGCCCTTCCAGGCGGTCGATGGTGGTGAACTCCTCCACCGTTCGGCGGCGGAGTTTGGTCAGCTGTTTGATCGGGCGTCCGAGCGGCACGAGTGCGGCGATCGCAATGTGGCGTGGCAGGCCCAGGAGTTGTTGGGCCTCTGGCTCACGGTTTGCCAGGGAGGTCGTGATGACGCCACCGTAGCCGGCGTCGCGCGCGGCCAACAGGATGTTGTGGACAAACGGGTAGATCGAGGCTCCCGAGATGACGCCGATGCGGTCAAGGTTGCGGTCGAAGCTCGCGACCACCGACAGGTCCACACAGACCACCAGCAGGACCGGTACGTCGACGAGGCCGTCCAGGAACGGGGACCGCAGCGTCACAGCATCGACTGCGTCGGGGTCCACCCGGCTCGGGACGATCGTGTTCCACGGGGCCTCGCCCAGGTATGCCTGCGCCATGTACCCCGCCATGGGCTGCCTGCACAGATCGGCGAGTTGGCGGCGCACCTCCCGATCGCGCACGATGATCACCCGCTGTCCTTGCCTGTTTCCCCCTGTGGGCGCGAATCGGGCGACATCGAGGATGCCGTACAACACGTCGTCGGGGATGTGCTCATCGGTGAACTCGCGGCACGCGAAGGTGGTGCGCATCACCTCATTCAGTTCCATTGTCGGATCCTCGCACAGCACTCTGCGCTGCCGGCGGTCGGGTGCCGTGCGGGGCCATTTGACCCCTCTCCGTCAATTCCGGTAACGGCCGTTGTCAAAATTGCACGGGACGGGTACGATCCGCCGCGACACGCACGTTAGGGGCCCCGAACGACCGACCAGCTGACAGCTCAAGTTATTGATCTCGACCTCACCGGCGGCGAGCCGATGGTGGGCCTCGTCGGCGTCGAAAAGCACTTCGGCGCGACCCAAGCGCTCGCCGGGGCTGACCTGAGCGTCTGCCGCGGCGAGCTGGTCGCGATCCTGGGACCCAGCGGCTGCGGCAAGACAACCCTGCTGCGCGCCATCGCAGGATTCGAGCAGCCGAACGCCGGTACGATCATCGTCGGCGGTCGCGTCGTGGCGTCAGCCGACACGTGGGTGCCACCCGAGCGCCGCACGATCGGGATGGTCTTTCAGGACTACGCGCTGTTCCCCCATCTGACGGTCGAGAAGAACATCGGGTTCGGCGTTCCCCGCGACCAGCGCGCCGAGCGGGTACCCGAGGTGCTTGCACTCGTCGGGTTGGACGGTCTCGCCAAGCGCCAGCCGAGTGAACTCTCCGGCGGGCAACAGCAGCGCGTCGCCCTGGCGCGGGCGTTGGCACCCAAGCCGGACCTGGTCCTGTTGGACGAGCCCTGGTCGAGCGTCGACACGATGCTGCGCGAATCTGTGCGGGACGAGATCGTGGCGATCCTGCGCGCCGCCCACGTCACCGTATTGCTCGTGACCCACGACCGTGAAGAGGCCTTCTCGCTCGCGGACCGTGTCGCGTTGATGGCGGAGGGCAAGATCATCCAAGTCGCGCCACCCGAGGAGCTCTACTCGGAGCCGGCAACGCGCTGGGCCGCCGAGTTCGTCGGCCCGGTCAACGTGTTGCCCGGCGTGGTCGACGGCAGTGCCGTCGGCACCGCCCTCGGTACGTTCCAGGTCAGCGGCGCCCCCCAGGCTCGGTGCCCTGTCGAGGCACTGATCCGTCCCGAGCTGCTCGTCTTGCGACCACGGGCGGACGCAGCCAACGAGGTCATCGGCCGTGATTTTCGCGGCCACGATGTGTTCTACCGGGTGCGACTCGCCGACGGCACCGTCGTCTGTGCGCAACGCCCATCGACCGAGACGATTCATCTTGGGACCCGGGTGGAGGTTCACCCCCACCCAAGCCCGATCCCGGTATTCGCTCGCTAGGCCGAACTCGTTCGTCGCGACCGGCCCAGCAAGCTCCATCCAGGCACAAGGAGGGTACATGAGACGCTGCATTCGCTTCATCGTCGCCGCGGTTTCGCTCGCGACCATTTTCGTCATTGCCGGCTGCGGAGGCGGTTCGTCCGGATCGGGGTCCGACACCCTGACGATCTACTCCGGCCGTGAGGAGGATGTGGTCGCGCCGCTCTACAAACAGCTCGAAGCGGCCACCGGCATCAAACTCAACGTGCGGTACGGCGACAGTCCTGAACTCGCGGCCCAGATCCAGGAAGAAGGCAAGAACTCTCCTGCTGACGTGTTCTTCTCACAGGACGCGGGCACGCTCGGCGCCATTGCCGACCAGTTCACGCCGCTGGCGCAACCCCAGCTCGACAGGATTCCCGCGTCCTTCCGCTCGCCTGACGGTCGGTGGATCGGCACCTCGGGTCGCGTACGCGTCGTCGCGTACAACACCAAGGTGTTCAAGCCGGCGGACCTGCCTGACACGATCCTGGGGTACACGGACAAGCGGTTCCGCGGTCGTCTTGGCATCGCCCCCACCAACGCCTCGTTCCAAGCGTTCGTCACGGTCATGCGCCTCGCGTACGGCGACGACAAGACCAAGGCATTCCTCAACGCCCTCAAGGCGAACGACGTCAAGACCTACCCGAAGAACCTCGCCATCGTCGAGGCGATCGCCAGCGGCGAGATCGACCTGGGCTTGGTCAACCATTACTACTTGGGCTTGCTCAAGAAGGAACAGCCGGACGCCCCGGTCGCAAACCACTTCCTGACGCCTGGCGATCCCGGAGCCTTCGTCAACGTCGCCGGTGTCGGCATCTTGACCTCGTCCAACAAGAAGGCGGCGGCGGCGAAGTTCATCGACTACCTCCTCTCGGACGCCGGACAGCGGTTTTACACAACCACCTCCGAAGAGACGGAATATCCGCTGGTCGCAGGGATGGCCGGACCAGCGGGCTTTCCTGCGCTCAAGGATCTCATCGGGGACAAGATCAAGGTGGTTGATCTGGGCTCGCAGGAAC
This sequence comes from Actinomycetota bacterium, assembly GCA_031366605.1. Classification (GTDB taxonomy): domain Bacteria; phylum Actinomycetota; class Thermoleophilia; order Miltoncostaeales; family Miltoncostaeaceae; genus CALMEC01. The sequence continues at coordinate 23,737 of JANLOO010000032.1, read as the reverse complement.
GACAGACCCTCGAACTGTTGAACGAGGTTGGCCTTACCTCCTGACCAAGGCACCCAATTGGCGGGTGTCGGGAGCAACAAGGCGTCCCGGCGCCCGCCGATCCTGCTCGTCGCGATCGCCACGCTGTCGGTCGCAACATTGCTGGTTCCGCCGGTCTTCTTGGTGGTCCGCGCCGGGCTCGGCGACGGGTGGCGTGTCCTGGCGCGAACGGCGACGGGCGAGGTCGTGGGCAGGACGCTGCTGCTGACCCTGCTGGTCGGAATCGGCGCAGTCTTCATCGGGGTGCCGATGGCCTGGCTGGTCGTGCGAACAAAGATGCCCGGCGCGCGTTGGTGGGCCGCGGCGTGCAGCCTGCCACTCGCCATGCCGAGCTTCGTCGCGGCGCTGTCGCTGCTCGGCGCGTTCGGGACCAAAGGATTCCTTCAACAGATCCTCGAACCACTCGGGGTCAATCGGCTCCCAGACATCCATGGCCTCATCGGCGCCACCATCGCCCTGGTCATGGCCACGTTCCCATACGTGTTCCTGTTGACCGTCGCCGCCCTGCGCAGCATCGACCCCTCAGTCGAGGAGGCGGCCCGGAGTCTCGGCCGCCGGCCGATCGGCGTGCTCTTCGCAGTGACGTTCCCGCAAATCCGGCGTGCCGTCGTCGGCGGCGCACTGATCTCCGGGCTGTATGTGATTTCGGACTACGGAGCCGTCGATTTGATGCGATACGACACGCTGACCCGGGCGATCTTTCTGCGCTACCACAACTCATTGTCCGACCGCGCCCCGGCCGCGGTGTTGGGACTGCTGCTCATCACGCTCACCGTACTGTTCCTGGTGCTGGAGCAGCAGGCACGTGGGAAGCGGACCTCATACCGGCTCGGCCCGGGCTCCGGCAGGGCACAGCGCTTGCTGCCCCTGGGCCGCTGGACCTCGGTCGCCATCGGGTACTCGAGCGTGATCATCGGGCTGTTCGTGGTCGTGCCCGTGACTGTGCTGGTCTACTGGTTCGTCCGGGCGGCAACCAACGATCAGCGCTTCGAGGTGCCGTGGGGAGCGGCGACGAACACACTGCTGGTCGCCGTCGTCGCGGCGGTGCTCGTCACCCTCCTCGCGGTCCCCGTTTCGGTCCTCGCCCGCCGGTACCGTCGACCGTGGACCGTGGGCTTGGAGCGGACCGCCTACGCCTCCAACGCCCTGCCGGGCGTTGTCGTGGGGCTCGCGTTGGTGTTCCTCGCTGCGCGATATGTGCCGCTGGTCTACCAGACGATTCCGTTGTTGTTGCTCGGGTACCTGATCCGATACTTCGCGCAAGCACTCGTCGGGGTCGACACGGCGCTGGCGGCGGTCAACCCGAACGTCGAGGAAGCCGCCCGAGGCCTCGGCCGTTCGCCCGTGCGGGTCATCACATCCGTAACGCTGCCGATGATGCGGGCCGGCCTCATATCCGGGGCGACGCTGGTGTTCTTGTCCGTGCTCAAAGAGCTGCCGGTGACGCTGCTCCTGCGCCCAACCGGGTTCGACACGCTGGCGACGGAGGTCTGGAGCCTGACCGGTGTCGGCGCGTATGGCCGCGCGTCGGTTCCGGCGCTGATGCTGTTGATCATCGCGCTGCCGTTCCTGTACCTGGCAGCCCGCGACGGAACCGGCGGTGGCGCCGAGGACGCCTTGCCGTCCGTACCGGCCGCATAGCGGCCGACCTGGCGTATATTCGTCAGCGATGAGCGTCCACGGCCACTCGATCGACGACTACCTCGAGACGATCTACTTCCTGGCGTTTCCCGTGGGCGAGTACGGGCCGGTGGTCCGGGATCAGCCGGCGCTCTCGGCACGCGTCGCCGAGATGTTGGGGGTGTCCAAGGCGTCCGTCAGCGAGATGATGAAGCGCCTCGAGAACGAGGGCCTGGTGGAGCGCGGTGAGCGCAAAGAGGCGATCCTGACCGACACCGGCAAGCAGGCCGCAGAACGCGTGGTGCGTCGCCACCGCCTGATCGAGTGCTTTCTGACCCAGTTTCTGGGCTACACCGCCGCCGAGGCCCACGAACAGGCGGACATCCTGGGCGCGACGTTCACCGACGACATGATCGAGCGCACCGCCGAGCGACTCGGGCACCCCGAGCGTTGCCCGCACGGCTGGCCGGTCAACCCCGACCATGAGCAGGCCGAGAATCGGGACCTCCGTCCACTCAACGAGCTGGCCGTCGGTGATCACGCCACGATCATCCGTCTCGCCGAACACGACGGTGAGCTGCTCAACTGGTTCTACGACAGCGGCCTCATCCCCGGTACTGCGGTCGAGATCATGGCGCGCGATGGCGCAGGCGACCTGCGGCTGGTTGTCGGCGAGGAGTCGACCTTGGCCAGCGAACAGGCCGCCGCCGGTCTCTTCGTCCTGCCCGCCTGACGCCTTACTTCGCTGGCATTCCCCGCTCGGCCCGACTGACGATGTAGGCGCCCACGATCACAAGGACCGTCCCCACGATCGCGATCAGGTGGAGCTTCTCGTCCCGGAAGAGCACCCCGAGCAGGATCGCGACGATCGGGAACGTGTAGGTGACCGCTGAGCCCCTGGTCGCGCCGACCCGACCGACCAGCGTTGTCATCGCGAACAGTGCGAGCCCGGTGCCCGCGATCCCCAGGGCCGCCACCGCGCCCAGCGAACTCCACGCGAACGTCGAATCGAACACCCCCCAGATGGCCAGCGGCGTCACGATGACCAGCGCAGCAAGTTGGTTGCGCAATGTCACCGTGAGCCCCCCGTACTTCTGTTGAAGCGGAACCGCCAGGTTGACGGAGAGCCCGTACAGGGCGACCGCGACGACCAGCAGCACGACGCCAAGGGCACTGGATCGTCCGTCCCCGAGCGACGGGAGGGTCACGATGACGACGCCGATCAAACCGATGACCAAACCGACGGACTGGCGCCGACCAGGCAACCGGCGCAGCAGGACCGCCGCAACGATCGCAGCGAACACCGGGACGCCGGCATTGATCATTCCGGCGATCGACGACGCGACCCATTGCTCCGCGATCGGGAAGAGCAGAAATGGGATCGCCATCCAGACAAGCCCCAGAAACCAGAACCGTGAGATGTCCGCCCGCTCGATCTTCTTGCGTGACGACGGGGCGACTGCCAGGACCGCCGAACCGAAGATCAGACGAAGCGCCGCGACGACCGCCGGCGCGAAGTGGTCGACGCCGACCGCGATGAAGTAGAACGACGCGCCCCACACCAGACCACAGAACGTGAACATCCCCCAGTCGCGCGACGCGAACGCCTGCGCGCGACTGCCTTCGCTCGTCGAGATGAAGGCCCGTTGCGCAGGCGTCGCGTCGGTCGTGCTCATCCGACTACGGTACCCCTCCGGAGACGATCGCGATGGCGAGAATCGGTCGTCTTATTCATCAGCAAACGCAATGGCTCGACGGACCCGAACCTTCGTGACATGGACGCGGCGGCCATCCCGCCCGAGCCCACAATGGGCTTGCGTGACCCGAGGGCGCACCCGCTCCACGCCGCATCCATCCGCGAACATCCGTTGCGTCCGTCGAACGGAGCGTACGGTCAGCATCCTCGGTGGCGACGTGCATCGCCGGTCGTCACCACGGCCACCCGCCAGGCGCGACCGCATGAAATGCTCACGAACACAGTCGACCCAGTTCGAGGCACCAGCGAAACAGCACCCGAGGTATTGCCCTCCCCGAAAGAGGCCTGCCGGTCACCACCGCTTACGGCAAGAGCAATTGGGGAGGTTCGCGGAACGGGAGCCGGATGACGTGAACAACCCGTCGGCGTATTCAACGGTCCATGCCCGAGGCTTTCTGACCGCCCTGGCACGATTACACCATGGTCATCGGTGAGACGGGTGGCCGCGAACCGGACGGTTCACCTCTCGGTGCAAGTCGCCTCGGATGAAATCATCCTGTCGACCTGCCGGCCCCGTTCACCCCTGCGCGTCTGACCCCCGGAGGTGAACTTGTTCGCCTCCGCCGTACCCCCCCGAGAAAACGAGGCCCTTGTACATACCGTTGCCGTCGTAGTTGGGGAACGCGAGGGCCGAATCGCCGGCCCGAACGAATCCCGGCATCCCGCCCTTGTACGAGACGTCGGGAAAGCCGTCGGGATCGATTGTCGCCAGGAAGAACATGGGCGCTGACTCGATCAGCTCGCGCTCTGCCTCTGTGAACGCATGTGCAGGTCGACGCGTTCGAGCCTGTCGGCGATCCGGCGCATGTCGAATCGGTCCTGAAGTTCCCGAAAGCCCTCGTGGTAGAGCCGACTGTCGTCCATTTCGTCCTCCGCGAGCTGTTTGCGAGTGTCCCCCATCGCGACGCCTGCTGTCAATCGGGCTGCGTGGCGCGAGTGCCGCTTACGCATGGCGACGATAACGAAGCCCGCCGCGCAGCGGACGTGCCATGCGCGACGTCGGGTACGGGGCCTCGCCGCCATCGCCACAACAATTCGACACGACCCCGCCCGCCCTCTTCCTCAACCCGAGAACGTACCTCCGGACGCTTGTATGAGTCGAGCCGCTCGGGGCGTGCCGGCGAGGCGACGACCGGCGAGGCGATCCTGCCGGTGGGACCGCACGGCGGCGAACCGCTCCACCTCGCGTGCGACAAGCTGCTCCGCGAGTTCCGCCTGCGCCATCCGCTCCACCGAGTTCGCGGCCGCGAGCCCTCGGATGTCCTCCATCGCATGGAGGGCAACTCCCGCGACCGCGGCCGCGCCTGGGTCGATGTCGCAGGGGACGGCCATGTCGATGAACACCATTGGTCGCCCGGCGCGCGAGCACATCGCGCGTTCGACGTCACCGCGGGTGACAAGGGTGTTGGGCGCCGTCGTTGCGGCGATGACGACGTCGGCCAGCGGAATCTCGTTCCCGAGCGCGGCGAGCGTGTCGCTCCGCCAGCCGCATGGGCGGGCCACCGCCTCCGCGGCCTCGCGGCTGCGGCTGACGACCACGACGCCGCGCACCCGCCGGGCTGCGAGGAAGCCTGCGACAACCCGTGCCATCTCGCCCGCGCCGATGATGAGTACCCGCTGGTCTGTGAGCCGCCCGCACGCTCGCTCCACGAGGCCGACCGCGACGGACGGCACCGAGACCCGCCCCGCACCGACGCGGGTGTCGCGGCGCACGCGCCGGCCCACCTGGAGCGCCTGCCGGAAGAGGCGATCCAGCGTCGGACCGCTGTCACCCGCCGCATGGGCGGACTCCCACGCCCGCCGCACCTGTCCCTGGATCTCGCTCTCCCCCAGGACCATCGAATCGAGGCTCGACGCCACCCGGAAGAGGTGGCGCGCCGCCTGCTCGTCGTGATGGACGTAGAGGAAACGCGACAGTTCGGGCAGGTCGAGCCCGGTCATGTCGGCGAGCGCCTGAGCCGTCGCCTCCTGGGCGGTCCAGGAGTCGCGTGCAACTGCGTAGAGCTCCCTCCGGTTGCACGTCGCCAGCGCGACGACCTCCGGGATCCCCTCGCAGAGAAGCGCCGCTGCGCCCGACCCGCCGCGCGATTCCAGCACGCACCGTCCGAGCAGCTCCACCGGCGCTGTGCGGTGGGAGAAGCCGGTGACGAGGAGACAGGCGGTCGTCATCGGCCTGCACCATCCCTTCCGGCCAGCTTCAGCGGCCGCTCCGACGGCGACTGGCATACCCGCCTCGGAGCGAGCATGGGGTCAACCTGATGCTGTCTGACGATCACCTTTTGCCCTGCCTCGCTCTGGGTGGCGGGACTGTTCACGCGAGCCGCCGGATGAGCGGCTCCACCGAGACGATGGCACGAACCGGCCCGAAAGCCACTGGACGAAAGTCCAGCCGGAGGTATAGTTTCGTTGAGCTTTCGCGAGCGCGTCCTGCCCGCTCGGGCGGGAAGCCTTCCGCGTCGACGCCCCGCATATCGGCTCGGTGGTCGGTGTCCCGCGTCTCCGAATGCCTGTTCTGATGGCATCCGGCGGCTGCAAAGCTCGATCGGATTTCGAAGCGTTCAAGCGGGAACCTCCGGATCGACAGCTGTGTCCTCGCCTCCGCCCCTATGGTCCGATATGAACAGATGCCGTGTCGGTACCCGCTCGTCGAGGATCGCTTCTCCGCTGTGAACTCCTCGTCGGCCAGGAGTCCGCAGACCGGCAAGACAGGGATCAGCGTGTAGGCGTTTCCACCCGATCTGGCGATCTGCCCCGACCCCGACGAACACGGCGACGAGGAGCGGCCGTCGGGGTACTTGCGCGCTGATGCGTCGGCGGGGGATGCGGCGGCGGCGACCAGGGCGCCCTCAGCGCCGAGCGCTGTCTCCGCGAAGTTTGTGTGCGACGAGGGGTACACCCCTTTGCGCTTGAGCGACAGCTCGACCCAGTCGCCCTGGGAGGCTCCCAGGTGAGCGTCTGGGCATCGTGTCAGGTCGCGCCATCGACGTTCCACCGGTCGAAGACCCGCCGATCACGTGGACGACCACCTTTCCACCCCAGCCGCCCCGAGTACGTCGCATCGTACAAAAGTTACGCGGAGCGCGGGAGCTGCGGGGCTTCCGGGGCCCGGGACCAGGTGCAAGGCAAAGGACCTTTCAGTCCCCCGGGTCCTCCTTCTCATTCGCCGCGAGGGCGAGGCGTAGGTCGTGGGCGAGGTTGTCCGGTGAGAGGTCCGCCCCGACGTGTTGCGTCGCGATCCACCGCCCGCCCCGGTTGTAGATGCGGACGGGCGCGGAGTGCGTGTCGTCCTCGCCGCTTTCGGCGGCGGAGAGGATCTGGAAGGCCTTCCAAAGCGGCCGGAGCTGGGCCTCGCGTCCGGTGAGGTAGCGGAGGGCCCCCTCCGCGTGGTTTCGTCGCAGGAACGCGTGGATGTTCGCGGGGGTGTCGACCTTCGGTGCGACGCTGATCGCGACCACTGCGATCTGGGCGCGCTCGTCGTGGGTGAGCAGGGGGAGTGTCCGTGCGACCTGGGACGCGATGATCGGGCACGCCGCGGTGCACTTGGTGTCGAGGAACGTGAGCAGCGTGACCTTGCCGCGAAGCTCCGTGGATCGGACAAGCCGACCTACCTGATCGCGAAGCGCGAATTCCGGCAGCGGCGAGGCAACTACGGCGAGGTTCCCACGGTAGCCCTGGGCGCCGGGTTTCTCCCCCGTGATGAGCGTCGCCACCACGAGACCCCCCGTAAGTGCCATCGCGGCGGCGGAGAGGATCGTCCACCTGCGAACGCGCCAGCTCATTCGACTGGTACTCCTGTGATCGCTTGGCGGATCCCGGCCTCCAGGGTCGCGCGGGTGATCGCTCCTGGGCTGTGGGCGACGATCCGCCCGGTGTGGTCGAGGTAGTAGGTCTCCGGCACACCGGTGAGGCCGAACGTCGTGAAGATCGTGTCGTCGCGGTCGCGCAGCGCGACGTAGGGGACGCGGAACTCCCGCAGGAAATCGCGGGCGTCACCGCGGAGGTCGCGCACGTCGATTCCGATGAATGTCACCTCGCCCGAGTGGGCGCGGGCGGAGGCGTTCAGGATCGGCGCCTCCTGCCGGCAGGGGATGCACCATGAGGCCCACATGTTCAGGACGACGGGGCGCCCGCGGAGATCCGCGAGGGCGAGCCTGCCGTCGGTGAGCGCCGCCCGTAGCTCACGTGGCCACGCTCGGTCCTCGGGCCAGACCGCCTCGAGGTCGAACGGCGGCGCGGCAGGTGCCTTGCCCTGCGCGATCTTCGCGACGAGGCCGCTCCCTGGACTGTCTTTGAGGAGCCCCCAGGCGAGCAGGCCGACGAGGCCCGCTGCGAGGGCGATCGCGAGCGCCGTCGCGAGTCTCGTTGGGTTGAGCCGTCGGGCGCGGCCCGGGACGTCCGTTTCGTCGTCGTCGGGTGTGGTCACAGGCCGGTCCACCAGTCGAGGCCGAGGGAGCGCAGCATCCGCTGGGCGTATGCGTTGAGCAGGTACAGTTTCCCCGACAAGAGCAGCGCGCCCATCGACACGAGCAGCACTCCCGCGGTGACCTGGATCGCGCGGTAGTGGCGTTGCACGCGCCGGAACGCGCCGAGCATCCTGGTGAAGCCGAAGCCGACGGCGAGGAACGGGACGGCCAACCCGAGGCCGTACACGCCGAGCAGCGCGACGCCGCTGCCAAGCGACGCCGACGAGCCGGCGAGCACGAGGATCGACGCGAGCGCCGGACCGACGCACGGGGTCCAGCAGAACGCGAACGCGACACCGAGGGCAACCGGACCGCCACGGCGGCCCGCGACGGACTGCACGCGCGCCGACAATCCGCCGCCGAGCGCGCCTGACCACCCGACCCCGGCCATCGCGAGGCCGAACACGACGATCAGGCCCCCGGCGACGCGGTCGAGCCACAGGCGGTGATCGTCGAGGAACCCCCCGACGAGTGATGCGCTCGCCCCGAGCGCCATGAACACCGCGAGGAACCCGGCGAGGAACAGGGCGCTCGGGACCGCGACGCGTCGGCCGATTCCGGGGCCGCGGTCCTGGAGGTCCTCGAATGCGACGCCGCTGACGGTCGACAGGTACCCGGGGACCAGGGGAAGCACGCACGGGGAGATGAACGAGACGACCCCCGCCGCGAACACAAGCGCGAGCGGCACACCGGCGATCTCCATCAGGGCGTGACCCCCGCAACCGCTGCGCGCAGCTTCGCGACCGTTTGGGCTCCAGTGAGTTTCACGGCGATCCTTCCCTGCGCGTCGATGACATAGGTGGTGGGCAGTCCGGGGATCCGGTAGCGGTCGCCGAGCTTCCCGTCGGGGTCACGGACGTTGGCGAAGCGCCAATCGAACTCCCGGACGAACGCGAGGGCGTCGCCCTTGCGGTCCTGATAGTTGACACCGACGAGGCGCGCCCCTCCGGGCCGCTCACGGGCGAAGCGGGCGAGGTCGGCGGCTTCCCGCCGACACGGCACACACCACGACGCCCAGAAGTTGACGACGACGGGACCTCCGCGAAGCGCGACGAGCGACACCGGCGGCGGGACGAGCACCCCGCCGACCAGCTCGGGCGCCCGCGAGCGGCGTGCCGGGTCGATCCGGCCCGTCCGATCGACGCCCCCATCGGATCCGGATCGCAGCAACCCGAAACCGAGCACCACGCCGCCGGCTATCAGCAGCGTCGCAAGGACAACGCGACGGCGACGAGGCAGGTGAGCACCCCCGTCGCGCCCGTCGTCGCTGCGGTCGCCCATATCGACCCGTTCACTCACACGCCGCGACCAAGCGACGAAGCGCGCACCGAGTTCGCCCGGCATCCCAAGGCTTCGGGGCGGGTGGCGCGACAGCGCGCGCGTCGAGGATCACGGTTTGCATCGACACCGTCGTCCTCACGTCCCCCGGTCGACGGCTCGCCACATCGTGCCACCGTCTTCTGTCCGGTAGAGCGTGCGGTCGAAGCCGACGACGTAGGCGACCTTCGCGGCGCTCGGCGACCACGCGACCGGCCCGGCACCCTGCGGGATGTCGCGCACCCGCGTCCAGGTGCGACCCGCGTCGCCGGAGCGGTAGATCCCCTTGCCCGTCGCCAGGACCGTGCGCGGGTCGTGCGGGTTGACCGCGACCCCCAGCATCGGCTCGCCGATCAGCCGCCGCCAGCTGTGGCCGGCGTCATCGCTTGCGAGAAGCCCCTGCCTGGTGTCGGCGGCGAGCACCTCGCCGCTGGGCATCGCCGCAAGGCCGAAGACCGAACCGCCGACCTGCCGCGAGGCGACGGTGAATGTACCGCCGCCGTCAGTGGATCGGTAGAGGCCCTCCCCCGCCACCGCCGCGTAGAGCTCCCCGCCGCCCGGGCGGGCGGCGAAGCCATGCACGTCGAGGCTCGGAAGGCCCCGCGGACGGACGTTCTGCCACGTCGTCCCGCCATCCGCACTGCGGGCCAGGACGGAATGCCCGGCGACCCACAACGCCCCCGTGGTGCGGACGAGGTTCATCGCGTCCTGACCCGACAGTGACGCCGGCCGCCAGCTGCGACCCCCGTCGTCGCTCGTGAAAAGCCCCGCGTGGGTGCCGAGCGTCAACGCGTCGGAGTCGGCGGGGTCGACCAGGAGCGAGTGATAGTCAGGGGTGTCGGGCAGTCCGGCGCTCGCCGCGTTCCCGCTCGGGCGCGACGCCCCGCCGCAGCCCGCCGGCACAACCGCGAAGCCGAGGGCGACGACCGGCGCCACGATACAACGCAGCCAGCTGCGGCTGATCGACCGCAGAGTGTTTGTGGTGTGCCGCCACCTTGTGGTGGGTCGTACCATCGAATCCCTCCTCAACACGAGTGACTGAAGCCGACCGGGTCCCGATGCGTGAGTCACCGTGGCGCCGGGCATCAACCCGCGTGGGCGGGGCGGCGGGTCCCCGACCCGCGTGCGATACCCGCCAGGCCGACGACAACCCCGACCGCCACGAGCAACACGGACCACAACTGGGGTTGCGTCAACCCCAGGGCGACGTCCTCGTTGCGTCGCACGAACTCGACGAGGAGGCGCGACAATCCCATCAGCACGGCGTAGAGGCCGAACAGCGCGCGGTCCGACACCCGGCCCCGCAGCCGAAGCAGCAGCGCCCCGACGAGGACGGCGCCGAGTGCCTCGTACAGAGGCGTGGGGTGAACACGCTCGAGGGTCGGGACCGTCCCGTTCGGGAAGCTCATCGCCCACGGCAGGTCCGACGCGACACCGTAGGTCCCATCGCCCGCGAGCAGGCAGCCGAGCCGGCCGACACCGTAGGCAAAGGCAAGAGGGGCGGCTGTCACACCCGCAACGAGCAGGAGCGACAGCCGCGCACGGCGGGCGACGACGATGACCGCTGCAACTCCACCGACGAGGCCGCCGTACCAGGTGAAGCCCGTCCCACCGAGGTCATTGAGGGTGAGCGCCCCGGCGTTCTCCGCCAGGTAGTAGAGCTTCGCGCCGACGAAGCCACCGACCATGCCGGCGACGGTCAGCCCGAACGCTGGGCCCGTTTCGCGGCCCCGACGGCCGAACTCACGGGCGATCATCCACCACGCGAGCAATGCCGCAAGGACCTTACTCACCCCGTAGCTCGTGAAGCTGAGCCCCCCGATCTCAAGCAGGATCGGCTTCACGGGATCCGCCTCCCCCACCGCCGGACTGCCGGGTCGCCCGCCGTCTTCGACGTGCGTGTCTGTGCGCGAGTGGCGGCAGCGTCGGCGTTGGTCAGCGGGCACGTCACGCCAGCCAGACTACTACGGCTGGTGTCGTTACAAAGGTCGTCGGGTGGCGTGACGACCATCCTCGTCTCGCCGAAGTCGTCGGTGAGACGTCCGCGCCTGAGGAGTCGCGGCGACGGGCGGCAGACGCTCACGTACGAGGCGAGTACGCCTGCCTGCCGACGAGCTCGTCGTCCTCGGTGATGCTGACGAGGGCAGCGGCCGCGGTGGTTCCCACGCGACGGTCGAGCAGAAAACGTGCCGCCTTCCATGCGAAGCCAACCGCCGCGAGGCGCAGGCCCCAGGCGAGGGCCATGTCGGCGACGTCGGCGGGTCGCATCGGCATGGAAACAACGGGATGCGACCCGACGCCCGGACCTGCCACCGCGGCCGCGACGAGCAGCAGCGAAAGCGCCACCCCCACAATCGATCGCACGCCGGCGGCGCGCTCGACGCTGAACCGTGGTGCGGCCGAGCCGGTGACCAGAGCGTCGATCCTTGTCGCCAGCACACTGCCGCTCCCGGCGACGGCGTGCGAGCGAACCGGTTGCGGCGCGGCGTGGAGCGCAAGCAGAGCCTCCCCCAGCGCTCGACGTCCCGCGGCCCGGACGGCGGCACGGTCAGCTGCCAGTTCGAAGCGAAGGCGCAGGTATTCGGCGCCGCGTCGCGCCGCCGGCACAACCCATACCCCCCGCGCGATCGCATAGCAAAGAATCTGGCGAAGCGGGTCGCGACGGCGCGCGTGAGCGGCTTCGTGCGCCAAGACCGCCGTGAGCGGCCCCGGCGCCAGAGACGTCGCGAGCGACGAGCTCACCACGACCGTCGGACGAAGGAGTCCCGCGCAAAACGCGAGCGGCTCGGGCAGGTCCGTAACGATCAGGCGGCGGATCCCAAGCTGCCGGGCGATCGCCACGACCGCAGAGGTCGGAGCGATCGATTGGTTGGCGGCACGGCGAAGAACCGAGTCGGCTGCGACGGCGTGTCGCCACCCGTGACCGATCGCCAGGAACCACACCGACAGCGCAAGGCCGAACGCCAAGACGATGGGCAACGACGCGGCGATCGCCCCCGCGCGGGCGCAGGCATGCACGACAACCCACAGCGGCGCTGCCGCCCCCCGCCCGATCACCGCGAGCAGGGCCAAGGGGAGCGCCACGACACCCACCACGCCGAGCGGTCGTACGAGCCGGATGCTCACAGACGATTCCCGTCGAGCTGCTCCCGGAGACTGGCGAGCGCCGCCGGGTCGCCGTCGCGCATCCGGGCGGCAAACGCCGCCAGGGCTTCATCACCGTGGATCTCGATCAAACGGTCAACGGCCTCTCGCGACAGCGCCGCCTGAAGCTCGTGCGCCTCCATCGCCGCACGGTAGTAATCGCGTCGCCCCTGCCGCCGACGCACGAGCAGACCCCTCGCGTGCAAACGCGTCATCACCGTCAAAACAGTGGTGTAGGCGAGCGTGACGCCTGCCTGCTCGAGGCGGTCGCGCACCTCGCGGACCGAGGCCTCCTCCCCCGCCCACAGCTCGTGCAGCACGGCGGTCTGCAGTTCACCGAGATGTCCCGGAGGCGGCGCGTTCGGGCTGTGCTGCGAGGTTTCCTGCTCGTGCTTGGCCACCACGGGAGTGTACTTCTCGCCCTTCGGAACGGAATCGGCGACGGTTTGGCCGCCTCTACGCAATACTACATTGAACGTAGTTATCCGGGGTTGTGCCCCATGAACAAGGAGCGAACGTGAAAGAGCTACTGCTGCCCCTCGCCGTCTTGGCCTGCCCGATCGGGATGGGCCTGATGATGCTGTTCATGGGGCGCGGCATGTTCGGCGGCGCAAAACGCCAGCAGCTCAAGCCAAACCCCGCGGGTGACCTAACCTCACTGAAGGCCGAGGCGGCGCGTCTCGACGCGAGGATCGAGGCGCTCGAGGCGGAAAGTCTCAGCGGGGTGGAGCGGTGATCACACGGCGCTCCTTCGCGCCGCGACGATTCTTGCCGCAGAGTCTGCCCCACCGCCGCCTGGATCCAACGACGCCGACGGCAGACGCCCAGACGCCTGGCGTATTGTCTGCTCGACGAGGGGGGCGCTCCTGTCGAGTCGGCGCGGTTGACCCTGACACGCAGACGGCCTACGGGGATTCGCCGACCGTGTCCGTCAGCGCGATCGCCGCGTAAGAGCAGCATCGCCCGCGGTCGCCCACGGCGCAACCACGCGCACTCAACCGCAACGCCTCAGCGAACCTTCAGCGGCGAGCGGCGACGCGAGTAGTGTCAGCTTGTGCACCGCCGTTCGTTGTCCGGCGTGTGCGACGTCCGCTGCGGAAGGAACGGGATGGATTCAAGGCAGACGGTTGACACCGCGGTTCGTACGGAGATCTATCGCTTCTTCGTCGAGCACGGCCGACCGCCCGTGCCGGCGGAGATCGCTGAGCCCCTCGATCTGGATCAGGCGTCAGTCGAGGACGCACTCCGACGCCTCGCCGATCAGCACATCTTGGTGCTGGCGCCCGGCACCCCATACATTTGGATGGCGAATCCGCTGTCGGCCCTGCCCACCCCGTTCCAGGTCGAGACGGGCGGACGAACCTGGTTCGGCAATTGCATCTGGGACGCACTGGGGATCGTGGCGATGCTGAACGGCACGGGAACCGTGAGCACCTGGTGCCCGGACTGCAACGAGCGTTTGGTGGTGTCCGTCGACGACAATCGCGTGGCGTCGGGAGGGTGCGTCGCCCATTTCGCCGTCCCCGCGGCCCACTGGTGGGACGACATCGGCTTCAACTGAGCGAACATGCTGCTCTTCAGGTCGGAAGAGCACGCGAGGGCCTGGTACCAACGACAGGGCACCCCGATGGGTGCGAGCCTCACGATCGAGCAGCAGTGGGAACTCGCTCGGCTGTGGTATTCGGATCGCATGTCTCCCAACTGGCGCCGCCGGACCCCGGAGGAGGCAGAAGCCGTCTTCGCCGGCGTGGGGTTGACCGGCGCGTTCTGGCGATTGACCGCCCCGACCGGATGAGGCAGACACGCTCGCGCGACGATTCGAGGTTGGGACACGATGTACGTCACTCTTGACCGAGGCTCGCGAGAAACCACCGATTAGTGCCCGCGCATGCGCGATGGCGATGAGGGAGTCCCGCCGGGTCTTGACTTCCGTCGAACGAACAGAGGCCTCGGCGGCAAGGTTGCCGGTATGAGGTTCGGGCGCTCCCTGCGAACGCATGCAAACGAGAGGCATGACTTCGTCGCGCACCCCGGCCAATGACCCGCGACACGAGGCGTGGGCCTTACCCACCCCCGCTAAACTCCGCCGCCGAGTCCGGGACCGTACCCCCCAGGAGTGATCGCCCGTGAAGGTTCGCGCAGCCGTGTTGGAGGAGTTCGGCCAGCCGCTCGTCGTCCAGGAGGTCGACCTGGTCGAGCCCGGTGCCGGTGAGGCGCTCGTCCGGCTCGTCGCCTGCGGGGTCTGCCACACCGACGCGTACACGGCCTCTGGCGTCGACCCGACCGGGTACGCCCCGTGCGTGCTCGGCCATGAGGGCGCCGGGGTGGTTGAACGGATCGGTGCGAGGGTGCGGCTCGTCAAACCCGGCGATCATGTGGTGACGCTCTTCGCACCCGAGTGCGGTGAATGCATCCACTGCCGCAGTGGTCGCACCAACCGCTGCATCGTCATCCGCGACCAGCAGAACGACGGCTATTTGCCCGACGGCACGACCCGGCTGTTTCGCGACGGCGAGCCACTGCGTCACTTCATGGGGTGCTCGACGTTCGCCGAGTACACCGTCATGCCCGAGATCGCGCTCGCCGTGGTCAGCCCGGAAGCGCCCCTCGACGGCTGCGCGCCCTTCGCGTGCGGATTGTCGACCGGCATCGGCGCCGTCCTCTACACCGCCAAGGTCGAGCCGGGCGCGACGTGCGCAGTGTTCGGTTGTGGCCTGGTGGGCCTCGGCGCGATCATCGGGGCACGCCTGGCCGGCGCCGAGCGCATCATCGCGATCGACCTCTCCGCGGATCGGTTGGAGCAGGCCCGCCACCACGGCGCGACCGACGTGCGCCTGGCCGACGCCGACACCGTCGACTGGATCCGCGCCGAGACCGGCGGCTACGGCGCCGACTACACGTTCGAGGCGACCGGCAACGTCGGGATCATGCGCCAGGCCGTCGAGGCCGCCCGCGAGGCCTGGGGTCTTGCCACCATGTGCGGCGTCGCCGGGCGTGGCGAGCTGCTCGAGATCATCCCGCGATTCCTCATCACCGGCCGCCGCGTCACCGGCTCGTCGTTCGGGGGCGTCAAAGGACGCACCCATCTGCCCCACCTCGTCGACCGCTGGCTCGCAGGCGACATCGACGTGGAGTCCCTGTTGTCCCACCGCCTGACGCTCGATCAGGTCAACCACGGCTTCGAACTCATGGAAGCCCAAGACGGAATCCGGAGCGTGATCCAGTTCTCATGATCATCGAACGCACAGAGCACCCCGACTGGCTGACCAACGCCTACCTGATCGCCGACGGCCCCGGGGGGAGCGGCGTCCTGATGGACGCGAACGCCGTGCTCGATCCGCTGATCCAACAGGTCGCGCGTGACGAGATCACGATCACCCACATCCTTTTGACCCACCACCATATGGACCACGTCGCCCAGATCGAACGCTACCGCCAACACTTCGACGCTCCCGTCGTCGCGCACGCCGACACCGCCGCGGTGCTCGGCGCCGGCGCGGTCGACGAGATCATCGGCGATGGCGCGGTCATCCAATCCGGTGACCTCGCGTTCCACGCGATCGACACTCCCGGCCACTGCGCCGGCCACCTGGCGTTCCGGGTGGGCGACGACTGCTTCACCTCGGACGTGTTGTTCAACGGCACCGTCGGCGGCACCCGCTCTCCCGGCGGAAACTACGCCAACCTGATGAGTTCGGTCATGGACCGCCTGATGTCATTGCCGCATGACACGCGCGTGCATCCCGGCCACAAGGAGCCGACGACGATCGGCGACGAGTGGGAGCACAACCCGTTCATCCGCGTCTGGCGCGGACTCGAGCCCGAGGGGGCCGAAGCGGTCCATGTCAAGGACGTCCCCGCGACGCTGCTGCTCTGGGCCCCGGACTACGACGGCGGCCACAAGGCCCTGGTGCAGTTCGCCGACGGCGAGCGCGCCATCGTCGGGGGATCTCAAATCGTCCGCTGAGCACATTGCGTCGCGACGGACGAATCGGCAGCAGGACACGGACAAATCGGCAGTGACAATGGGACGAATCGGCAGCATCGTTCCCCGCAATGCCGTATCTGGAGAGGAATGGCACCCAACGCGTACGCGCTGCGTTGGCCGACACACCTGTGGTCGCGCTCAATGGACCGCGTCAGGTCGGTACGACGACCCTTGCGCGTGGTTTGGCGTTCCCTGGATCGACGGACCTCGCGACAGCGACAGCGGCTCATCCCCGTGCGCGACTCGCCGCCACGTGCCCGGTCAGCTGCTCCCAGTTTGCCGGACCCGATATTCGAACTCGGTTGGCTCCTCTAGTGTGCGCGCGCCATGCGCGCGGGCGAGGCGTGCAGATGGGCCCGCTCTCCATCGCGGTCGAAGATGGTGAGGATCTCCACGGGACCGTCGCAGGCGCCGATCACGTGCGGGACCATGGTGGAGAACTCGGCCGCGTCGCCGGCGCGAATCAGGATGGTCCGCTCACCCAGATGCAGACGGGCGGTACCGGACAAGACGGTGAACCAGTCACGGCCCGGATGCACGGTCAACTGCTCTGGACCGGTCGGCCGGTCGAGGGTGATGCGCATCTTCGCCACGGTCACACCGTGCGGCGTGCGTTCGCCCGACAGGAGCCAGGTCGTCACCCCCCGAGTGGGTGGGGCAGCACGCTCGGAGCGTTCCCGGCACGGTCGTCGACGTCGGTGCTGGAACGGGCTCCGGGACCCTCGCGCTCGCGCAGCGCTTCGGCGCCGCCGATCTGGTCGCGATTGACGCGTCGACGTTCATGGTGGAACGCCTCCAAGCTATGGCGCTCGAGAACGGGCTGGCGGACCGGCTGCGAGTCGTGCAGGCCGACCTCGATGTTGCCTGGCCCGACGTCGGGGCGGTGGACATCGCGTGGGCCGCGTCGTCGTTGCACCACGTTGTCGACCCGGACCGGGTGCTCCGCGACCTGCAGAAGGCGTTGAACGCGGGCGGCCTGCTGGTGGTCTTGGAGCTGGAATCGCTGCCGCGCTTCCTGCCCGACAACATCGGGCTAGGCCGACCCGGACTCGAAGCGCGCTGCCACGAAGCGTTGGCACAGGCGAACTGGAACTCCCATCCCGACTGGGGGCCCCAACTTGCGCAAGCCGGCTACGAGCTCGTCGAGCAGCGCACGTTCACCGCGCAGGCGAGCCCGACCGCTCCGCGCGCCGGGGACTACGCGCACGCGTACCTGCGCCGCATCCGCTCCGCGCTCGGCGACGAGCTCGCCGCCGACGACCTCGAGGTTCTCGACCGCCTCCTGTCGGACGACGGCCCCGACGCCCTCCGGCGTCGCTGCGACCTGACGGTCCGCAGCAGCCGAAGCGCCTGGGCAGCCCGTCGCCCGTAGATGCACCCGGCTTGAGTGGTCCGCTTAGCTGAGCATTCATGGCAACCTGGGTGCGTGACGGTCCAGCTCCGGGGCACTTGACCCCCCGTTCGGTGGACACTCGATTCTGGGGCGCGAGGCCCTGGGAGGAGGTCCAGAAGATGGGTCGTCCGTCGAAGTACACGCCGGAGTTCCGCCGCGAAGCGCTTGCGTTTGTCCGCTCGTCGGGGCGGCAGGTGGCGGAAGGTCGCGCGGTCGTTGGGGATCAACGACAACACCTTGGGCAACTGGGTCAAGGCTGAGCGGGAGGCGGGGAGCGCTCTGGCGATCCGAGGGGGTTGTCGGAGTCAGAGCGTGGCGAGACCAAGGGTCGGTGCCAAGCAACCTCTTGAGCCTCCGGTGCATCTGTGGGGCGGGGGCCCGCCCCACGGGGCGGTTTCAGGGGGACTTGGCCGGAGAGCTCGTCACTCCCCACCGACGAACCACCTGCAACAACGTAAAAAAAAGCTTCGCATCGGGAAGGCGACGACCGGACTCGAACCGGTGAATAACGGTTTTGCAGACCGCCGCGTTAGCCAGCTTCGCCACGTCGCCGAGGGAGGGGCGCCCGACCAACGCAGGCCGGGAGAGCGGATGAAGGGACTCGAACCCTCGACCTTCTGCATGGCAAGCAGACGCTCTAGCCAACTGAGCTACATCCGCGAAGTCGAGAGATCATAGCGAACCCGTCTCGCCTTGTCCTGAGCGCCAGTGGTCCGACAGCCAAATGACCGGCTGTTTCGCGTGAGCGAGAGCGAGCGAGACGGTGGACGCAGGCCGTGGCGAATACCGGGAGTATTTGCCATGCCGAGGACGCCGTATTGCGACGCCCGCAGCCACGCGAAAACCCGAGTCATTTCGGTGTCGGACCATTAGCCGTGTTGCCATGGGTCCGTGTCGGTCAGGGCGAAGCGGACCTCGACGTCGTCCGGGGCAAGGGTGCGTTCGAGGGTCTTGGCCCACGCCTTCATCGCGACACGCTCCACGCGGGCGTGGGGAAGTGAGATGAGCGCAAGACCCGGTGCCCGATCCGCGTCGTGGTACTTGAGGTCGCTGGTGACGTAGACATCGGCCCCCGCCGAGAGGGCATCGGGGATGAGTGACGCGCCCGAACCCGTGCAGCACGCGATCGAGCGGACCTTGGCACTGGGGTCACCGACGTAGCTGCGAGGCGCATCGAAGGCCTGCCCCGCTTTGGTGACGAGCTTCTCGAGCGTCATTCGGACCGGCGCCTGGCCGACCCGCCCGAGACCGACCGACGGATCATTCGGCGCCGGACGAAGCGGCGATGTCGCGCTGATGCCCAGGAGCCCGGCCATGACGTCGTTGAGGCCACCGGCCGCGGCGTCCAAGTTGGTGTGCGCCGCAATCACCGCGATCCGCGCCTCGGCGGCCTGCAGCACGAGTTCGGCCGCAGTCGCATCGTCGGTCACCGCCGACAACGCCGGGAAGATCGTCGGATGGTGTGTCAGCACCACCTGGCACCCCAGCTCGGCCGCCTCGCCCAGCACCTCGTCGCGGAGTTCGAGTGCCACGAGCACGCGGCTGACCGCCTGGTTGTGGCGACCGACGAGCAGCCCGACGTTGTCCCACTCCTCGGCCAGCGCAGTCGGAGCGAGTCGCTCGACCACGGCCAGAAGCTCAGCGACCAGCATCGATGAGACCTCTCATGTGTACGTGGGCCCGATCACGGGGCAAGCTCGGTGACCGACAACACGTTGCCGTCGGAGTCTTTGAACCACGCGACTCGGTCACCATCGTCGGTCGCCCAGATACCCAGGGCATCCTGTGTGATCCCGGGGAACCGTTCGAAACCCACGCCGCGGCCGGCCAGGTCGTTCACCTGCGCGACGATGTCGCTCACCTGCCAGCCCAGCACCGTGTACGTGGCGGGCGTCACCGCACCCACTTTTGCGACGCGCAGCCTGGTTCCGTTGGCATCGAAGACGAGTGCGTACGGCGCGTCCTGGATCAACGTCAGACCGAGTGTCGTCTCGTAGAACGCGCGTGCGCGAACGGGATCAGCGGTCGCGACGAACGCGACGAGCGGCTGGTCGGAGAGCACCCTGCGAGCTTACGCGGCTTCGTTCGCGGCGACCGCCTTCTCGGTCATGTGGGACGGGACCTCTTCGTAGCGGACGAACTCCATCGTGTAGTCGCCGCGTCCGCCGGTCATTGCGCGCAGGTCGGGGGCGTAGGTGAGCATCTCGGCCATCGGGACCTCGGCCCTGACGACCTGGCTGTGGCCCTTGGCGTCCATCCCCATCGGCCGGCCCCTGCGTGCGTTGAGGTCACCCATGACGTCGCCGACAGCGTCTTCGGGCACCATGACCTCCACGGTCATGATCGGCTCCAGCAACACCGGGCCCGCCTTCTCGAGCGCCGCCTTCATACCGAGCGAACCGGCGATCTTGAACGCCATCTCGGACGAGTCGACGTTGTGGTACTTGCCGTCGTACAGCGTGACGCGGACGTCGACGACGGGGAACCCACCGATGCCGCCCTGGTCCAACGCCTCGATCACACCCTTCTCGACGGCCGGGATGAACTGCCGCGGGATCGAGCCACCGACGATCTTGTCGACGAACTCGAATCCACTGCCCCGCGGCAGCGGCTCGACACGAACCCAGCAATCGCCGTACTGCCCGCGCCCGCCGCTCTGCTTCTTGTGTTTGCCTTCGGCGGCCGCCTCGTTCGTGATGGTCTCGCGGTAGGGCACGTGCGGTTTGTGCAGCTCGACCTCGACGCCGAACCGCCGCTTCATGCGCTCGAGCACCGACTCGACGTGCATCTGCGAGAGCCCTCCGACGATCAAGTCCGCGGTCTGCTCGTCGCGGTGGACGTCAAGTGACGGGTCCTCCTCCTGCAGGCGACGCAGCCCCTGGGCGACCTTGTCCTCCTCGCCCTGCGTCTTGGGCGTCACCGCGAAGCTCATGACCGCGGGTGGGAACTCCACGGGACGCAGCACCACGGTCGCCGTGCCGGTGGTCAACACGTCGCCGGTCGTGACGTCCTTGAGCTTTGCGACCGCACCGATGTCCCCGGGGCCCAGCTCGGTCACCGCGTCGTGGTCCTTGCCCTGCAGCCGCATCAGCTGGCCAATGCGCTCCTTGGCGCCGGTGCGGGTGTCGATGACCTGCGAGTCCGAGCGCAGCACGCCGGAGATGACCCGCAGCAGGTTGATCTTGCCGCTGAACTGGTCGGCGAGCGTCTTGAAGCAGTAGACGACCGCCGGTCCGTCTTCGTGCAGCTCGATCGGGGTCTCCTCGCCCGTGGTCGCGTCGATGCCCGTCCACGCCCCCAACTCGGGCGGCGCGGGGAGCTCGTCGACGATCAAGTCGAGCAGCTGGTCGGCACCCAACCCGTCCTTGCCCCCGGCCGCACAGACCACCGGGAAGATGCGGCGCTCCAGGATCCCTTTGTGGATCCCGGCGAGCAGTTCGGCGGTCGTGATCTCGTCACCGCCGAGGTACTTCTCGATCAACTGGTCATCCGCTTCGGCCACGATGTCGATCAGTTTCTCGCGTGCAGCCTGCGCGGCATCCGCATACTCGGCGGGGATCTCGCCGACCGTGCCCTTGGGGTCCCCGGCGTAGGTGTGCGCGTGCATGGAGACCAGGTCGATGATGCCGGTCAACCCCGCCTCGGAGCCGATGGGGATCTCGACGGCGACACACCCCGGCGACATCTCACGAAGCGCGTCCAACGCCACCTGAAAATCCGCCCGCTCGCGGTCGAGCATGTTGACGACCACTGCCCGCGCGAGCCCGGCCTCTTCACAACGCTCCCACAGGCGCTCGGTCGAGACCTCGACGCCGCTCTGGGCGTTGACGATCATCAGCGCGCAGTCGCTCGCCCGGATCGCGGTGAGTGAGTCGGCCAGAAACGACGACTCACCGGGCGCATCGATCAGGTTGATCTCGGTCCCGCGCCATTCCAGGTGGCACAGCGACGCAGAGATGCTCATGCCGCGGCGCTGCTCTTCGTCGTCGAAGTCGCTGACCGTGGACCCATCGGCGACGTTGCCCATCCGCTTGGTCGCGCCGGCGGCGAACAACAAGGCCTCGACCAGACTCGTCTTCCCAGTTCCGCGATGTCCGAGCACCGCGACATTTCGGATCTTGGAGGGGTCCTGGTGGGCCATGTCTGTGCCTTTCGTTGCGAACGTCCGGACGTGCGGGATTCTAACCAGGGGAACGTGTCGCTGACGCCTGCGGGACGAGAGGATCGCGCGCACGTATGGAGACGGTATGGATCCCATGGTTTCAACGGGATGCATCCCGGCCTGGCCCTCGGGGCCATGGACCATCCCGCCGATGCTCCAATATGACGTTTTTTCTGGAGACGTCCGCCGAAACGACGGCTGCGCCTGTCGATCGCGGGCCGAGTCGCCCCATTCCGCCCGGCATCCTCCTCCTCGCGTTCCTGGCTGCGGGAGGGCTGGTGACGCTCGTGCTCCAGGGGCTCGGCGTCTGGGGCGACGGCGCCCGGACGGAGCACATCCTGAACGACTGGCTGACGGTGGCCCTGCAGGTCGTGGCCGTCGCAGTGATCGCGGCACGTGCGCTCACCGTGCGACGGGATCGCTGGATCTGGATGACGCTCACCGCCGCCGCCGTGTGTTACACGGCGGGGCAACTCGTGTGGTCCGCCCTGTATGCGCAACTCGAGGAGCCGCCGTTTCCGTCGATCGCGGATCCCTTCTGGTTGGCGTTCTACCCGTTCATGCTGTTCGCGTTCGCGGGCCTCATCAGAAACCGCATCAGATCGAGACGCTCCGGCTCCCTGATCGACGGGCTGATCGGCGCGCTTGCCGTCTCGACCGTCTACGCGGCAGTCGTCTTGGATGCGGTATTGAGCACCCTCGGAGGCGGGAGGCTCGGCATCGCGACCAACCTCGCCTACCCGATTGGCGATCTCCTGATCTTGGCGTGTGTGGTCGCGTACCTCTCGCTCGCCCAGTGGCGACTCTCGCCACGCTGGATGCTGTTGATCCTCGGGTCCGCCACGCTGGCCGTCAGTGACGGCGTCTACGTCTACGCAGTGGCGGTCGGCCAGGTGGCGGTTGGCGCGTTCGTCAACTTCGGATTCTCCGCTGCGATGCTGATGATCGCGTTCTCGACCTGGTTGCGAGACGACGATGTCGCGCCGGCCCAGTGCCGCGACGAAATGCGTGGGGTGCTTCCCTCCATGGGCATCGCCATCGCAGCAGTCGCGACACTCGTCGCCGACCATTACATCCGACTGGGAGGAGCAACCGTGTGGCTCGCGAGCGCGACGCTCGCGGTTGCCCTGATCCGTACCGGCCTCTCCTTTCGCGAGAACCTCATGCTGCTCGACGCCCGCGAACTGTCGCTCCGCGACGAGCTGACGGGACTGGCGAATCGCCGGATGTTGTTGCGCCATCTCAACGCCACGATCGACCAGGCACGACCGACCGGTCGGAGCGTGGCGCTGCTGCTCATCGACCTCGATCGATTCAAGGACGTCAACGACGCCCTTGGACACCACGTCGGCGACGAACTCCTTCGCGTCGTCGCACTCCGACTGGTCGAGACCCTCCGGGGGGACGAGCTGGTCGCGCGGCTTGGTGGCGACGAGTTCTGCATCGTGGTGAGCGACCCGCAGGGAGCAGTGAACGGGCGGATCGTGGCTCAACGCCTCCTCGACGCGTTGAGCAGGCCCGTCGTGCTCGACGGGATGCATATCGACGTGGGCGCGAGCATCGGGGTGTCGCTCTTTCCCGACCACGGAGACTCGGCATCCGAACTCCTGCGCTCGAGTGACATCGCGATGTACCAGGCAAAGGCGAACGGAGGTGGCGAGCACGCACTGTACGCACCGGATCCGCGTACCGACGACGTTCGGCGCCTCGGCCTGGTGGGCGATTTCCGCGGTGCGCTCGACCGTGGCGAGATCGAGGTCTACTACCAGCCGCGCTTCGACGCCGTGTCTGGTCTTCTGACGGGCGTGGAGGCCCTGGTGCGCTGGCGACATCCGGAACTCGGACTGCTGCTCCC
>JANLOO010000030.1:0-1994 GCA_031366605.1 Actinomycetota bacterium | reverse complement strand
ATCGCGGCCGACGAAAGCCCCTCGATGTCATGTTCTGCCTGTGCGCCCACGTGTTCCTCCATCCAGTCGGTCGGCGCCATCCTGCCAGGCCGGGTGGCGGCCGGTTATCCTGAGCGGGCGCCCTCGTAGCTCAGGGGATAGCGCACAGGTTTCCTAAACCTGGTGTCGCAGGTTCGACCCTGCCGGGGGCATGAGCGCCGGGGCCTCGTCTGCCGCGGTATTGCAGGTAGCCCTTCGGCCAGGTGTTGTCCCGTTTGGATGCCTCTGGACACCGCTGTTCGCCGCCCGCTTCGCCGAGCCCAAACGCCCCAAGTCCTGGGAGCCGTACCTCGCGTCACTGGCGGCGTATCCCAGGCCTACGGGGGGATGATCTCCCCGCTCGGACTGGTCCACGCGCGTGCACACCCGCAGCCTGCGCCGCACGCGTGGCCGCCGAACCCTGTGACGGTCGGGTCGCGCCGGTCGCGTGAGGGACGCGACGTGATGAACCCCGTCCAACGCTGCTCGACCTCGGTGCTCCCGCAGCCCGCACACGCGCGGTCCTCATCACGCAGGAATCCTTGCCGGAAGACCTCAAATCGGAGCCCGCAGCTGTCGCATTGCAGGTCGTAGCTCGGCACCCTGCCTCCTCTGCCCGCCGTCCGGGCCCGCGCAGTGCGGACCCGGCACCGGGCCGTCGTCTACGTCGTGATCGCCACTTTCAGAACCCCGTCCTCCTGGTTGGAGAACAACGGGTACGCCTCCTCGATCTGATCGAGCGTGAAGTGATGGGTGATGAGCTGCTTCAGGTCCAGCCGGCCGGCCGACACGAGTGACATCAAGGCCCGCATCCGCTCCTTGCCACCGGGACAGAGCGTGGTGCGGATGTCCACGTCCCCGATCCCGTAGACGAATGACTCCAGCGGAATCGTCACCTTGTCGCCGTACACGCCGAGCGACGACACCACACCCGCGGGTCGCACCGACTTCATGCAGTTCTCGAATGTCGCCTGGCTCCCGAGCGCCTCGATCGCGACGTCTGCTCCGCGGCCCTCGGTCAGGGCCTTGACCTTGGCGACGGGGTCCTCCTGGGTGTAATCGATCACGACGTCCGCGCCCATCGTCTTGGCCATCGCCAGCCGCGTGGGGTTGGAGTCGACGCCGATGACCAGGCTCGCCCCCATCAGCCGCGCCCCCGCCGTCGCGCACAGGCCGATCGGCCCCTGCGCGTAGACCACGACGGAGTCGCCGATGCCGACGTTCGCGGTCTCGGCGGCCGAGATGCCGGTGGATGCGATGTCGGTGACGAACATGACCTCCTCGTCGCTGACGCCGTCAGGGATCTTCGCCAGATTCGCCTGCGCGTACGGCACCCGGAAGTAGTCGGCCTGGACGCCGTCGGCCGAGTTGCCGAGCCGCCACCCGCCGATGAGTCCCCAAGTTCCGTCGTACCCTGCGCATTGCGAGAAATCGCCGTGCTGACAGAAGTAACACGCTCCGCACGGCGTGATCGCTCCGACGACCACCCGATCACCGACTGCGTAGCCTTGGACCGCGTCCCCGAGCTGGTCGATCACCCCCGTCGGCTCGTGACCGACGACGCGGCCCTTCGCCACCGGATACTCCTCACGCCAGATGTGGGAGTCGGTGCCGCAGATTGTCGTCGTCGTGACGCGGACGATGGCATCCGTCGGGCCGCACGTGGGCTTCGCGACTTCCTCGATGTGGATGTCGAGCTTTCCGCGGAAGACCGCGGCCCGCATTGTCTCGGTCATGTTGTCTCCTCAATGTTCGGGAGGACGACCTCTCGTCGAGCAGCATATCCAGCGTAGTGCGCGACGGGCTCGTTGGGCAAGACCATCTGTCAGGGGAGTTACTTGAGTCGGAGTCTGGCCGCAATGACGGCTGCGGCGTCCTTCTCTTCGATCAGGTGGGCGTCGGCGAGAATCCCGGCGACGGCGCCGCTTGGGATGACGACCGCTCCGGCGGCGTCCGCAAAGATCCAATCGCCGGGC
>JANLOO010000029.1:0-21870 GCA_031366605.1 Actinomycetota bacterium | reverse complement strand
GGGATCGCCGTGGGAGAACCCGTTCGTCGAGTCGTTCGGAAGTCGCGTCCGCGACGAGGTCCTCGCAGTCGAGCAGTTCACCACCCTGCTCGAAGCGAAAGTCGTCATCGAGGACTGGCGGGTCATGTACAACACGGTCCGGCCCCACTCAAGCCTCGACTGGATGCCTCCAAGCCTCTACGCTGACGCCTGCCGGCGGGGCCAATAGACCACGGTTCAACAACAAACTCTCATAGCGACTGGACCAACAACCGGGGGCCATCCAACCTGACCAAGCCGTGTCATGCGAGACCGTCTGCCCAAAGGGCCGCAACGGGTAGCGCCGCGATGCGTTCGCCCAGCCACAGCTGCTGCGTTCCGGTGTGCAGGATGATCCCCAACGCGAAACGCTCGCCCAACTTTGATCGCAGGTAATTGATGTGGCGAGCATGCGACGTCAGCGGTGTTGCCGTTGCCTTGATCTCGATGGCCACTACGCGTCCGTGCCGCTCCACGATCACGTCGACCTCGCGTTGGTCACGGTCCCGGTACTGGCCCAACGCCGTGGGGGCGTCGCACCATGTCGCCTGCTTGGCGAGCTCGCCGACGACGAAGGACTCGAGTAGCGGGCCGAACCACCGCGACGTCGGCTCGGCCAAACTCGTTGCGGTCTCTCCCAGGAGGTGACAGGCGAGCGCGGTGTCCAGCAGGTGACCGACGGCCCGGCGTTTGGCGCGATTGGTCAGGCCCGTCGTCCACGCCGGCAACGACCGGATCAGATAGAGGGTTTGGAGCAGTTCGAGATGGGTTCGGATCGTCGTCTCGTCGGCTCGCAGTTCCCGAGCGAGGTCGGCCACGACGATCTCACCCGAACTTCGGGCTGCAACTTGGTGGATGAGGCCACCCGGCAGATCGGGCCGGCGCATGTCACCGACCTGCTCAACGTTTGTCGGCGCTGTCACCGTGTCCAGATAGCTGCGGCACCATACGCTCCGAAAGCGGTCGCTCGCCGCGCCCAGGGCGAGCTCGGGGAAGCCACCGACAGCGATCTGTTCGGCGTAATCCGCACGCCCGAGTGCCTCGCATGCGAGATCCCCAACGGTCAACTCATTGAAGACCGCATCGAGAAAGCCCTCGCGGCTGCCTCTGATCTCGCCCGCCGAGAGTGGGAGAAGATCGATGATACCGACCCTCCCGGTCAGGGTTTCGGCCAGGCGTCGGGTCGTCAGGAATCGCGTGGATCCGGCGAGCAGCAACTGACCCCGGTCGTTGCGCTCGTCCAGTGTCTTCTTGACGCCGAGTAAGAGCGCCGCGCCTCCGCGCTGGAACTCGTCGATTGCTGCATGGGGCGGGATCTGCGCAAGGAATCCGATGGGATCGGTCCGAGCCAGATCGAGTTGTGTGGGGTCGTCAAGTGTGATCAGTGGACCCCGGTTGACCTGGACCTGCCCGAGGACCGTGCTCTTACCGGCTTGGCGCGGACCATTGACGACAACTGCGCGGAAGCCCTCGAGGAACTCCCGAACCAAGGGTGTTGCGCGGCGCGGCAGCTCGTTCAAAACTGATCACTTTCGAAGGACAAGAGGGCGACAAGCCCACTTTCTGACGACATGCTAACCATGTTTTTGCCGAGACACTAATCGGAGTTTTGCCGGAAAGTGCCCCGGTGTCGGAATTAGTGCCGCTCTCATAAGTACGGCAACGTATCCTGGAGCGAACACCGAGTCAGTGGAGTCGGGCGTGGCGGCCCGTCCACGGAGTATGAAAAAAAGGACGCTCGGCGGCAGGACACCACGTCCTCGCCCGATGGGGAAATGAGACTCGGGTCGGTTGCCAGAAACGGTGGGACCGAGGACAAAGCCTGGCGACGGTTTTGCAGCCGGGATACGTGTTCGTAATCGCGAGGAGGACCACTAAGACCGGGTGCAAATCCTCTCCCACGGGTACCAACCTCGCAGCACGAACGAGGTTGGTCGGAGCGACCCCCCGGCTATGCGAAGCCGACGTGTAGCCCGCCGAAGCGAGAGAAACGAGCGAAGGCGCACTTCACACCATTGTTCATGCCGCCAACATCAGTACCGAAGCGTTGCGCTCGAACTCGGCTGGGCTGACGTAGCCGAGCGACGAGTGCATTCGCTTTCGGTTGTAGAAAACCTCGATGTCGTCGAACAGCTGCCGCTTCGCTTCAACCGGCTGTCGAAGGGCGGAATCCCTTTTAGGACGTCGCTTTCTTCGAAGATTTCGACTTGCCAGAACTGTTGAGGGCGACCGCTTGGCGAACGAGCGTCTTGAAGGCGGACTCGTCAACTTCTTCTCCTTCGTGGATGTCGATCGCGCGGCGTGCGTTTCCGTCGAGACTCGAGTTGAAGAGACGGGCCGGATCCTTCAGAGACGCGCCCTTGAAGAAGGTGAGCTTCACGACATTTTTGTAGGATTCGCCGGTGCAGATGATGCCGTCGTGCGACCAAATGGGAGTGCCCATCCACTTCCACTCCTCGACGACGTCGGGGTCTGCTTCCTTGATGAGCTTGCGCATTCTGCTGAGGGTTTCCCCGCGCCAGTCCCCAAGTTCGGCGATTCTGTTCGAGATGAGCTCCGAGGCCGACTGGCCTTGGCTCGCACCCGACTGTTTCATCTTCTCATCCTACTGGTAGTGGTCCGACCCGACACGTCAATGACCGCGCGTTCTTGCTGGCTGCGACCATCGGCATGCGGTGCCCTCGCTTGCCCACATATTGCCCAATATGCGGGCAAGACCGCGTCCTGGCCTTCCTCGGTCTCGCTCTCCGCCTCCGGCCCCGGTTCCGCGCCGGTGGTAGTGGTCCCGCCCGCGACATAAGCTTCGTCCCCCGTACTGTCCATCGAGGAGCGATGACCTGATGACGACGACCACCGGCGACGCGCCCGAGGGCTTCAACAAGGCCGCCGAGTCATACGACGCCGCCGTGCGGCACAACATCGCCGGCTCCGAGCGGCTGGTGATGTCGCTCCCCGACGGTGACTACGCGCGGGTGCTCGACGTGGGGTGCGGCACGGGCTTCTCGTCGGCGGCGATGATCCGCCGCTTCGACGTCTCAACGCTCGTCGGGTTGGATCCCGCCGAGGGCATGCTGGATGTCTTCACCGCAAAGCTCGACGAGTTCCCCGGCGTCCAGGTCGAGCTCCGCGCCGAGGACGTCATGGAGATGGGCGTGGAGGACGGCGACTTCGATGCGGTCATCTCCGCGATGGCGTTGCACTGGTTCCCGGACAAACCGGGCGCCGTGGCACGGATGGCCCGCGCGCTGCGGCCGGGCGGCGTCATGGGCATCCTCACTGCCGGTCGTGGCGGCGAGGATGCGTGGCGCGAGTTGCTCGAGCGGATCGGCGCCCCGGCGGCGTGGACCGGCTGGTTCGCCGAGAATCAGCGCGACGTCGACGAGATCGAAGCCGACCTGCGCGCCGCCGCTCTCGAGCCCCTCGACGTCTGGATGGAGCGCCGCCGGCGCAGCACTCCCCCGGACGCGTTCATGGCCCGCACCCGCTCGGTGGCCGGACACCTGCTCGGCAACCCTCCCGGTGGGTTCAGCGAGCTCGACCAGCGGATCGAGGCCGCGCTGCACGCCGAATCCGGGCCGACCGGATTCGTCTACGACTACTGCAAGCTGTTCGCCGTCGCGCGCAAACCGCTGGACTGAAGGGCCACAAACGGAGGGGGAGGGATTTGAACCCTCGAGGGGCGTGAACCCCTGACGGTTTTCAAGACCGTTGCATTCGACCGCTCTGCCACCCCTCCGGGGTCAACTCAATGCGGCCCCACGTCGATGTGGGTGGTGAAGTCGGTACGATAGTGACATACACGGAGAGGTGGCTGAGAGGCTGAAAGCGCCCGCCTGCTAAGTGGGTATCCGGGTTTTCCCTGGATCGAGGGTTCGAATCCCTCCCTCTCCGCTCCATTTCGGCCGGCACGGCCGCGCGACATGCTCCACCCCTGACAATGAGCGACTTCCCGGCCGACACCCCACGCTGCACGTTCCATCCGAACGTGCCCACACTCCTCTCGTGCACCAGGTGCGAGCGGCCCGCGTGCCCCGACTGCCTGGTCCAGGCCGCGGTGGGGCGCCACTGCGTTGGGTGCGTCAAAGCCCAGGCCAAGGCGCCGTCGGGAGTCGCACGCGAGCTGACGGCACACCAGCGCAGCCAACGTCGACCCGGATGGGTCTTCTGGGCGATCACGGGATTCTTCGTCGTGATGTGTTTCGTCGTGACCCAATCACGATTGGGTGTGGTGTCGCAGGGCGGTGTGCAGTTCCTCGACTTCGACAACCGGCTCAAGATCGCATCGTTCTTGCTGGTCGTCTCAGGGTGGGTGGTCTCGCTCTGCCTGCACGAGTGGGCCCACGCGTTCGTCGCGTACAAGAGCGGTGACCATTCCGTTGTGGGGCGCGGCTACTTGACGCTCGATCCGCGTAAGTACGCCGATCCGATCTTCTCGGTCGCGATCCCGATCGCGTTCCTGATCCTCGGCGGGATCGGCCTTCCGGGCGGCGCCGTGTGGATCGACCACGGCAACATCAAATCGCACCACCGGCGGTCACTCGTCTCGCTTGCCGGGCCGGTCGTCAACATCGTCTTCGGTATCGCCTGCATCGGACTCGTGAGGGCCGGTGCGTTCGATGGTTCGCCGGCGCTCCAAGCGTCGATCACGTACCTGGGGTGGCTCGAGTTCGCGACCGGGGCGCTCAACCTGTTGCCGGTTCCCGGTCTGGATGGGTACGGGATCATCGACCCGTATCTGCCGTACGGCGTGCGAGCGGCCATCGCGCCCATCGCCAGGTACGCGGTCATGATCCTGCTCGTGCTGATGATCGGCACGGGTTTCGGTCAGTTCCTGTTCCAGATCGCTGATGCGAGTGTGTCCGCGATGGGGGTCGATCCCAACCTCGCCGATCTCGGCCGGTTCATCGGAAACGTCAAGCTGATCTAGCCGGCTTGGTTTAGGAGCGGCGGCGCGCGGCGAGTGCCGATGTCCCAGCCTGGACGGCGAGGAACACGGCTCCGAGCATCAGGTACCCGGCGATGAACGACCAACCCGCGAACTGTGCGACCGTTGCGCTCAACGCGAACGTTGCGGCGACGATGCCAGCGCGGTGCCGCTGCTCGGCGGTGTGGAGGGGAATTCGTCGGGTGCGTTCGGTCCGCCCGGACTGACGATTGCGCTGCCGGCGGCGAAGGGGGAACGCCACGGCAGCTGCAAGAGCAGATCCGAACGCGATCCCGACGATTACTGCAAGTACTGCTTCCACGCTCTCTCTCCAAAGGGTGTGGTCCTTCTTCTTCGGCAGGTTGACCCCCTGACATGAGCCCTTTGGCGAAGTTCGTGTGAAGGAAGCGTGAAGGACGCCTCTGGTAGGCTTGATCGGTTGCGCCAGTAGCTCAGTCGGATAGAGCGTCGGTCTACGAAACCGAAGGTCACAGGTTCGAATCCTGTCTGGCGCGTGAGATGAAAGGCCCGCTCAGGAGGGCTTTTTCTTTGCTCTACTTGTCACGCTCGTAGGAAACGTCGGGCTCCGTGCCCTCAGACGGTGCCGGCAAAGACCACTTGAGGTCGAGGAAGCGTCTCCATGAGGACGGGGGATGTGCCCAGGGGAACAACGCCTGGTTGGCAGAGAGGGGGCGCGCACCACTACGTCTTCGTCCGGGACGCCGTAAGCCTGGAGCTGTACGTAGAACGTGGGCACGTCGTCGTGGACTCCGCGAGGAGTCACCCGAGTAAAGGCGGCGCTGTGAGCGTCCCAAGCTCTTGAGATGTCCACTGGCAAAGTCACGTTACCGATCGCGGCTGGAGTTGGCTCACTCTGATGGACACCTTGTCCAACAAGACTGCGGCAACTCCAACTCGCCTCCCAGCCGATGCGCTACTCAGCCATCAACGTCTGATCTGAGCTGAGACCCGGCACGGGCCGGCGGACCCAAGGGTTCATCGGGCCGGAAAGGAGCGGCGGGTCGTTCGGGCCGCTGCCGATCTCTCGGATGAGGCCTCGACCGGTGAGTTTCGCGAGTCGGGAGCGGGTGGCGCGCGGTCCGCTCGATGGCGGCGGCGATCTGGGCATCACCCCAGGTTGTGTGGCTGGGACGCCACGGCCCTCGGGCGCGATCCCTTTTGTGATCAGGATTTTCGCCAATCGCGGTCCGCGCATGCCTGCCCCGATGGTCCTTGGTCATCTCCCCGTTGCGGTCCGAGACCGTCTCAGAAGATGAGATCCCGGTCCATTCGCAACACGTCCCGGGGCGGTTCACGTATCAAAGTCCGCCTTTTGCCCTCATTGGAGTCGGGACGACACCGAGTACGTCGTGCCACGAACGTTCCGTAGATCACCTTGGAAGGAGCTCCAATTGGCGCGCGCAAGAACTCCCGGTCGGAGGACCACAGGACGCACTCATGACCATGAGCACATTGACGAAGGCTTCGGTTGGGGAGGGCTTCCGGCGTTCGTCCACCAGCCCGGCACACACGGGGTGCCGAAGAATATTGAAGATTTGCCCAACGTCGACATCGAGACGATTTGCGGAGGCGCCGACGATTCGCAGGAAGTGGAGCAGTACGACGGCACCCTCGGGGTCACACAGCAATTCGTTTCCACGCACCAGCGCTCGGTTGGTCAACTCCAGTGGAACGCGAACCTCGGTGCGACGTTCACCAACCCGGGCAACGTCTCTGGGGTCCGGTGGTGCAGCGGAACGTTGATCTCCTGCGATCTCTTCCTGACAGCGGGGCACTGCTTCGACCGGGCGGCCGGTGGCTGGAACCTCCCGCTCGACAACACCACAGGGGAGGTGATCACCTCCAACGAGATCGCACAGCAGATGCACGTCAACTTCAACTTCCAGCGTGACCCCATGGGAGTGCTGCGTGCGGAGGAGTCCTTCCCGATCCTGTCACTGGTGGAGCATCGCCTCGGTGGAATTGACTTCGCGGTGGTGCGACTCGGTAACAGTCCCGGTGCACGGTTTGGTTTCACGCGGGTGGCGACCGTGGATGCCGCGATCGGCGACATTCTGACGATCATCGGCCACCCGGCCGGGATGCCGAAGCGAATCGAGGCGGGCCCGCTGACGGACCTGCATGCGCAGTGGATGGGGTACAACGACATCGACACGCTGGGCGGCAACTCCGGCTCGGGGATCCTCGGCCCGACAGGAATGTTGGTGGGTGTCCACACGAACGGCGGGTGCAACCCCGCGATGACGGGCCACAACCACGGCATGCGCATCTCGTCGATTCTCGGCGTATCCCCGACCGTGTCCAACCTGGCGGTGAACAAGTCCGTCGTGAGCGACCTCTGCGGTCTGAAGTTCAAGTTCCGCGATGACGGCAAGTTCAAGTGGGATGACGTCAAGCCTCTCTGGGACGACTTTCACCCCAACTTCAAGAAGCTCCTCGACAAACGCTTTGACGACGTAAAGCTCGTCAGCTATGACGACCCCGGCCTGCTCAACCCTGGGTGGCTCGTCGACCCACCCTCCCTCCAGCCTGGTGGCCGGCCGGTCGGAGCGATGCCGTTCGTGCTCTCAACACCCCACCACTCCCCCGTGATGGCGGCCCACGCGCTTGCCCATGAGGAAGCGTCTCAGCCGACCTCGCTCGACCAGCTCACGGCCCAGTTGGATGCCATGGCGACCGGATTGCAGGCGTTGGCCGTGGAGGTGGCCCGGCTCCAGGGCGATCGCGCAGCACAGCGGGGTCGCTGATGTCGATCCTGCTGATCTCATCCGAGGCGGACGACCACGCAAGTGCCGTGCGCCAAGCGCTCCGGTCGCGCCACGGGCTGGAGGCCATCCTCCTGGACACGGGACGGTACCCCGTCGACCTTCGGCTGAGCCTGGAGTGGGAGAGAGGCAGCGGTCCTGTTGCGGCAACGATCGTCGAGCCGAGCGGTCCCGCGCTGCGGCTCGACGGGTGTGCCGTCGCATGGTGGCGGCGACCTCAACCGATGACGCTTGCTCCCGAACTCGAGACCGGTGTCGCTCGGCATTTCGCGTACACGGAGGCGTTCCACGCGATCTCGGGGTTGTGGTCGACGCTTCCGGCAACGTGGGTCAACGACCCTCTCGCCGACGAGGAGGCGGGCCGCAAGCCGTTCCAGCTGGCGGTTGCTCGGCAGGTCGGGTTCGAAATTCCCAAGACGTTGATCACGAACGATCCGGATGCCGTACGCGCGTTCGTCGCGGACGTGGGATCCGAGCAAACCATCTACAAGGCGTTTGCGGGCACGCCGGAGGCGTGGCGCGAGACCCGCATCTTGAGGTCCGAGGAGACCGACCTGCTCGACGCGGTTCGCTACGCGCCAGTCATCTTCCAGGAGTTCGTGCCCGCGGTGCGCGACATTCGGGTCACGGTGATGGGCACTCACGTGTTCGCATCTGAGATCGACTCGTCGCGAGGGGACTATCATGTCGACTACAGAGCAGATCTCGGCGCGGCCGACGTCCGCTCGCACGAGCTGCCGCACGCGGTGGTCGCACACATCACGGCACTCCAGCGACGTCTCGGGTTGGTCTACGGAGCAATCGACCTCCGTTTGACGCCGGCAGGCAAGTACGTGTTCCTCGAGATCAACCCATCCGGTCAGTGGCTGTTCATGGAGGAGCGCACGGGCCAACCGATGACCGACACCTTCGCCGACCTGCTCGCCGAGCTCGCATCGCGACAGGTCGACTTGGAACTTGACGTCGCGGCATAGGGAGAGGTCGACGATGTTCGTCTGAGGCGTTTCGCTGCAGGCCGGCGGATCGCCTCAGACGTCTGCGCGTACACGGAACGGTCCGGACGACGCGTTCCTTCTGAGTCGGATCGGGCGGGTTGGCGCTTTACACGGCGCCCACTCGGGCGGAGCGACGGTTAACCGGCCTCGGGGATGTTGACGACGCGCAACACGTCCGTTGCGGGTGAGCTCCCGTCGACGCCGGCGAGGACGACGACAATGTCGCCGGTCCGCACGTGGCCATCCGCTCGGGCGGTTTGGATCGCCTCGCGCACCATCGCGTCGTTGTCGGCGAAGCGCGAGATCGACACGGGTGTCGCGCCCCAGCTGACCGACAGCTGACGACGCACGCGTTCGTCCGTGGAGAAGCCCAGGATCGGCGCCGTCGGGCGGAAACGCGCGATCGCGCGCACCGTCAGGCCCGAGCGCGTGAGGCACAGGATCGCGCTCGCGCCAAGCGTTTCGGCGACCCGGGTGGCCGCGCTCGTCATCGTGTCGGTGATCCGTCTGCTCATTGGGAGCTCACTCTCGCCGCCCTCGGTCTGCAGCGGGGCGACCAGCCGCATCCACGCATGCGTGTCGAAGTTCTCGTCCGCCCGCGCACACAGGCGGGCCATGGTGGAGACCACGTTCACGGGATTGTTGCCGACGGCGGTCTCGCCGGAGAGCATCACCACGGACGAGCCGTCGAACACCGCATTCGCGACGTCCGTCGCCTCGGCGCGGGTCGGGGTGGGCGCCTTCGCCATCGAGTCGAGCATCTGGGTGGCCGTGATCGCCGGACGTCCCCTCGCGATGCACTCGCGGATGATCATCTTCTGGAGGTGCGGCACCTCCTCCATCGGGAACTCGATGCCCAGGTCGCCGCGCGCGACCATCACCGCGCCGGCAGCGTCGATGATGCCCGCCAGGTTCTCGACTGCGCTGCGGGTCTCGATTTTCGCGATCACAAGCGGCCCTCGCGGGTGGGGCTCGGTACCCAGGCGGCGGATGTCGTGCGCGGATCCCACGAACGACAGCGCGACCATGTCCACGCCCTCCGCAACGAAGGCATCGAGCAGGCGCAGGTCGTCGGCAGTGGGGGGGCTGATCCGCAGACGGTGCGACGGGATGTGGACCCCCGGGCGTCCCGAGACGTGCCCGCCGTGCAGGACGTCGGCTTCGAGCGAATCGCCCGTTGCACCGACCACCTCGACGACGATGCCCCCGTCGCCGAAGCTGATCCGGTCGCCCGGCTCGATGCCCTCGAGCAGATCCTCGTAGCCGATCTGGATGACGTGGGCGGTGGACCGGTCGGTCCCCGGCACGAGGCGAACGCGCTGGCCATCGGACAGTTCGACGCCCTCGGGGCCGAAACTCGCAGCCCGAACCTTCGGCCCCGGCAAGTCGGCGAGCGTGCCGATCGTGCGCCCCTCCTCCGCGGCGATCTGCCGGACCCGCCGGTGCAACGCGAGCGCATCGTCGAGCCCCCCGTGCGACAGGTTGATCCGCACGGCATCCATGCCCGCCCGGATCATCCCGCGGATGATCTCGGGCGACTCGGAAGCCGGGCCAATCGTTGCGAGGATCTTCGTGCGTCGCGCCATGCGGGTCATTTCCGGTCGTGATCGGGCCGCCACACTATCGGCGCTGCCGCGCGCCGGACGTCCGCGGCACGCAATCGAGATGGTGCATCATGACGAATATGACGAAGGCGGGCTGGTACCAGGATCCACGGAACCAGGGGCAGGAGCGCTCCTGGGACGGGTCCGCAGGGACCGGGGTCGCCGCGCGTCCACTCTCCGGACGGGCACGCGTTTGAGTTCCGGGGGTTCGAAACCGGCGAAGCGAGGGCCGCATCAGCCCGGCCAGCCGCCGGGGTTCGACGTGGGTGACCGGTTCCCGCTTGTCGTGCTCGGTGCGGGACGGGTCACCGCCGTGGTTGAACGGGTGGACGAGCTGGTGCAGGAGGGCGTGCGTGGGCTCGGGTGGCGGGTTGAGCTGCGCCTGCCGGATGGCGCGGTCGCCCACGGGATCAAGCGCGGTCACGCACGCCTGCTCTTCCTCGACCCCAGGTACCGATCAGCCGGGTGACCGGCGTTCCGATGGACGCCGTGGTCCTTCTCGTATGGGAGACCGCTGCGCCGGTGTGGGTGCCCGGGGTGATTCCTGCGGCGCATGTCCGGTGTATCGGGCGCGTGGGCGGATCATCACACCGTCGTCCCAGGTTTCGAATGCATGGGCGATCCACCCGACCGAGCGGCCCAACGCGAACACGGCAGCGCCGGCATCGGGCGGAAGGGCGAGGCGCCGCGTGATTGCGGCGAGGCCGAAGTCCAGATTGGGAGTCAGGTCCAGACGTGTCGCACATGCACGTTGCAGACCGGCCACGACATCGCAACGGCCTGCGGCAGGTGGCATCAGTCGCAGAAGCTCCGTCGCCCGAGGGTCCCCACCGGGGTAGAGCGGGTGGCCGAAGCCGGGGACCTCGCCCTGCTCGGACAAGACCCGTTCGAGTGTGCGGTCGATTCCCGCTCGGGAGGCGTCGTCGAGCATCGCCTCGACGCGCGCCCCCATCCCGCCGTGGCGTCGTCCCTGAAACGCACAGAGTGCTCCCAAGAGCACGTGCTCCAGCCGCGCGTCCGCCGAGGCGATGCACCGGGCCGTGAACGCGCTGACATTGAGCTCGTGGTCGGCGCACAACACCAGCGCGGCTGAGAGCGTTCGCTCATGAGCGGAGTTCCAACCGCGCGCCAGCCTCGTGGCGAGCGGTCCATCACCAACGGCACCGGCGGCGGCAAAGAGCCGACCCACGACCTCGGTCGCAGCGCGCAGACGCGCGGGCTGCGGGGAACCGACGCTCGCGAGGCTCGGTCGGGGCGTCGTGATCAGCGACGCCTCCATCCGCGCCAGGATCGGCGACGTCGCGACGCGGCCGGATCGGGAAGGTGAGGCCGACCCGAACAGTTCGTCCGCATCGACCGCGCCGCCGGTCCACAGCAGGCTCGCGATCTGCTCGATCGATGCCTCGCGCGACAGTTGGATCGCATCGCGCCCGCGGTAGAAGAGCCGTCCATCCGCGATCAGGGTCAGGGCGGACTCCAGCACCGGTGTTCCCCACTGCATCGCGCTGCCGGCCGCACGGTCAGCAGGTGACGTCGCCCGTGCCCGCAGGAGCGCCTCGACCGTCGTCCGCGCATAGCGGCGCGCCCGCGACGGTCCCGGCCCGGGTTGGGAGCTGACGAGTCCGCGGCTGACGTATGCGTAGAGCGTCCGCCGGGTGACACCCAGCAACTGGGCTGCTTGGTTGGCGGTCAGGAGATCGGGGTCGGTCATACGTTGATCGTAGCAATCAACGTTGACGATCATGGCAAGGATTCCTAGTCTGAACCCACAGAGACGTCGAGAACGAGGAGCCGGCGATGGATGCGTTCGTACCGGGGTTGGAGGGGGTCGTCGCAGTCGAGACCGAGATCGCGGAGCCGGATCGCGATGGCGGGGCGCTGCGCTACCGCGGCGTGGACATCCGCGAGCTGGTCGGGGCCGTGCCGTTTGAGCAGGTGTGGGGATTGCTCGTCGATGGATCGCTCGGAGCGACCCTCGATCAGGCCGAGGCCGCGCCGTTGGCGACGCGCACCGGCGACGTGCTCGCCGATCTGCAGGCCGCGACCGCTGCGCTCGCCGGGCACTGGAAGCTCGGCAAGCTGATCGACATCGAGGCCAGTGGCGCCAGAGCAGATCTGGAGCGGATCTCGGTGGCGATGATCGACATCGTCGCTCGCCTGGCGGCCGGCGATACCGCCGCGACGGGGATCGCGGGGCGCACGGGATCGTTGGCGGAGCGGTTTCTGACCGCGTGGCGTGGCGAGGCGCTTCCCGACGACGTCCGCGCCCTCGACACGTACTGGATCTGCACAGCCGAGCACGGGCTCAACGCGTCGACGTTCACCGCCCGTGTGGTCGCATCGACCGGCGCGGATTGCGCGGCGTGTCTGGCCGCGGCCGTCGGGGCCCTCTCAGGTCCCTTGCACGGCGGAGCGCCGGCCCGCGTGTTGCCCATGCTGGACGCAGCGGGTGCAGCCGCCGGCATCGCCGGCTACGTCCGCCGCGAACTTGATGCGGGCACGCGGCTCATGGGCTTCGGTCATCGGGTCTACCGGGCCGAGGACCCCAGGGCACGACTGCTGCGCGACACCGCTCGTGCGATCGGAGCGCCGCGTGTCGCGTTGGCAGAGGCGTTCGAGCAGGAGGCCCTCGCCGAACTCGCGCGCCGCAAGCCGGATCGGGTGCTTGCGACCAACGTCGAGTACTGGTCGGCGGTCGTGCTGGACGCCGTGGGCGTCCCGGCGGACTTGGCGCCCGCGCTCTTCGCATGCGCGCGGACCGCCGGGTGGTCGGCGCACATCCTGGAGCAGCAGCGGACGGGCCGCCTGATCCGCCCGGCCGCGCGCTACATCGGTCCGCCCGCAGTGTCCTTGGCGGCCGCCTGACCGCAGCGCGCGCCCTACTCCGGACGGGTTGCCGCGCCGACCGCGAGCGGGCGCACGATCGCCGGGGCCGCGGGCATACGGGCGTGCCACAGTTCGGTCACCGCGAATCCCGCGGCGGCGATGGCGGTCACGGTGTCGCGGTTGGGCTCGCATCCCCCGGCGACCGCGCGCCACATCGGCCGCCAGCGGTCCTGACGATCGGCCAGATGCGGCTCAGCGGAGCGGACATGCTCGAGGAAGAGCAGCGATCCTTCCGGGCGCAGCACCCGCCGCACCTCGGCGAGCGCGTCGGCTTGATTCGGCACGCTGCACAGGACGAGCGTCGCCACGACGGTGTCGAATGCGCCGTCGTCGAACGGCAGCGCCTGTGCATTCGCCGTGACCACGCGGGCGGACGGCGCAGCGCGGCGCCGCAGGCGACGCAACTTGTGAGGATCGGGATCGGTCAGCGTCAGCGGTGATGCCGTCGGTGGGTAGAACGCCAGGTTTGCGCCGGTTCCCGCACCGATCTCGAGCGTGCGTCCTTGGGCCCGTCCGATGATGCGTCGGCGCAGTTCCGCCAGTCCTCGCCGTTCGACGCGACGCATCGCGACGTCGTAGAGCCAGGCCCACACGTGTCCGGGGGTGGCGCGGCACATCTGGTCATCATTGCACCGGCGGTGTGGGCGGTTGCATGCCCGGCACGTCCGTCCGCCGGACGGTCATGGTGTCGGTGGAGGTGGCGGCACGCCGCCGGGAGTCGTCGTGGTGGGGGTCGGTTTCGGCGTCGTTGTCGCCGGTCCCGTTGTCGTCGGACCTGTCGTCGTACCGGTCGGAGGAGTGACGGGCTTCGTTGTCGTCGGTGCCGGCGGCCCGACCTCGACGATCGCGTTCTCGGGCCGGTAGGTCCAGCGGAACGTCTCGTCACGCTTGAGCGCGTTGCCGCGGTAGACCTTGCGTGTGTAGCTGATCGAGAATCCTCCTGGACCCGAGGGCTGCACCACGTTGCGGGTCCCGGGTGGGAGGTCCGGCTTCGTGCGTTCGATCGTCTTGGGTACGGTGCGGTTGGTCGGTTGACCGGTCGCCGTCTCCACGCGGCGTCCGAGCTTGGATGAGTAGAACGCAACCGTGATCCCGTTGCTCCCCGCGCGGTATGACATCAGGATCGCTGCGGACCAGTCGTTGCGAAACACCAGGTCGGGTGTGCGCCACGAGACCGTCGCCTCACGTCCCATCGGGTACCGCGAGATGTAGAACTCGTGCGGCGTGTGGGCCTGCAGCTCGAGCCCGGCGAAGAACGCCGCGTTGTACGTGGTCGTCGCGACCTGACTCACCCCACCGCCGACCGCGTCGACCAGCTCACCCGCGGCGATCATCGGCGCGACGACGAACCCGCGCGCAGCGGTGCGCTCGCCGAGGGCGTCGTTGAGCGAGAACCGGCCCCCGGCGGGGATGATCGTGCCGTCCAGGATCTGCGCCGACCGCTGGATGTTGGTGACACGCGCTTGGCAACATTGGTATGG
The DNA here is from genome assembly GCA_031366605.1 of Actinomycetota bacterium. Classification (GTDB taxonomy): domain Bacteria; phylum Actinomycetota; class Thermoleophilia; order Miltoncostaeales; family Miltoncostaeaceae; genus CALMEC01. The sequence continues at coordinate 7,176 of JANLOO010000029.1, read as the reverse complement.
GGTCGTGAACTCGGAGACCTTCTCCCTGATGCCGAGCGCCTTGGCCGCGGCAGTGCTGAACGTCGGTTTGGACGTGGTCAGGGTCGCCGCGACGGTGGGCGCATCGGGTGCCGCCACGATGGCGGCGCTGAGTTTCCGGGCATCCATTCGCCGCCCCAGGCGTGAGGGGATGACTGCAACGCGGCTGCCGCGGATCTCGAGTCGTGCATCGGTTGGTGGGCGTTCGTTGACCTCGAGCTGTTTGACCAGAGCGCCCCGCAGGACGTCGGTGTCGAGCTCCACTGCGATGGTGTCCCTGCGGAGTGGAAACCGCAGGCCCTTGCGGGCGACGGCAGGGACCAACAGTGCGGAGTGGTGGCCGAGTGTGATCTCGTGAGAGCGGGCGGTGATGCGTTTGGCGGTGTCGCGGGCGCGCACGGCGTCATCGTCATCCGCGGGGGGGCGCGCTGCGCGTACGGGGAGTTCGACAGAGGCCGGGAGTGTGGCGAGTCGTGCCGTGAGCGTTGCGAGATCAACGACACGTCCCGCCCGAGCCGGGGTCGTCACGATCTCCGTGCCCTCGACCGCGACCCTCGCCGACACCGGTTTGCGTCCGATCTTGAGCTGGGCATCGGTGACCAGCAGCGATACCGCCTTGGGTCGCATCACGAACCGCAGCGGCAGATCCTTGCGTCCCGCAAATCCGAGCCGCGCGAGTGCCGTGCCGAACCGCCCACGCGCCGAACGGGCTGCAGCGAGCGCTTCGTCCAGACGAGGTTTCGATGCCAGGGTGGCGGCTGCGACGTCCATCGAGAACGTGGGTTCGTTGGGAGCCGTCAGCCTGATGCGACCATCTCTGACCGTCTTGCCACGTTGAGCGAGTCGATCGCGGGCGGTCTCCAGACTGAGCCCTCCGATGTCGACCCCACCGACCGAGACCTTGGGAGGAATGCCGCTTCCTCCAGAGCCGACCAGGCCCACAAGTGTGATGGCGATCGCGCCGATGCCCACCGCGCCGCCGAGCCTGCGGCGTCGCCGAGTCTGCCGACGAAGGTCGCGACGCGCCCGGAGGTCACCGGGTTCGCGCTCGCGTTCGAGCACGGCAGTGGCATCGTGATCACTCGTCATTCGAGTGGGAGTGGTATCAGCCCCAGCGGATATCACCCAATCCCTCTCTGCGCGGAGACGTGGCCTATACTTCTCGCCCAGTGGACGGCGACAACCCGCCGAGTATCGGCGCCCTGTTCGTCGGGGCAACATGAGTGACGCCCTGCGCATCGGGGCGATCCTCCTGCTCGTACTCGGCAATGCGATCTTTGTGGCGGCTGAGTACGCCCTCGTCACCGCGCGCCGTCATCGCCTCGAAGAGCGCTCGGCCAAAGGTGGGCGCGCTGCCCGCACCGCGCTCCACCTGATGGATGACCCGGTCCGGCTCATCTCCACGGTGCAGATCGCGATCACGGTGTTCGGCATCGCGTTGGGCGCCATCGGTGAGCCCCTCATCGCGGGGTACTTCGATTCCCTGCCGCGATCCCTCTCATTCGTCTTGTCGTTCGTGCTGTTGACGTATCTGTCCGTCGCGCTCGGTGAGCTCATTCCCAAAGCGCTCGCCCTGCAGAAAGCCGAGGCGATCGCCGTTGTCTTGGCAGTGCCCATCAACTTCCTGTCCAAGTTCTTGTACCCGATTGTGTGGGTGCTCCAGAAGTCCGCCGGCGGGGTCCTGCGGATGATGGGGATCAAACCTGCGCCGGCCGGGATGATCACGTATACCCGTGAGGACATCCTGCAGTCGGTGGCCGCGGCCGAGGACGTGGGCGAGATCGAGCAGGCGGAGGAGGAGATGCTCTACAAGGTCTTCGACTTCGCGGGCAAGGAGGTCGAGGAGGTCATGGTGCCGCGGCCCGAGGTGGTGGCCGTCAACGCGGCCCTGCCACCGACCGAGCTGCTCGCGGCAGTGGTGGATTCACCGTTCACCCGCTATCCGGTGTATCGCGACGACCTGGACCATGTGATCGGGGTGCTCCACGTACGCGACCTCTTCTCGGCCGTGCACGCGCATGGCGTCGAGGCGGTCGACGTCGAGGCGATCCTCCGTCAGCCGTACGTCGTGCCGGAGACCAAGGACTTGGCCGCGCTGCTGGCCGACTTCCGCCGCACCAAGCAGCACATGGCGATCGTGGTCGACGAGTACGGCGCCACGCAAGGCATCGCGACGCTCGAGGATCTGCTCGAGGAGATCGTCGGTGAGATCGAGGACGAGTTCGACCTGCCCGACACCCGTGTCGAGCGCGTCGACGACGACCGTGTCCGCATCGACGGGACGTTCTCGATCGATGACTTCAACGAGGAGTTCGGCACCAAGCTGGATGACGATGACTTCAACACGATGGCCGGTCTGGTGTTCGGCGAGCTTGGCCGCCATCCGGTGATCGGTGACGTCATCCACTCCGACGGCGTCGCGCTGACGGTGCTTCAGATGGAGGGATCCCGCATTCTGCGGCTCGAGGTGCAGTTCGGCGTCGAACCACCCTCGGCCGACGAAGTCGCTCGCGCCGAGCAGCGCGCCGACTAGTAGCTGACCCCGCCGCCTGGCCGAGCGCCTGGACCAGCGGCCCTGGGAGCTTTCTTGCGCGATACTGAGGCCATGCCGACGATCGAACCAGCGCCGGGTCCGCTCACGGTCTACGTCGATCAGGCGTGCGCGATGTGCGTCGGCGCTGCGCGGATCGCGGTCCGCCATGACCGTGAGGGCAGACTGCGGATCACCGAGCTTGCGAGGGCCGGCCAGGGTTTGCCTGCCGGCGATCTGGTGCGGGCGTTGCATGTGGTGGATGGGGCCGGAAACGTGTTCCGCGGCTACGACGCGGTCGTGGCGATCGTGATCAGCACACGCCGTCGGCGGTGGCTTGGACCGCTGCTCAGGCTCGGTCCTGTGCGCTGGATCGGTGTGCGCGTCTACGCCCGGGTGGCGCGGCATCGGCGTCGCGCGCCCATCACGTCAGCTCTCTGAGGGTGCCTCCGTCCAATCTCTGAACGCGGCGAGAAGACGATCGCGCGTGGCCGGGGAGATCTCGCGGTCCACATTGGTAGCGCCAGTCATTGCAATCGTGGCACGGAACTGCTCGACGATGGTGACGCAGCCGGAGCACACGGCCAGGTGCTCATCGAAGCGCTGCCGATCGGCCTCGGTCAGGTACGCGTCGAGGTAGTCACTCACGAGTTGCACGAGTTCGCGGCACGCCATTTCGTGTGCGTCATCCATGTGTGGCGCGAGCCCTACCCTTCTCTGGATTGATCGAAGTACTCCTCCAAGGTTTGACGCACCTTCGAGCGGGCGCGATGAAGGAGCACACGTTGATTGACCTCGGTGATGTCCAAAACGTTACATACCTCTTGCGATGACCAGCCGTCGACATCGCGAAGCGTGATGACTTGACGCTGCGAGTCGGGCAGCGTCGCGATCGCCTCTTCGATCAATGCGCGCGCCTCGCCTGCCAGCAGGCGCTCCTCGGGGGCCGAACCCCACGACGAGGGCGGGGAGGCCCAATGACCCGCCCACAGCGCGCCCTCGGCTTGGAAGCGATCGGCATCGACCACGCCATCGTCCCCGTCGTCGGCCGATAAGAGCGCCGAGAACGGAACGGTGCGCCGCTCCCGTGCCCCGCGCTTCTGGGCGGTGTTCGTCAGAATGCGGTAGATCCAGGTTTTGAGCGATGACCTGCCCTCAAACCGGTCGATGCCACGGATCACGCCCAGCCAGGTCTCTTGGACGACCTCCTCGGCGACGGCCCGGTCTGACACGTACGAGCGCGCGAGCCGCACGAGTGATGCGTGGTACATGTCGATCAGCCGGTTGAACGCGGCCTCGTCACCGTTGCGCAAGGCGGCGACAAGTTGGCGTTCCGCGGCCAATGAGCCAACGGTCGAATCACCCCCATGCGAAGTCGACACCCCATAAGACTACCGTTGCGCATCGGGTCCGTCCGCCCTGGACGTAGACTCGCTCTGTGGCCCGAGTCTTCCCACGTGACGAGCATTTCATGCGCCTTGCGCTGGATCGTGCGGTGGATGCCGGTGAGCACGGCGACGTGCCCGTCGGTGCGGTTGTTGTTCGCGAAGGCGAGGTGATCGGCGCGGCCGGCAACGAACGTGAGCTGCGCGGTGACCCCACCGCACATGCCGAGTGTCTGGCGCTGCGTGAGGCCGCGTTGACGCTGCGCGGGTGGCGACTGCTCGGCACGGTGTTGTACTGCACGCTCGAGCCGTGCCCCATGTGCGCCGGTGCGATTCAGCAAGCGCGAGTGGCGCGCGTCGTCTTCGGCGCGCCCGATATGAAAGTGGGCGCAGCCGGATCGGTCGTGGACCTGCTGCGCAACCCGCGGCTGATCCACCGCGTCGAGGTGACGGGCGGCGTGTTGGCCCGCGAATCGCTCTCGGTGATGCAGCGGTTCTTCGACGACCGCCGCTGACCGGGTCGGGGCGAGCCGGCGATCTCTACGATCCCGGAATGCCCGTTGCCGTCGCAGCCATCGCCGACCTTGTGCTGATCCTCCTGTTCGCAGTGATCGGCCGCCGAAGCCACGACGAGGGGGGCGCACTCGCCGGGACGTTGACGGTCGCCGCCCCGTTTCTGATCGGGTACGCGATCGCCGCTGTCGCCTGCCGGCTCGACCGATCTCCGTGGAGCGTGCGTCGCGCGCTGCTCATCGCGCCCGTCGCGGTCGGCCTGGGCCTGGTCCTGCGGGGTACCGCGTTCGGCCGCGCCATCCCGCCCGCCTTCATTCTGGTCGCCCTGATCACGATTACGGCGCTCCTCGTCGGGTGGCGCCTGGTCGCGGCCAAGATCACGTCATCGGGCTCCCGCGACGCGGACGCCCGAATGTGAAAAGCGGCCTTCTGCGATTCAAGTTGAACCCGAACCGTGCCCGATGGTTACGGAAGCTGCCCGTTGCAGAACGAGTGACCCTGGCAGAAACGTGCCCGGATTCGCTCGAGCGTCGATGAACGGACGTCGCCTAGCGAACGACCTCGTTCTGGATGGCCCAGAGGGCCGCGGCGGCCCGCGTCGATACGCCGATCTTGTTGTAGATGTGCTGGATGTGGTGATCGGCGGTCTTGGGGGAGATGACGAGCTGCTCGGCGATCTCGCGCGTCGTGAGGCCTCTCGCCGCGAGGCGCAGCACGTCGACCTCGCGCCGGGATAATCCGGCCGGGCTCTGCGGCCGCTTGCGCACGCGACCTTCTGGCTCGCCGTGGCCGGCGGCCACGAGCACGGCACGGGTCGCCCGGGACTCGAGCAGCCCCTGTGATTCGAGGCGACGGAGCTCGCCGGCCGCGTCCGCGTCCGAGAACGCGGGACGGTCTGCTCGCTCGGTGGTCAGCCCAACGTAGACCTCGGTCGCGGCCAGCACGCAGGCTCCCGGATCGCCGGAGTCGGCGCGCAGACGCTTGTGGTAGCCCGATCCGTCGCACCGCTCGTGGTGCGCACACGCAACGGGGTTGAGCGCCGCAAGGGCCCGCGAGCGGCGGAGCATCTGCTCGGTCAGCATCGGATGAAGCTCGACGCGGTCGAACTCCGATCGCGTGAGCGGGCCGGGCTTGTCCAGGATCGCGTTGGACACGCCGGTGGTGCCGAAGTCGTGCACCAGCGCCGCCCTGCGAAGCGTGGTGACGGCATCATCGGTGAACCCGAGCACCCGGGCGGCGTCGACGGCGAGGTGCGCGCAGCGACGGCCATGCCCGCCCGAGTAGGGCGACTTCAGGTCGATGAAGTCGGCCGCGACCATAAGGGCGTCGTCGAGGTCCTCCCCGGCCAGCACGCGGTGGGGCTCGGGCTCGAGGGCCAGGACGCCGTCCCACGGTTCGGTCTCACCAAGCCGATTGAACCAGCCGGGTCCGTGCTGGACGAACAGGTCGGCGAGGGCCGGGTCGTAGGTGCGGTCGCGCCGGTCACGCGCCGCGGCGACGGCCCGTTCGGGCGAGAAGAGGCGGCCGATCGCCTCCATGTCATGGCTGAGGTGCACAACGCGCATCGCGAGCGGGATCGCCTCCCCGCTCGCATGCGTTGGGAAGCCCTTGCCGTTCCAGCGCTCGAACGTGAATGCGAGCGCGTCGCGGACCGCGGGGCCGAAGTCGAGCCGGGCCAGGACGAGACCCAAGGGTCGAGCTGGAGGTCTTGCTCAGCGGTAAGGTCGGAGGCTCACTGCTGGCGGTTGGAGGAACCCCCTGATGGCAGGCGACGAACGAAGCGTGGTGGCTGGTTTAGAGCCGGTGGCGGTCCGGGACGACGATGGTTCCGGGGCTGTTTCGCAGGAGCGTCTGCTGAAGCGGGCGGTCATCTATTTGCGGGTGTCGACGTCGGCTCAAGCCGATACCGACTACAGCGACGAGGGGTATTCCATCCCCGCTCAGCGCGAGGCCTGTGTGCGTAAAGCCGAGGCCATGGGGGCTCGTGTGGTCGACCAGTACGTCGATCGGGGCGAAAGTGCTCGCTCGGCTGACCGACCGGGGCTGCTGGAGATGCTGTCCCGGTTGAAGAGCTTGCGCGATGTCGACTACGTCATCGTCCACAAGGTTGACCGGTTGGCCCGCAACCGAGCCGATGATGTCGAGATCGTCGTTGCTATTCGCTCGGCGGGAGCGGAGTTGGTGTCGGCCACCGAGAACATCGACCAGACTCCCTCGGGAGTCTTGCTGCACGGCATCATGGCGACGATCGCCGAGTTCTACTCCCAGAACCTGGCAGCTGAGGTGCGCAAAGGCATGCTCCAGAAGGTCAAGCTCGGTGGAACGCCGACCAGACCGCCATTGGGGTACTTGAACACCATTGATCGGATCGACGGACGCGAGATCCGCTCCATCGCCCTTGACCAAGAGCGAGCGCCGTTGGTGCGCTGGATGTTCGAGGCCTACTTGACGGGTGAGTTTCTGCTTCGGGAGCTGGCCGATGCCCTCGGGGACAAGGGCCTGCGGACGCGACCGACTCGCAAACGCTCGACCGGTACTCCGGTGTCGGTGTCGATGGTGGAGCGGATGCTGGCCAATCCGTACTACTGCGGGGTGGTGGTGTTTGAAGGTCTGGAGTACCCCGGACGAGGTTGTCCCGTTCGTCGTGGAACTTGGGTGACGGCGGTCCCTGCTGTGGTTAGACGGTGATGAGCGTAGCGGCCTCCTCGTTGGTTGTCGGGGTGGACGCAC
>JANLOO010000066.1:0-51056 GCA_031366605.1 Actinomycetota bacterium | reverse complement strand
CATGACGGCGGACCTCGTTCAGAACAACCCGGCCGCGACGCTCACCGCCAACTAGTAGGCCGCGTCCGCAACCACACAACCGATTGTCTCACCACCACCCGGTGATTCTGGCACCGGGTGGTGGTGAACCCTCACGCGCCGGCATGCCAGGCACACCAGGCCGGTTCAGAGTATCGACCGGTTCCCCCAACGACATCATCCCTTCATCGTCGTCCAGCGAGCATCACCGCCACATCACGAAGCACCCCACCCGGATCATGCGCCGACCGGCGCGAACGGGTATCGGCCATCGCCCCCGACAGGCCCGCCGTCAACCCCAACCGGTCAGCAAGCGCGACGAGCAAACCGCTCCCGGCGTGCGACACCACACACGTGTCATCCGCGACGACACTTACGCTTCTCTTGCGGTTCGAACGCGTCACCTGCAAGGTAAACCTCCCGGGCGGGTTGGATCAGGCATCGACAACCCAATTCGTCCCGCCCAGGCGGACGTTCCCGCCCCCCGACCCACCTCAACCCACAGCCACTACTGCACGATCCGGGCTAGGCCGTTGTCTTCCCACGTCGTCCCTCGTTTTCCCGGGCGGTGTTGCACAGATCTTGCACAGCCGCGGGGCCGCGCGGACCAATTCGGTTGAACGAAGTGCCTGAACTGGTCGTCATGCCTGCTCGCTCGAGCCGCAGCGATGGCCGTCTTCATCGCGCACGTGCAGCCGCTCGAATCGTAGTGCTTCGCCTGGCCGACCAAGGTGCTCAGCGAGAGCCTCGATGTACCTCCTGCCGCGCAGGATCTTGCCGTCCAAGTCGCAACCGACGAGCCGAAGCCTCCCGGCGGGATTCCGAAACCTCACGGCGGGACTCTCAGGCGATGGATCCCGCCACGTAGTCGTCGCTTTGGCGATCGACCTTCGTGTCGGCGTAACTTTCGGCGGGCGTACGAAGAAAGACAAGTAGTGACATCGAGCGACGCACAGCTGCTGCTCGACGCGCGAAACGCACCGGCGGCGTTCGAGCAACTCGTCGCACGTCACCTCGACACCGTCTATCGGTACGTCGCCCGCAGGCTCGGGCCGACAAACGCCGAGGACGTCGTGAGCGAGGTGTTCGCAACCGCCTACGCCATTCGGGGGCGGTACGACGCGTCCCGTCCGAGCGCGCTGCCGTGGCTCACCCGCACCACAGCCGGCTGCGCGCGCTGCCGTTCAGGACGGACGCAACGACACCGGACCAAACATGGTTCGCAGAAGCCTTTTGGTTCCAAGGCCGAAGGGGTTCAATCCTTCCACGGCCCCGTCCTAGTCGCGGCCCGAAGGGCCGGGCGGGGGATGCTGGCCGCCCAGGTCGGGTGACTTCAACTTCGAGCGTCGATCCGGCTCGGGACAGCTGTTGACGACCTCGCCGAGGAGGCGACGCACAGCAGCGCGACGTCCAGGCTGGTAGACCTCTCCCTGCAAGCGCCGACCGTGGCGTGGAGGCGACGAGGAGGCGGTACATGGAATTCCTCCGGGTGGTGGGGAGCCGGCGGAGCATCCGCTGGTTCCGGCCCTGGCAGCCCGTGGAAGCCGAGAAGGTGCAGCGCATCCTCGAGGCCGCGCGCGTGACCGGCTGCCCAGGGAACCTGCAGCCGTGGCGCGCCATCGTGGTCACTCAGGCCGATCTCGACGCCGGTGACCGCGACCGCCTCCTGGACGCGGCCAACCGCCAGCGTCCCCACGAGCAGGCACCCGTCTGGATCTACTGGTTCGGTGACGCCTCTGCAGTCGCCGCCAGCACGTTCCTCGCCCAGATATCCCTCGGCCTAGAGGTCGGGATGCTCGCCCGCGAGGCCGGGTGGGACGCCGAGGCCGCCAGGGCCGCAATCGAGGACGGGGTCCCCCCGCCCGCCGGCATGCCGCCGTTGCACCAGACGGTGCACGGGCTCCCCCCCGAGGTCGCCGCCATCGTCGCCGCGCAAGAGGGCAGCTGACAGACCCCAAGGTCCTGACCGCACAAAGGTGTCCTGGACGAAAAGGTTGAGCGTCATAGGGTCGGCAAGCGCCTGATGACGCCAGCCGAAGCTGCTGCGTAGTTCGTCCATGGACGCATATGCCATCCAATTCTCAGCGATCTCGATCGCGAGGTCGATTGGCACGTCTTCGGTCGGCGTGGTCTCCACAACACCAAAAGCCGCCTGCAGCAACTCGGTGCGGATAGCGGGCTGAGACTCATCAGCCCAGAGCTGCTCGCCAAAGCGGTCAAAGAGATCGCCGATAGCGAGGTCCAGGGTAACGCAGCTCGCGACCGACAGCCCGGTCCGATAGTAGAGGCGGCGGCGGTCAGGATCAGGGACGGCCTGGACGGCTTGGCGAGCACGGGCGGCGAGGAATTTTGCAAACGGGCGCACATGCGCACCGAGATCGGCGAGCTGGACTCCGGCCAGCGAGGCACCGATTACGGCCTCTGCGCTCGCTAGGTCCTCAGTGTCGACGATCTCCTCGCAAAGCAATGCGAGCACCTGCGCCTCAAATGCGATCAGCTCATCGGTGTCGAGCAGTTTGTCAACATTCGGGTCGAGTTCATCGTCCGCCGACATCGTGGCCACGTCCTCGACTGTGCGGATTCTTGCACTCGGGCAGCGCTTCATGGCTAGCCAGGCAAAGAGCACTAGCAGCCGGCTTTGCAGCGGTTCGATGTTGTCGGGGCTAAGGTAGTTGCGTTGTCGTTCGGCTTCGCTGCGGGTAGGGCTTTCAATAAGGATGACCTGGCCGCGGGTCTCACAGTTCGCTCGCCCCGCCCGCCCCGCGATGTTCCAGAAATCCCGGATCGAGACGGGGTCCTTCTGGCCACGCAGCGTGTGGCTCACGATGAGCGTCTTGACGGGGAGGTTGACACCCTGGGACAGTGTCGTCGTGCATACGACGATTTGCAGCGCTCCTGCTCGGAAGGCGTCCTCGATTCGGACGCGCAGCGCCTCTGGCACGCGGGCGTGGTGATAGGCGATGCCCAGGCGTAGCCACTCAACGAGTTCGTGATCGACGCCGAGTAGCCGCGAGGCCAGCTCGGCGAGCGCGTCCGTCTCGAGCTCGCGGTTTTCGGGGACTACCGCAGCGGGGCCATCGTCTTGTTCACGTAGTCGCAAGCCGATGGCCAGTGCGGTGCATACCGCCGTGCAGTTGCGCGGCTGGGCGGCGAAGACCACGACTGGACCGACGCGCTGGAAATGCAGAGCTAGTTCGGCAGCAGTCTGGGCGGTGGTCACCGGCCAGACTTGGGGCTTGGTCGGCTGGCGTCGTTTCGGCGTGAGGCCCAGCGAACGCTGCTGGCGGGTGAGGACGTAAGGAACGAAGAACTCCGACTGCCCCTCATAGTCGATTCGCCCTCGTGCTCCTGACCACCGGAAGACTCCGGTGAGCAACTGCGTGGGCCGCCATGGTTGATCGAGCGCGCCTTGACCACTTGGATCGAGCCAGCGGGCAATCTGCTCGACGTTCGGCACCACTGCGGAGAGGAAAAGCACCCGGGCCATCGGGGCGGCGCGCCGCAGTCGAACGATGAGTAATTCGAGTCGCACGGCCCGCGCGTTTTCGTCGCCAAGGAGTTGACCCTCGTCGATCACGATGAGTTTCACCCGCTCACGAAAGCTCTCGTCAGACCGAAGGACCAGGTCGAGCTTCTCAGGAGTGAGGATGAGAACATCGCTGCTCGAGAGGAGGAAATCCTCGAGATCGGAACTCTCATAGCCGCCGAACAAGGACGAGACACGAATCCCAAGGTCGCCTAGCGTGGCGCCTAGTCCAGCCTCCACCTCCGCGGCCAGCGCCCGGAAAGGAACGATATAGACACAACAGGCAACGCCGGGATCGCGGTTGATTGCGTCGAGAATCGCGGCCTCGGCCATCCGGGTCTTGCCAGAGCTTGTCGGGGTGCGCACCACAAGAGCGGGACGACCTTCATCGAGCAGGCCAGCTTCGAGTGCGAGACGCTGGGACGGCCACAACTCCACCACCGGCTGGGGCTGGGCTGCCAACGCCCGTAGGTAGCGTCGCCAGAGAGGACTCCAATGGTCGACGTGTCGGCGGAATGTTCGCCAAGTCGACACCTTTGTGCTCTCAGCGAATATCTCGCGGGCGGAGTTCACGATGAGCCACGTGTCAGGCGTTCCCGCGGCGATCGTTAGACGCTCGGCCTCGGCGAAATGGATCTCGGCGTCTGCAGCTGCCCGCTCGTTGCCCTCGCTCCAGAAGCGAAGCGCTTGCACAACGCCCTCAAGCAACTCCGCCAACGAAAGGATCTCGATGAGGTCAACGGTTGTGAGGCCCTCGGAGGCGCGTGCTAGAGCGACTGTCTCAACATCAGCCAAGAATCCCTCGCGTAGTGCCACCAAGCGTTGGAGCCGCCGCAGATCGCGCTCGAGAATGCCGGCCGCGACTGCGTAGAAATCCAGTGGTCCAAGCGCACCGACCTCAAGGCCAGGCGTGAGGACGTCGAACTCGCGAAAGCGTCGGCGTAGGCGGTCGCCCATAACGACGGCGTTGGCCTGAAACCCAGCCAGGCTCCAGCAAGCCGCGGCCTGTGAGAGCGCCTGGAAGATCATCGGACTATCCTGAGGTTCAGGGCCCTCTTCGGCGAGGTTCTCGAACAGTTCCGCTGCAACGCGGAGATACTGTGTGCGGCGCTTGTCTGTGCGGTTTAACGACAGGGCGGTGCCACGTAGCAGGTACGCCGCAGCCCTCAGGCGCTCGCGTCGCCCGGGACCGAGGGTCTGCAAGACCTCACGCTCAGCAGGATTTATCTCCCGTAGCAGCTCCTCGGCGTTCAAACGGCGGCGGTCTCGGTCGAATCCTCGGCGGCCAAGCACCGCCTCGACACGGGCGACCGCCGCTGCTTCATAGTCACCCCGTGAGATCACGAAGCCGTCCTGCGGATTCGTATGCATCGGCGATGAGCTTGGCCAAGTCCTTCACCAATACCAAGGAGGCGGTCAGGTCGATGTGCGTGATGCGTTTGAGCGTGTCAGCGTGAAGGGCGTCGGCGTCTGTGACTACGAAGACGTGTTTCTCGAGGTCGAACTTGGCATCGGGATCGAGGAGTGCGACGACCCGGTCGGCCAACCAATGTTTCCCCTCGGCGTTCAGTCGGCGGTCCATGAAGCTCAGCGACAACGGTAAGTCCTTCTCGGCGGCTTCGAGTTGACTGGCCGCTTCGGCTCCGATCCCTGGCGCACTGCCTGTCCGTGTCTTAACCTCGCTAATGGCAACCAAGGTTCGGGTCGGGGGATCCCGAAACTTGAACGCGACGATGTCCAGTAGGCGTTGGGTTGCATCGGGAGAGTCCTTGTAGCGCAAACGCAGCACCGGGACGAAGAACTCTTTTAGGCGGCGCAGCAGGAGGGTAGCCACGATCTCTCCGAAGTCCCCAGTTCTCGTGTTTCCTGGTGACGGAAGAACGGTGTGACGAACGTGCTCGGCAAGGCGCTCATATCCCATCGTCCTTAGGCGCCGCTCCAGCCACTCGCGATCAGCGTAGTTGGTCGTGATCTCACGACCGAGCGCCTCGAGCAACGCGTCCTTTTCGTATTCGCATTCGGTCCATTGCTCGGCGGCGAACGAGAAACCCTCGATCTTCTCCAGCTCAAGCCAGTGAGCTAGGTCCATCGGGGGAGTGGGTGGCTGGCTCGGCATGCGGACGTAGCCTGCCTGACATTCACCCGCACCGATAATTGCGGATGGCCTCTACGTGAGCGAGCACGCGCGCTTCGGATCCCAGCTTCGGCATGCTCGGGCGCCCTTCCCTCAAACACGTAGAGCCGAGCGTTCTCAGGCGGGATTCCCGCGTCGATGAGGCCAGGCTCCCACTCCGAGCTTAGGGTGCTGCCCAGGCTCATCGGGCCGGTGCCAGGTCAAGGGGGCAACCATCCCTTGCCCCGTAGTATCGCCGATTGACCGGGACGAAGCCGTAGACGGGATACGTGCCCTTCTCACGCCGTGACGCACGCAAAGCGCGGTTATGTCATTTTCGGAGGGATCGAGACTCCCCCCGGCGGACCAAAGCGCGTACTGGCCTACGCTCGGCAGTAGGTCTGCCAGCGCACAACACGCCCGCCTGACGGTCATGGGTGTCCACCGACAGGCGCCAGCATCGACAATCATGCCCTCGGCAATGCGCCATGGCGGCCTGCGGTCACCATGTCCGGTCACCATTGGATATGATTTCGCCGCGTTGGTCACGAGGCGAGGAGACGCTCGTCATGGAATTTCAGCAGCGCGCTGCTGCCGACGTCGATGTACCAATCGACGTGACCGTCGATGAGCGGCTCCAACGGGCCATCGCCGTGAACTGGACGACGGCGCTCGCGGCTGTCGGACACCCGACCGGAAAGTAGGAACACGATGCGCACCCCCCACGCGGGTTCACACAGCAGCCGTAAACCAGATGTGCCCGCGTCCTATCGGCGTGGAATCGATCCAATCGCTGCAAGGAGCGACGGGTCGTAGCCAGCAGCGTGGCGCACCAGATCGTTGTCCAGTCGATTCGGGTCGATGTCGCGGAGGTGACGGCCATCGGCGCGCCGATGGCGCGAGAAACCGTTGAGGAACCGAGCGAGCAACAGGCCCGTGGCGATCGTGGTCAGCCACCACCTTTCTCGCGTGCGCGAGGAATGGTCGGTCGGTCGACCGACCAAGGCGCAACGGATGATGCAGGGTGGGTTAAGGATTACGCGTCCGATGCCGATGGGAAGTATAGTGGGAAGTCAGATGCCTGGAACTGCGCCACACCCCTTCTCAGGCTCGCCGCCTGAAACCATCCCTCTGGACCCGCCACCGCTCGCCCAAGTTCTGGCCCAGGTGCGCTTCTCAGCGACTCCCTCGATCGCGATCGATGAGTTCTTCGCGCCGGTGCAGCGCGCGCTTTCCCCCGAGTACCCGATCGCGCGGAAAGACCAGGAGATCCAGTTCGTCATCAACTCCGCAGCGGAGCCGGTGCCAACCAGCTCCCATCTGTGGCGACTGATCGACGATGAGAACATCTGGCGTGTCACGGTATCGACCATGTTCCTCAGCCTCGAGACCACTGCCTATCCCGGAAACGAAGAGTTCTTCCGTCGATTCGCGCTGCTGCTCGCGCTCGTCGGCGAACACCTGCAGCCGGGTCGTGTCGAGCGCCTTGGGATCCGCTATATCAGTCGCCTCGAGGACGATGGCGACGTCGCGCGGATTGAGGAGTTCGTGCGTCCGGAGATCTGCGGCGTCGCGTCAATCGACGACGCCGGCATCCGCGCTGCCCACACACTCACGCAGGCGCTCTTCGTGCTCGACACAGCTCAGCTCGCAGCTCGCTGGGGCATTCTGCCTCCGGGCATGACAACCGATCCGGCCCTGATGCCGAGCGATCGAACTAGTTGGCTGCTTGACGTCGATGTCTTTGATGAGCAGCCGCGCGCGTTCGACGCTGGCGCATTGAGTCAGACCGCCTACGAGTACTCCCGACGCCAGTACCAGTTCTTCCGCTGGGCCGTCGAGCCCGAGTTCCTGCTTCGATTCGGGGCCGACAAGAAGCTGGTAGCCGCCTCCACAAAGGAACCGCGATGAGCACATTGGCGCATGACTGGACAGGCTCCTACCCCGTGGCGAAAGTCCGGCCGCGTGTCCCGGCGCGCGTCCTCGGTGGCTTCTTCGCGAGCCTGATCACCGCTTCGGCCCCGGCCCCGGCCATCTGGAAACTCGTGGTCGACCCAACGTCCTCGCACGCGTTCGCACAGGCGACGGTAAAGGCCAAGACAGTGGTCGCCTCGACAACCGTGGAGTCACTGACCCCCGCCGCTCGCCTGGATGAGATCAGGCAGCGAACCGGGCTGACGAACGAGGAGCTGGCGACGATGTTTCAGGTGTCGCGCCGCACCATCTATAGCTGGTCGCAGGGCGAGTCGTTGTCCGCGGCACGGGAACGGCGGCTCCACGCGATTGGAGCGCTGCTTTCCCGTTTCCCCAACCCGCCGGAGGAGCTGCGAGCGGCCCTCCGAAGCTCCCCTGCGGGCGGTGTAGATCTCCTGCCGCTCTTTGCCGAGACAAGCCTCGGGGTCTTGGGTGCGCACCTGGCTGAGCGACTCGGCGCTCCCGTGGGCGCGCCAACCAACCAGCTCTGGCCGAATCGCCGCCGCTCCGCTAGGCGGCCGCAGCGCTCGACACCGGACCTTCGAGCACTGTTTGCGTCTGGCGTGATTCTTGACGAGGACGATCAGACTTGAGACCGGCCGGCCGATGTTGACGGTGAGATCTCGAGAGCATCGATCTCACCGCGGAGGCACGGCCGGTGGCGACTGACTACGCAGCTTTCGTTGAGCGCCTCGAGCGTCAGAAGTGGGTTCAAGGCTCCCGTCTGACAGCAGCCGATCTTCAGACGATGACCGTCACGATGCCCGCCGCGTCCGCGCCTCCTGGCGCAACCCTCACTGGGGAGGTTGTCCTCATCAGCCAGGACTGCGACCTGTACGCCAGCTTCACCACCGAGCCATTGGCGGTCGCTGTCCCAATTCTGCATTGGGATCAGACCCGCTCACTTCCGAGCCTCAACTCAAGCCGCTACTTCGTTCTCGATCGGGACGCGCGACTGGTTGCGTGGCACGGCGTGCTGATCCAATTTCGAAAGGCTGAGCTCCCTGATCGCGAGGCGACCCTTGGCGTCGCTATGGAACAGAGCGGCTTCTTCGCGGCCTGGTCCGCGCGACGCTGGAGACGCACCCCACTTCCCGAAGAGTTCACCCAGACCGTCGGGGAGGCTTTGGCTACGGCTATTGGAAAATTCGGACGGAGCGAGGGCGCGCTTAGCGCGACCTCCTGCTGGCGCGTCGAGTTTCACGAGGAAGCGATCGGCCAGTGCTGGCTCCTCGCGCTCTACGACGACACCCTCATCTCCGCCGACGCCTTCGGTTCGTACACCAAAGAGATCTGGAACTGCCTCCCGAATCTCGTCACCAAAGCTCGCAGGAAACTCGAAAAGAAGCTGGGTCGCTCCGTCACCGCCTGGATGCCTGACGGTATCGAGCCGATCTCCCTCGAAGATTTCACGATCGCTGACGCGCTCCGTGCACCGATGATCACCTACGACCATCTCTCCTTCGGAAGCGATGACGCGGACGGCGACCTGCTGCCTCGCCCTGGTCTTGAGCTACGCGAAGAGGACATTCTCTAGCCGCCAAGCGACCGCTCGCATCTCGGCAAGTCAGCAGGCGCTGTGTGCCTGTGGGCACAGCTCCCGCGATGCCTATCGTGAGTGCACGCAAACCGTTGTTATGTTCGTTTCGAGGAAGTCAAGGGGCACCCCACCAGGTCCTGCCCCCAGCGATCGAGGCGGCGACGCTACGAGCGCCGTTCGGAGCCTTCGAAAGCCAAACAGCCGTGTCATGTTGTCGTTGCGTCACGGTCCGAGCGCGCTACGATGTAAGACGAATGAGCAAGACCGCGAAACTCACGACGCTCACTCCACCGGCTGCGGAGCCGAGGATGTTCGACGTGCGCTCCCCTGCCGACGCGCGTGAACCGGTCAGGATCCTCCGCTCCTTGAGCGTCGACCAGCGGGCCTTCGTGCTCATCACCCGCGCCTCGGCGACCACGTCCGGGCTCGAGCCGCTGATCGAAGCGATGATGCCGGCAGGAGAGGTGCCCACGCCGGTCGACGCCCTCCAGGCACGCCGCAACGCCGAAGCGCGCTGGAACCTCCTCTCGGAGTACGGGGCGCTCACCGCCGCGCAGGTCGCAGCCGCAGCCGGCTCGCGATCGAAGAACACCTCCGCGCTTGCCGGTCGGTGGCTTCGTGATGGCGAGATCCTCGCGGTCACCCACCAAGGCACCCGGTACTTCCCCGCCTTCCAATTCGATGAGACCGGCCGGCCTCTCCCCGTGATCGCCCGGACGCTCGAATACCTGCGTGACGTCGGGGAATGGCAGCGCGCGATCTGGTTTACCACCAGAAGTCGACTGCTCGAAGATCGGCGACCCGTCGACCTGCTACGCGACCGACCCGATGATGTCGTCGCAGCCGCGCAGGCCGCCGCGACCGCGGTTGACTGACAGGCCCCTCCCCCGCCGACCCCTCACCCCCGCCCTCGGCGAATGGCGCGAAGGCTGGCGGATCTACCGCTGCCACCGCACCGAACGCAAACCCCGCGCGTTCAACCCCGCCGACTCCTCACAGCGGTTTCGCCCCATCCACGACACCCGTGGTCGTGTCGTCCCGACGCTCTACGGCGCTGACACCCTCCAAGGCGCCCTCGCCGAGACGATCCTCAGGGACGTCCCACCAGACGGCGACGAGCGCCACGTCCTGGCCGACCGCCTCACCCCCTACGACTACACCACGCTGCACGCCACCCGGCCGCTTCGCCTCGCGATCCTCCACGACCCCGAGATCAAACGACTCCGCGTCAAGCCGGCAGACCTCAGCGGATGCCCACCCATCGACTACCCCTGGACCGCCACCTGGGCACAGGCCATCCACGATGACGCCCCCGACGCCGACGGACTCATCTGGGTCCCGCGCCACCACAACACCGCCCGCGCCCTCATGCTCTTCGGCGACCGCACCAGCGAACGCGACCTCACCATCGACGCCGACCCACGACCACTCGCGACAGGCATGGGCCGCCGCGCAGTCGCACGACTACTCGAGCTCGCAGACATCGCCCTCATCGAAGGCTGACGTCCCCGCAGGGCTCGGCTACACGCGGCGGCGCATCGCGGGTGGGCCTGGCGAAACCGCTGGAGCCGCTTCGCAAACGCCGGGGTCGCCTGCATGTCCTCCCACAAAAGCATCTCCACGACCTCCGTCCGGGTGGTCTCCACTCCCTGATCCAACCGAAGGCCGGTCAGCACTCGGTGGCTCCCCCACTCCCCTGCCCACAGAAGGAGCGCATCCGCGACAAACCACCGCGACCGCATGAAGTTCCACGCCGCGTCGGCCGCAGCACGAGCGAATGCGCCGACGACCTCGCGACGCGCCTCGACGCGACAGGAGTTGCCCCATTCGTCAGATCGCGATGACCTCGACCAACCCGCCGAGGGCCTGGAAGTCATCCGGGTTTCTCGTGTAGAGCGCCAACCCCGCTGCGCACGCGGTCGCGGCGATCATCAGGTCGGGGACGCGGGCACCCCGTGCGTTTCGGCCGGACGCGACGACCGCCGCGTAGATCCGGCCGTAGGCGCGGGCCGACTGCGCATCGAACGCGAGCGGGTCGAACGCTGCTTCGGTTCGCTGCAGGCGGTCTTGGCGCCTGGCCCGCTCGGCCGGGTCGTTTGCCGCGTGCGGACCGACGGCGAGCTCGGCCAAGGTGACGGCGCTGATCGCAAGCTCGCGCGGAAGCAGTGCCTGGTCGATGACGTCCAGGTCGATGATGACGCTGGTGTCGAGGATTCCGCGTTCGCGCTGATCAGCCACGCGGCGTCAGGTCCTGGTCGACGAACGCGTCGATGTCTCGAAAGAACTGCTCCCGGTCAATCGGCGGAGCGCCTCGGAACGCGGCGATGACGTGCTCAGCAGGGACGAACCGAAGCCGCCTGAGCGGTGTCAGCTCCCCCACCGGCACGCCGTTTCTGGTGACCAGGAAGGACTCGCCCTGGTCGAGTTGGCGCATGATCTCGCCACTGTCGTTTCGCAATTCGCGCTGAGTAATCGCTCTCATGCCGCCCATCGTAGCACCAATGCTACGCCGTCCAAATCCATGAACGCATGCAAACCTGATGATGTTGGTCTGACGGAAGTGGCGACACGCTCAACGGCTGCGTTTGTCGCCGGTGAGGACGGCCAGAGCCCCAGCACCCAGCCGCGCCTTATCGACCAGCGCTACTCCGGCAGATCGAGCCTCAGTTGCCGGGCGTCGCGCAGGTAGACGTGGCGGATCTGGCGGTCTGGGAGGGCGTAGCAGTGGATCATCACGCGGACGCAGCGGGGCATCGAACCGGCGACGGGGATCTCCTGGCTGCACAGGAGTGGGACGTTGGCCAGGCCGATCTCCCTGGCCGCCACTGCTGGGAAGTCCGAGACCAGGTCGTGCGTGACGGTGAAGATGATCGAGACCAGGTCGTCGTGCTCGAGGTCGTTGCGTTCGAGGATCGTCTGCAGCAGCTCGATGGTGCCCTCGCGGATGTCCTCCCTTGTATCGGCGGAGAGGGTGATCGCGCCACGCACCGCCCGGACGATCGGGGTGCTCATCGCTCCAGCTCCACCAGGCGCCCGAGTCGGGTCAACTCCTCAGTCGTCAGCAAGCGGTGCTCGCCCAGCTCCAGCTTACCCGCGCTGAGCCCGGCATACCGTGAGCGGAAGAGCCGCATGGTCGGGTGTCCGACCGCCTCGCACATCCGCCGCACCTGACGGTTGCGTCCCTCGGTGATCTGGATGCGCAGCCACGTTCCGCCCGGGTGCAGTCGCTCCATCTTCTCGACCCTGGCGGGATGTGTGATCCCGTCCTCCAGCCCGACGCCCTTGCGCAGCACGCGGATCGTGTCAGCCGAGATCCTGCCCTCGACGAGCGTGTCGTAGACCTTGGGCACCTCAAAGCGGGGGTGCATCAGCCGGTGGGCCAGCTCGCCGTCGTTGGTGATCAGCAATACGCCACTGGTATTGAGGTCCAGGCGGCCGACCGGGTACAAACGCAGTTCCGTCGGCATGCCTTCGAGCACGGTCGGACGCTTCTGCGGATCGGTCACCGACGCCACGGTGCCGACGCGTTTGTTGAGCAGGTACGTACGTGTGACCTCGGCCTCAACCGGCGTGCCGTCGACCGCGAGCACGTCGTCGTCGCCAACGAGTTGGCCGGTCGTGGCGATCTGGCCGTTGACCGTGATCCGACCTTCCTCGACCATCCGCTCCGCCGCACGCCGGCTGGCGACGCCGGCCAGGGCAAGTGCTCGCTGCACCCTCATTCGTCGCCCAATTCGTCGTCTCGGTCGTCAGCCGCCTCGGTCGTCGGCGGCGGAACCTCCCGCAACGCCGATGCGCCCTCCGCGAGGTGACCTGCCTCGACCAGGCGGCCGCGCAGCTCATCGGCCTGGGGGCCCGAGAGTTCAAACCGCTCGAGCGGCGGCAGGTCGCCCCCGTCACGGAGCCCAAACCGCTCTTGAAACGCCCGCGTCGTGCGGTACCGCATCGCCCCGGTGGATGCGACCCGTCCGGCCTCCTCGAGCAAGCCGCGGTCCACGAGGTTGGCCACCGTCGAGTCGACCGACACCCCGCGCAAGCGTCCGATGTCCGGTCGGCTGACGGGCTCCAAGTAGGCAACGACAGCCAGCGTCTCAAGCGCGGCGGGCGACAAGCGATCTTCGGGCGGGCGCCGACGCAGTCGGTCACACACATCTTCCAGATCCGCTCGCGTGCGCAGCGCGAACCCCCCCGCGACCTCGGCGATCTGCAACCCGCCGGCCTCAGAATGGCGCTCGATCAGCTCGTCGATCGCGGTTTGTGCCGCGTCACGGTCGGCCTCGACCAGCTCGGCCAGGATGTCGAGCGCCAGCGGCTCCGGACTCAAGAACAGCAAGGCCTCGATCTGTCGCGCGGTTTCGGTCACCGGCGGGCGATGGTGATGTCACCGAATGGAACGGCCTGACTCAGACGCACCTCGCCGCGCCGGGCAAGCTCGAGCGCCGCCACCAGCGTCAGCGCCTCCTCGAGTCGGCTGCGTCCGTCGACCACCGCGTCAAAGCTGACCTCGCGGCCCACGGCCAGCGCGTCGTGGAGCCGGCCGAGCAGCTCGGGCATGCTGACCCGCGCCTGCCCCATGTGGGTCAGCGACGGCTCGGGACGGGCATGCAGCATGCGGTGCAGCGCTTCGACGAGGTCCTGCGGGTCGCCTTGTGGCGGCGGCGGCGCTTCACCCGGAGCGAGCGGCACCCGGCGGTAACGCGCGCCTGCGGTCGCCGCCGCCCGCTCGGCGAGCCATGCCGCTGCGGCCTGAAACGGCGCGTACGCGATCAGCCGCGCGACGAGGCGCTCGCGGGCCTCAGCGGCGTCGGGATCGGGCTCGTCCTCGTCCGGCTCGCCCAAGAGGCGACGCGCCTTGAGTTCGGCCACCGACGCCAAAACGACCACCAGCTCGCTTGTCGTCGCCGCGTCCCACCGCTCGCCCGCGTGTTCGCCGAGGGCGGCATGGATCAACTCGGCCAGGGGCAGCTCAAACAGGTCCACCTCTTCGCGGATCACGAGCGTGAGCAGCAGGTCGAACGGTCCCTGGAAAAGGTCCAGATCGACGTTCTGCTGAAGGGGATCCGCAACCGCCATACGCACCGAGGATACCGGCGCGCTCGGAACACCCGTCACGAGGGTAGGAGCCCCAGGGCCCCGCGGACTGACGCCATGGTGGTCACAGCGATCTCGCGTGCCCGGTCGGCCGAGTTGGTCAGACCGCGCATGACCTCGCCCGGATCGTCCACCAGCTCGGCGTGGCGCGCCTGGATCGGCTCGAGAAACGCGACGGTCGCCTCAAGAACGTCCTTCTTGAAGGCCCCATACTGACTGCCCGCGTACTGGTCCTCCAACGTGGACACCGACGTGTCAGTGACGGCCGCCAGGATCTCGAGCAGCGCCGTGACGCCAGGCTTGGACGCGTCCGCACGAACCTCGGCTCCGGAGTCCGTGACGGCGCCCATGATCTTCTTCTTGAGGCGCGCGGGCGGATCCGACAGCCAGATCGTGCCGAGTTCGGTCCCGCCGCTCTTGGACATCTTGTTCGTCGGCTCCTGAAGGTCCATGATCCGCGCCCCGACCCGCGGAATTGATGCCTGCGGCACGACAAACGTCTCGCCGTAGCGACCGTTGAACCGTATCGCGATGTCGCGCATCAGCTCAAGGTGTTGACGCTGGTCGTCGCCGACCGGTACGCGGTGGGCGTTGTAGAGCAGCACGTCGGCGGCCTGCAGCACCGGGTAGTCGAACAGCCCGACACTGACCGACTCCTGCCCGCCGGACTTCTCCTTGAACTGCGTCATGCGGCGAACTTCGCCGAACGTCGCGGTGCAGTTGAGGATCCATGCGAGCTCGGTGTGCTCACGCACGTGGCTCTGCACGAACAGGATGCTGCGCTCAGGATCGATACCGACGGCCATCAGCAACGTTGCCATTCCAAGGCTCGCGTCGCGCAGCTCGGCCGGCTCGTATGGGACCGTGATTGAATGCAGGTCGACCACGCAGAACAGGCACGCGTGGGTCTCCTGGTCGCTCACCCAATGCCGGAATGCCCCCAGCAGGTTGCCCAGGTGTGGGATCCCCGTCGGTTGGACGCCCGAGAAGACGCGTTCGCGTGTCGCTGCCATCGGCGCGCGATCATAGTCGACGCGAGCACAGCGGCTCCCCGTCCGTGCCCACCGAAGCGGCCCCTACACTGCGCGGGATGTCCACTGCGCAGTTCCCGGCTGAGTCT
Organism: Actinomycetota bacterium; assembly: GCA_031366605.1. GTDB lineage: Bacteria > Actinomycetota > Thermoleophilia > Miltoncostaeales > Miltoncostaeaceae > CALMEC01. Next base: position 35,674 of record JANLOO010000066.1, on the reverse strand, counting down.
GCACCACCTCCGGCCCACACAGACGATGGTCCTCACCTTCGCATCCTCGGGCCGGTGCTGATCGTGCTCGCGTCGTTCGCGCTGAGCCTGATGGTGTTCGGACTCTTGAAGGCGTTCTCCGTGTCCGACGACTCCGCCGGGGCGATTGCGTCATTTACCGGGAGTGCGGCGATCTTGGGCTTCGGACTCCTGGCCCGGGCACGGCTTGCCACCCATGAGCGACGTCAGATCACGAGCCCGCGATGGTCGATCCCGGCTGCGGTGGGAGTCGGGATCGGGCTCGGCATCGCCGCCCGTATCGCGATCGGCGTCGTCGTGAGCGTGGGCCAGTCGGTCGATCCCGGGATCTGCCGCAAGCTCATCGAACTGGAACACGACAGTGTCCCGCCGGCGCTCTGGCACAAGCTGCTCTTGGCGATTGCGCTGGTGGTCCTGGCGCCGCTCGGCGAGGAGCTGGTGTTTCGTGGACTCCTGCTGCGCGGGTTGGTCCGGCGGATGCGGTTCCCGATCGCGGCGGTCATCTCGGGCGTGGTCTTCGGGCTCGCGCATCTTGAGTACTGGACGCTCTGGCCGCTCCTGGTCGGGATCTGCGGTTTCGGCATCGCCGCCGCATTCGTCTACCGCACGATGGGCTTTGCCGCCAATGTGACAATGCACGCGATGTTCAACGGTATCGCCGCAGTCTTCATCTTCGGCGACTTCGGCATCGACCAGGGCAGCGTGACATGCACGTGACCCGTCTGAGGAGGCTGGCGATCGTGACGATCACGCTTGCCGGAATGGTCTGGGCGCACACGGCATTGGCGGCCACCGGACGGCCGGTCGCAGGCACCGACCATCCTCCGGACGAGGCGGCGGCCCTGCGCTCCGAAGGCACCCTGTGTCGCGCCGACTCAAAGAACTTCAGGGTGTGGTGGAGCGACGCCACCGCTGCAACCGCGGCTGGCGCACTCGTCGGATCGGACGGCAGCTGCGTCACGCTCCCGCCAACCGTACAAGGAATACTGGGGGCCTCCGAGGAGACACGGGCCATCGCCATCAACCGAGGCTTTCCAGCGCTCATCGGCGATCCCCCCGCGCAGATTCCCCGGGACCGCCTCGCCTACCGACGATTGCTGCGGCTGCGTCCGGCCAACCGGGCCGGCGCACTGTCGCGCCTACGTCCGTCGGTGCGCGGCCGACTGCTGGCCGGGTTCACACCGAACCAGCGGCGCAGCATCTTGCGTGGACTCAAGCAGCCGCTGCGCTCACGCGTGACCCGTGACGCCACCGCCGCCGCAGCTGGACGCCCCAAGGATTTCGTGGGTGGCGACCCGCGCTTGGACATCGTCTTGGACCGCACCGGCGCAACCGGCAGCGTGGGAGGATCGCGCAAGGGCCTCACCCCCTGCCGGTATACGCTGACCTCCGGTGCACGACGATTCGCCGCAGCCAGCGCCGTCATCCTGGCCCCCGACACGGGCGTCCCCCGCGCGACGCTGGCACACGAGCTGTTCCACTCGGTGCAGTGCATCCTGGGCGGGTCCGGCGCGGGCCTGGTGCAGGAGGGAACCGCGGAGTGGTTCGGTGCGCTGGCGGAGCCCGCCGATTTCGCCGGACAGGTGGTCAGTGATGCGAGTGGCCTCATCACCGTCACCGGCGGGGCGACGCGGGCGATCGCGTTCTGCCAGGAGTTCGACCCCAGCCGCCTGAACGCCCTCGACATCTACAACTCGTGGGCGGTCTGGACGGCACTCGACCTCGCGGCTCCGGGGTCGGTCCTACAGGCCATACGCGCTGCCGGACCGGGCGCGCTCGACGTGATGGGCTCCGTCGGTGACGCGCAGTGGTCCACAGCGCTGCTCGCTGCGGTTCGGGAGGTCTGCGGCAACCTGCGTTCCCCGTCGGGCTTGCCCGTGTTCGCGCCCGAGATCCGAAGCTTCTTCCGCCTGTCCCGGGCCGTCGCCCTGCCGGGCACTCCGGCCACAGTCACCGCTCCCGCCGGTGGGACCATCTCGGTGGTCGCAGACTGGTCGGCCAGCCCGACCGCCGCGCAGGTCATCGTCAGGTTGACGGCCCCCGGGATCGATCCCGCGATCCTCGCCGGCAGGCTGCTTGGCCAGGTGGGAGCCACGCTGGTCCAGATCACAAGCGACCCCTCGGGCGCGCTGATCACGCTCACGGGTAGCCAGGTGGCAGAAGGCAAGGCGCTCATCACGATCGCAAGCGTTTCGACCGGGGCTGCAACCGCCCTCACCGCCGAGGTCAGCGTTACGCAGTAGTCGCTTCGGGGCCTGGCGTGACGTGCCCATCGGTCGTAAGGTCCCTTCGACTCCAGCCTCGATCGAACGAGCGGGGCACATCGTCAACAAAAGGGGGCACACATGCGAACCGACGTGGCAATCCCGAGTTGCGGGCTCGAGCTCGCGGGCTGGCTGTACCTGCCGGATGGGATTGAGGACAACGAGACACGACCGGCCATCGTCATGGCCCATGGGCTCTCAGCGGTCAAGGAGATGTACCTGGATGCGTTCGCCGAGCGGTTTTGCGCGGCGGGATTCGTCGTGACCGTATTCGACTACCGTTGCCAGGGCGCCTCGCCGGGCGAACCGCGCGGGCAGATTTTTCCCGATGATCAGCACGACGACTACCGCAACGCGATCACGTGGACGCAGGGCCGATCAGAGGTCGATGCCGAGCGCATCGGTATCTGGGGATCGAGCTACTCGGGTGGACATGTCATCCAGGTCGCGGCGTTTGACCGCCGCGTCAAGTGCGCCGTGTGCCAGGTGCCGCTGGTCGACGGCATCGAAAACGTCCGTCGCCTGGTCCGCGCCGACGTCGTGCCCGCCTTCCGCGCGTTGCTCAACGAGGAGCGGGCCGCCCGCGCCACCGACCCCGCAAAGGTCAGCTACTTCCCCGTGGTCACAGCGGATTGCAACGGCGCCGTCCTGCCGACCCCGGACTCGTGGGAATGGTTCTCCCAGACGGGTGCCACCCGGGCGCCCACCTGGAAGAACGAGATGACGTGGGAGTCGGTCGAGAAGCTCATGGAATACCGGCCGGGTGCGCATATCCACTTGATATCCCCCACCCCGTTTCTGATGGTCGTCGCCAACGACGACGTGTTGACCCCAACCGATCTGGCGGTCGCGGCATTCCAGAACGCCCGTGAGCCGAAGAAGCTCGTGGTCCTGCCCGGCGGGCACTTCGACGCCTATGTGGAGCCACACATCCAGGGCTCCGCGGGTGCGGCGATTGACTGGTTCACCGAACACCTGATGTAGCGAGAGGCCCAATCTGGGCGGCCGATCCGAATGGCCGCCCGGTATGGCTCAGACTGACGAGCCCGGCATGCCGATCGGCCGGCGCACACCCCCACTCAGACGTGTTTTCCACCGACTGTCGCCTCTTTCGACGCACGCACCTGCGCGAGGATCCCGATCAACTGAGTCGCCTGCTCTTCGGTCAGCGCGGCGAACGCTCCGAACCCGGCGGCGCAGAGTGCGAGGGATGCCCGATCGATGAGCGCTCGTCCGGGTTCGGTGATGCAGACGAGCAGGACTCGTCCATCCGACGGGTCCTGCTGACGCTCGACCAATCCCACCTCCTCGAGCTTGTCGACGAGGTACGTCACGCTCGATCCATGCACCATCAGCAGATCGCGCAAACGCATCGTGGGCAGACGACCCGTCCGCGTGAACGACAGGAGCAACAGGACCTCATAGCGGGACAGGTTGAGCCCGAGCGGCCGCAGGACGACTTCGATCGACCGCACCGCGACGCTGTACGCCCGGATCATCGACACGAGGCCCGAGAAGCCCTGTGTATCGGGGTAGCGCTCCGCCCAATGGCGTACGGCCTCCTGGACTGGATCTCGCGATCGAACGCCTTCTTCGTCGTGCACGCAGGTCCCCCCGGGGTTGACGATGTTCGGATATCCGAATAGTATCCCAGCGTTGGTCGGAATTCCGAATAACTCGCTCCCGACGTCTGTACTTCGAGGCCGCACCTGATGCCTGGCGACGCGACAACCCTCTCGCTCGCGACGGCCCCGGTCGCCACGCTGTCGGGGCATCCACTGCCGCCGGTCGTGACCATGCCGCCGGCCGTCCCGCCGCCCCCGCCTGGAACGTTCCCGTATACCCGGGGCTTGTACCCCGAGATGTATCGGTCGCGACTGTGGACGATGCGGATGTTCGCGGGGTTCGGCTCACCCGAGGACACCAACGCGCGGTTCAAACTGCTGCTGGGTCAGGGCCAGACCGGGCTCTCGACCGCGTTCGACATGCCGACGTTGATGGGCCTCGACCCCGACCACCCGCTCTCGCTCGGCGAGGTTGGCCGTGAGGGCGTCTCGGTCGCTCACCTGAACGACATGCGCCGCCTCTTCGACGGGATCGACCTGGGCGCGGTGTCGACCTCGATGACGATCTCAGGCTCGGCACCGGTGGCGCTTGCACTGTTCATCGCAGCAGCCGAGGAGTCGGGCGTCGCCCGCGACGACCTGCGCGGCACGCTCCAGACCGACATCCTCAAGGAGTTCATCGCCCAGAAGGAATGGATCGTCCCGGAGCGCCCCGGCATGCGCCTTGTGGGCGACCTGATCGCGTTCTGCACTGACGAGATGCCGCTGTGGCACCCGATCTCGGTCTCTGGGTACCACATCCGTGAGGCCGGAGCGACCGCCGCCCAAGAGCTCGCGTTCACGCTCGCCGACGGCGTGGCGTACGTGCAGGAGTTGGTTGACCGGGGCCTGGATCCCGACAGTTTCCTCCCCCGCTTCTCGTTCTTCTTCAACTGCCACATCGACCTGTTCGAAGAGATCGCAAAGATCCGCGCGGCCCGCAGGTTGTGGGCCACGATGATGCGCGACCGATTCGGCGCAAAGGACCCCAAGTCACTGCAGCTGCGCACCCATTGCCAGACGTCGGGCGCCTCGCTGACCGCCCAGCAGCCCCTGGTCAACATCGCACGCACTGCGATCGAAGCCCTGGCCGGTGTGCTCGCGGGTACGCAGTCGCTGCACACGAACTCGTATGACGAGACGCTGGCGTTGCCGACCGAACAGGCCGCGTCGATCGCCCTTCGCACCCAACAGGTGCTGGCGTACGAGACCGGTGTGGCAAGCGTCGCCGACCCGCTGGGCGGCTCGTGGTACGTCGAACAGCTGACCGACGAGATCGAAGCGCAGGCCCGCCAATACATCGAGCACATCGATGCCCTGGGCGGGATGGTCGCGGCGGTCGAGCAGGGGTACCCACAGGCCGAGATCGCCGACAGCGCCTACGCCTACCAGCGGGCCGTCGACTCGGGCGAGCGTGTGGTGGTTGGCGTCAACGCGTTCACCACCGACGACGACGCACCCGTCGAACTGCACCATGCCGATCCCCTGACCGAACCCAGCCAGGTCGAACGCATCCGTGTCCTTCGAGCCACGCGCGACACCGCCAACTGGGAAGATTCAATTGACCGCCTTCGTACTGCGTGTCAGGGAACCGACAACGTGATGCCGCATTTGATCGCCGCGGCCAAGACAGGAGCGACAATGGGAGAGATGTGCGACGTGTTTCGCGACGTGTGGGGGCGCTACCGCGACCCCGCGAGGTGGTAGGCATGCGCACACTCGAAGAGGCGGTGATCGTCGACGCCGTCCGCACACCTCTGGGTCGACGCGGCGGCAAGCTCAAGGACTGGCATCCGGTCGAGCTGGCCGCCCATGTCCTGCGGGCGCTGGTCGAACGCAACGGCATCGACCCCGCCCTGATCGACGACGTCATCATGGGATGCCTGGACCAGGTTGGTGAACAGAGCCTCAACATCGGCCGCATTGCCGCGCTCGCCGCGGGCTGGCCGGAATCGGTGCCCGGCACCACGGTCGACCGCCAGTGCGGCAGCTCACAGCAGTCGGCGCACTTCGCCGCGCAGGGCGTCATGGCCGGCGCCTACGACATCGTGATCGCCGCCGGTGTGGAGTCGATGACCCGCGTGCCGTTCTGGTCGAACCTGCCGGACAAGAGTGAGGCCTACGGACCGCAGTTTCGCGCCCGCTACGGACTGGGTCCCGACGACTTCATCAACCAGGGCATCTCGGGCGAGATCGTCGCCGACAAGTGGGAGATCGGTCGCGAGGAGCTTGACGCCCTGTCCCTCGAGTCCCACATGCGGGCCGCCCGCGCGACCATGGAAGGGCGATTCGACCGCGAGATCGTCCCGCTGCGCGTCGTCACCGACGACGGCGAGGAGCTGATGTCGACAGACGAGGGCATTCGCCCAAGCAGCAGCATGGAGAGCCTCGCCAAGCTCAAAACGGTCTTCCGCGACGACGGCAAGCTGACCGCGGGCAACTCGTCCCAGATCACCGACGGCGCCGCGGCGCTGTTGATCATGAGCGAGCGCAAGGCCGAGGAGCTGGGCCTGACCCCCCTCGCCCGCTTCCACACGTTCGCGGTGGCCGGCGTCGACCCGATCGAGATGCTCTCGGGTCCGATCCCAGCGACACGCAAGGCATTCGCCCGAAGCGGCCTCGATGTCGACGACATCGACCTGTACGAAGTCAACGAGGCGTTCGCGTCGGTCCCCTTGGCATGGCAGAAGGAGATCGGCGCCGACATGGCGCAGGTCAACGTCAACGGCGGGGCCATTGCCCTGGGCCATCCCGTCGGTGCGTCCGGTGCGCGACTGATGGCCACGCTCGTCCACGAATTGCACCGTACGGAGGGCCGGTATGGGCTGCAAACCATGTGCGAAGGCGGCGGAATGGCCAACGCAACGATTCTGGAGCGCATCGCATGATCCAACTGACCGAGCAGCACCACGAAGTCCAAGCCCTCGCCCGTGACTTCGCGAAGAACGAGATCGCACCGCACTCGGCTCGGTGGAACGCGGAGCATCACGTTCCCGTCGAGACGCTCCTCAAGATGGCTGATCTGGGATTCCTGGGACTCATCGTGCCCGAGGAATACGGCGGGACGGGCCTGGATCACAGGACGATCTGTCTGGTCATGGAGGAGCTGGCCGCCGCCGATGCGGGACTCTCCACCGGCTTCGCCGTGCAGAACGGCTTGGGTGCAGAGCCGATCCTCAACTACGGGACCGAGGAGCAGAAGCGTGCGTGGCTCCCGCTGATCGCCTCGGGCGAGCGGTTCTGCTCCTATGCGCTGACCGAGCCGGACGCAGGGTCCGATGTCGCGGGCCTCAAGACCCAGGGGCGCCGCGAGGACGACGGCTCGTTCACGATCACCGGCAGCAAGATGTGGATCTCGGCGGGTGGCTACGCGAGTCTGTTCATCCTGTTCGCCCGCACCGAAGGCCCCGGGGCACGTGGGATCAGCGCATTCCTCGGCGAGCCGGGCGACGGCCTGACCGTGGGCAAGGAGATCCCGAAACTCGGCTTGCACACCTCGTCCACCGTCGAGTTGGCGTTCGACAACTACCGCCTCGGTGCGGACGCCCTGCTGGGAAGCCCCGGCCAGGGCATGCAGATCGCGCTCTCGACCCTGGACAGCGGGCGGATCACCGTCGCCGCGCAGGCGGTCGGTATCGCGCGGGCCGCCCTCGACCTCGCAACCGGCTACGCCAAGGAGCGCACCGCATTCGGTGGCCCGATCGCCCGGTTCCAGGGCGTGCAGTTCCCATTGGCGGACGTCGCCGCCAAGATCGACGCGGCCCGTGCCCTGACGCTGCAGGCAGCGGCCATGCACGACGCCGGCGAGCCGATCTCGGTGATCGGCGCCAAGGCCAAGCTGTTCGCGAGCTCGGTCGCCGTCGAGGCCTCCAACGTCGCCGTCCAAACCTTGGGCGGCATGGGCTACAGCGCGGAGTTCCCCGCGGAGCGTCTGTACCGCGATGCCCGCATCACCCAGATCTACGAAGGCACGAGCGAGATCCAGCGCCTCGTCATCGCACGCCACCTCTTCGGAGACGCCGCGAGAGGGTAGCGATGTCGGCGCGTTCGACCGCCGCTCGAGGAGCGGCACGGGGAACTTCCGGGCCGGTCTCGTCCCGACCGGCTGACGTTCAATTACGTTTGACTGGCCTTCGGGCCCGCCATCAGCACGGCCCGGACTTTGGGGATGTGACGCCGGTGGAGACTCCACTGACCGGTGTCTCGTTGGACGCGACCGATCACCACGCTCGGATGAACTCCATAGCGACTGGCTGTCTCCACGATCGACGCAATGTTCGTAGAACCAATTTCGAAACCACCGGGGAACAGCCATTCGGCGGCTTGAGCATTGGCAGCGATCTCGATCGGATCGGTCTGCTGGTCGGTGAGATTGTCGTCGACCCACGCAGGATCGCCTGATACGAGATGACCGAGCGTGAGGTGGGCGCACTCGTGGAGCAATGTGAAGAGCAGACCGTCGAAACGATCTCCCCGAGCAGTCAGTCCGATGACCGGTCGACCGTCATCGAGAAAGCTGACTGCGCCGTCCAACTTTCCACCCTTCAGACCCTCAACCACAACGAGGATCACACCACACTCGGCAAACCATGACTTGAGCATAGCCCCTTCGGCCGGTCCGTCCTGGAGTAAACGTGGAAGTTTGGCCGCCAGTGTTGCGAGGCGGGCCCGACGAAATCGCACGGAGGTGCGCTGCGCGGCAATCGACCGGACACGCCCAAGCCAGGCGATCTGCTCAATGGTCAGACCCTCATGACTATTGGACCGCCGCGCGGCGATGGCGAACTGGGGCTGTTGATCGAGCAATTCGATGCCGAGGAGTTGACATACCTGCTTCTCGAGCTGATCGAGATCATCCGTGTCGGGAAGCCAACCACGGCGGCGCAACTCGGCAACGGGAACGAGACCTCGGAGCCGTGCCCGACGAGCGATCGACGAAACGCGTGCCCCTGCCACGCCCCCAGCGTCTCGACGAGAGATTCTGTAATTCGTCTGCAAGTTGAGCCAGAGCGCAGCGCTCGTCCCAAGCGCATCGCCAAACGCCAGAGCCGTTTCGGTCGTGATCTCCTTCTTGCCATTGAGAATCTCAGAGACGACCTGCACCGGCCGGCCGATGATCTCGGCAAACTCCGTGGCAGTCCAACCCCGCTCGTCCAGCTCGTCACGCAGGTACTCGCCAGGGGGGAACACCTCTGCCGGCGTGTAGTTCGTTGTGGTCACCGTTCCTCACCCCTCTCGTTCAGTGGTAGTCGACGATCTCGATGATGGCGATTTGTCGGTTTGCCGCATCTCTCTCCAGCACGAGGATGAGTCGCCACTGATCGTTGAGCCGAATCGAATGTTGTCCTGTGCGACTACCGTCGAGCTTCTCGAAATGCAACGCCTTGTAGTTGCGAAGATCTTGCTCGGACCCGACGCCGGCGATGAAACCGACCTTCTTACGGAACGCCTTCGTCAGATCTGGTCCAAACCGATTCAGCACAAAGTCGTGCTCCTCGTACAGTCGTCGGAGATCATCGTCCTCGAACGTGAAGCGCATGCTTCATACTTTCACCCTAAAGCAGTTGCTTGGAAATCCAAGACTAGCAGTCGGGGCTGTCCACTCGCGTGCATTTCAGAAGTGCGACCCGGTCACGGCTCGAACGAGGCTGCGCAGGACGCGGGTTGCGACCGACAGGCCGGCCAGGTTGGCGGTCGCGGAGGTGGCGATCTCGTCGAGCGATGCCACCGCGTCGTCGACCGCGGGGGCCGAGCGTTCCCACCAACTGTCCAGCCGATCGTCGGTCGCGGCCGGTCCGGTGGTGTCGATGACGTTGGCCGTCAGGCGTGCGTGGACGGCGAACAGGTCCTCTCGGAGCGTCGCTCGGGCGAGTGTCCCCCACCGTTCGTCGCGCGGCAGGCTGTTGATGCGCTCCATCAAATGCGCGATGCCGAGTCGGTCGGCCAGCGCGAAGTGCACCCGGCACACGTCCGCGACGGGTTGTCCGCGCTCGGTTGCGACCTCGACCACATCGAGCGCCGCGTAGCCCGCCTCCATGACCGCGGCACGCTCGGCGACGGCGGGCGGCACGCCCGCTCCCTGCCAGGCTTCGCGACGCTCCTCGGCCACGGTTCGATCGAGCCCCCTGAGCGCCCCGGGGAACATCCGGATGACCTCGCCCGCGCCTTGTTGGAAGAGTGCGACCGCCGACTCCGTGTCGCGCCACGCCCAGCGGTTGGCGATGAGCCAGCGTGCGCCCCGCTCGACCAAGCGCTCGCCTTGAAGCCGCACGTCCATTGAGGTCGCACCCGAGACCGACGGCGGAAGCGCCTCCACCGCGTCCCAGAGACTGCGCATGCGAAAGATTGCCCAGGATGCGGCATGTGCCCGAGCGATCTCGGCGAACGACGCACCCGTCTCGTCGCGTATGCGCAACCAGAACGTGATGCCCGCCCGGTTGACGAGTCGGTTGGCGACCTGCGTGGCGGTGATCTCGCGCCGCAAGGGGTGATCGGAGATCGCCGTCGCGTACCGGCGCCGAAGCGGCGCGGGAAAGTACTCCTGCAGCGCGTCCCGAAAATACAGCTCGTCGGGAAGGTCCGAGGCCAGCAGCTCGTCGTACAGCACGATCTTTGCGTACGCCAGAAGAACGGCGAGCTCCGGGGCACACAACCCCAACCCCGCCTGCCGGCGCTCCGCGATGCCTTTGGCGGATGGCAGGCGCTCGACCTCGCGGTCCAGACGACCGGTCGCCTCGAGCGTGCGCATCAAGCGCTCGTGGACATGCAGCAGCGCGGCCGACTGCGATGCGTTGTTGGCCAGGGCCACGTTCTGGTTGGCGTTGTCAGCCAACACCTGCGACGCGACCTCATCGGTCATTTTGGCGAGTAGCGTGTTGCGACGCCGAACCGTCAGCTCACCTGACCGCACCACCCGGTCGAGCAGGATCTTGATGTTGACCTCACGGTCCGACGTATCCACCCCGCCGGAGTTGTCGACGGCATCCGTGTTGAGCAGCCCGCCACCCAATGCGTACTCGACCCGACCCAGCTGCGTAAATCCCAGGTTGCCGCCCTCCCCCACGGTTTTGCAGCGCAGGTCGCCACCGTTGACCCGGATCGCGTCGTTGGCGCGGTCACCGACCTCGACGTGGCGCTCGTCGGCCGCCTTGACGAACGTGCCGATGCCGCCGTTCCACAGCAGGTCGACCGGCGCACACAGAATCGCCTTGAGCAGTTCCTGCGGCGCCATGACGTCAATGCCGTCCGGGATGCCGAGTGCCCTGCGCACCTGTGGGCCCGTCGGAATCGACTTGGCCGAACGTGGGTACACCCCGCCGCCGCGAGAGATGAGCTTGGGCGAGTAGTCGGCCCACGAGGAGCCCGGCAGCTCGTACAGCCGGCGGCGCTCCGCAAACGCGCTGGCCGGCTGGGGATCAGGGTCCAGGAACACGTTGCGGTGATCGAACGCTGCGAGCAGTCGTAAATGCGGTGAGTAGAGGAGCCCGTTGCCGAAGACATCCCCGGACATGTCGCCGACGCCGACGACCGTCAGCTCATCTTCGAGCGGGTCGAGACCGATTGCCCGCAGATGAAACTCGACCGAGACCCACGCACCGCGGGCGGTGATGCCCATGGCCTTGTGGTCATATCCGGTCGACCCACCGGATGCGAACGCATCGCCCAACCAGTAGCCGTGTTCGGCCGACACGGCGTTGGCGAGGTCCGAGAAGGTGGCGGTGCCCTTGTCGGCTGCCACGACCATGTACGTATCGTCCTCGTCATGGCGCACGACGTCGGGCGGCGGGACGATGCTGTCCGCGACGCGGTTGTCGGTCAGGTCCAGCAACGCGGAGATGAACATCCGGTAGCAGGCAACCCCTTCGGCCTGCGCTGCAGACCGCTCGGCCGGGGGCTGTTTGACGACAAAGCCGCCCTTGGCGCCCACCGGTACGATCACCGCGTTCTTGATCATCTGGGTCTTGGCCAGGTCGAGCACCTCGGTACGCAGGTCTTCGCGGCGGTCGGACCACCGTAGGCCACCGCGGCCGATCGGTCCGAAGCGCAGATGCACGGCGTCCACCCGGGGAGACGACACCCAGATCTCATGACGTGGACGCGGACGGGGCAGCTCGGGAATCGCCCGGGGGTCGAGCTTGAGCGCAAGCACCGCGCGCGGCTTGCCATCCCGATCGCGCTGGTAGTAGTTGGTGCGGACCGTGGCGACGATCACTCCCAAGATCGCGCGGAGGATCCGATCATGGTCGAGGCTCTGCACCTCTTCGAACTGATGGCGAATCGCCATGATCAGTTGGCGTTCAGAGGCGATGCGATCGTCCGATACCGCAGGATCGAACCGCACTGTGAACAGTTTCAGCAGCAGCCGAGCCACCGGCACGTTGGCGACAAGGCAGTCCTCGATGTACTCCTGGCTGAACGCGGAACCCGTCTGGCGCAGGTACTTGCCGTACGCACGCATGATCGTCGCCTCACGCCACGTGCAACCGACCAGGGGAACGAGCGCGTTGAACCCATCCGACTCGGCGTCGCCGTTCCACACAGCCACGACTGCCTGCTCAACAAGGCGCCGTGGAGCTTCGCCCTGCAGATCCGCAGGCGTCGCGTACCGGACGCCGAAGTCGTAGATCCAGACGCTCGGCGCCTCGTGGCGTGTGACCTCGTAGGGGCGCTCGTCGACGACCTCGATGTGCATCCGCTCCAGGATCGGCAGGATCTGCGAGAGCGAGATCGCCGGCCCGTGCCGATAGATCTTGAGACGGCGTTCATCGGGCCGCGTTGGATGCGGCTGCGACAACCACACCACGATGGTGTTCTCGGCGCCCGTCTCGAGCCGATCGATGTCATCGACTGCGACGGTGGCGACGACGTCCGCTTTGTACGCCTCGGGGAACGCGCTGTTGTAGGTCGTCAGCAGCATGCTCCCACGCGTTTCGCCGTGCCTGTCCATAAGCGCTTCGGCCAAATCGTCGACCCACGCCCGTGTCGCCTGTGAGAGTCGTTCCTCGAGCGCGGCCACGTCCACTGCCGCGGCTCGTGCGCCCGGCCGAAGCCAGAGCGTGAAGTGCAACCGCGCCAGGACCGACTCGCTGACACGTGCAGTGTGATCGATCTCTCGCGCGTCGAACACCTCGCGCAGCAGGTGTGCGATCCGAACGCGCGCATCGGTCGTGTAGCGATCGCGCGGGAAGTACACCAGGCATGACACGAAACGCCCCAACCGGTCGTGGCGCACGAACAGGCGCAGACGGCGGCGCTCTTCGAGTCCCAGCACCCCGTTCGCGACCTCGGTCAGCTCGACCGCCGACATCTGGAACAGCTCGTCGCGCGGATACGTCTCAAGGATCTCGACGAGGTCCCTGCCGCTGTGACCGGTCGGCGGCAACCCCGAACGGCGCAGCACGTCCCGTACCTTGCGCCGCAGCATCGGGATGCGATCGACACGTTCGGTGTAGACGGATGAGGTAAAAAGGCCGACGAAGCGGCGCTCCCCCACCGGCTGCCCCTCGGCGTCGAATCGTTTGACCCCGATGTGATCCAGGTGCGACGGGCGGTGGACGGTCGCCCGCGCGGTCGACTTCGTCACGACGATGGCCGACGCGTCGCGCGCGAACGCCTCGACACGTGCCGTCAGGGCCAGCGGCGGCGCCTGATCGTGGCGCAGGATGCCGAGTGCCGTCGACGGGTCGGCCCGAAGCACGGGCCGTCCGCGCACCTGGGCAAGCGCGTAGTCGGCGTACCCCAAGAACGTGAAGTGGTCGTCGGCCAGCCATTGCAAGAGCTCATGGGCCTCATCGACGTCGGCGACGCCCTGTGGCGGGGGATCCGCAACGAGCCCATCCGCGATCTCGAGCGCCCGCGTCCGCATCGCCTGCCAATCGCCGACGACCAGACGGACGTCCTCGAGCACACGGCGGATCGCGCCGTCGACCTCCTCATGGACCGCGGCATCGGCCAGAGCGCCGATCTCGAAATGCATCCACGCTTCGGCGACACCGGGCGCGATCAGGCCGGGATCCAGCTCACAGACCGGCCCAGTGATCCGCCCCCGCCGATCACGGGGCACCACAAGCTGCGGATGGACGACGACGTGGATCGGATGGCCCAGTCGTGTCAGCTCAGCGCGGACCGAAACGACGAGGAACGGCAATTCGTCGGTGACGATCTGCACCACGCTGTGGCCGATCGCGCCGGCGACATGGCGAATGACGACGTGCGCAGTGCCGACGGGCCGGAGCCGCGCAAGCCGCCAGTGCTCCACGACGAGTTGTGCGAGTACCTCGACGCTGCGCTCCGCCACGTCGACGTCATTGACATGACGGAAATAGGCCTCCGCGAGTGCCCGAGCGGCGTCTGCCTTTGGCCCCCCGCGCACACGGGCCACAGCGCGCGCAAGTGCCTGTTGCGTCCGTTCCCGCTTGTGAGTACCCCTCTCGACCATCGCTCCCATTCACGTAGGTCGAGGCTGATCGTAGCCCCCGCGACGGGGGCGGGTGGAGACGTTGCCGAACACGTTCGTGAGCCGTCGGAGGGTCGGCCTAGCATTACGGCGGTGAGTACGGATCCAGCGACCATGATCCCCGTGGATGACCCAACCGGCCCCCCGCGGCGCATCGCGCTTGCGCACGTGACTCCCAAGGCCGTGTTGACCATCGTCGGGCTCGTCGTCGCGATCGCCGCCGCACTCTGGATCCTGTGGTTGACCCGGCGCATCCTGACCTGGGTGATCATCGCGATCTTCCTGGCCGTCGCGCTCAACCCGATCGTCGATGCATTCCAACGGTGGCTTCGCATGCGCCGCGTGCTTGCGATCTCAGTCACGTTCCTGCTGGGACTCGCAGTGACCACAGGCATCTTGTTGCTGTTCGTGCCACCGCTGATTGACGCAGGGCAACAACTCACCGATGACGCCCCCGGCTACCTCGACCGGCTGGGCCGCACGCGCCTCGTCCAGGAGCTGGATCAGCGCTACGACGTCATCGTGCGACTCAAGGACTTCGTCAAGGGGATTCCGAACAAACTCGGCGGAGCCGGCGCAGCCGTCGACGTCGCGCAGAGCCTGCTCTCCGGACTGCTGGGCGCGCTGACCGTACTGGTGCTGACGTTCCTGTTCCTGATCTATGGGCGACAGTTTCGCGCCCAAGGAATCGAGCTGCTGCCCGCCGACAAGCGCGACCGCGCCGAAGGGCTCTTGGATCGCATGTACAAGAGCGTCGGTGGGTACGTGGCCGGCAACCTCCTGGTCAGCATCATCGCCGGGGTGGCCGCGTTCATCGTGCTGAAAATCCTCGGGATCCCCGCAGCGGCGGCCCTGGCGTTCTGGGTGGGGATCGCCGATCTGGTGCCGCTTGTCGGCGCCACGGTCGGGGCAATCCCGGCCATCGCGGTGGCGTTCTTCAGCGGCTGGCGTGTCGGACTGGCCGTCGCGATCTATTTCCTTGTGTACCAGCAGATCGAGAACCACTTCGTCCAACCCGTCGTCATGCGCCGCACGGCGAGCCTCAACCCCCTCGTCGTGCTCGTCTCGGTGCTGTTGGGGGCGCAGCTTCTGGGCATCCTCGGTGCGCTCCTTGCGATCCCGGCCGCGTCGATCGTCAAGATCTTGCTCCAGGACTGGTGGTCGTTCCGCCATCCGGCACCGCCTGAGCCGCAACCGCCGCCCGATCCTCCCGAAATCCCGATTGAGAATCCGGTCATTGCGTGAGGGTCGTCACCGGCGCCGACCCCGCGTCGCTTCGGCTCGACGACGATCTGTTGGTCCAGGCGGATGCGACAGATGTCTTGCCGCTCCTGGCCGCGGACGCGTTCACGCTGATCGCAATCGATCCGCCCTTCAACACCGGTCGTCGGCAGGAGCTGCGTGCGGTGCGTGCCCGCCATGACCCCGACGCCACAACGACGGGTTTCGGGGGACGCCCGTATCGACTTCAAGTCGTGTCACACCACTCGTACGAGGACACGTTTGATGACTACCTGGGGTTCATTCACCCGTTCCTGACCCAGGCGTACCGCCTGCTCAACGAACGCGGGACGCTCTACGTCCATTTGGATGCACGCGAAGCACACTACGTCAAGGTCGCACTCGACGAGATCTTTGGCCGCGACTGCTTTCTCAACGAGATCATCTGGGCGTACGACTATGGCGGTAAGAGCAAGCGTCGTTGGCCGGCCAAACACGACACCATCCTGGTGTATGTCAAGGATCGCTCTGGCTACCACTTCGATTCGAACGCCGTCGATCGTGAGCCGTACATGGCGCCCGGACTCGTGACCGCCGAGAAGGCGGCCCGCGGCAAGCTCCCGACCGACGTCTGGTGGCACACGATCGTCCCGACCAACGGCCGTGAGCGGACCGGGTACCCCACGCAGAAGCCAGAGGGCATCGTGCGACGGATGGTCGCCGCATCGACCGCGCCGGGTGACTGGTGCCTGGATTTCTTCGCCGGGTCGGGAACCCTGGGCGCCGTCGCCACGGCGGCCGGGCGACGGTACGTCTGCGTCGATCGCAACCCAGATGCGATCGCAATCGCATCTGCACGGCTCGCGTCGCTGCCGTTCAGCGAGCGGAATGTTAAAGAAAAGTGATGTTGCCGCCGATAACGAGGCACAAGTCTGAGACAGGGAGGTCTCGGTGTACAGCAAACGGATGAGGTTCCTGAGCGCACTCTGGGTCGGCTGACCCAGCACCGCTTTGGTTGCGGGCAGGTCGTCGGACGTCGGCCTGTCCCGCAGCATTCACCGGTCGCGCTCAGCAGTTCGCCGAAGGCGAACGCAGGTCACGGCACGTCGTCGGGAGTCGTCGTACGATTCCCCGTCAGTTTGGCGACGACTGAGTCGACAGGAGCCTCGAGCAGCTCCGCCACCGAGCCCAGCTGCCGAAGGCGGCCCTCGACGAGGATCCCGACGTGGTCAGCCAGCAGGGCAGCCTCCGCGAAGTCATGGGTCACGATGAGCGTGGGCAAGCCGACCTCGCCGATCAACGCAGCCAGTTCGCCCCGCACGGATTCGCGGGTCATTGCATCCAATGCCGCCGTGGGCTCGTCCAACAACAACACCGCCGGTTCGCGAGCCAGTGCCCGGGCCACCGCGACCCGCTGACATTCACCACCCGAGATCTCACCGGGTCGGACACCCCCGAGATGGGCGATGCCAACGCGCTCCATCACTGACGCCACGTCACCGCGCGCACCAAACGCCACGTTCTGTGCGACCGTCATATGCGGGAAGAGCGCGTAATCCTGAAACACGAACCCCACCGACCGCATGTCCGGGGCCCGGTCCACCGAGCCCGCCGCAAACCAGACCTCGTCACCGAGCGCAATGACCCCGCGGTGCGGACGCTCAAGCCCCGCCACGGCCCGCAACACGCTCGTCTTCCCTCCCCCCGACGGCCCGACCAATGCGATCACGCCGTCGATGTCGAATGCCACCTCGATGTCGAACGCGCGCCGCGCGAGCGAAATGTCGATGCTCAGGGACGCCAACGCGGCCCCAATTTCGATCCGATCAGGATGACGGCACTCGCCAGTATGAGGATGGCGCCGATGGCCAACGCCGTCGGGGCATCGGTTTCGTACTCGGCATAGATGGCCAACGGCAGGGTCTGCGTGCTGCCCTGCAGGTTGCCGGCGAACACGAGGGTCGCCCCAAACTCCCCGAGTCCCCGCGCGAGCGCCAGGGTCGCACCGGCCACGAGACCTGGCCACGCGAGCGGCAGCACGACCCTTCGAAAGACCCGCGCCGGGCCGGCACCGAGTGTGCGCGCAGCGTCGACGAGTGTCGTGTCGACTCCTTCGAATGCATTGATCGCCCACCGAATGTAGAACGGGCTCGATACGAACACGATCGCCAATACGACGGCGACCTGTGTCAACGCGATACGTATCCCGAACGCCTCGACCGCACCCCCCAGAAGTCCCCGGTGTCCGAACGTGAACAGCAGCCCGACACCGGCGACGAGGGGCGGGAGGACGAGCGGCAGCTCAAGCAACCCCACCACCACACGCCGGGCTGGGATCCCTCGCGCGACGAGAAACGCGGCGGGGGTGCCAACCCCGAGGACGATGACTTGAGCGATCAGGTTGGTTTTGAGGCTGGTCAACAACGCGTCACGGACGACGTCTCGCCCCAACGCCTGGACGAGGCTCTGCGGCCCGGCAGCGACGAACACCGCCACAAGCGGCAACATGAGAAAGACGAAAACCAGCACGAACGCGAGCGTGAGCGCCGGCGTGACCACACGCCTCATGGTGTCTTGAAGCCCGCAGCGACCAGGGCAGCACTTCCTTCAGGACCGGTCAACCATTTGACGTAGGCGGCGGCGGCAGAGCGGCGGCGGGTCCCCGTCACAACCGCAGCCTCGTAGCGAACCTCGACTTGGACCGCATCGGGCACGACGAAGCCATCCACGCGACGAGACGCCAGGTCGCTGGCGTACCCGATGCCGGCGTCCACCTCACCTTGCGCGACCTTTCCGACCACGCCCGACGCGTCAGGTTCCTCGGTGACGACGTTCTCGAGAACACCGTTGGCCCCGGCGCGAGCAAGGACCGTCCGGGTGTACGCACCGAGTGGAACGCCCTTCGACGCAATCACCACCCGACGCCCGTTCGCGGCGAGGTCGGCCAGCGAGTGGAGTCCCCGCGGGTTTCCGAGTGGCACCAGGACCGCGATCGCGTTGCGGGCGACGATCGCCGGCGATTCGACGAGGCCCTCCCGTGCCAGCGCGGCAAGGATCTTCGGATCGGCGACCACGACCACATCGGCACCGGAACCCTGGCGGACCTGCGCAGCAATGGCACTGGACGCTTCGAACGAACTCCTGACATCGGGCCCCTGCGCATTCAACGCGGGACGAAGCGACGACGCGATCAACGCGACGGGTCGCACGTCGCCGCCACCACATCCCACCAGCATTGGACCGAGGAGAGCCAAGAGAGCGACGCGGCGCATCACCGCCGTTCCACCATGACCGACGTGGATTTGACGAGGGCCGACGCTGCCACCCCGGGCCGAAGGTCGAGCGCCTGGACCGCATCCCGGGTGATCACGGCGATGACGCGCCCACGACCGGTCAACTCGATCTCGACTTGGGCGAGCAGGCCGTCGACCTCGACCTTGCGGACGATTCCCCGCAGTCGGTTACGTGCCGAGACGCCACCGGAGTCCGTGTCACGCAACCGTGCGATCTCGCTGGCGGCCACCAGACGGCGGTTCGCCGCATCGCGCGTCACGATGATGCGTCCCTGCCGGTCCCAACGACGCAGGGTGTCGAGGCTGATGCCGAGTTCACGGGCGGCATCTCCGGCGGAGAGCAGGTTGTCCTTCGGCATCAACGCGATCCTTCCGTTGCCTATGCAGAGCATATGCATGCCGAGATCAGAAAGAAAGGCCCGCGCCCTGGCACAATGCGGGGATGCCAACCCCCCTCATCGGGCTCACTTCATATGCCGAGACGGCCCGATGGGCGGTCTGGGAGGGCAAGGCGGCGGTCGTCGGATGGGTCTATGTCGATGCGATTCATCGTGCGGGCGGACGCACGCTCCTGATCCCCCCCGCCGATCATGGTCTCGACGAGACGCTTGACGTCCTTGACGGCTTGATGTTGGCGGGCGGCAACGACCTGGACCCGTCCTACTACGACGCCGCTGCGCACGCCGAGACCCAGGAGCCCCAGCCCGAGCGGGATCATGCCGAGCTTGCGCTCATGCGCGGAGCACTCGAGCGCGACATGCCGGTCCTTGCGATCTGCCGCGGCATGCAGGTCATGAACGTCGCCCGAGGCGGGAGTCTGATCCAGCACCTGCCGGAGCACCTTGACAGCACCGCGCACCGTGAGGTCGTCGGAGCCTTCTCAGAACACCCGGTGGAGATCGCACCCAACAGCTTGCTCGAGGAGATCCTGGGCCCCACGGCCCCGGTCAAGTCCCATCACCATCAGGCCGCCGACCGGATCGGCACAGGTCTCAGTCCCGTTGCCTGGTCGCAGGACGGGACGGTCGAGGCACTCGAGGACCCCGACCGGCGGTTTGCTCTGGGCGTCCAGTGGCACCCCGAGGAAGGCCCTGACATGGCGCTCTTCAACGCCCTCGTGGACGCCGCTCAGGTGTACCGCAGCGCTCGTCACTGACGCGCTGAGCGGCGATCGGTTCGGCGGGCGCCTCGGCAACGACGATGCGGGCCCGGCGACCCCGCGCGATCAAGTACACCCCGACGAGGATCAACCCCATCCCTGCGACGGTCGCCGGGGTGATCCGCTCATCGAGCAACACCGCACCGTAGACCAGCGCAACGGGTGGGATCGTGTACGCGACGACCGACGCCCGCCCAAAACCGATCTCGGCGATCAGTTGGTAGTAGATGACGAATGCGTATGCGGTGCCGATCAGGCCCAACACGATGACCGCGAAGATCGCGAGCCCGCCCGGCAGATGCGTCGGCGGTTGAGCCACGGCGAGGGGAAGAACGATCACCGCCGAGGTCCCT
Organism: Actinomycetota bacterium; assembly: GCA_031366605.1. Lineage (GTDB taxonomy): Bacteria > Actinomycetota > Thermoleophilia > Miltoncostaeales > Miltoncostaeaceae > CALMEC01. Next base: position 15,306 of record JANLOO010000066.1, on the reverse strand, counting down.
GTTGAGACCACGGTCGTCACCACCGGCGGCAGGCCTGCGAAGTTGCGTTTGAGGATGAACCCCGAGACCCCGTAGCTCGCGGCCGCCGCGATCATGGCAAGCGCACCCAGAAACTGACCTGGGCTCCCAATCTGTTCGACGCCGACCAGAAGCCCGACACCGACGAGCCCCACGGAGAGTCCCACCCATTGCGCCCCCGACATGATTTCGCTGCGATCCAAGAACGGGGCGAAGATCGCGATGAAGATCGGCGCCGAGGCGATGAGGACTGCGGTCAACCCTGACGGAACGGTACGCTCCCCGTAGGTGATCAGCAAGAAAGGCGCACCAATCGCGGTCAACCCGAGCAGGAAGGCCTGACCTGGCCGACGGCAGACATCGCGCAGCGCCGTCACGGTCGCGCCGCCCTGGACGCCGATCAACACCAGCAACGCCACGGTTGCGAGGGCCGTCCGCCCGAACACGATCGCCGGTTCCGGCAGATCGCGCAACGCGTACTTGATGAGCAAGTACGACGCACCCCAGATCCCAGACATGAGTGTCAGCATGACCACGTGACGGGGTTTCACGTACGCAGCTCGCTCGGGGATCGCGCCATCCACCGATGCTACGCACCTCGCACCGCCCCGCAGGTATCGGCCCGTCGGCATCGTGTACCGTGGCTCTGTGGATGCATTGCGTTGGGAGCGACGTCCGACCGACCTGCGCGCGCCCGTGCTGGTCGCGGCCTTCCGTGGGTGGAACGACGCCGGCGAGGCAGCGAGCTTTGCGGTCGGGTACCTGCAGGCAACGCTCGAAGCCGCGACGTTCGCCACGGTCCCGCCCGAAGACTTCTTTGACTTCCAGAGCCACCGCCCGCGGATCCACATCGAGGACGGCGCGCTCAAGGGACCGGTTGAGTGGCCGCGTATCGAGATCCTGACGACCAAACCGGCGCCTGAGCGTCATCTGATCCTGATCAACGGTATCGAGCCGTCGATGCGCTGGCCGACGCTCTGCAACGCGATCCTCGATATGGCCACGGACCTGGGGGTCGAACTCGTCGTCACCCTTGGTGCCCTTCTCGCCGACGTTCCCCATACCCGACCGGTACGGGTCAGCGGTCTGAGCGCCCCTCTGGAGCTGATCGAGACGCTTGGATTGCGGCGGCCTGACTACCAGGGTCCCACCGGCATCGTCGGTGTGTTGCACGCGATGGCCGCCGAACGTGGCATGCGCTCGGCATCGCTCTGGGCAGCGGTTCCCCACTACGTTGGCGCAGCGCCCAGCCCCAAGGCTGCGCTCGCCCTGCTGCGCGCGGTACAGGAGGTCGCCGGATTGACGATCGATCTTGCCGACCTCGAGCGCGCGGTCGGCCATTTCGAGGAGCAAGTCGACGAGGCCGTCCAGCGCAACCCGCAGGCCTCGAACATGGTCGGCGAACTCGAACGCGCCTACGACAACGAGCTGGACCAGCCGTTCGGACCGATCCCGTCCGGCGATGCCATCGCCGCCGAGTTCGAGCGCTTCCTCCGAGAGCGGGGCGACACGGAGCGCGGGGGCCCGCCCACAGCCGACTAGGTGGTCTGCGGGCGCCCGAGGTGCAGCGCCCAGACCGATCCGCGCCAGCCGTTGACCATCACGCGCAAGCGGACACCCACGCCGAACACCGTGACCCGCGGCTCAAGGAGCGCGTGGCGGTGTGCGGACGATCGAAGCCACCCTGCCATGGCCATCCGGGCGGTCGCGTAGCGACCGCTGCCGGCCGCCAGGTTCTCGAATGCCAGTCCCCGAAACCCGACGCTGCGCAGCCCCGTGTTCCAGGGCTTGCCGCACGCGGTGTGGCTGAACGTGCCGCAGCGGGCGATCAGGTCGGCCTTCATCTGCGCAGATCGGTTGAGCGTGATGACACGTCGACCCCGAGTGATCCCGGTCTTCCGCCGCGCCCAGATGACGAGGCAGGTCATGGCCGCCTCCTGACGGGCGACGGACGCGCCGGCGACAGTCGCGGACGGGCACGCGGCCGCCGGTGCCAGCAGTGGATCGGCGGCGATCGCCTGGCCCGCTGTGCCTCCCAGCAGGATGAGCGCCGGTATGACCGCATGCAGACGTCGCGTGACGGATCCCTTCCGTTGGCGGATGGTCGACGGCCGACGCATCATGCGCGACCTGGACTCAGATGCGGAATGGTGGCCGTTGCCGGCAGACCGACGGTTGTCACAACCCGTCCATTACGGCAAGCCCTTGATCGAACCTACAGCATGTGCGGTCAACGAACCTGAAAGCATGGTTGGCGTGATGTCTCCCGCACGTCGGACGGCGCTCGTCTCGGTCGTCGCCGCAGCAGTCCTGATCGGCCTCAAGCTCGTCGTGGGACTCCTGACGCACAGCCTGGGGCTCCTGAGCGAAGCCGCCCACTCGGGCACCGATCTGGTTGCGGCGATGCTCACCTTCTTCGCGTTGGGTGTCTCGGGTCGCCCCGCTGATGCCACACACGCGTGGGGGCATGGCAAGGCCGAACACCTCTCCGCACTGGCCGAAAGCATCGCGTTGGCGGGGGTCAGCGCATTCATCGGCTGGCACGCCCTGCGACGGCTGACGGGTGACGCGGCGACCGCTGTGGATGCGACGTGGTACGCGTTTGCGGTCATCGGCCTCGTCATCGTCATCGACCTGACCCGGGCGTTGATCTCGCTGAGCTCAGCCCAGCGCTACAGCAGTCCCGCGCTGCTCTCCAATGCAATCCACTTCGCCGGTGATCTGGCCGGCACGCTCGCCGTGCTTGTGGGCCTGCTGTTCGTGCGATCCGGATACGCCAAGGCCGACGCCATCGCGGCGCTGTTCGTCGCCCTCCTGGTCATGATCGCCGCGGGCAAGCTGGCCGCGACCAATGTCGATGTCCTGATGGATCGCACACCGGCCGACGCCGAGAACCTCGCCCGTCGCGCAATCGCGACACTCGCCCCTGCGGTCACACTCGATCGGCTCCGTATGCGCACGGCGGCCGGCAGGCACTTCGCTGACGTGGTGATCTCGATCTCGCCCTCGGCCGCGCTGGCCGAAGGGCACGCAGCGGCCGACGCAGTCGAGGCGGCGGTGCTCGACGCCCTCCCAGGCAGTGACGTCGTCGTCCACGTCGAGCCGGGCAGAGATCCCGATTCACTCACCGAAAGGGCATTGGCCGCCGCGTTGACGGTTGCGGGCGTTCGGGAGATCCACAACGTACGGGTATTGCGCGCCGGTGGACGCATCGAAGTCTCACTGCACCTGAAGTTCCCGGGAGATGCCAGCCTGGATCAAGCACACGCGCTGGCGAGCGACGTTGAACGCGCGATCGAACGCGCGCTTCCTTCGGTGACGGCGGTCACCACACACCTGGAGCCATTGGCGGATCCGATCGCAGCCGATGATCCTGCGGCGGCCGAGGTGGCCGCCACCGATCGCGAGGTGCGACGCATCGTGGCCGAGCTGACCGGCAACGACCCTCGCGAGCTGCGATTCGTCGGCACGGACGGCGGGCTCGTCGCATTTCTGACCCTCGCACTCAACGGCGACCCGTCGCTCACCGCGGCACACGAGATGGGCGGAACGGTGCGCTCACGCCTCACGCGAGAGCGGCCGGAACTGGCCGACGTCGTCGTCCATACCGAGCCCGCCGCAACCTGAATTCACCCCATGCGATGTGACCAGAAGATGTCCGTCACGTAGGGAATCGCGAAACGCGCCTGGCCGGGGAGTTCCTCGGCCACGATGTGTCGGACCTCGTCCATGAGCACCGAACGCTCCTCGTCCGGCAGTGTCGCGACGAAGCTGATCGAGGCGACGCGGTCAATGAGGCCCGCGACGTCCACCGGCTGGGCGTTGGTGACGACCCGGTGCTGCAATTCGGCGAACCCGCATTTGGCGGTGAAGGCCGCCCGCCAGGCATGCCCGGCGTACCACGGGTTGGGGCCGCGATGGCGATGGACCAAGTCTTGCACGCGCTCGACCCAACCGACGCGGCGGTCCATCACGTTCCAGACCAATCCGATCGCGCCACCGGGCACGAGCACGCGGTGAATCTCCTGCAGCGCCGCCGGACCGTCGAACCAATGGAAGGCCTGCCCCACCATGACGACGTCGACCGACGCGTCATCCAGCCCGATCCGCTCGGCGGTCCCCTCGACGATCTGGATACCGGGCACGCCGGCGGCGAGTTGCTCGCGCATACCGGCAACCGGTTCGACCGCCATCACATGGGCGCCGCAGGCGACAAGCTCGCGGGTCAGCTTGCCGGTGCCGGCGGCGAGGTCGAGCACCGTTCGCCCCGGCGTGATTCCGCACGCGGCGCACAACGCCGCGATGGCGCCCGGCGGATAACCCGGCCGGGCACGTTCGTACCGCTCACCCTGAGCGAACCCGACAGCCGCCAGATCGAAGCGCAGCGACGTCATACCGCGCTCAGATCGGCGCATCCCGCGGCAGGAACGCCTCGCGGTACACCCGCAGCGCATACCGATCGGTCATACCCGACACGAAGTCGGTGACCCGCGTCACAAGGTCGGACTCGGTCGATATCGGCAACCGTTCAGGCTGACGGAGGAACAGATCGAACAGGGCGGTCACGACGTGAACAGCCCGTTCGGCCTCGTCGCTGTTGGGCGGTGCCAAGTAAACGCGCTCGAACATGAACGTCCGTAGGCGCCGGAATGCCTGCCCAACCTCATCGCTCTGGGCGATCTCCTCATTACCGCGACTGGTCTCGACGATGTCGGTCACAAGTCGCGTCAGTCTGCGGCTGGTGCTGTCGCCAAGCACGGCGATCTCCGCCGCAGGAAGCTCCGCCGCGTCGAGCAACTCGGCACGGATCGCGTCCTCGATGTCGTGATTGACATACGCCACGCGATCGACCAGTCGTACGACCTGACCCTCGAGCGTGCTCGGGGTGTCGGCGCCGGTGTGGCGCAGGATCCCGTCACGGACGCCTCGCGTCAGGTTGAGTCCCCGCCCGTCGCGCTCCACACGCTCGACCACCCTCAGGCTCTGCTCGTTGTGCAGAAACTGGCGGGCGAATCGCTCCGTCAGGATCTGATGCAGCGCGGCCTCACCGGCATGTCCGAACGGCGCGTGTCCAAGGTCGTGCCCCATCGTGATGGCCTCGACCAGGTCCTCGTTGAGCGACAGCGCACGAGCCACCGTACGCGCCAGGGCCGAGACCTCGAGCGTGTGGGTCAGGCGCGTGCGGTAGTGATCGCCCTCGGGCGCGATGAACACCTGTGTCTTGTGTTTGAGCCGGCGAAACGACTTGGTGTGGATGATCCGATCGCGGTCACGTTGGTAGGCCGAGCGCAGCGGATCGGACTCCTCCGCAACCTCGCGAACGGCTGCCTCCGGCGCTGCCGCAAACGGCGCTGCCGACGAGCGCATCAGCGTGACGGTGTTGGCAGCTGGATCGGGAAGACCCAGGGCCCCAGGACACCGGTCGGGCCCGCTTCGCCCAGCGTGCCGATCGTGATCGTCAGGTTGACCACATCGCGCGGGATGCCCGGTGCCAACACGATCACCCCCTCCAACCGACTGCCGGCGCGCTCGACCGCAAGCGACGCGGTGCGATAGCGACGGCCACGCTCATCCACCGCCAGGACATCGAGTGCGGCGATCGAGCCCCGCCGCACCGCGTCGTCCGTGTGGGCCAGGTAGCGCAGGCGCGAGAAGTCCTTGAAGCGCTCGAGCGACAGCAACGCGACCGTGACATCTGCGATCGACTCGACCTGACCCAGCGCAACGACCCCCTGCAGCGTGGACGGGCTGACATCCAGCTGCACGTCCGCCGGGTCCGGCACGTCCTGCCACGACTCCGGATCGGGCCGCTCCGTGGTCGCGAGCTCGGCCAACCGCGCGTGGATCGTGTCCGGATTGCGGTACTTCCAGATGTGCGGCGACTCCCGGAACACTGCCAGCAACGCGCGGTGCGAGAACGTGCGCTCGTCGTCCGGGATGAACAATCCCTGCGCCCCCGCGTCCGGGCGCATGAGGCTGACAAACGCCGCGGCCTTGCCCTCGGGGACGTCCAGGTCGGCACACGTCTCGGAGTAGTGCATCCCGGTGATCTCCCACCCGTCGACGAGCAACTCCACAAGGTCGCCCAGACTCCCGAGGCGATACGGCTCCTGCATTGACACGGCATCCCTCCGAGGTTCGCGGCGACGTCTCCCAGGATACCCGGGCCAGTCGATTCCGGGACCAGGGTCTCCCGCATCAAGAGAGCGTTTCGGCGCGAGCGTCTCAGCAGAGAGCCACGCCGTGCTCAACCGCATCCGCGCTACCGGCGGCGCTTGAGCATGCCGAAGATCCCCTTGACGAGCTCGCGACCGACAGTGCGGGCCATCGTTGAGCCCAGGGCTTCGCTGACCTGCTCGACCAGGGACTCGTCGGACTTGCGTGCGCGGGGCGCAGCCTCGGGGCGGGCCTTCTGGCGGACCTCTTCGACCAGATCCGGGTCGTGTTCCATCCGGGCGGCGAGCAGTTCTTCGGCGCTCTCGCGGTCGACGCGTTGGCCGTACTTGGGGCCGAGCGGCGAGGCGCTGATGATCGCGGCGCGCTCGGCGTCGGTCAGGGGCGCCATGCGTGATGCCGGCGGGTACAGCCGTGTCGCCGCGACCGGTGTCGGCACGCCCTTGGGGTTCAGCACCGTCACGACGGCCTCACCGACGCCGAGCGACTGCAGCGTTTCGTCCAGCTTGTAGTGCTCCGTCATGGGGAACGTCTCGACAGCCGACTTGAGCGCCTTCGCGTCCTTCGGTGTAAACGCACGGACGGCGTGTTGGACGCGGTGGCCGAGTTGGCTCAGCACCTCGTCCGGAATGTCCGTCGGCAGCTGGGTGATGAAGAAGACCCCGACGCCCTTGGAGCGGATCAGTCGGACGGTCTGGGTGACCGACTGCATGAACCCCTTGCTGGCATCGGCGAACAGCAGGTGGGCCTCGTCGAAGAAGAACGCAAGCGTCGGTTTGTCCGGGTCGCCGACCTCGGGCAGTTCCTCGAACAACTCGGCCAGCACCCACATCAGGAACGTCGAAAACAACTGTGGTTTGCTCGCGACCGACGGCAGCGACATGACCGTGACGATGCCCTTGCCATCCGGGGTCGTGCGCAGCAGGTCGCGCACGTCCAACCCCGGCTCGCCGAAGAACACATCCCCGCCGTCGCCCTCGAGCTCGGAGACCTTGCGCTGCAAGACACCAACCGTCGCGCTCGACAGGCCGCCCAGGTTCTTGAGATCGGCCTTGCCCGGACCGATCAGGTACGCCAGCGCTGCGCGCAGGTCCTCCAGCTCGATCAGCGGCAGCGCCTTCTCCTCGCAGAACCGAAAGACGAGCGCGAGGCTCGACTCCTGCGTCTCGTTGAGCGACAGCACCTTGGACAGCAGCGTCGGGCCGAATTGCGTGAGCGATGCCCGGATGGGCGTGCCGTCCGTGCCCGTCAGCGACACGATGTCGACCGGCGCGGCTGAGGCTTTCCAGTCGTAGCCCAGACCGGTCGCGCGCGCCGTGACGCGTTCGTTGGCCTCGCCCGGCGCGGCGATGCCCGCCAGGTCCCCTTTCATGTCCGCAGCGAACACCGGGCTGCCCGCCGCCGCGATCTGCTCGGCGATCAGCTGGAGCGTCTTGGTCTTGCCCGTACCCGTGGCACCCGCGATCAGCCCGTGACGGTTGATCAGGTTCAGCGGAATCCGGACGTCAACCGCATTCTCGGTCTTCTCGGGGTCGACGAACGGTCGCCCCAGATGGATCGCGGGCCCCTCGAACCCATAGCCCTCGGCGAGATCAGCGGCAAAGTCGGCCATAGCCGTTAGACATCCTTCCGTCCGGTTCCGGGAGATTCGACCGCTGCCTGGCCGGCGGCGATCCGCGCAACCTGCACGCGGTACGGGGAGCACGATACGTAGTCAAGGCCCACGCGATGGCAGAACTTGACCGACTCGGGGTCGCCGCCATGCTCACCGCAGATGCCGAGCTTGATGTCCGGCTTGACCGCCCGCGACAGCTCGGCGGCCATCTTGATGAGCTTGCCGACGCCATCCTGGTCCAGGGTCTCGAACGGGTTGGCCGACAGGACGTTGCGCGCCAGGTACCGGGTCAGGAACTTGCCCTCGGCGTCGTCGCGACTGAACGCCAGCGTCGTCTGGGTCAGGTCGTTGGTGCCGAACGAAAAGAAGTCGGCCTGGCGGGCGATCTCGTCGGCGGTCAGCGCCGCACGCGGCACCTCGATCATGGTCCCAACCAGGTACTCGATCCGCTCACCGGCTGCCTCCAGGATCTCCTCGGCGGCCTCGTGGGCTTCGTCCTTCATCAAGCGAAGCTCCTCTTCGAAGCCCACCAGCGGGATCATGATCTCGACGAGCGGTGCCTGGCCGGTCTGAGCCTTGACCGTCAAGGCTGCGCTGATGATCGCCTGGACCTGCATGCGGTAGATCTCGGGCCACACGATGCCCAGACGGCATCCGCGCATGCCGAGCATCGGGTTGACCTCTCCCAGCTCTTGCACCCGACCCAGCCGGCGGAGCGTCTCGGGGTCGACGATGCCGGACGCGCGCTGGTGCTCGACCTCGACCGACAGGTCCACCAGGCTCGGCAGAAACTCGTGTAGCGGCGGGTCGAGCAGGCGGATCGTGACGGGCAGACCCGCCATCGCCTCGAAGATCCCGACGAAGTCCTCTTCCTGGAATCCCCGGAGCTGCTTCAGTGCGTCCGCCCGCGCCGCATCGTCGGTCGCCATGATCATCGCTTGCACGATCGGCAGGCGATCTTCGGGGAAGAACATGTGCTCGGTGCGGCACAGTCCGATGCCCTCGGCGCCGAACGCACGACCGCGACGGGCATCGTCGGGGGTGTCGGCATTGGTGCGGACCCGCAGCGTGCGCGCGGCGTCGGCCCACTCCAGGATCTGCATCATGTGCGGGTTGTCGGTCTGCGGCGGGATCAGCGGTGCCTCGCCGACGTAGACGGTGCCGATGGTTCCGTCAATTGTGATGACGTCGCCCTCGTTGAGGATCAGCTCGCCGATCGTCATCGTGCCGTCCAGCTCGTCGATCTCGATGGCACCGACACCGCACACGGCGGGCTTGCCCATCCCCACCGCCACGATCGCGGCGTGCGAAGTCTTGCCTCCACGTGCGGTCAGGATGCCCTGCGCCTCGATCATGCCGTGCAGGTCGTCGGGCGTGGTCTCTTCGCGCACCAGGATGACGCGGTCGCCCTCTTTGCCGCGCCGCTCGGCCTCCTCGGCGTCGAACACGATCGCGCCGACGGCTGCCCCCGGGCTCGCGTTGACACCGCGGGCGATCGGCTTGCCGGCCGCGGTCGCGTCGAGCTGTGGCAGCAGCAACTGGCGGATCTGGCCGGGGTCGACCAGGTCGCGCAACGCCTCGTTCGGAGTCACCAGCCCCTCCTCGGCCATCTCGACCGCGATGCGGACCATTGCGGGGGCACTGCGCTTGCCGTTGCGCGTCTGCAGCATGTACAGACGCCCTTCCTCGATTGTGAACTCGACGTCCTGCATGTTCTTGTACGTGCGCTCGAGCATCGCCATCGTGTCGACCAGTTGCGCAAACGCCTCGGGCAGCTCGCCTTGCAGCTCAGCCAGCGGCCGCGGCGTGCGGATGCCCGCGACCACGTCTTCGCCCTGCGCGTTGATCAGGAAGTCGCCAAACGGCTCGCCCCGCTCGCCGGTGACGTTGTTGCGCGAGAACGCCACGCCGGTCCCGGAGTGCTCACCGGAGTTGCCGAACACCATCTGCTGCACGTTGACCGCGGTGCCGAGGGCCCACGGGATGTTGTGCAGGCGGCGGTAGTCCTGCGCCCGGCGGTTGTCCCACGAGTCGAACACCGCCCGAATCGCGCCTTCGAGTTGGGCGCGGGGATCCTGGGGAAATGGCTCCCCCTTGTGCTCGTGGTAGATCGCCTTGTACGCCGCCACCAGGCCCTGAAGATCACCCGCGGTCAGGTCGACGTCAGCGGTGGCGCCCCGCGCAGCTTTGAGGGCGGAGAGCGCTTCTTCGAAGTGCTTCTTGTCGACCTCGGAGACGACATCGCCGAACATCTGGATGAACCGTCTGTACGAGTCGTACGCAAACCGTGGGTTGCCGGTCCGCGCGGCCAGCCCTTCGACGCTGCGGTCGTTGAGCCCCAGGTTGAGGACCGTGTCCATCATCCCGGGCATCGAGAACTTGGCGCCGCTTCGCACCGAGACCAGCAGCGGGTTGTCATGGTCGCCCAGGCGCTTGCCGGCCTCATCCTCCAGGCGACTCAGGTGCTCGGTGATCTCGGCTTGCAGCCCGTCGGGAAACTCCTGGCCCCCGCGCAGGTACGCCATACATGCCTCGGTCGAGATCGTGAAGCCCTTGGGGACCGGCAGCCCCAGTCGTGTCATCTCTGCAACGTTGGCACCCTTGCCACCCAGGATGTCACGCATCTCGCGCGAACCCTCCGCGAAGTCGAAGACGAGCTTGGTTCCCACGCTCGTGCTCATCGTGATCCCCCCTGGGTGATGACGGTGAAGTCGGCGATGCGGCTCAGAACCGCGGCAGTTTCGCGCACCAAGGCGTGGCGGCGCGCCCGGTCGATCGGGTCCTCGGCGTTGACCATGACATCGACAAAGAACGTGTCGACGGCTGGCGCGAGGGCTGCTCCGGCAGTGAGCGCGGCATCGAAGTCACCGGCCGCGCGGGCGGCGTTGATCACCGGAAGCGCACTCACGACCGCGTCCGCCAGCGCCTGCTCACCTCTATAGCCTGCGGGAGCCCATTCCCCGTTATTGGCCGCGTCGGATTTGGCCGTCACGCGGATGCATCGGTTGCAGGCCTCCCAGACTGCCGAGAGGGCCTCCGTCTCGCGAGCCCGCTGAATTGCACGCGCCCAGTCAGCAGTAGCTACAAGCGCAAACTCGCCGATCTCCATGCCTTCAGGTTCTCCCAACTTCGTGCCCAGTGCAGCATTGACCGCCTCTGCCTCTACCCCCTCGCCTGCAAGATGAAATGCAAGCCGGTCTGATAAGAACGGCTGCAGTTGCCAGAACACTTCATCAGAGTCGAGCAGGCTCGGCCGGGAGGCGCCATGATCGATAAGCGACTGGTGCGCGTCGTTGAGCAGCTTGCGAAGTCCGAGCTTCCACTCGCGCTCAAGAATGATTCGAACAAGACCGGCCGCTGCACGTCGCAACCCATAGGGATCTTTTGATCCCGTTGGCTTTTCACCTACTGCGAACGCGCCGACGAGGTTGTCGATCTTCTCCGCGCAAGCGAGGAGTGCTCCGGCCTCGGTGGAGGGTGTCGCCGCATCTGGCCCCTCCGGAAGGTACTGCTCCTCGATCGCAAGGCAGACGTCATCAGGAGATCCGGCAAGCCTTGCGTAATGCGCTCCGGCATACCCTTGTAATTCAGAGAACTCGTTGACAAGAATCGCAGCCTGGTCAACCTTGGCAAGGCGAGCTGCCTCGACTGCGACCTCGCTAGGAACTCCTAAGCGCGCGGCGATTCTTTGCACCCCCGCCACGAGCCGATCGCGCTTGTCCGCCAGTGTCCCGAGCCGCTGATGGAACACGATGGTGTCAAGCTTCGCATTCAGAGCATCGACGCCAGTGGCCAGGTCCTTGTCGAAGCTGAACGTTGCGTCCTGCAGACGTGCGCTCAAGACCCCTTCGTTGCCGCGGGTGATGACGTCCGCAAACGCCGGATCGCCGTTCGAGATCGCGAGGAAGGCGGGCATCAGGCTGCCGTCCTCGCGCTCCAGCGGGAAGTAGCGCTGATGGCTCTGCATCGCGGTCACGAGCACCTTGGGCGGCAGGCGCATGTGGTCATCGCGGATCGTGCCAACGATCAGGCTCGGCCACTCGACCAGGTGGACGACCTCCTCGATCTTGCCGAGCGGGTCGCGCCAGGTGCATCCCCGCTCCTTGGCTGCCGCGTCGAGGGCATCGGTGATCGTCGCCCGGCGTTCGACGTGGTCGGCCACGACGCCGACGGCACGGACGGCGTCGCGGTATCCGGCCGCTGTCGCGATCGTCGCGGGACCACCGATGAACCGGTGCCCTCGGCTGACGTCACCTGCGGTCAGGCCATGCAGCTCGAACGGGACCGTGCGGTCGTCGAGCTTCGCGACGATCCACCGGATCGGTCGTGAGAACCGCAGCCCGGTGCCCTCACCCCAGCGCATCGTCTTGCCGAATCGGATGCCCTCGATCAGTCGCTTGGCGATGTCGGGCACCAACGCGTCAACAGACCGCGCCTCGCCGGCGACCTCGGCGAACACGACGTCGCGACCGTCGCGGCCCGCGCGGACGACCAGAGCCTCGACCGCGACACCCTGCTTCTTGGCAAACCCCTCGGCCGCCTTGGTGGGCTTTCCGTCGGCGTCGAACGCGGCCGCCGCAGGGGGTCCTGACACCGACTTGGCTTCGCCGCTCTGACGCTCCGGCAGGCCGGTGACGCTGACGGCGAACCGCCGCGGTGCGACCCACACCTGCACCGCGTCACGTGTGAGTCCGCACCCGTCGAGCGCGGCCGCGACGATCCCCGGCACCTGGTCGATCAACTCGCGGCATGCACTTGAGGGAAGCTCCTCACACCCGATCTCCAGCAGCAGTTCAGGCACTCGCGACCTCCGCGGCGGGCACCCTCTGCGCGAGGTACGCCGCCGCCACACGGGCCGCCAGAGCCCGTACTCGCCAGATATAGGCACCACGCTCGGTGGGGCTGATGACCCCGCGCGCGTCGAGCAGGTTGAAGCTGTGACTGCACTTCAGCACCTGGTCGTACGCGGGCAACACGAGGTCCTCGTCCAGGCAACGCGCGCACTCGGCCTCGTGCTCGGCGAACCGACCGAACAGCCCCGCAGTGTCGGCGACCTCGAAGTTGTAGCGACTCCACTGCCGCTCGCTTTCGTGGTAGATGTCGCCGTAGCTGACGCCGTGCGCCCACTCCAGGTCGTAGACCGACCCCACGCCCTGCAGGTACATCGCGATGCGCTCCAGGCCGTACGTCAACTCCGCCGAGATGGGCTTGAGGTCGATGCCTCCGGCCTGCTGGAAATAGGTGAACTGGGTGATCTCCATGCCGTCCATCCAGACTTCCCAGCCGAGGCCCCATGCCCCCAACGTGGGCCCCTCCCAGTCATCCTCGACGAAGCGGATGTCATGTTCGGCCGGGACGATGCCGAGCGCGGTCAGCGAGCCCAGGTACAGGTCCTGAACGTCCTCAGGCGAGGGCTTGAGCAGCACTTGGTACTGGAAGTAATGCTGCAGCCGAAAGGGGTTGTCGCCGTAGCGACCGTCGGTCGGGCGGATCGACGGCTCAACGTACGCGCAGCGCCACGGGGCCTCGTCGAGGCACCGCAACAGCGTCGCAGGGTTGAACGTGCCGGCGCCGACCTCCGTGTGGTACGGGCTCATCAGCACGCAGCCGCGCGAGGCCCAGTACGCGTTCAAATTGCTGATGACGTCCTGAAAGCTCGGACCCGCCAAACGCCCTCCCCGTCGGTTGCGAGGCGGTGAGTCTACCCACCTGGAGCACCACTTACCGGCGTGTCAAAGGGGCGCGGCGGAGCGCAGTACGACGCCCAGGTGTTCCTGCAAGACGAGGCTGACGATGCGCTCGACGCCCGCGGCGGCGGGTGGCGGACAGGCCTCGGCGGCCTCGGTCAGCGGACGGCCGATCAGCTCGGCGAAGGCCCCCAGCACCATCGCGTCCACCGGCTCGCCCAGCGACGCGCACTCGCCGCACAGGGCCCCACCGACACGCGCCGAGAACGCGACGAACGGCCCCTCGGATCCGCACCCCACACATGTCGCCAGCCGAGGCAGCAGCCCTGCGACGACCAGCAGCTTGGCGTGCAGGCCGAGCACGATCGGCTCGTGGCGCGGCGGCGTGTCACGCGGCGGGGCGTGGGCCAGCAGCGCCAGTCCCCGTGTCAACAGGTTATAGGCGCCTTCGTTGGCCTCCTCCTCACCCAGTACCCGCATACCCGCTTCGAGCACCGAGCCTGCGGCGCGCAACCGGTACCCCTCCATCCAGAGCCCGGCGTGCGCCTCAACAACTTGAGCCTGACGGACTGTCGACATGTCGCCCTTGCCCTCGTGCAGCCCCAGGTACACCCGCACGCCGGGCTGCAACCGTCCGCCCATTTTGGCTTTGGCACGGCGCGCGCCCTTGGCCATGGCCGATACCCGGCCGCGCTCACGGGTGTAGAGGGTCAGGACGTTGTCGGCCTCGCCATACCTGATCGAGCGCAACACGATGGCCTCGGTCTCGTACACACGGTGATTGTGGCAGGCCACCACGGCCGTCCCGGGCGGATCGCCACCGACCGCGGCTACAATCCCCCGATGCCCGAGATCACCATGTACACCAGCGAGAGGTGCCCGTACTGCACGCGCGCCAAGCGACTGCTTGACGCGAAGGGCGCGGCGTACGCCGAGATTCACATCAAACTCAACGATTTCGAGGCACGTCGGCGCATCGCCGAACTCACCGGCCAGATGACCGTCCCGCAGATCCTGATCGACGGCAACCCCATCGGCGGCTGGGACGAACTCTCCGCCCTGGACCGCGCGGGAAAGCTGGACGCGTTGCTCGCCGCCTGACGAAGGTGCTCTTTCAGGCCGTTGCGGCCTGCTGGAGCTTCTCGCCCGGTTCGAGCGGGAACCAGCACGCGGCTTCCTGGCCGTCGCCCATCGGTTGGAGTATCGGGACCGCAGTCCGGCACTGCTCGGGAACTTCCGTCTCGCTGCCGCTGATGAGCCTGGCTTTCGGACAGCGCGGGTGGAACGGACAACCCTGCGGCGGATTGACCGGTGACGGCACGTCCCCCGTCAACACGATGCGCTCTATCTCGCTCCCATGCCCCTCGTGGCCCTTGGGCACGGCCGACAGGAGCGCCGCCGTGTAGGGGTGACGCGGGTTGTTGTAGAGGCGGTCGGAGGTCCCGACCTCGACAATGCGGCCGAGGTACATCACAGCTATACGGTCCGAGACATGGCGGACTACGCCGAGGTCATGCGAGATGAACAGGTAAGTCAGCCCGAATTCCTCTTGCAGGTCCTCCAGCAGGTTGACGATCTGCGCCTGGATCGACACGTCCAGCGCAGAGACCGGCTCGTCGCAGATGATCAGCTTGGGGCGCAGCGCAAGTGCCCGCGCGACGCCAATGCGCTGCCGCTGGCCGCCGGAGAACTCGTGTGGGTATCGGTTGTAATGCTCGGGATTCATGCCGACGCGCTCCATCAACTCTTGCACCATGAGCTTGCGGTCACCCTCGATGTTGTGGATCCGAAACGGCGCGGAGATGATCTGAC
>JANLOO010000035.1:0-84805 GCA_031366605.1 Actinomycetota bacterium | reverse complement strand
GTCGGGCTCGGGGTTCTGAGCCACAACCTGGACCGAATCGCCGCCCTCGCATGAAAACCGGGGCGGCTCGAACCGACAACCCAGCCAATCCGCCAACGGGTGCCCTCCGCCCACCGCCCAAACGTTTTTCAGGGGGAAGTATCTAAGCCATTTACCCCTGCAAAACAGGCACAAACGGAGCGGCGTAGGAATCGAACCTACCGGGCGGGGGTGAACCCCTCCCCGCTCGTTTTGAAGACGAGTTGGGCCACCAGGCCCCGGCCGCTCCAGGCGGCTTCAGGCTAGCGGGTGGCGGCGATGCTCCCACTGCGCGGCGATGTATCAACCCTCGTCGTCGTATGCTCCTGTACGCAACGAAGGAGATGCGGATGTCCGGTGTTGCCGAGCTCGATCATGTGGCCGTGAGTTCAACCGTGGCTCCGGTCGCCGTCATCGTCGTCTCCGGCGTTGGGGATGACACGCTGGGGGGTGGACGCGACGCGATCGTCGATGCCCTTGCCCAGGATCCGTCGGGCCGGTGGAAGACTGAGGCCGAGTGCGGCCAGGTGACCCTGGTGGGATCAGCCGACACCGGGGACACCGGCGACGACAACGCGCTTCGCACTGGAGTGGGCTCACCCAACCTGCGCGAGCCGTTTCCCGTTCCCACCGCACACGTCGCGTCCGGCAACGCGGCGCCCGCGGTCGACGTCTACGAGATGCACTGGGCCGACCTGTCGCGGGCGCAGGGGCCCGTGCAGCGCCTGTTCTATCTGCTGTTCGCGATCACGATGCAGGTCGCGACGCTCGGTCTCGAAGCGGTCCGGCGCTACGACGAGAACACACCCCTGCCGTCGCGCCCCGCGCGGTACCTGAAGGGCGCGCTCACGGTGATGTCGTACTGGTTGGCGTACATCGTCACGCCACTGGTGCTCGCGCAGGCCGCCTTGGCCGTCGTCGTCAACCTCGAACTCTTGGCAAAGCCCTCGGAGGTCATCAGCTGGGTCCTGATCATCGTCCTGGCCCCGATCTTTGCCGGGGCAGGGTGGTGGATCGGCGGGCGGACGTTCAGCGGCGGCTGGACCTTCGACCGGGTCGACAGGCCCTGGGGGTACGCCGGTGGCGCGGACGACGGTGGCGGAGCCCGCAATCTCTGGACGCTGGCCGCTTTGGCCGTCGGGCTGGTGTTGAGCGCCCTCTGGCTGGGGCTCACAACGCAGACGAGCCTGCCCATGCAGCTCGCCTTCCTCTTCGCCGTCGCCCTCGTGACCATGGCGATCGGAATGCACGCGGCCTCGCAGGGAGTCCGCCCGCAGGAGGATTCCAACAGCTACCGCCGCCGTGGGCGGCGTGCCATCCAGGGTGCCTACGCCGTGATCCCCGTCGGCGCCCTCCTGCTCGCCATGTTCAACACACCGCGCACCGGCGGGGTGCCCGCCCGCGCCGCCAACGCGCTGACCGCCATCGCGATGGGTTCGTTCCGGCTGGCGTGGTTCGTCATGTTGCTCCTGTGCTCGGCGATCGCAGGCCTGGCGTGCTGGCTTCGGTTCGGCCGCTGCCAATCGGACGGGGCCGAGGAGCGGGAGACGGAACGAAACGACCGACGCAGGCTCAGTGCCACGGTGATGCTGACCGTCATGCTCGGCCCGGTCCTCTATGCGATCGCCACGTCGGCGATGTTCCTGGTATTCGCCGCAGCGGCGCGCATCTACCCGGACTACGCCAAGAGCTGGCCGCAGGGACTTCCCGACTGCGCCGGCCCCACCTTCATCGATCCCATCGTCAACTGCACGACTACGTCGCTCTCCACGGTCGACTGGGGGTCGGACATCGTTCGCGCCACGGTGCAGCCACTCGGGTTGGCGATGTGCATCATCGCCGTGCTGCTGGGGATCGTCGCGTGGCGTTTCGCCGGGTACGTCTCGTCGTTTCGCGCCCGCCGTCGGAACGCGAGCTCGGTCGACATGTCGCTCGAACAAGGGGCCGCATTCGACAGCGGGTTGACCGAATCGGGTCGGTCGTGGCTTTTCACCGTCGTCATCGTCCCGCTCGTCTGCCTGACGACAGTCGCGGCGATCCTCTTCTGGATGACCGGAGCGGGCGATCTGGAGGTGTTCGGACGGGAGAAGTTCTCGGGCATCGCGTTCCCGCTCGCCTACATCCTCGCCGTGCTGGCCGTTGCCGGTGTGGGGCTCAAGAACGTCGGATTCATCGGCAAATTCGGCGGGGGATTCCTGAAGGTGCTCGCCCTCGTCCTGGACGTCATCTACGACATCACCACCTATTTGCGGGTCTCCAACCCGGCCATCGTCGCGCCACGGGTGCGGATGATCGCGCGCTACCAAGCCGTGCTCGCACACCTGCGCGCGCGCGGGTACGCCCATGTGGTGATCATGGCCCACAGCCAGGGCAGCGTCCTGAGCCTCGCAACCCTGCTGGGTGACCGCGACCGCACGCCGCGCGTGACACCCGCGGCGGCCGAGACCATCCCGACGACGATCACGTTGCTGACCTACGGGTGCCCGGCGACCCAGACCTACGCCAGACGGTTCCCGACCCAATTCATTGCGTGGCCATCAGGCGGCCCCTCCATCGCACGTTGGCTCAACGTCTACCGCGCGGGTGACTACGTCGGACGAAACATCGTGGCGCCGGACGACTACGACCCGCGCAACGCCAACCCACCCGATGACACCGGGCCGGCCAACCGGCAGGAGCGCTGCCTGGGCCCCGGACACCACACCGGGTACTTCACCGATGAGCGCTGGCGGCGTGTTGCCCGACACGTGGTCGCCACACCGTGCCCCGCCTCGCTCGCCGACGTCGACCTGGGCGACCTGACCGTCGTCAACCTCGACGGCCCCCCGAGCCCCCCGCCGGACGACCCGACCGTCGCGTTGCCCGATCCGTCGGTCAGCGCACCGGAGGCGTCAGGGTGATCCGAAAGCGGTCGATGATCGCGCCGTTCACACCGATCGCCCGGACGCCGAGCTTGGTGGGAGTCGCCTCGACCATCAAGAAGTGGTGGATCGGCTTGCACAACACCAACCCCGCCGTCGCGCGTGAGCACGGGTAGAGCGCGCTGTAGCCGCCGCCCCCGGTCGTGACGTACGTGAGGCCCTTGTGGTTGATCCGCTCGTACAGGTGGTTGTGTCCCTGCAAGACGAGCTTGACCTTGTACTTGACGAACAAGGGCTCCCACACTCGCTGCTGGACGAGCTGGGGCGCGTGGAGGCCGGCGGTCCGGGTCCCCTGGTGGTAGGCGACGATGACCGGACGGACCGTCTCGGCTGCCAGCGTCGACTTCAAAAACCGCAGCTGCGACTGGCTGCTCGGCTGGTTGGCGTCGAGCATGACGAACCTGATGGGACCCGAGACGAACGTGTACCAGCGTGCCGGGGTCTTGAGGACGACGCCCGTGGACACTCCGCCGGTATCGTGGTTTCCCCACGTCGCGCGGTACGGGACGCCCAGATCGATCAGGCATTTCTCCGCAATCTGGAACGACTCCCGCCTGGCGGTCCCGGAGTCGTAGAAGTTGTCGCCGGTGGTCAGCGTGAACGCGAACGGGGTCTTGGCGTACTCGACGCACATCCGCTTGGTGACGGCGACCTGGTTCTGTGAGCCATCGCCCCAGTCGCCCTTGACGGCAAAGCGCATCGCCGCGCCAGGTGACGCGCAGGCGACCGCCAGGAGGCCGGCAGCCCCGGCGATGAGTCCAGCCCGGCGTGGCGCGAAACCCGCTGAGATCACCCTTCCATCTCGGCGCGCAGCTCCGCAGCGCGCTGACGGAGCCGCGCGCGGGCCGCGTCCAGATCCGCGACGTCGATTGGGACGGCCGGCCGCGGCTGGGGCTCGATCACGGGGGCCGCCGGACTCGCCTGCGGCTCCGGTGCGTACGGCATCGACGCCACGTCAGGTGTCCACGCCGCAGGCGCCGACGACGCGTGCGCGCCATGCAGATGCCGCCGTGCAAGCGCAGCCCCGGCTCCTAGGCCGGCGCCGGCAGCTGTGGCGACGAGAAAACGGGCGATGCCCTTGAACACGGAGGCCTCCTTCGGCGATCACGGTCCATGGTAGTGCTGTGTGCCGACAGATGACACACAATCGGTTTGGATTGGCACATTGCGAGTGAGACATGTGACATATGGCTGGTATATTGTCGCGCCTGCTCACACCGGGAAACCGATGTCTGCGCGGAGGGCAAAAGCGCCCGATCGTTTGTCGAAAAGCCTTGGAGGCCTCGCATCAATCCGTACGAGATCATGCTCATCTTGAACCCCGAAGTCGGTGGCGAACGCCAGGACGACATTGTGGATCGTGTCCGTCAACTCGTCGTCGGATCCGACGGCGCGGTGGCGAACCTCGACGACTGGGGGGAGCGGCGTATCTCGTTCCCGATGGGTGGTCAGGCGACTGGCCGCTACATGGTGATGACCTGCGACGCCCCGGGCTCGGTACTGACCGAGATCGAGCGTGTGCTCTCCATCAACAAGGACGTCGTGTTGCGCTCCCAGACGATTCGTCTGAACAAAGCGCAGGCGGCGATCCAAAAAGAGAAGGGTGCCCCGCCTCCGACCGATGACCGGACCGAAGGCGAGTCCCCGTTCCCGCGTGCACCACGTCCACAGCGCCGCCGCCCCCGTTAGCCCACTGAGAAGGAGCGAGCTGTGCCAGCAGATCTGAACCGCGTCACCCTTGTCGGGCGCCTGACGCGCGACCCTGAGCTTCGCCACACCGCCGGCGGCGACGCCGTGTGCTCCATGCGTGTGGCGGTCTCCAGCCGCTCGCGTGACGAGAACGGTGGATGGGGCGACAAGTCCAACTACTTCGACGTCGTGGTCTTCGGCCGTCAGGCCGAGACCGCCAGCAACTACCTTGCAAAGGGTCGGCGCATCGGTATCGACGGCCGCCTTTCGTGGCGTGAGTGGACCGCCCAAGACGGTGCCAAGCGCCAGTCCACCGAAATCGTCGCCAACGACATCTTCTTCCTCGACTCCCGCGGCGAAGGCGGCGGTGGTGGTGGCGAGAGCGGCGGAGGCGCCGGGTGGTCCGCGCCCGCAGGCAGCGACCTGCCGGTCGACACAAGCGACATGTCCCCTCCCGCCGCCGGCGGGGACGACGACATTCCGTTCTAGGGCTCGGAGGCCGAACTCATGCAGGCGATTCTTCTTCAAGAGGTGGACGGGCTCGGCAAGGCCGGCAACGTCGTCAACGTCACGCGCGGCTACCTGCGCAACTACTTGCTGCCTCGCAAGCTCGCTGAGCTCGCGACCGCATCACGTATCGCCGAGGTCGAGCGGCGCATGGAGGCCGACCGGGCGGCCATCGCCAAGCGCGCGGCTGAGGCGGAGCAGATCGCGGACCTGCTCAACCGGACGATCCTGACGCTCAAGGCCAAGGCCGGCGGTGACGGCCGTCTGTTCGGCTCGATCACCTCGCAGGACATCTCGGACGCCATACGCGATGCCCGTCAGATCGAGATCGATCGGCACGACATCACGATCGATCCCCCGATCAGGCAGACCGGCACGTACACCATCCCGGTCCAGGTGGTCTCGGGTGTCGTGGCCGAAGTCAAGACGATCGTCAGCCCGTTGCTCGACGGCGAGTCCTGAGCGAGACCCGCGCCCCGGAACGACCCCGCGGCAGCGCGATGGCCGAGCGCGTCGCCGCACCCCAAAACCTTGAGGCTGAGCAGCACCTGCTGGGCGCGCTCATGGACGCGTCCGGCAACTTGGCCGAGGCGCTCAGCATCGTCGACGTCGATGATTTCTACCGGGAGAACCACCGGCTGATCTTCGAGGCGATGCTGGATCTGCTCAACTCGGGGCAGCCGATTGAACCCCTGACCGTCATCGAGCAACTGACCAAGTCGGGAACGCTCGAGACCGCAGGCGGCAAGGGCGGGGTCCTGGACCTGGTCGAGACGCCGTACATCGCCGCGAGCTACCGCACCTACGGCGAGATCGTCCACGACACGGCGACCCAACGCCGCCTGCTGCGCATCAGCCAGGAGATCGAGGGCATCGTCGCGGGGCGCACCGGCGAGACGGACGAGATGGTGCAGCAGGCCGAGGACCTCGTCTACGGGCTCTCGCAGGCGTCGGTGCGCGGGGACTTCATCGGCGCCGAGCAACTCGTCAAAGACAACCTGGACCGACTCATCGCCGCATCCGAACGCGGCGTCGAGATCACCGGACTCGCAACGGGCTACGCCGACCTGGACAAGATGACCGGCGGTCTGCGTCCGGCCAACCTCGTTGTCGTCGCCGCACGGCCGAGCATGGGCAAGACCGCGCTGGCGCTGGGCATGGCGGCAAACGCGGCAATCGATGACGGCAAGACCGTCGCGATCTTCAGCATCGAAATGTCGGCGGACGAGATCGTCGGTCGCATGTTGTCCTCAGTGGCGATGGTGGACGGCAGCCGCCTGCGCACCGGGCGACTCTCGCAGGACGACTGGCCGCGCATCGGTCAGGCCGCCGACCGCTTGGCCAAGGCAAAACTCTTCATCGACGACTCCGAAGGCGTGACCGTCACCGAGATGCGCACCAAGGCACGCAGGCTCAAGAGCCGCCACGGGTTGGACCTGGTCATCGTCGACTACATCCAGCTGATGGAAGGCGCCCCGGGTCGCGGTCGGCGCGACGAGAACCGGGTGCAGGAGATCTCGACGATCTCGCGAGGCCTCAAGCTGATGGCCCGTGACCTGGACGTTCCGCTGATCGTGGTGTCGCAGCTCAACCGGTCCCCCGACTCACGTCCGGACAAACACCCGCTGCTGTCGGACCTGCGCGAATCCGGTGCCATCGAGCAGGACGCGGACCTGGTCCTGATGCTCTACCGCGACGAGTATTACAACAAGGACACCGAGGACAAGGGTTTGACGGACCTGGACATCTCCAAGCACCGCAACGGCCCGACCGGGCGCGTCAAGCTGGCATTCATGGACCGGTACGCCAAGTTCGGCAACCTCGCACCCGACAGCTGAGACCGAGGACGCGATGGCAGCTACGGCAACGGTGATCGTCGGCGCCCAGTGGGGCGACGAAGGCAAGGGCAAGGTCGTCGACCTGCTCGCCGAGCGCAGCGACGTGGTCGTGCGCTTTCAAGGCGGCAACAACGCCGGACACACGATCGTGCGCGACGGCGAGACCTTCAAACTGCATCTGATTCCGTCGGGGATCCTCTACCCGGGCAAGCTCTGCATCATCGGCAACGGGACGGTCGTCGATCCTGGGGTCCTGTGCGGCGAGCTCGACGCCCTCGAGGAGCGCGGCATCTCGGTCGAAGGCCTGCGCGTGTCGAGTGCGGCACACCTGATCATGCCGTACCACGTGCTGCTTGACGGTGCGGCCGAAATGCGGCTGGGCCGCTTCTCGATCGGCACGACCCGCCGCGGCATCGGGCCGTGTTACCAGGACAAGGCGGCACGCCTTGGCATCCGGGCGCAAGACCTTCTGGACCCCAGCATCCTGGTGCGCAAGTTGCGCATCGCGCTTGAGCAGAAGAACGAAGTGCTGCAGAAGCTCTACGAGATGGAGCCACTCGACCCTGCGACTGTGGCTGAGGAGGTCCTGCGCCACGCCGAGCGTCTGCGGCCGTTCATCACCGACACGGGGCTGCTGGTCAACCGGGCGCTCGACGCAGGCAAGCGCGTGCTGTTTGAGGGCGCGCAGGGGACGATGCTCGACATCGACCACGGGACGTACCCGTTCGTGACGTCGTCCAACCCGATC
This sequence comes from Actinomycetota bacterium, assembly GCA_031366605.1. Taxonomy (GTDB): domain Bacteria; phylum Actinomycetota; class Thermoleophilia; order Miltoncostaeales; family Miltoncostaeaceae; genus CALMEC01. Next base: position 77,084 of record JANLOO010000035.1, on the reverse strand, counting down.
GCGGGCGCGGCCTGCACCGGGGCGGGCGTCGGTCCGACACGCATCAACGGTGTCCTTGGCGTCACCAAGGCGTACGTGACACGCGTCGGCGAGGGCCCGTTCCCGACCGAACTCGATGACGCGGCGGGAAAGCACATGCTGGAGCAGGGCCACGAGTTCGGCACCACGACCGGGCGCCAGCGTCGGTGCGGGTGGCTCGACCTGGTGGCGCTGCGATACGCGGTCCGCATCTCGGGCATCACCGAGATCGCGCTGACCAAGCTCGATGTCTTGTCCGGGCTCGACACCCTCAAGCTCTGCATCGCCTACGAGACGCGCGAGGGCGAGCGCCTGGGCGAACTTCCCGACAACCAGACCGTCTTTCACTCGTGCCAACCGGTGTACGAGGAGATCGCCGGCTGGGACGAGGACATCACGACGGTCACCGAACTCGCGGCCCTGCCCTCCCGCGCACGCGCCTACGTCGACCGGATCACCCAAGCGCTCGGTGTCCCCATCACCCTGATCGGCACCGGCCAGGGTCGACACCAGGTCATCGACCACGTGGGTATCTGACAGTTCGTCCGCGTGAACGCTTGAATCGACTGAACGACTGGTCACGCTTGTCGAGATGAAGTCATTTGGGACAACCTCCGACGTCGCCCCGCGCCTTGGGGATTCGCCCAGCCGGACCCGGGCACTCGCGGCATCAGGCCGAATTCCCTCGGTGACGACGCCTGGCGGTCATCGGCGCTATGACCTCGACGAGGTCCACGCGACGCTCGCGATCGCGGCGGGTGTCGTGTTCTGCGACCCATGGCCACGCTCGTTTCAGATCCTCGGGCAAGAAGGCACTGCGTCCTCGCCTGTCTCGGTTTTCGCTCAGGAAACGTGCGTACTTACGAGAAGGACCACTTGGTCACCATCGCCCAGATCGCGACGACCAGGATCAGCAGCTCGATCCGGCTGAACAGCAGGATCCGGCCGGTACGCCGCGTCACCTCGGGGTGATCCAGGCCGCGTTCCTCGACCAGGGCCTTGATCCGCCCTGACTCGGGGCCCAGAAACGCCATTCCAAGGAAGAACGAGAACAGGAAGGCCGCGAAGCCGATCGAGATCCACGCCTGACCGAAGTCCCAGTCCCCCTCGATCGCCGCCCAGATCCCGACGATGACCAACACGATCGACGCCGGCATGAAGACGCGCAGCCCAATCCATTCGGCGTCGGCGCTGAAGGCGGCCATTCGCGCAGGTTCCTTGGCGCGCGTTGCCCGCAACGCCAGCGCCTGGATCGCGACGTCGCCGCCCACCCACACGACGACCATCAACACGTGAACGAAGACCAAGAACTCGTAGAGCGTCATCTGATGGCCCTCAACCGTCTATCAGCCGCATGAGTGACGGGGGGTAGCGTTCACCGACCGCTTCGGTCCGCGCGATCTCGTCGAGAACCAGACACTCGGCCTCCGTCAAGTCGATTGCGGCGGCGGCGGCATTGGTCCGTAGGTGCTCGCGGCTGCGGGTTCCAGGGATCGGGATGACCAGATCGCCCTGTGCCAACACCCACGCCAGGGCGATTTCCGCAGGCGTCACGCTGCGCTGGTCGGCGAGTTGGCGGACGCGGACCGCCAACTCCAGGTTGCGTTCCAGGCGCTCATGCGCAAACCGTGGGATGATCCGCCGCAGGTCACCGTCCGGCAGCTCGGTCGTCGCATCGAGCCCACCGGCCAAGAGCCCGCGCCCGAGCGGGCTGAACGCCACCAAGGCGATGCCGAGTTCTTTCAATGTCGGCAGAACCTCGGCCTCGACGTCACGTGTCCACAGCGCGTACTCGCTTTGGACGGCCGCCATCGGATGGACGGCGTGAGCCGTGCGAATGGTGGCTGCCGATGCCTCGGACAAGCCGAGGTGACGGACCTTGCCGGCCGTGACCCCCTCGGCCATCGCCCCGACGGTCTCCTCGATCGGGACCTGCTCATCGATGCGGTGCAAGTACCACAGGTCGACATATTCGAGACCCAGCCGCGCCAGACTGGCATCAAGGGACCGCCGTGCGTGGGCGGGGCTGCCGTCGACACGGGGCGCGCCGCCATACGGATCGACAAAACCGAACTTGGTGCAGACAATCGCCTGATCACGCCGGCCGACGAGTGCGCGACCGACAAGCCGCTCGTTGTGGCCATCGCCGTACACGTCCGCGGTGTCGATCAGGGTCACACCGAGGTCGAGCGCCTCGTGGATCGTCGCGATCGACTCGCTGTCGTCGGCCTCGCCGTAGACGCCCGAAAGCGACATCGCGCCGAACCCGACCGCCCCGACCGACGGTCCCGCTGATCCCAATCGTCGCTGCCGCATTCCGCGACCCTACAAAACGCATCACGCCAATGTCACGGACGACCACGCCGTCACGTATCGACACCACCCCTGCCAACGCACCCGTCCGTCTGCGATCCTGCAGGACGCATCGCGAGGGCGAATGCGGATCGCCACGAGAGGACCCTGGAGTGACCGAGGAAGTGACCGAACCACTGCGCTACCGCGTCCTGACGGGACCCGACGACCGCGCGTTCTGTGAACGGGTCAGTGCAGCCCTGGACGCCGGGTACCGGTTGCATGGTGCACCGGCGGTGACGTTCGACGGCAGCCGGGTCATCGTCGCCCAGGCGCTTGTCCGTGACGGCGAGAACGCTCGTTGAGCGACGCGCCCGACCACACGCGCGGCTGGCGTCCCGACACCCTCGCGGTGCGGGGTGGCCTGGAGCGATCGCACTTTGCCGAGACCTCCGAGGCGCTGTTTCTGACGCAGGGGTACGTCTACGCATCCGCCGCCGAAGCCGAGGCGGCGTTCGAGGGCGAGAACGACCACTACACCTACAGCCGGTATGGCAACCCGACCGTCCGGAGTTTTGAGGAGCGACTGCGGCTCCTCGAGGGTGCGGAGGACTGCTTCGCGACTGCGAGCGGCATGGCCGCCGTGTTCAACTCATTGCTCGCGCTGGTGCATGCCGGTGATCGCGTGGTTGCGTCTCGAGCCCTGTTCGGTCCCTGCTTCGTCATCCTCAACGACCTGCTGCCGCGCTGGGGCGTGACGACGACGTTCGTCGACGGGGACAGCCTGGACCAGTGGCGCGAGGCGCTCGCGACCCCGGCGCAGGCGGTGTTCTTTGAGTCGCCCTCGAACCCGATGCAGGACCTGATCGACGTGGCCGAAGTGTGCGGGCTGGCGCATGCCGCGGGCGCCCAGGTGATCGTGGACAACGTGTTCGCAACACCATTGCTGCAAAAGCCCTTGGAACTCGGTGCGGACATCGTGGTCTACTCGGCGACCAAACACATCGACGGGCAGGGCCGCGTGTTGGGAGGCGCCATCCTCGGATCCACCAGCTATATCCGCAATCAGGTAGAGCCGCTGATGCGCAACACCGGCCCGTCGATGAGTCCCTTCAACGCATGGGTCTTGGTCAAGAGCCTCGAAACGCTGCGGTTGCGGGTCGAACAACAGTCCCGCTCGACGCTTCGCATCGCCACCTGGCTGCAGGAGCACCCGGCCGTCGCGGCCGTGCGGTACCCCTACCTGCCGAGCCACCCGCAGCATGAGCTGGCCCTCCGGCAGATGTCGGGTGGTGGCACCGTCGTCACGATGCGGCTCGCCACGGCCGAGGCGAACGCCAAGCGCGACGCATTCACCGTCCTCGATGCATTGCGCCTGGTCGACATCTCCAACAACCTGGGCGACGCAAAGTCGTTGGTCACCCATCCGGCGACGACAACCCACCGCAAGCTCACGCCGGCCGCGCGCCAAGCTGCGGGAATCACCGACGGCGTCATCCGCCTGTCGGTCGGGCTCGAAGACGCCCAGGACATCATCGAGGATCTCGACCAGGCACTCGACCGGATCCGCCGACCGTGAGCACCATCCGCGTCGGCGTGCAACTGCACCCGCAGCACTGCACCATCGACGAACTCACGGCGGCGTGGCGTGGCGCCGACGCGATGCAGGTCGACAGCATCTGGGTGTGGGATCACTTCTCCCCGCTCTACGGCGACACGGACGGGCCCCATTTCGAGGCCTGGTCGCTGCTGGCGGCGATGGCCGTCGACACCGACCATGCGATGCTGGGTGCGCTGGTCTCGTGCAACACGTACCGCAATCCCGATCTGCTCGCCGACATTGCCCGCACCGTGGATCACGTGTCCGGCGGGCGCATGTACCTGGGGATCGGCGCCAGCTGGTTCGAACGCGAGTATGCCGACTACGGCTACCCGTTCGGGACGCCGCGGAGCCGGCTCGATGCCCTCGTCGCGAGCCTCGACCGGATCGCCGTGCGCTTGTCCAAGCTCAATCCCCCAGCCATCGGGCGGATGCCGATCATGATCGGTGCGTCCGGCGAGAAGGTCGCCCTGCGCGTCGTCGCCAAGTACGCCGATGCGTGGAACACCTACGGCACGCCGGAGCATTACGCCGACAAGAACACCGCGCTCGACGGTTGGTGCGCCAAACTGGGCCGTGATCCCGGCGAGATCGAGCGCACGGTGTTGATCATGGACGAGCCCGCGATTGCCCGGTGGCGGGACTACGTCGACGCGGGGGCCCAGCACGTCATCGTCGCCGTCGGAACCCCGTTCGATCTGGAACCCGTCGAGCACCTGCTGGCCGAGGTGCGCGGCGGCGCTTGATCACCCGTGGACGTCGCCGTCCGCCGATCGCATCAGCGTGATCGCGACATCGAGCCCGCCGCGATCGGCAGCCCGGAGTTCGATCGAACCGCCCTCCGACTCGACCAATCGCCGAACGATCGCGAGCCCCAGGCCGGTGCCCTCGGTCCGGGTGCGCTCCGAGCGCCAGAAGCGGTCGAACGCGCGAGCGCGCTCATCCTCACTCATGCCAGGTCCCTGGTCACCGACGCGCAGTTCGATTCCTCCCGCGACGCACTTCGCGCTGACCGTGATCGTCGTGTCAGGTGGCGAGACCGCCAGCGCGTTCTCGATCAGGTTGTCGAGGATCTGATCCAAGCGACCCGGCGTCGCATGCACCGCGACCGACCCGTCGACCGCCGCCGCCACGCGGACCTGTTGCTCATCGGCCAGCGCGCTCCACAGGGCCACCCGATCCTCCACCAGCGCCCGCAAGTCGATGCGCTCTGCCGTGGCGGCGCCGCTGTCGGCACGCGCAAGCACGAGCAGGCCGTCCACCAAGCGGTTGAGCCGATCGACTTCCCCGATCGCCCCTTCCAGGCTGCCCCGACCCTGTGGGTCGACATTCGCCTCCAAGTTCTCCAACCGCAGGCGAAGACCGGCGAGCGGCGTGCGCAGCTGGTGTGAGGCATCCGCGACGAAGGCCTCCTGCGAGCGCACCAAGTCGCCGAGCCGCCCGACCATCTGGTTGAAGCGACCGGCCAGCGAGCGGACCTCCGGCGGCCCCTCGACCGGAGCCCGCACGGTCAGATCGCCGGCACCCGCGGCGTCCGCCGCCCGTTCGAGCCGGGCCAACGGGATCACCGTCGCCTGGGCGAATCGCAGTCCGACGAGCGCCGACACGCCCAGCACCATCACGGCGAGCGCGCCGAGGATGACCCACGTGCGGTGTACACGTGCATCGACCTCGGACGTCGGGAAGGTGATGCGCACCGCCCCGAGCACCGTTCCGTCCCGTGCGATGGGCACCGCCACGTAGAGGATGTCGCCACCCAGGGTCGCCGAGTGCCGAATCCCGGTCGCGATTATGGCCTTGGGGGCCTCAGCCCCGCGGCCGAGCGCCTGAATGAACTCCGGGCGCGAGGCAAACGATCCCAGGTCATCCTGCTTCGATGTATCGGCCACAGACTGCCCGTCGGGCGTGACGACCACGACCCGGCCACCCGTCTCCTTGGCGTACTCGTCGACCTGGGGACGAAGCACCTCGATGCCCTTCGCGCCCTCGAGCACCCCCTCGAACCGGGAGGCCAACACGTTGGCGTCCCGCTCGACCTTGTGCGTCAGATCTCGGAGCTCGCTCCGAGCGAACACCAACGCCAACGGGATCTCGAGCGCAAGGAGGAGGATTGCCGCGAGCGTCAGGTAGCTCGCCAGCAGCCGTCGACTCACTCAGTGGTCCTCAGACGGAAACCCACCCCGCGCACCGTCTCCACCGTCGCGCCTTCGCCGAGCTTGCGCCGAAGGGAGGCGACGTGCACATCGATGGTTTTGGTCGAGCCGTACCAGCTGGTCTCCCACACCTGCTCCAGAAGTTGCTTGCGTGTGACGACGGCGCCGGCATCGGCGGCCAGGACTGCAAGCAGATCGAACTCCTTGACGGTCAACGCGATCTCAGTGCCATCGACGATCACTCGGCGCGCACGGATGTCGACTTCGAGGCCACCCGTGCGAAGCGGCTCCGCGTCGTCGTCATGGCGCGTGCTGCTCGCCCGCCTGGTCACCGCGCGAATACGTGCGATCAGCTCGCGCACGCCAAACGGCTTGACCACGTAGTCGTCGGCCCCAAGCTCAAGGCCGATGACGCGGTCGCTCTCCTCACCGCGGGCGGTGACCATGATGATCGGCACGTCGCTGCGCGCACGGATCGTGCGGCAGACGTCATAGCCGTCCATGTCCGGCAGGCGGAGGTCCAGCAGGATCACATCGGGTTGGGGTGCCTCGAGCGCAGCGGCCCCGGTGGCCACGCGCGTGACCTCGTACCCCTCACGCGCCAGCCCTTCGATGAGCGGCACGGCAATGGCGTCTTCGTCTTCGACGATCAGGATCTTCATCGGCCGTATCGTGCCGTATCGGCTGCGTACGCGCTCAGAACCTCGCCATTTCTTTGAACGTCGTGGGAGAAGTCTTGCCCATCCGCTGATCCACCCCTGACCCGGTGCGCCCTACCGTTCTCCTCAGCAAACCAAGAGGAGTCAATCAATGAACATCACTAAGATCCAGGCAACCATCGTCGCGCTCGTCGTCGGGAGCGGCATCTCCGCCGCCGCACTGGCGACGACACGACCGCACAGTTCCGCGTCCCCCAAGTCAGAGCTGTCGGTCACCACGCCGACAACGGCGACCACGCCGACCACGCCAAGCACGCCGACGACGCCGACGACGGCGACCGCACCGAGCACACCCGCCACGAGCGATGACGGCCAGACCACGACCACCGGCGGGACCCGACCTGGTGACGACGGGCCGGCCAATGAGTCCACGGGCACGGGCACCGATGACGGTCCCGGCCACGAAGCGACGCACAGCGCTCGCCACGACAGTCAGAGCGGATCAGACGATGGCGCGCAGCAGGACGCCAACGACGACAACGGTGGCGACACGAACAGCGGTCACGGTGGCACTGACGACGGCGGTCACAGCGGTGGCTCAGGTCACGGAGGCGGCGGCGGTGACGACTGACGCCGACGTCGCGCCTCGTAACGGCTACGCTGGCTGGCGATGAATCGCAAGCTCACGTTCGTGCGCGTCGGCTTGATTGTGGCGGTGGCGGTGGCGGCAACCGTCGCCGCCAACGTCGCGCTGGTCGGGTACGCGAATCCGCAGAACGATCCTGTGGGCCGCTTGACCCCGCAGGCAGCCGCTGCGACCCCTGCCGCGCCCACAACCACCGCAACACCGACCACGCCGGGTACGGCCACCACGCCGTCGACGCCCGCTCCCACGGCACCGGGGTCGACGAAGACGGCACCGACGAAGTCGAGCACGACGACGACGCAGGCCAAGCCCGCGGTCATTGCGAAACCCAGACCGGCTCCGCCACGCACCGTGACGAGTGCCGGCGCGGTCGACGATCACGGCGACGCAAGCGGTGGAAGTGGCGCAGGCAAGGGTGGCGGAGGCGGCAGCGGTGGTCATGATGCGGGCGACGACTGATGAGGATCTTGTAACTCCCGCGTAAGACGACCGGCCACCACACGTCATTTGATGCATGAGGTCCCAGACACGCGTACAGCTGATCCGTGCGGCGATCGTCGTCGCCACGCTCGTCATCGTGACGGTTGCGGCCAACGCAATCCTGTTCCGGTACACCACGGCGACGACGGTCGGCGCCACACCGGCGGCGATCCTCCGAACGGTCGCGCCCACGCCGACACCAGTGTCGTCGTCGCCACCACCCGCAGCAGCGCCTGACCCGGTCACGGTTGCCGCGACGCAGACGTCCACTCACGCCAACCGGCGGGCAACGGCGCGGCGGCGCGGCGCACCTCCTGCAATCGGACGTCGGCAAACCCCGGCACGTACCCCCCGCACCGCACCCGCCCAACCACCGGGCATCCCGGTTGAGCCAACCCCGACGGCACAACCGTCGACGCCGGTGACAGTGACCCGAGGCGATGACCGGTCGCCGGAAGGCGGTACACGGGACTCTGGGGATCACGGCGACTCCGGCAGCGGCAAGAACACGCACCGAGACCAGTAGGCGTCGAGCGGCGCGAGTCGGCATGTGCCGGTAGGGTTCATCCACGTGGGCCGCAACGTTCTGATCGTCGGAGGAGGCGGGCGTGAGCATGCGCTCGCGCTTGCCGCACGACGCCATGGGCACATTGTCGTGTGCGCGCCTGGCAACGCCGGCATCGCCCGTGACGTGGAAATCGCCGACGTCGCGATCGACGATCACGATGGCATTGTCGCACTGGCCCGAGCCCACGACATCGACCTCGTCGTCGTCGGTCCCGAAGCACCGCTGGTCGCGGGGCTTGCCGACACCCTGCGCGCTGCCGGCCTGCGCGTGTTCGGCCCATCCGGGGCGGCTGCGCAACTCGAGGGCAGCAAGGCATTCGCCAAGGAGGTCATGACGGCCGCCGGGGTTCCGACCGCTGCGTACGAGACGGTGACCGATGTCGCGCAGGGCATGACGGCGGTCGCGCGCCTCGGGCTCCCGGTCGCGATCAAGGCCGACGGGCTCGCAGCAGGCAAGGGCGTGGTGGTCGCCCACACCGCCGACGAAGCCGGCGATGCCCTGACCGCCTGCCTCGACGCGCGTGCCTTCGGCGACGCCGGCGCCAGCGTCGTCGTCGAAGCCGGCATGTCGGGCCCCGAGGTCTCATTGCTTGCCTTCAGTGACGGCACGCGCCTCGTCCGGCTCCCACCTGCGCGCGACTACAAGCCGATCGGTGAGGGAAACACCGGGCCCAACACCGGCGGGATGGGATCGATCTCACCTCCGGCCGATGTCTCTGACGAGCTCGCGGACGCGATCGTCGAGATGGTCCACCGCCCGGTCATCGTCGAGATGGCGCGCCGTGGTACGCCGTTCACCGGGGTCCTCTACGCGGGCTTGATGTTGACGGCCGACGGCCCGAAGGTCATCGAGTTCAACTGTCGGTTTGGGGATCCCGAGACCCAGTGTTTGCTGCCGCGGGTCGATGAAGACCTGGTCGAGGTGCTGGTCGCCGCCGCCGACGGCGCGCTCCAGGAGCGCCCGCTGCGCCTGTCACCCGAGCCGTGCGTGGCCGTCGTGCTGGCCGCGTACGGCTACCCCGGAGAACCACGTGCCGGAGACGTCATCGAGGGACTCGACGCCGCCTCGGCCACCGGCGCTCAGGTGCTGCACGCAGGCACCGCGACCGACGCAGGCGGAAATATCGTGACCTCCGGCGGACGCGTGCTGGCGGTCGCCGCTCGAGGCCCCGATGTCCCCACCGCACGACAACGCGCATACACAGGCGCAGACCTCATCCAATTCGACGGGCGCCAGTTGCGCCGGGACATCGGCGCATGATCACTCGCTACTCACGACCCGAGATGAACGCGATCTGGACCGAGGAGGCCAAACTCCAACGTTGGCTCGACGTCGAGCTGGCGGTCTGCCGCGCATGGTCGCGTGCCGGCGTGGTCCCAGCCGACGACTTGGCCCAGATCGAGGCCAAGGCCGGGTTCTCAGTCGAGCGCACGCTCGAGATCGAGAAGACGACCAACCACGACGTCGTGGCGTTTCTGACCGATGTCGCCGAGCACATCGGCCCGGCGTCGCGGTGGGTCCACTACGGCATGACCTCATCCGACGTGCTGGACACGGGCCTGGGCGTCGCGCTCAAACACGCGGGACGGATCCTGCTGCGCGAACAGGCGGCCCTGACGCAGACATTGATCACCCGCGCGTTGGAGCACGCCGACACGCTGTGTGTCGGGCGCACCCACGGCATCCACGCCGAGCCCACCACGTTCGGCCTCAAACTCGCGGGCTTCGCGTTCGAAAGCCGCCGCAACGAGGAGCGCCTGGCGCGGGCGTTCGCAGGAGTCGCGATCGGCAAGCTCTCGGGCGCCGTCGGGACCTACGCGATGTTGGCCCCCGAGCTGGAGGCCGAGGTCATGGACGAGCTGGGCCTGACGGCCGAGCCGAGCGCCACCCAGGTCGTGGCCCGTGACCGGCACGCCGAGATGGTGGCCGCCCTGGCGGTCGCGGCAAGCTCACTCGACCGCCTCGCGACGGAGCTGCGCCACCTGCAGCGCACCGAACTCCGCGAAGCTGAGGAGGCGTTCACCAAAGGGCAGAAGGGCTCCAGCGCGATGCCCCACAAGCGCAACCCCATCACCGCCGAGCGCATCAGCGGCCTGGCCCGCGTCATTCGCGGCCACGCGGTGGCAGCGCTCGAAGACGTTGCCCTGTGGCATGAGCGCGACATCAGCCACTCGTCGGTGGAGCGCGTGATCCTGCCGGACGCCACCATCCTGCTGGACTACCTGCTGGCCACGACCCGCCGCCTGGTCGACGGCCTCGTCATCTCACCCGAACGCATGCAGGCGGTGCTCGACTCCTCACATGGCCTGGTGTTCAGCCAGCGGGTCCTGCTGGGTCTGGTCGAGCGCGGTCTGACCCGCGAGGACGCGTACTCCCTGGTGCAGCGCAACGCCATGCGCGCCTGGGACGACGGCCGTCACCTGCGCGAGCTGCTGGCCGATGACGCCGACGTGACGGCGGTGATCAACACCGCCGCGCTCAACGAGCTGATGGATCCCAGCTGGTACATCCGCCATGCCGGCACCGTGATGGACCGGCTCAAGGCACTCGGGCCCGGCAGCGCGGCGGCCGGAGCACCGGTACAGGAGCCGCACCTGGATGTCCCGCTGCGCAGTGCGATCATCGCCGCGCTGCGCTCCGCAGGGGAGCCGGTGCGCGAGTCAACGCTGTACGAACGGGTCGCCGGGCAAAATGTCGACCGTCCCACCCCCACGCATTTCATCGCGACGTTGACCCACCTTGCCGTCGAGCATCACGTCTCCATCACGCCCGACCACGAGCCGCCTCCGACGCCGGAGCCCGCCCCCTTCGAACGACGCTACTACCGGCTGATTCGCGACTGACCGGCGTGGAGCCAGAGCCTCGGGTGGGCCGCCTCGAGGTCGGCCCAAACGGGGGGATGGTGGGCGTGCAAGCCCGGTCGTCGTGATCCGACACCAGTCGGACGATGAGATCGGATGACCAAGAACGCGGTGAGGGCCCATTGGCGGGGACGTGTCGCACTCCGCCTGCTCGGGTGCTCATCCGCCTGGCGCGCCATCCCACGCGCGGCGTCAGTGGGGGACGAGTTCCAACGCGGCGATGTGGACGGGGCGCATTGCGCTGAAATGGCGTCGGTCGATCGTCGCGAGCTTGCGCTCCCCAAGGCGTTCCACGATGGCGAGAACCGCCGCGTCGACAAAACCGACGCGGAGATCCGAATAGCGCTCCATGAGCTCGCCGACGCGTGTGTAGTCGTCGGGTCGGAGATCCTCCACCTCATACGCGCCCGACTCGATGTCCGAAAGCAGCGCCGGAAAGACCGACGGTCCGATGAGGCTGCAGAAGTAGTCGACTTCGACCAGCACGGGGGCGGGAATGACCCGCCGCTCGGTGGCGTCGCGCAGAAGCACCGCGCACACGTGATGATGATCGTCGCTGCGATCCAGCGCACCCACCAGCGGACCCGTGTCGACTACGAGCGCGATGGCCTTGGCACGAATTCGTCGTCGTCGCCCGCCCGCAATGAAAGATCCCCGCGACCCGATGCCCCGACGCCAAGTGACCGCGGCACGGGCGGAGGTGATCCATCACCGAGATCGCGTTCGAGCGCGTCCCGAAATACCTGGGCGACGCTCACCCCACGTTGCGACGCACGTGCCCGCGCCCGGTCCAGCAGTTCCGGTTCTGCCTGGATCACGATTCGCTTCATGCCATCATGATATCAGCGTCGGTGCTCGGAGCCACCTGAGGACCGCGCGTCCATCGCACGGGACTACGATCCGGGACGGTCTCTCGTCAGGCCCTCGTAGACGGTGATCTGACCGCCGAGGGTTCGCCCGATCACGGCAGCAGGGCCCGGAACCTCGGTCAGCTCGGCCGCGATGCGGCGAAGCTCGCCGACTGAGTGGGCGGATCGAGGCGACACTCCGGCGCGCTGGCAGGCGTCGACCCACATCGCGCGACCCCAATGCTCACCCAGCACGCGTTCGAGCGACTCCATCGCGCCCGCGGCCGGGGTGGTGTCAGGTCGGTGTTTCGCTGCGGCTGATTCCATACAGATGGTATCGACAGGCTTGGCGTTCGGCATGAGGGTCTGGGCCATTCGACCCCAACCTCGCAACGAGCGCGCACCCCCGGCGTCGTCTCGGTCGTCGCCCCGGGTCGGCGGGGTACACTCCTTGGGTGCAGCTCCTCGTCCAGGGCAAGGTCCGCGAAGTCCATGACCTCGGCGACGACCGGCTGCTGATGCTCACCAGCGACCGCATCAGCGCGTACGACGTGGTCATGCCGACGCTGATCCCCGACAAAGGGCGCGTCCTCACCGGGCTCTCGGCCCACTGGTTCGCCGAGACCACCGGCATCGTGCCGAACCACCTGATCTCGGCGCGCCTTGCCGACGTTCCCGAAGAGGTCCGGACTCCCGAGTTCGCCGGGCGCACGATGGTGGTGCGACGCCTCGAGATGTTGCCCATCGAGTGCGTCGTCCGCGGCCACCTGGCCGGGTCGGGCTGGCGCGACTACCGCGACACCGGCGTCGTGTGCGGTCACGCGCTGCCACCCGGGCTGCGTCAGGCCGAGCGGCTGCCCGCGCCGATCTTCACGCCGGCGACCAAGGCCCACTCCGGACATGACGAGAACATCACGCGCGCCGAGGCCGCCGACATGGTCGGCGCCGACCTGTTCGTGGAGGCTGAGCGCATCGCGATCGCCCTGTACACCCACGCCGCCGCGCGCTGCGCCGAGGCGGGAATCATCCTGGCCGACACCAAGTTCGAGTTGGGCCGCGATCACACCGGCCGGCTGGTACTGGGCGACGAGGCCGTCACACCCGACTCGTCGCGTTTCTGGCCCGCCGACGAACACGTCCTCGACACGAGCCCCCCGTCCTTTGACAAGCAGTACGTCCGCGATTGGCTCGACCAGAGCGGCTGGGACCACACGCCGCCCGGACCTGAGCTGCCCGCTGACGTCGTGACCGGCACCCAGGGCCGCTACCGGGAGGCGTACGTGCGGATCACCGGCCGAAGCCTCGACACCTGGATTCAGGAGTGCAACGTATGACCCGCGTCGTCGTCACCGTCATGCCCCGTACCGAGACGCTCGACCCGCAGGGGCAGGCCGTCGCGGGGGCCCTCCATCAGCTGGGCTTCGACGACCTGGGTGATGTCCGGATCGGCAAGCGGATCGCGCTCGAGATCAACGGTGACGACCCCGTCGCACAGGCCCACGCCATGTGTGACCGGCTGCTGGTCAACCGCCTGATCGAGGACTACGAGGTCGAGGCCGGGTGACGACCGTTCGCCCGACCGTCGCCGTCGTCAAGTTCCCCGGCTCATTGGACCATGACTCGGCCGCTCGTGCCGCTGCGCAAGCAGGCGCCGACGCGACGCTGGTCCACCACAAGGACGAGGCACTGCCCGTCGGCACGACGGCGGTCGTGCTGCCCGGCGGGTTCTCGTACGGTGATCACCTGCGCTGCGGGGCCATCGCCAGCCGCGCACCGATCATGCAGGCGGTCATTCGCTTCGCCGCCGACGGTGGCCGCGTGCTCGGCATCTGCAACGGGTTCCAGATCTTGTGTGAGGCGGGTCTCTTGCCGGGTGTCCTGCGGCCCAACCGGGGCCTCAGCTTCATCTGTCGCCAGGTGACGCTGCAGGTCGATGACGACGCGACCGGGTGGACCGGCGCATTGGCGTCGGGGGCGCAGCGTTCGATCCCGATCAAGAACCACGACGGGGCCTGGTTCGGCGATCCGACGACGGGGCGCGTCGTGTTCCGCTACGACGAGACCAACCCCACCGGATCACACGAACGGATCGCGGGCATCGCCAACCACGAGGGCAACGTGCTGGGGATGATGCCCCACCCCGAATGTGCATGTGATCCACTCGTGGGTTCAGACGACGGGCGCGTGGTCTTCGACGCGCTGGTCGGCGCCGTGAGCGTGGGCGCGTGAGCACCGAAGCGCTTCCACGCCACCGCCAGCTCGGCCTGACCGACTGGGAGGCCGAGCGCATCCCCGAGCTGCTCGGTCGGGAGCCCACGGATCCCGAGCTGGTGATGTTCAGCCTGATGTGGAGCGAGCACTGCTCGTACAAGCACTCCAAGCCGTTGCTCGGGGCCTTCCCCAGCGAGGGCCCGCACATCCTGCAAGGCCCGGGCGAGAACGCCGGCGCAATCGATGTCGGCGACGGGATGGCCGTCGCGTTCAAGATCGAGAGCCACAACCACCCCAGCGCAGTAGAGCCGTTTGAGGGCGCAGCCACTGGTGTCGGCGGCATCGTGCGGGACATCATCGCCATGGGCGCGCGACCGATCGCATTGCTGGATTCGTTGCGGTTCGGCGAGCTGACCAGCGCCAAAAGCCGGTTCTTGTTCCGACGCGCGGTGGCCGGCATCGGCCACTACGGCAACTGCATCGGCGTGCCGACCGTCGGCGGTGAGGTCGGCTTTGACGACTGCTACGAGGACTCGTGTCTTGTCAACGCGATGTGCATCGGGGTCCTGCCCCACGACGGAATCTTGCGCGCCGCAGCCAAGGGCATCGGCAACAGGCTGGTGTTGTTCGGCAACAAGACGGGTCGCGACGGCATCGGCGGCGCGAGCGTGTTGGCCTCGGCTGAGTTGTCCGACGACGAGGACAAACGGCCGTCCGTGCAGGTCAGCGATCCGTTCACCGAGCGCAAGCTGATGGACTGCTGCGCCGACCTGGCCCAACGCGGTCTGTTCGTGGCGCTGCAGGACCTGGGCGCCGCCGGGCTGACCAGCGCGGCCAGCGAGATGGCGTCAAAGGGCGGGCTGGGCCTGCGGATCGACCTGGATCGCATCCCCCTGCGCGAAGCCGTCATGTTGCCCGCCGAGATCCTGGTGTCCGAGAGTCAGGAGCGGATGCTCGCCGTGGTGACTCCCGACGACGTGGACACCGTCATCGCGCTCTGTCGCGACCGGTTCGACCTGGACGCGACCGACATCGGTGAGGTCACCGCGGGCGACCGGCTCACCGCGACCGCGGGTGGCGAGGTCGTCGTCGACATCCCTGCGCGCTTTCTGGCCGACGATGCGCCCGTGTACGAAGTCCCGCAGAACCCGGCGCCCGCACCGGTACCACTCGATCTGGCGAGCGTCGCCGAGCCGGCCGATCTGGCCGCAGCCTGGCTGGCACTGCTCGCCAAGCCCACGGTCGCCAGCAAGCGCTGGGTCTACGAGCAATACGATCAGCTGGTCGGCGCCTACACGATCCGTCGTCCCGGCGGGGACGCCGCGGTCGTGCGCCTGCCGGGAACCAACCGGGCCATCGCCGTCACGACCGACTGCGCCGAGCGCCACTGCCAGCTCGATCCGCGGGCGGGCGGCGCGGCGGCGGTGTTCGAAGCAGCCCGCAACGTGGCGTGCGTCGGGGCCCGCCCGGCGGCGATCACGAACTGCCTCAACTTCCCCAACCCCGAGAAGGGCCACACGGGTTGGCGTTTGGCGCAGGCCATCGCGGGAATGTCGGATGCCTGCCGGGCACTCGGCACGCCTGTCGTCAGCGGAAACGTGTCGCTCTACAATGAGAGCGCAGCGCGGATCATCTTTCCAACGCCGGTGGTGGGCATGGTGGGACTGCTCGAAGACGCGGCGCGAAGCGTCGGTCACGCGTTCTCGCAGGAGGGCGATGTCGTGCTGCTCGTGGGCTCCGGCGAACCGCGCCTGGACGGCAGCGAGTACCTGGGTCGCGCAGAGGGCCACCCCACGCCACCGGACGCCGCGGTCGAGGTCTCCCTGTGTCGGCTGCTCGCCGATGCGGCCGATGCCGGACTGCTGGTAAGCGCCCACGACGTCTCGGCCGGTGGGCTTGCGGTGGCGCTCGCCGAAGCCGCGATCGGGGGCGGCATCGGCGCAACCACTCAGATCGCACCTGCCGAACGCGACGACGTGGCGCTGTTCGGTGAGTGTGGAGGACGCGTCGTCGTCAGCTGCCGCCCCGACGTCGAGCATGACCTGCGTGAGCTGGCCGGAGATCTGCCCGTCGCGTGTCTGGGTGTCGTCGGCGGCGATCACATCGCGATCCAAGTCGGCCACACACGGGTCAGCGTCGCCGTCGCGGACGCCGGCAATGCCTACGAACGCGCGATCCCGGAGGCGCTTGCATGAGCGACGACCTGGACCACCCCAAGGAGGAGTGCGGTGTCTTCGGCGTCGTCGCACCCGGGCGCGACGTCTCGCGCATCACGTTCTTCGCATTGCACGCCATGCAGCATCGCGGGCAGGAGAGCGCCGGCATCGCAGTCGCCGACGACGGTCGCGTGCTCGTCCAACGTGACTTGGGTCTGGTCACCCAGGTGTTCGACGAATCGTCGCTGCGGACGCTGACCGGCCACATGGCGATCGGCCACGTCCGCTACTCGACGACCGGCGCCAACAAGTGGGACAACGCGCAGCCGGTCACACGCACCGGGCCCCGCGGCATCGTCGCACTCGGTCACAACGGCAACCTGACCAACACGGCTGCGCTGCGCGACGAACTCGCCGCCGAGGGCCTGGCCCTGACTGCGACCACCGATTCCGAGCTGATCGCGGCAGCGATCGCGTGCTCATCGGGCACGCTGCTCGAGGCCGTCGCCGCCGCCATGCCGCGCCTGGCCGGCGCGTTCTCGGTCGTCGTCATGTCGGCGGACGAGTTGGTGGCGTTCCGTGACCCGTACGGCGTCCGACCGCTCATACTGGGTCGCCTGCCCGACGCCGGCTGGTGCGTCGCATCCGAGACCTGTGCGTTCGACCAGATCGGCGCGCGAATGGAGCGCGAGGTCGCGCCAGGCGAAGCGATCCGCATCAGCGCCACGGGCGTCGAGTCGGTGCAGGCCATGCCGAGCAAGGGTCCGCGCCTCTGTGTGTTCGAGTCGATCTACTTTGCGCGACCCGACAGCATGATCGGCGATCAAGCCGTGTGGGATGCGCGTCGCGCGATGGGTACCGCGTTGGCCGACGAGAGCCCCGCTGACGCCGACCTGGTCGTGGGGCTGCCCGACAGCGGCACCCCGGCGGCGGTCGGATTTGCCAACGCATCCGGCATCCCGTACGCCGAAGCCGTCGTGCGCAACCGCTATGTGGGCCGCAGCTTCATCCAACCCGAGCAACACTTGCGTCAGAACAGCGTGCGCATGAAGTTCAACCCCCTGCGATCGGTCATCGGGGGCAAGCGACTGATCGTCGTCGACGATTCGATCGTGCGCGGCACCACGATGCGTCAAATCGTCACGATGCTCGAAGACGCGGGGGCCACGGAGGTCCACCTGCGCATCTCGAGCCCACCGATCGCATGGCCGTGTTTCTACGGAATCGACATGGCCACGCGTGACGAGCTGATCGCCGCGACCCACACCATCGAGGAGATCCGCGAGGCGGTCGGCGCGACCACCTTGGCCTACCTCTCGCTGGACGGCCTGCAGCGCGCGATCGGGCGCCCGTCGTCGCAGGTGTGTCGCGCGTGCTTCACCGGCGACTACCCGATCCCGGTGCCGGGCGAGGCCCTGAAGCTGCGCTTCGAAGAGGCGACGCTCACGGCCCGTCGGATCGAGCGGGCCACGCAGGCGGCACTGTGAACCCCGGCATCACCTACCGCGACGCGGGCGTCGACCTGGATGCCGCGCAGCGCCACACTGCCAACATCGCGTCGATGGTCGCGGGCGGCACAGGCGGGTTTGCGGGGCTGGTCGAGATGCCCAAGATGCGCGACCCGCTGTTGGTCAGCGCGACGGACGGCGTCGGCACCAAGATCGCGCTGGCCCAGAAGCTGGGACGGCTCGACGGCTTGGGCCAGGATCTGGTCGCGATGTGTGTCAACGACCTGGCCTGCACCGGCGCCACGCCGCTCTTCTTTCTGGATTACATGGCGGTTGGCCGGCTGGATCCCGAGATCGCCGGCCAGATTGTCGCGTCCATCTCGGCCGCGTGCGCCGCAGTGGGATGTGCGCTCGTTGGCGGTGAGACCGCAGAGCATCCCGGTGTCGTGGCGCCCGATCATCTGGACCTGGCCGGGTTCGCCGTCGGCGTCGTCGAGCGTGACGAGGTTTTGGGCCGACACCGCGTGGTCGACGGGGACGTCATCGTCGGCATCCCCTCGTCGGGCCTGCACTCCAACGGGTTCAGCCTGGTGCGCGCGCTCGTCGACTCGGGCGCGCTGGCCCCGGACGCGGATCTGTTGCTCGAGCCCACCCGCCTGTACCCCAACGATGTTGCCCGACTCCGCGACACGGGGGCGGACCTGCACGCCGCGGCACACATCACGGGCGGGGGCTTCCCCGAAAACCTCCCGAGGGCCATCCCCGAGGGGCTCCGGCCGATCATCGATCCCTCAACATGGGAGCGGACCGCTGCGATCGAGGCGGTACTCGCCGCCGGAGTGCCCGACGAGGACGCATGGTCGACGTTCAACATGGGCATCGGGATGTGTTTGGTGCTGACGCGAGACGCGGCCGCGACCGCCACTGGCGCGATCACGGGCGCACGCGTCATCGGTCACGTCGAGCGAGGTGAAGGAGGCCTGCGGTTTGGCTGAACGGTTCCCCATCGCGGTCCTGGTGTCGGGCAACGGGACCAACCTGCAGGCGCTGATCGACCGTCTGCACGTCCCAGCTGATTCACCGGTCGAGATCGTCCTGGTGGTCACGTCGTCGACTGACGCCCCGGCCGTGGGCCGTGCGACTGCGGCCGGCATCCGCACCGAGGTCATCGACCGTGACGACTACGGGGACCGTGAGGCGCGTGATCGGGCACTGGCCGACCTGGTCGATGACGCCGACCCGGCGCTCGTGGTGCTGGCCGGGTGGATGAGCATCCTGACGCCGCAGTTTCTGGACCGGTTCCCCGATCGCGTCATCAACCTGCACCCGTCGATGTTGCCGGCGTTCCCAGGGATGCACGCGATCGACGAAGCCCACGCATGGGGCGTGCGGTACACCGGCGTGACCGTGCACTTCGCCGACCCCGAGGTCGATGGAGGCCCGGCGGTGCTGCAGGAGCCGGTCGCGGTGAGTCCCGACGAGTCTCTTGACACATTGCGTGATCGCATCCGCGAGGTGGAACACCGCTTGATGGCCGATGCGGTGGCATTGTTCGCCGCGGGACGCGTACGACGCGATCCGGCCAGACGACGCCGGGTACTGATTGACGACGAGGGGAGCGTGGGGTGAAGGTCCGCCGTGCATTGGTTTCGGTGTCTGACAAGAATGGCCTGCTCCCGTTTGTCAAAGGGCTGGCCGACCTGGGCATCACGCTCATCTCCACAGGTGGCACCGCGGCGGCCCTGCGTGAAGCCGGGTTGACGGTCATTCCGGTCGACGAGGTCACGGGTCACCCCGAGATCCTGGGCGGTCGCGTCAAGACCCTGCACCCCAAGATCCACGGTGGCCTGCTCGCGCGGGCGGGAAATGCCAAGGACGCGCAAGAGATGGCCGCGGCCGGCATCGAGGAGATCGACCTTGTCGTCGTCAACCTCTATCCCTTCCGCGAGACCGTCGCGGCCGGCGCCTCGGACGCCGAGGTGGTCGAGCAGATCGACGTCGGTGGCCCAGCCATGATCCGAGCCGCCGCCAAAAACCACGCGCGTGTCGGCGTCGTCACGTCGCCCACACAGTACGACGCCGTGCTCGAAGAGCTCGAGGCCGGCGGCGGAGAACTCAACGAGCACACGATGCGATCGCTGGCCAACGATGCGTTCCGCCACACCGCCCGCTACGACGCCGCGATCGCCCAATGGATGGCGTTCGACGAAGGTGATTTCGCAGACTTCCTGACCCTTGAGTTCGAGAAGGCCGCCGACCTGGTCTACGGCGAGAACCCCCACCAACGGGCGGCGTTCTACGAGGACTACGGCGTCCGCACGTCGCTTTTGGCACGGGTCGAGCAACGCCACGGCAAAGCGCTGTCGTTCAACAACCTGCTCGACCTGGACGCCGCGCGCACACTGTGCAGCGAGTTCGAGCTGCCCGCCTGCATCATCGTCAAGCACAACAACCCGTGTGGCGTCGCACTCGCCAGTGATCTCAACACCGCCTACGACCGGGCGTTGGCATGCGACCCGGTGTCGGCCTACGGCGGGGTCATCGTCGTCAACCGCGTCGTCGACGTGGAGCTGGCCGAGAAGCTGGCATCGACGTTCGTCGAAGTGTTGATGGCACCCGGCTACGACGATGACGCGATGGACGTCCTGACGCGCAAGCCCAACGTCCGCATCCTCGAGAACCGCGAACGGCGACGTGGCAACCCCGGTGAGCTGGACCTGCGACGCGTCTCGGGAGGCCTGCTGGTGCAGGACCGCGACACCGAGTCGGAGGAGCGCGACCAGATGACCATCGTGACCAAAGCGCAACCGACCGAGGCCCAGTGGGGTGACCTGCTGTTTGCGTGGCGGGTTGCGAAACACGTCAAGAGCAACGCGATCGTGTTCGCCCGTGACCTCGCAACGATCGGCGTCGGCGCGGGCCAGATGAGCCGGGTCGACTCCACCCGCCTGGCCACCGAGAAGGCCGGCATCGCGGGCCTGGACACCGCCGGGTGCGTGGTCGCCTCGGACGCATTCTTCCCGTTTCCCGACGGACCCCTGACCGCCCTCGACGCCGGCGCCGGCGTCATCGTGCAACCTGGCGGCTCGATTCGCGATGACGAGGTCATCGCCGCGGTCGACGCACGCAACGCCGTCATGGTCTTGACCGGACGCCGCCACTTCCGCCACTGACCGGCGGCGGGGCCCGAGGCCGTCGCGACATTTGCGCGTCGCTCGGTCCGTGTTCGTGACAGACCACCCGATCGTCTAGGTCCAAAACCCCCCGTTCGGCGAGGCCGTTTTTCCCGGTTTACGGGTACTTTTTGCAGGACCCGCACCACAAGGACGTGACCGCGCATGAACTTTCCCCGCCCCTCGCGCCACCGGCTCATTGGCACGACGCTCGCCATCGCCGCTCTGACGGTGACGCAGGCCGTCGCTGCGCCCATCTGGACCCCACCTCAGAACCTTTCGGTCCCGGCCGTACCGGCGACGGTGCCGACGAACGCCCAAGTCGCAATCGACGGGGCAGGCAACGCCACCGCCATCTGGACCGAACTGACCCCGACCGACTCAGTCGTCAACACGGCAACCCGCTTGACCGGTTCGGCGACCTGGAGTCCCCCCGAAACGCTGTCCACGACCGGGGGGACAGCGGATCCGGTGCCCCAGATTGCCGTGAGTGCCGTTGGCGCGGTCGTCGCCGTCTGGGTGCGATTCGACGGCGAGGACAACGTGGTCCAATCGCGTCGTAGAGCCACACCGGCAAGCGCCTGGAGCGCTCCCCAGGACCTCTCGACATCGGTCCCCGACCCCCCGATCATGGTGGTCGATGAGGGTGAGTCCCAGGGGCCCCAGGTCGCGATCAACGGCAGCGGCGTCGCGGTCGCGACGTGGTGGCGAAACGACGCCTCCAACGCGATCATCCAGGCGAGCCGTCTGAGCGGAGCGACGTGGAGCAGCCCCGCAAACGTGTCGGCAATCGGGAGGGACGGGTCGCAGAGCCACGTCGGCATTGACGGTGCCGGCAACGCGACCTCCGTGTGGGTGGACTATGACGGTGTCCACTGGACGGCCGAGTGGTCGCGCCTCCCCACCGCCTCGACCACGTGGGCCACCCCGCAGGCGCTCAGCGGACTCGGTCAGGACATCGCGAATCCGCAGGTCGCCGTCAACGCGGCAGGCGACGCGACCGCGGTCTGGGTCAAGTTCGGCCTCCACGACCAAGTGCAATCAGAATCCTTCGCGGGGTCGACGTGGAGCGCCATCGAAACGCTGACGCCCCCAGGCGCCAACGCCGCCGATCCGCAGGTGAGCATCGACGCGAACGGCACCGCAACCGCGGTCTGGTCAGAAACCGCCGCCTTCTCGATCGTGCAGAGTGGCCGGCGCACATCAGGAACGTGGTCGGCGACCGCGTCGCTGAGCGCTCTCGACAACGACGCGTTCACGCCCGATATCGCCGTCAACGAAGCCGGAGCGGCTTCGGCGGTCTGGGTCACGGGGCAGAACGTGATCCAAAGTTCGACGATCGCCGCGACGTCGCCCACGTGGAGCGCCCCGAGCGATCGTTCCTCGCCCAACGCCAACTGCGATCGCCCGAGTGTCGCGATCAACGCAGACGGAAGCGCCGTGGCCGCCTGGACGACAGACAACGGCGTCGATGTGCTGACCCAGGCGTCGCTGTTCGACGTCACCCCACCGAGCATCGTCACCATGAACGTCCCCGTGACCGCACAGACGGGGACGCCGGTCGCCATGTCCGCAACCATCACCGACAACGGATCGGGCCTCGGTCCCACGTCATGGGACTTCGGAGATGGCACGCAGGCCACAGCCGGCCTCACCACGATCCACACCTACGGCACCCCTGGCACGTTTACGGTCACGCTGACGCCCGTCAACAGCTTCGGCGGCACGGCGACCCGACAACGCCAGATCACGATCACGCCGGCTCCGCTCCCGACACCGCTCATCGCGGCGACCGTGACGCTGTCCAACGTGTCGGGATCGTGCGTCAAGCGTCACAAGCGGGCTTGCCAGGCACGGGTCGCGTTCCGACTCGACATACCCGCATCCGTGACGTTGACGGTCCGCAAAGCCAACGGAAAGCTCCTGGGCACGTTGACCCGAAGCGCCCGCGCGGGAGCGAACGTCATGTTGCTCCCGGCCAAGATCGGGACGACGAAAATCATCCGAGGCAAGTACCGCGTGGCGATTCAGGCGACGATCCCCACAGCCGTCAGTGACGCGATCACCACCAAGGTGATCACCGTCAAGTAGACGCAGGCAGCTGTTACTGCCGGTACCGTTGGTCCATGCGCGTGACGGTATCGGCAGGAGCGCTGCCCTGGTGTCTGGCCCTGGCCCTGGCGGCGCCCGCGGCGGCTGAGCCTGTGACGCCACGCGACACGGCGACCGATGCGCTCGAACGGGCCGCGTTCATCGCGCTGCCGGCTGTCTACAACGTCACCGGCGACCTGCGGGTCGCCGCGATCGTCACCGACGGCCGGCGCATCCGGATCGACCGGACCGTCCCCATTCGGGGAACGGCGTTCGGCGTGGCGCCTGACCGGGTCGTCACCGCGCTCCACCTCGTCCGGCCGCCCACGGCACTTGTGCTCGCCGATCTCGCCGCGCTCGGTGTGCACGGTCTGCCGACCGATCCCTCCACCACCCGAGTGATCGCGAAGCCGGTCACGCGCGTCACCCTGACGCGCGCGCAGGCCGCGGGCTCTGCGTTCACGTGTGCCGGCGAGGTGCCGACCACCATCACGGCCACCGTCGGCCGGCCGGCCACAAACCCAGAGGACGATCTGGTGTTGTTGACGATCACGGCCCCGAACGCACCGACGCTCACCCTCAACGACGATCAGCACGCGCAGACATCGGTTGCCGCGATCGGGTTCGGCGATCAGAGCAGTGCGATCCCGGCGATCCGCACCGGCACGATCATCGGTCCCGCCAGGATCGACGCGAACGATGCGTTCGCGACCGTCGAGATCGACGTCCTGCGCGGCGACTCGGGTGCCCCGGTCATCGATGAACGCGGTCAGGCCCGCGGTGTGGTCCTGCGTCGTGAGACAGATGAGACGAAACCCGTGATGGCGCAGGCCAAGTCCGTTCGACGGCTCCTTACGGCGGATGGCGTGACCAACCTGGAGTCCGC
Organism: Actinomycetota bacterium; assembly: GCA_031366605.1. Taxonomy (GTDB): domain Bacteria; phylum Actinomycetota; class Thermoleophilia; order Miltoncostaeales; family Miltoncostaeaceae; genus CALMEC01. The sequence goes on along the minus strand of JANLOO010000035.1, from coordinate 52,994 downwards.
TGAGACGACTGGTTTCCGCACGGCGATGGCGGCGTTTTGGGATCGCGACTATGCGCTCGCCGAGCGCCGCCTGACGGCGGTCACGCAGACGTACGCCGACGCGGCGCTCGCCCGGTGCGAGGCCCGGCAGGCCCATGCGCTCGCCGCCGCCCGATACGAGATCTCGGGCCCCTCACGGACCCGAGCGGCGATCCTCGCGCTCGGGGCGATGGCCACCCTCGCCGCGGCGCTCCTCGGGATTGTGCGCGTGCGGCGCCATCCGCTCGACTGAATCCCCATGTTCGAACATCGGGGGCATAGACTCACGGACGTCATCCACTGGAGGTCAAGATGCGTGTCGGCGTGCCCCGTGAGGTGAAGGACGACGAGTACCGAGTGGCCCTGACCCCGGCCGGTGCGGACGCCCTCGTACTCGCCGGCCACACCGTGATCATTGAGGCCGCCGCCGGAGATGGCGCTGGGTTCGATGACCAGGCGTACCGCGCCGTCGGCGCCACGATCGCCGATGCCGCCGAGGCATGGGGCGCCGACCTGGTGCTGAAGGTCAAGGAACCGCAGGCCTCGGAATTCGGGTCCATGCGCGACGACCACACGTTGTTCACCTACCTGCACCTGGCCGCGGCCCCCGACGTGGCGAATGCCTTGCAGGCGGCCGGCGTCACCGCGGTCGCGTACGAGACGGTCGAGGACGCAGTGGGTCGATTGCCGCTCCTGGCGCCCATGAGTGAGATCGCCGGACGCTTGTCGGTGCAGGCCGGCGCCAAGCACCTGGAGAAGCCGCTCGGCGGGCGCGGTGTGCTGTTGGGTGGCGTGGCCGGCGTCGCGCCTGGCAACGTCGTGGTGCTGGGCGGCGGGATCGTCGGCATCAACGCAGCCATGGTCGCCGTCGGGATGCAAGCCCATGTGACGGTGCTCGACGTCAACCTGGACCGGCTGCGTGACCTCGAGCTGGTGCTGGCCGGTCGGGTCACGTTCATCTACTCCACGCGGCTGGCCATCGCCGAGCTCATCCAACACGCCGATCTGGTCGTCGGCGCAGTGCTCGTCCCCGGGCGCAAGGCACCGCGGCTCATCACCCGCGACATGCTCGGCACGATGAAGCCGGGCTCGGTCATCGTCGACGTCGCAGTCGACCAGGGTGGTTGCGTCGAGACCGTCCATCCGACGACGCACTCCGATCCCACCTATGTCGTCGATGGCGTCATCCACTACTGCGTCGCAAACATGCCGGGTGCGGTCCCGGTCACGTCGACCCAGGCCCTGTGCAACGCCACACTGCCGTATGTGCTGGCGCTCGCCAACGAAGGCACCGAACAGGCCATCGAACGCCACCCGTCACTTCGACCCGGGGTCAACGTGCGCGGCGGGGAGATCGTCAACGCGGCGGTCGCCGAAGCGCTCGCCTCCTAGGGCACGCGGGTGATTCGAGCAAGGGGCATGGGCGCGGTTGCTCGCCCCAACGCGCCCACGGCGCCCTTGCTGGCGGTGGAGTTCGACGTACTTCGGCAGGCTCCTGCACGCGTGTGTGCAATGAGTTCTCGTGACCAATCCTCGCGCCCACGCTGAATCGATGCGGCTGCTCCACACCGGCGATTGGCACATCGGCAAGCGCCTGTACGGCAACGACCGATTGGACGAAACGCAGCGTGTTCTGAGCGAGGTCGCGCAAGTCGCACGAGACGAGGGCGTCGACGCGATTCTGGTGGCGGGCGACAACCTGGACCGCCGGCTGGTCGAGCCCGCAGTGCTTGCCACATGCCTCGGGGCGTTGGAGGAGCTGGCCGGGGTGGCACCGGTCATCGCGGTGACGGGCAACCACGAGGACCCACTCTTTTGGGCACAGATCGCTCCGTACCTGGCGCCACGGATCCGCCTGGCGGCCGCCGACGCGGTGTTCCCCGTCGACACCCGCGCCGGGCGTCTCTACGTGGGCTGCCTGCCGTGGCCCGAACCCGCCGAGGTCACCTCCCAGCCGGGCGTCGATCGCACCAGCTCGCGTGGCGATTACGCCGCGTATGCCCGCGGTCGCATCGACGCGCTCGCCGCGGACCTGCGGTCGCGACGCCGCGAGGGCGGAGGCGTGGCGGTGCTGTTGGGACACTTGATGGTCAGCCGCGGTGTCTCCGGCGGCGGCGAACGCGAGCTGACGTTGGGCGGGACCTACGCGGTCGACGGCGGCGCATTGCCGAACGACCTGGACTACGTCGCCCTTGGGCACCTGCACCGCCCGCAGCCGCTGCCGGGGTTCACCGGGCTCGGGCGTTATGCCGGCAGCCCGATGGCCCTCGACTTCTCAGGCGACGGCACGGCCCCTTCGGTCGCGGTCATCGACATCACGGCCTCGGGTGCCAAGGCGCGCGAGATCCCGCTGTCCGCTGGTCGTCGCCTGGTGCGGATGCGCGGATCGCTCGACGAGCTCGAGGTCCTGGCGGCCCAACACCCGGGGGCGTGGTTCTTCTGCGAGGTCCTCGTCGAGCAGATCCGTCTGGACCTGGTGCGCCATGTGCGCGAACGGATTCCCGACGCGCTCCGCGTGGAGCCGATCACGCCCGCAGGCGCCAACGAGACCGATTCCGAGGTCGACCAGATGAGCCGGCGCGATCTGGGTGACGTCTACACCGAGTGGCTCGAGCGCTCCGGACGCGGACGTGACGAACGGCTGGTCGCCGCGTTCCGGGCATCCCTCGCCCACGCCGAAGGCCGATCCGACTAGTGCAGTGATGCGGCCCCTCGAACTCACCATGACCGCGTTTCGCTCGTACACATCCGAGACGATCGACTTCCGACGACACGGACTCGTCGTCATCTCCGGCGACACGGGCGCGGGCAAGACCTCCATCCTGGACGCGGTCTGCTTTGCCCTCTACGGACGCACGCCGGAGCAATCCGGTTCGCGGGAGCTGTTGACGCTGGGCGCAGAACACGGTGAGGTGCGGCTGACGTTCAGCACGGGGACGGGCATCTGGCGGGTCACCCGCCGCCTGGGACGCGGCGCTCCCGAACCAACGCACCTCCTCGAGGAACTGACCGCAGATCGTGGTGAGGTCACCGACCAGGTGACGGGCGCAGCCGCTGTCGGCGCCCGGATGGTCGACCTGGTGGGCATGGGCTTCCACGCGTTCACGAGCGCCGTGCTGTTGGCGCAGGGACGGTTTGCGCAGTTCCTGCAATCCACGCCCCGCGACCGTGACGTCATTCTGCGCGAACTCTTTGGGATCGCATCCCTCGATGCCGCCCGGACTGCAGCCCTCGCGGCCAAGGACGCGGCCGCTCGCGAAGCGGTGGTATTGGAACGGGAGCGCTCCATCCTGCCGGTGCACACCGCGGCGGCCCGGGCGGCGCAGTCACAGTTGACGCGTTCGGCTGCGGTGCGGGTCGCCGGCGTCCGCGCATTACGGTCGCTTGTCGACGCGGCCGTGCTCGAGCGCACCCGTGCCCGCGAGGCCGCCGACAGCGCGACCCGAATTCGGGCGGCGCTGGCCGAACTGCCGACCGCTGAAGAACGGCGCGCGCTCGTCGACCTGCACGCCGCTGCCGAACGCGAGGCACGCGGGCTACGCGCCCTGCACGACGAAGCCCACCAATCCACGCGTGACGCCGCGCAGGCACGCGATCGGCTGCGCGAACGCCACGGGGGCACAGCCTCCGAACTGGCCGCCCTGCGCGGCCTGGCCGAGCGGGCCACGATCGCACGCGACTCAATCCCCCGCGAAGAGACCGCCGCGCATGACCAGGAGGCTCAGCTGGCGCGTCGCCGGACCCGGTTGGAGCGTCTGCAGGCCGAGATCGCCGCGTCCCGTCACCACCGTGAGGCGCTGGGATCGCTCGCCGAAGCGTTGAATGCGCTGATCACCGCGCGCGCAGCGGCCACGGCCGCCGCCGCGGTCGCCGCCGCCGCCGCCGGCAACCGCGACACCGCACGCGACGGCGCACGACGGGCCACCGACGAGGCCAGTGTTGCCGACGCCGCGCTCGATGAGCTACGCATCGCCCACCTGGCTGCAACGATGCGTGCGGGTGTCTCACCAGGGACGCCGTGCCCAGTGTGCGGCCAGGTCGTCCATGCCGTCCCCCACGATCGACCTCAGGATCTTCATGACGTCGAGGAAGGTGTCCTGGCCCTGCGCGACCGTGCCCGGACGGCTGCCGACCGTTTGGCCGAGGCCGAGGTCGAGGTCCGCACCGCTCAGAACACACACGCGATCCGCCGTGAGGACGTGGCTGACGCCGAGCGTCGTGCAACTGCGCGGGGTGGTGATGTCACAGCCGACGCGGACGAGGCGGCCAGACTCGCTGCGGAAGCTGCGCGCGTCAGCGCCGAGGCCGCTGCGCCAGAGCAGGAGGCGGTGACGCTGAGTGCCGCGACCGAGCAGGCAGCCGGCGCCCTGGCCGAGGTGCACCGCCGGCTTGACCGCGATCGTCTGGAGCTGGCCGACCTGCAGGAGCGACTTGGCCGCTACGGGCAGACGGACCGTCCGGTGGCCGAGTTGGATGGCGCCGTTCGCGAACTCGAGATGATGGAGCAGGCGGTCGGCGCATCGACTGCGTATGCGACCCAGGCCTCGGCGAAGCTCGCGGGCGCAGAGAGCATCGTCGCGGCAATCGAGCGTGACGAGATCGCCAAGTTGCGCCAGGCGCTGACGTTACTGGCCGGACGGATCGGCATGGATCCACTCCCCGCCGACCTCCCACCGGGCGCGCTCCCCGTTCGGGCCGACGAGTTGGTGGGACGGGCCGAGCGGGCTGCGTTGGATGCGACCCACCGCGGGGAGGCGGCGCGCACGACCGCAGACGAACACGACGCCACCCTCGCTGCCCGCGGGGCCGCGTTCGGCATCCAAGGTGCCGACGACTTCGCCGCCCGCCACCATGCTGCGGCCCAAGCATTGCGCACCGCACAGGTCGAGCTGGCTGAGATCGAGCGCCACGCCCGGGAAGGTCACCGCCTCGCCCGCGCCGGCAGCTCGGCCGAAACCGAGTCGCAGGTCTTCGCGCAGGTCGCGGCGGACCTTCAGGCCAACCGGTTTCCGCGCTACCTGTTGGCACGATTCCACGAGCGGCTCGCGTTGGGCGCCTCGGCGCGCCTTCAGGCGCTGTCGCACGGGGCGTTCAGCTTTGTCGGTGAGGACCCCGACCCGCTGGCCGTCGTCGATCACCGGCGCGGCCGGCGGGTGCGCGGCGCCGGGACCCTGTCGGGAGGTGAGCGGTTTCTTGCGAGCCTCGCACTGGCGCTGGCGCTCTCGGACATCGCGAGCGGTTCAGCCGGACGACTGGACTGCCTGTTCCTCGACGAGGGGTTCTCGTCCCTGGACGGGGAGTCCCTGGAGGTCGCGATCGCCGCGGTCGAGCGAATGGCCGATCACGGCCGCTTGGTCGCCGTCATCACCCACCTGCCCGGCGTCGCCGAACGCCTGGGCGCCGCCATCCACGTCAGCAAAGACCCCTCAGGCACGAGCCACGTCACCGACCGGGCCGAACTCCTCGTCTGAGGCCGTGTCACATTGTGCGATTCTGTCACATGGTGTCAGACACGAATGTACCCAGAACCCGCTTGGGCAAACGGCTTACGGGTCCCAGTTCGACCCTTCCCTACACGTTCTGCGAGGCCTACTCGACAGCGGCGGAGCGGCCGCCCAGGTGGGTCGCCAGGAAGCGCTCGACCGCGCGGTAGACGTCGAGCTTGTTCTCGGGTTTGACGAATCCGTGGCCCTCGTCCTCTTTGACGATGTACTCCACCGGGACGCCGCGGGCGCGCAGGGCCTCGACGATCTGGTCGGACTCGGCCTTCTTGACCCGGGGATCGTTGGCGCCTTGCAGCACCATCAAGGGAGCGGTGATCTGATCGACCTTGTTGATCGGTGAGCGGGCTTCGAGGTCCTTGAGCTCCTCCGGGTCGTCCGGGTCGCCGACGAACTTGAACCAGGTTCCGGCCAGCAGTGGCCGCCAGTACGGCGGGAAGCTCCGCACCAGGGTCACCAGGTTCGACGGGCCGACCACGCTGATCGCCGCAGCGAATACGTCCGGCGTGAACGTCGCGCCGACCAGCGCGGCGTACCCACCGTAGCTGCCCCCGTAGATCGCGACCCGTTCCGGATCCGCGATGCCCTCGCCCACGATCCAGTTGACCCCGTCGATCAGGTCGTCGTGCATCTTGCCTGCGAACTCGTGCTCGGCCGCATGCGTGAACGCCTTGCCGAACCCGGTCGAGCCGCGGTAGTTGACCTGCAACACCGCATACCCACGGTTGGCCAAAAACTGTGCCGTGGGCTCCCACCCCCAGCTGTCCCTGGCCCACGGACCGCCGTGGACGTACAACACCGTCGGCAACCCCGTGGGCTCGACCCCGACGGGAAGCGTCAGGTACGACCGCAGCGTCAACCCGTCACGCGAGGTGATCCGCACGGGCGTGCGCTCGGCCAAGATCGTCGGATCAAGCCACGGCCGGGACCGGAACAACAAGCGCGAGTCCCCGCTCCGCCGGTCGAACAGATACGTCGCACCCGGGTCGCGGTCGTCGTCGAACGCGACCGTCCACAACGTCTCGTCGTCATCGGTACTCCCGATCATCGGATCGCCCGGATGGATCTGTCGCACGAGTTCCCAGTCGCGCGCAAACGCATCGTCGAACGTGTGCAACACGATCCGGTCGCGCCGATATCCGGCGCCGACAAGCTCACCCGTGCGGTCCGAGATGATCGGCGACCCAAGGTCGGCCTCCTCGTCCCCGTCGATGACCACTTCCGCGCCGGTCGCGATGTCGAGGGTTGTGAGCCGCACCAGATCGTTGTCACGCGCACTGCCCACATAGAGCGCGTGACCGTCGGCGGTGAACGCGTACGGTGCACCCGAGTCCTCGTTGGCGTACTCGGCGAGAACCCGAAACGGCTGGTCCTCCGTGTCGCGGACCAACACCTGGTGATCGCCGGCGGGTGTCTGCGCGAACGCCGCCCGCAACCGACCGTCGCGGTCCGTGAGCCACCCCATGATGTTGCCCGGGTTCTCGGCGATACGCTCGATCGCACCGGTCTCAAGGTCGAGTCGCTCCACATCGAACAACCCGCGGTCGCGGCGGTTGGTCGAGATCAACACGTGACTCGGGTCGCCGCGCGGAACGTCGACCACTCCGACCTTGACCCCGTCAAACGGGGTCAGATCCCGATCGGGCGCGTCCGGGTGATCCAGGTCGGCCGCGAACAGGTGGTAGTTCTCGTCGCCACCGGTGTCCTGCATATAGAGGATGCGAGCCCCGTCACGCGACCACGAGTATCCGCGCACCCCCCGGTCGCGGTCATTCGTGACTTGGACTGGATCGCCGCCCGCGATCGGCGCCACCCACACGTTGAGGGGTCCGTCAGCGGGCGCGAGCCATGCGAGGCGACGTCCGTCCGGCGACACCCGTGCCGCGGCACGCTCCGGATCGTCGTAGAAGTGCTCGAGCGGGATCAGGGGAATGTCCATAGTCGGCCAGTTTGACATCGTTGCGATGTGCTCGCGTTCATGGATTCCGCGAAGGTTTCCCGAGCGAGAACCGCGCCAGGCGAGGACGGAGCGTCCCGTCGCTATCGAAGGGCCATCACGTGGGACTGAGGACAACGCCTGGCGACGGTTTGCAGCCGGGAAACGTCGTGGAATTCGTGAAGGTGAGCACACCGTGAACGTCGCCCGCCTCCAGATCGTTGCGGCCGCGATCCTGTTTTCGACCGGCGGAGCCGCGATCAAGGCGACGAGCTTCGATGGCCTCTCCGGAGGAATCACGGTCGCGTGTTTGCGCTCCGGCGTCGCGGCGCTGGCGATCGCGATCATGCTGCCCCGCTCGCGTCGCAACTGGTCGTGGCGAACACTGCTCGTCGGTGCCACCTTCGCCGTCACGTTGATCTTGTTCGTCGCGGGCAACAAGCTGACGACTTCCGCCAACACCATCTTCTTGCAGTCGACGGCACCACTGTGGATCGCGATCACCGCTCCGTTCCTGCTGCGCGAGCGTGTCGTCCGGCGGGACGTGATCTTCATGACCGTCCTCGCCGCTGGACTCGCCTTGTTCTTCGTGGACGCGACCGCGCCGATCGACACCGCTCCGCGACCGCTCCTCGGCAACGTCCTCGCAGTGATCTCAGGCGTCGGGTGGGCCGGCACGGTCATGGGTCTGCGATGGCTCGGCCGGCGCGACGGCACAAACGCCGCCGCCGGCGCGACGGTCGCCGGCAACCTCATCGCATTCGTGGTCTGCGTACCGTTTGCGATCGGCCCTGCCACCGACAGCGTCGGATCCGACTGGATCTGGATCGTCTACCTCGGGGTCATCCAGATCGGCCTCGCCTACGTCTTCATCACCAAGGCGATGCCGCACTTGCGCGCGCTCGAGGTCTCGTTGCTGCTCTACGTCGAGCCGGCCCTCAACCCCATCTGGTCGTGGATGGCGCACGGTGAGACCGTCGGGAAGTTCGCGATCCTCGGCGGAGTGCTCATCCTCGGGGCCACGGCCATCAAGACCTGGCAGGACGGTCGCAGCACGGTCCCGATCACAACCGAGCCGCTCCCGCCTGCGGCAGCCGATCCTTAGGAGATGAGAGGAAGAGGTGGACGAGCTCGCGGACCGCTGCGGCGTCCTGCTGGGCGAGTGCCTCCTCGGCGAGCGCCGTCGCCTGCCTGGTGTCGAGCGACCGGACGAGCTGCTTGACCTCGGAGATGCGCGGCGCGGCGACCGACAACTCGCGGACACCGAACCCGACGAGGATCGGAACGATGTCCGCGTCCGCCGCAGCCTCACCGCAGACACCGATCCACCGGTCGTGCGACGCGGCGCCATCACACGCCATCTTGATGAGGCGCAGCACGGCAGGATGCGCGGAATCCCCCAACGCAGTGACGGCCGGATTGCCCCGCTCCGCAGCCATCGCGTACTGGGTCAGGTCGTTGGTCCCGATCGAGAAAAACGCCGCGTCCTTGGCGAGTGTGGTCGCACCGATCGCCGCCGACGGCACCTCGATCATCACGCCCACCGGGATGTCGTCAGGTACCTCGACACCCGCGCTCATGAGTTCGGCGTGTACGGCATCGAGATGGCCACGCGCCTCGCGCAACTCTGCGACGGTCGCGATCATCGGGAACATGACCGACAGGGGGTGACCCTCGGCTGCGACACGCAGGGCCGCGCGCAGTTGTGTGCGAAGGACGTCGGGGTTCGCCAGCCCCAGCCGAATCCCGCGCCGGCCGAGGAATGGATTCTCCTCGGGCGGCTGTACGAGGTAGCCGACCGGTTTGTCAGCCCCGGCGTCGAGGGTCCGCAGAATCAGGCGCCGCCCGCCCAGCGCGCGGGCGACGGTCCGGTAGGCGTCGGCTTGCTCGTCTTCGCTCGGCGCGGCGTCGCGACCCATGAACAGAAACTCGGTGCGAAACAGACCGACTCCGTCGGCGCCGGCTGCGACGGCGCGCACACCATCATCTGGCCGCGCGATGTTCGCCGAGACCTCCACGCGGACGCCATCGCGCGTGATCGCCGGCTGTGACGCGTCGTGTCCGGCCGCGACACGTTCCCGCTCCTGCGCCTCACGCCGAACCTCGAAGGACATCACCGTCGCCTCGTCCGGCTCGATGGTGATCGTCCCCGTGTCCCCATTGATCAGCAGGACGGTCTCCTCGGGAATCGTCAGCAGACCGTCACCGGCGTTGACGACGGCCGGGACACCCAGCGCGCGGGCCAGGATGGCGCTGTGCGAGGTGGGGCTCCCGGTGGCGACCGCGATCCCGGTCACCATCGACAGGTCGAGCTCGGCGGTCTCGGCGGCGCCCAGTTCGCGGGCGACGAGGATGCCGGGACCTCTCAGCATGATCGTCGCCCCCATCCCGGTCAGGTGCCCGACGATGCGCCGTCCGAGCTCCCTGACGTCTTCCGCCCGCGCGCGCAGGTACGCGTCATCGAGGACGGCGAAACGTCCCGCCGCCTGGGCCACCGCGGTCTGCCATGCGACCTCCGCGCGTGCGCCCGCGGCGATCGCGGCGCGGGCCGGCTCGAGGAGCGCGGCGTCGCCCAGCAGCGCGATTTGCGCATCCATCATCTGCGCGTGTTCCTCGCCGGCTTGTCGCGCGACGACGTCCCGCGCAACCCGCACGTCCGACGTCGCCCGTTCGATCGCCGCAGTGAGCGCCGACTGCTCGGATGGGACATCACCCTGGACACGGGCTTTGGGCGGCCCGCGCCGCAACCTGCGAGCCCGGCCGACCGCGGAGCCGGGCGCCGCGGCGAGGCCGCGTAACGTCCCGTCGAACTGCATCCCCACAAGCACCGTGTTCGGCGGCGGGGCCGACGGTGATTGTGATTCCTTCTCGTCGAAGTTCCGTTGGGCGAGCGCCGTCAATGCGACCAGCGCCCCCTGCGCCTCGGGGCCTCGGGCACGAACGAGCAACTCGTGCCCCTGGGCCGCGCCCAGGGTCGCGACGTCGGTCAGGCTGCGGGCCCGCGCCGGCCCGGCCCCGGTCGTCAGGTTCGTCGCGAGCACCTCCGCGTCGAACTCCGCGGCGGTCTGGACGAATCGCGCCGCAGGCCGTGCGTGCAGCCCGAGGGGATTCGAGATCGTCAGCCGTCCCTCCGTCCAGTCCTGAGCGTCGGGTTGCGCCGTCGGCTCCGCCTGAACGCCCTGGGGTCCGCCGAGCTGCGCGACCTTGGGCTGCAGACCGCGGCGCGCCTCGCCGGCCACGTCGGTGAGCGAGCCGCCGACCCGAGCGGCCACCGCGGCCGTCACCGCCCCCTCGACGAGCGGCGCCTCGCACAGGAGCACCCGCTCAGCGACGGCGGGGTCGAGCATCGAGCGGGCGCGCTCGGCGCAGCGCACCGCGCTCCCGAGGTCCATCAAGACGAGGACGCCGTCCGGGCCCGATGCGCGCTCGATCGCCGTGAGCACACGCGCGGCGTCCGTCCCGATCGGGTTGTCGGGATCGTCGATCCCCCCGGCCGCCTCGATCGCGACGTCCGGTCCGGCCATCTGCCGGGCGAGCTCGACCACGCCCTCCGCAATGCGGGCACTGTGCGAGACGATGACGATTCCGACCACGCCCGCATCCTCCTTGCGGCGGCCGTGCGACACAAGCGCCCTCGGGCAGAACGCCGCGGTCGCGATTCCTCGTCCGAGGTGACCGACGCGATCCGCAGGTCGGCGTCCGGAGCGGCCATGCGCGTACGATGGACGGGTGATCACCAACGCCAAACCGATCGTCGTGTTCGCACCGGACCTGTTGATGCGCCAGCAGATCGTCGAAGGATTGAAGGCCGGTGGCGTGACGGCGCGTGGTGCGGCGACACCGGCGCGGTTCGCGACCGCACTCGCCGAGGGTGTCTCCGGGCTGATCGTCGAGTTGGACGGGGTCGGGGTGGACGGCATCGCACTGGTGACACAACTCGTGACCGATCCCGCGACGTCCTCCGTCCCGCTGGTCGGTTTTTGCGCCCACACACGCGTGGACCTGATCAAGGGTGCGCGCGCGGCAGGGGCGACCAAGGTGGTCGCACGGGGCGAGCTCGTCCGCCGACTGCCCGAGATCGTCCGCGCAGTCATGGGGACGGGGGTCGGCGATGTCGATCGACCGTAACCCGTATCCACCGCCCTTGCGGCCGAGCGTGGTCGGAGGACCAGCGGTGCCCGAGCGCGACATCGGCCCCGTCCGCCCGGACGGCGGGACGCGTCGATTGCTGCGCCGGCTCTTGGCGCCGATCGTGGCCGTGGCCGGGATTGGTCTCAAGTTCAAAGCCGGGCTGCTGGTATTGCTCAAGCTCAAGTTCTTGGTGACGTCGGCGTCGATGCTGGTCTCGGTCGCGGGGTACGCGATCTTCTGGGGGTGGAAGTTCGCGGTCGGGTTCGTGGCACTGCTCTTCGTCCACGAACTCGGTCATGTGCTCGAAGCGCGCCGGCAGGGGCTCAAGACAGGCGGGGTGTACTTCATCCCGTTCCTCGGCGCGGTCATGCTGCTCAAACAACGGTCCAGGGATGCCGGGCAGGCGGCGTGGTTGGGCCTGGGCGGTCCGATCCTGGGCAGTGCGGCGGCGGCACTCACCTGGCTCGGCGGCCTGGCGTTCGACTCGGACCTGTTGGTGGCCCTGGGCTTCACCGGGTTCCTGCTCAACCTGTTCAACCTGATTCCCGTGATGCCGCTGGACGGCGGATGGGCAACGGCGGTGTTCCACCCGATCTGGTGGGTGTTCGGGCTCGTCGGTCTGGTCCTGCTGTTCGTCGTGTTCCCAAGCCCGATCATCGCGATCGTGATCGTGTTCGGACTGGTCGAGTTGCGCCGCCGCTGGAAGCGCCGCGACCAGGAGGAGACCTCCCCGTACTTCGCCATCAGCCCGGGCCAGCGCGCCGCGATTGCCGGGGTCTACCTGTCGCTGGCTGCGCTCCTGGCCCTGGGGATGAGCGCGAGCCACCAGAAGCGCAACATCGATGGCAAGGAGCCCGCCGTGGCACGCAGCGGCACGACGACTCACGTCGTTCCGCGATTGGGCACGCTCGCCACCGGGCACACCGCGCCGGTTGACCTGAGTGGTCACGGCGCGTTCGACCACGCTCGAACGTGGGCCTGACAAGCGATTCCGGTACCCTTGACGGTATGAGCGCACGTGCAGCACTTGAGGCCATCGTGGCCCGACGCATCCTGATCCTTGACGGGGCGATGGGCACGATGATCCAGCGCCACGAGCTGGGTGAGGACGACTTCCGCGGCGAGGTGCTGCGTGATCATCCCTCACCATTGCAGGGCAACATGGACCTGCTGGCGCTGACGCGTCCCGACGTCATCGCCGAGATCCACGATGCGTTCTTCGCAGCGGGCGCCGACATCGCCACCACGGACACGTTCACGGCGACCGCGATCGCCCAGGCCGACTACGGGACCCAAGGGCTCGTTCGCGACATCAACCTGGCCGCGGCCCGCGTTGCGCGCGACGTCGCCGACCGGTGGACGGCGGCAGACCCCACGCGCCCCCGGTTTGTCGCAGGGTCGCTCGGTCCGCTCAACCGAACGTTGTCGATCTCACCCTCGGTGGACGACGCGAGCCTGCGGGCAGTCACGTTCGACCAGGTGCGGGACGCATACGCCGAGCAGGTTCGGGCCTTGATCGAGGGCGGCGTCGACGTCCTGCTGATCGAGACGATCTTTGACACGCTCAACTCCAAGGCCGCGATCACCGCGATCCACGAGACGTTCGCCGAGATGGGCGTGGAGCTGCCGATCATGATTTCGGTCACGATCACGGACCGCAGCGGACGGACGCTTTCGGGGCAGACCGTCGAGGCGTTCTGGGCGTCGGTCGCCCACGCGGAACCGTTCTCGGTCGGCATCAACTGCGCCCTGGGCGCCACCGAGATGCGACCGTTTCTGGAGGCCCTCTCCGGCGTCGCCCCGGTTTACATCAGCTGCTACCCCAACGCCGGACTGCCCAACGCGTTCGGTGGCTACGACGAGAAGCCCGCCGAGACGTCAAAGGAGCTCGGCGAGTTCGCGCGCTCAGGTCTGTTCAACATCGTCGGCGGGTGCTGCGGGACGACGCCTGATCACATCCGCGCCGTCGCCCACGCCGTCGAGGGGGTGCCGCCGCGGCGCATCCCTGAGCCCGACCGGCTGACACGGTTCGCCGGGCTCGAGCCGTTCGCGATCTTCCCGGGGTCGAGCTTTACGATGATCGGCGAGCGCACCAACGTCACCGGATCACGCCGCTTTGCCAAGCTCATCCTGGACGGCGACTACACCACCGCACTCGAGGTCGCAGCCGACCAGGTGCGCAACGGCGCCAACATCATCGACGTCAACATGGACGAGGGCATGCTCGACTCCGAGCAGGCCATGACGACGTTTCTCAACATGGTCGCAACCGAGCCCGAGATCGCCCGCGTCCCGATCATGATCGACTCCAGCAAGTGGTCGGTCATCGAGGCCGGGCTCAAGTGCGTGCAGGGCAAGTCGATCGCCAACTCCATCAGCCTCAAGGAGGGAGAGGAGGACTTCCTCGACAAGGCCCGCACGCTGCGCCGCTACGGCGCCGGCTGCGTTGTCATGTGCTTCGACGAGACCGGCCAGGCCGATACCACCGAACGCCGCGTCGCGATCGCCGAGCGCGCCTACCGATTGCTTGTGGATCGGGCCGGGATGCCGCCCGAGGACATCATCATCGACCCCAACGTACTGGCCGTCGCGACCGGGCTCGAGGAGCACGCCGACTACGCTCGCGGCTTCATCGCGGCGGTGCGCCAGATCAAGGAGCGCTGTCCGGGGGTCCGCACCAGCGGCGGCATCAGCAACCTGTCGTTCGCGTTCCGCGGCAACGACGTCGTGCGCGAAGCCATGCACACGGCATTCCTGTACCACGCCATCAACGCCGGCCTGGACATGGGCATCGTCAACGCCGGGCAGCTTGGCGTCTACCAGGACATCCCGGCCGAACTGCTGGAGCTGGTCGAGGACGTCATCCACAACCGGCGCGACGACGCGACCGAGCGGCTGATCACATTTGCCGAGACGGTCAAGGGCGACGGCGTTGCGCGCCAGGTCGTCAACGCCGCGTGGCGTCAAGGCTCGCTTGAGGAGCGACTCTCGCACGCGCTGGTCCACGGCATCGTCGACCACATCGAGGCCGACACCGAGGAGGCCCGTCTGATCTACCCCTCCCCGCTCTCGGTGATCGAAGGTCCGCTGATGGCTGGGATCCGGATCGTGGGTCAGCGCTTCGGTGAGGGCCAGATGTTCTTGCCGCAGGTCGTCAAGAGCGCACGTGTCATGAAACGCGCGGTCGCGATCCTGGAGCCGTATATGGAGGAGGATCGCGAGCGCACCGGCGCCACGTCTCAGGGAAAGATGGTGATCGCCACCGTCAAGGGCGACGTGCATGACATCGGCAAGAACATCGTGGGCGTGGTGCTGGGCTGCAACGGGTACGAGGTCGTCGACCTGGGCGTCATGGTCGCCGCCGACAGGATCCTGGATGCCGCGATTGCCGAGGACGCCGACATCGTCGGGCTGTCCGGCCTCATCACGCCGTCGCTTGACGAGATGGTCCATGTGGCGCGTGAGATGGAGCGACGCAACTTCCAGCTGCCGCTGCTGATCGGTGGGGCGACCACGAGCAAACAGCACACCGCGGTCAAGATCGCCCCGGAATATTCGGGCCTGGTTGCCCACGTCCTCGATGCGTCCAAGGCCGTCGATGTCGTGGCGCGTGTCATCGACGAGGATGCCCGCCACGATTTCCTGATCGACCTGCGCGCCGAGCAAGACGAGCTTCGCGAGGTGCATGCCGGCAAGGCGGCGCGCCCCATGCTCCAGCTCGCCGACGCACGGGCCAAGCGCACGCCGATCGCGTGGAGCGCCGATGACATCGCCGTCCCCGAGTTCACGGGTGCACGAATCTTGGATGACATCCCGCTGACGGACCTGGTGCCGTATGTCGACTGGACGTTCTTCTTCCACGCGTGGGAGCTGCGCGGACGGTTCCCCGGAGTGCTCGACCACCCCAAGTACGGCGAGGCCGCGCGCGAGCTCTATGCCAATGCCACCGAACTGCTCGACCGCATCACCAACGAGAAGCTGCTGCAGGCGCGGGGGGTCTACGGGTTCTGGCCGGCCAACGCCGACGGCGACGACATCGTGTTGTTCGCGGACGCTGCGCGCGCGTTGGAGTTGACGCGCTTCCCGATGCTGCGTCAGCAGCGCGCGAAGGCCGACGACAAGCCGAGCTATTGCCTGGCGGACTTCATCGCCCCGCACGCCACGGGCCTACCGGATCACCTGGGCGCGTTCGCCGTGACGACCGGGCTGGGCGCCGATGCCCTCATCCACGAATTCGAGCGCGACAACGACGACTATTCGGCCATCATGGTGCGCGCGCTGGCCGACCGCCTGGCCGAGGCGTTCGCAGAGATGCTGCACCAGCGTGTGCGTCGCGAGTGGGGCTACGGTGCGGATGAGGAACTGGGCACCGAAGACCTGACCGCCGAGCGCTACCGCGGCATCCGCCCCGCGTTCGGCTACCCGGCGTGCCCCGACCACACCGAGAAGCGGCGGCTCTTCGACCTGCTCCGCGGTGAGGAGCAAGGCATCACGCTGACCGAGAGCTTTGCGATGCTCCCCGCCGCATCGGTCAGCGGCATCTACCTGGCGCACCCGGCGACCCGATACTTCGCGGTCGGACCGATCAACGCCGACCAGGTCGCCGACTACGCCGCCCGCAAGGGCATCACGCTTGCTGAGGCCGAACGCTGGCTCGGCCCCAACTTGGCCTACGAACCCGGTGAATTGGTTCCCGCGTAGACCGCTCGTGGGACTTTGTGCGAAACGGTAAAGGGACGGTTAACCGTGTCTGACACCAGACTTGCCGCAACCACGCTCTGCGAAACGGATCCCGGGGTGTAGGGAAGGTTCGTCTCCGACCGTCGAGGCGTGTCACAAAGTCGGGGAGCGATTCCGTCCAAAAGTGCGCAACTTGCGTATGTCGAGCGCGTTTCGAAGTACGTCCGTGTGGTTTGGACCTCCATCGGGACGGTTGCGCCCCCTGCCTGGTGTCAGACACGGATGACCCCACAACCGTTTGCTGGGGCGGGATCTCGGGGCGTGGAATGGCCCTTCCAACACAACCACGCAACACGGGCTTTGGCGTGGCAACCGCCGCGCCGCGCAGGACGAAGGCGAGATCGAGGGAGCCAAGCTTGCGGTCGTTCTCGGACGTCGGGAGCAATCTCAGTCGAACTGCTGCTTGGCCAGATAGAGCCGCACGTGTCGCACCCCGTCGATGACCGCTCCGAGGATCCGCGTGGCCGCTTCGGGTTCGACGGCCGCCAGACCTCCCGTGGCGATCCACCACGCCGAGGGATCAGCCCCGATCGCCGCGAGCACGAATCGGGCGATGTCGTTGGCATCGCCGACCTCTCCCGCGGCGTCGATGACGACCACCTCGTCGGAATGGATGCGGTACACCGCCGCGGGTGGATCGCGGTCGCACTCCACGATCCGCGCCCCGACGACCGAACCCGTCGCCTTGACCGGGCGGTGTGGCACCGCGGCGACGGCCGCCGCATAGGTCTCTGGGGTGTCCTCGACGGCTCCGCTCGACACGACGTCCATGCCGATCCGCTCGAGCCGAAGCGCCCAATCGGGTGCTCCAGGGAGCCCACCAAGGACAATCGTCGGCAGAACAGGGAGCTGAATGCCCAAGGAGGCGAGCAGATCACGGCGCATTTGGCAGACGCTACCCGCCCGGCAGGGTAGTTTTGTGCGTCAGAACGTCAACGGGGCACGGGGGGACAACTGCATGAGTGACGAGACGGGACGCCGCGGGTCGATCGGGCTGGACGCCCACGGGATCAGCGCAACGGGCGATGTGGTGTGGAACGCCACCGCGCCCGAGCTGTACGAGTACGCGATCAACCGTGGCGAGGGCGTCGTCGCCGAGGGCGGATCGCTCGTCGTCTCGACCGGCGCGCACACCGGGCGGGCACCCAAGGACAAGTTCGTCGTCCGCGAGCCCGGCAGCGAAGACCGCATCTGGTGGGGCGTCAACCAGCCGTTCGAGCCCGCCGCCTACGACGCACTGCGCACCAAGGTGGCCGAGTACTTGGGCCCACGTGACCTGTTCGTCGTCGACGCGTTCGCCGGGGCCCACCCCACCCACCGCCTTCCGCTGCGCATCGTCACCGACAGCGCGTGGCACGCACTGTTCGCACGCACGATGTTCATCATCCCCGAGGACGACGAGTTCGCGACCCACACGCCCGAAGCCGTCGTGCTGCACGCCCCCGGCTTCCAGGGCAAGCCCGATGTCGACGGCACCCGCGCCGCCAACTTCGTGCTTTTGCACCCGAGCAACCAAGAGGTCGTCATCGGCGGCACGCAGTACGCCGGTGAGATCAAGAAGTCGATCTTCACGATGATGAACGACCGGCTGCCCAACCGCGGCGTCTTGTCGATGCACTGCTCGGCCAACGTCAGCGACGAGGGCCGCGTCGCGGTGTTCTTCGGCCTGTCGGGCACCGGCAAGACGACACTCTCGACCGACGCCACGCGTCCGCTCATCGGCGACGACGAGCACGGCTGGGCCGAAGACGGCGTATTCAACATCGAAGGCGGCTGTTACGCCAAGGTCATCGGCCTCTCGGCGACCGCCGAGCCCGAGATCTACGCGACGACCCACATGTTCGGAACGGTGCTCGAGAATGTGGTGATGGACCCCGTCACCCGCCGCCTGGACCTGGATGACGCCTCGATGACCGAGAACACGCGCGGCGCCTACCCGCTCGAGTCTGTGCCGAACGCCCACCGCCCCAAACGGGCCGGCCACCCCAGTGTCATCGTCATGCTGACGGCCGACGCATTCGGCGTGCTCCCTCCGATCGCACGGTTGACCCACGCGCAGGCGATGTACCACTTCCTGGCCGGCTACACCGCCAAGGTCGCCGGCACCGAGGTCGGCATCACCGAGCCGCAGACGACGTTCAGCGCCTGCTTCGGCGCGCCGTTCCTGCCGCAGCGGCCGATCGTCTACGCCCACATGTTGGGCAAGCTCATCGAGGATCACAACGTGTCGACGTGGCTCGTCAACACCGGCTGGACCGGTGGACCGTACGGGGTCGGCCACCGCATGCCGATCGCAGCCACCCGCGCCCTGGTCCGAGGCGCGATCAGCGGCGAACTCGAAAGTGCCGCAACGCGCATCGATCCCACGTTCGGGTTCGCCGTGCCGCTCGACGTCCCCGGTGTGGACGCCGGCCTGCTCGACCCCCGCTCGACGTGGGCCGACCCGGCCAAGTACGACGAGACGGCTGCCAGGTTGGCAGCGGAATTCAGCTCACACTTCACCGTGTTCGCCGACGACGTGACCCCCGAGATCGCCGCAGCCGGTCCGACCAGCGCGTAGCGCCAGGTGTGCGATGGGGCGCCCTGTACGGGGGCGCTCCATCGGGATCTCCTACAACGCTTTGAGGTACGCGACCAGGTCAGCCTGCTCCTGCGTCGTCAAAAGCAGCGGCGCGACTGACGAGTGCGTGTTGTAGAACTGCACGACTTTCTCGAGCGTATCGCACACAACCACGGTGTTGCTCACGTCCATGCACAACCCGTTGTGCATATACGGGGCGGTCTTTGCGAGACCGAGACCCCGAAGCGTTGGAGTGTTGAACGTGCAATCAAGCGGACGCGTCGGATTCGGCGGGTTGAGCGGACAAACCAGCCCAGGAGGAATAGGAAGCGTGCTCGCGCCGGGGTCGGTGTTGCCAGGGCGCTGCGGGACGAACGTGTCGTGCTTGCGGTTGTCGGTGAAGTCTGGTCCCCCGTGACATGCGACACACGCGGCCTTGCCCTGGAACAGCTCCTCCCCGCGGAGCGCGGCGGCGGTCATCGTGCCGCGGTCGAAGTCGGTCACGGGCGGCTTGATGGTCTGCAGGTAGGCGGTCAGGGCAGCCGCGTTCTCGGCTTCGTTGACCTGCGAGACGAAGTGGTTCTCAATCGTGGCGATCGCGACCTCGTTGAGCGTCGCCACATTGCCGATCCAGAAGTACGGGTCGGTGCGCCCGACGTTGAAGAGCGTCGGCGGGTCGCGTACGCCCTTGAACGAGCCGTCGATGCCTGAAATCGCCGGGTCGTGCGGCGTGGTGCCGATGGCGGCGTTGGCAGCGCCGTCGGTGTGGCAGCCCTGACACGACTCACCGGACTTCGCCACCGCACTCGAACGGAACAGCTCGCGCCCCTTCGCGACGAGCTCGGCCTGGGGGGTCTGGAGCGTGATCTTGTCGACTGCGTTCAGGACGTCCTTCGAGACGACGCGTTTGGCGTGCGGATCCCCGTTGCTCACCTGGGCGGCGGGAGCGGCGCCACCGCGGCCCGCCACGAGCACCACCGCGACTGCGGCGGTGATCCCGGCCAGTATCAGCGCGATCAGAATGTTGCGGCGAGCAGTGCTCACGCGGTCAGGCTCCTCACTCATCGTGCCCCGCTCGGCAGGAGGTCACAGGGGTTCTCGGGCCGCGGCGCGAGCCGGCTGCGAAAGTCCGGGCTCGCCGCGTGACACAAAGCGAACACCTCGGCGAAGTCGCCGGCTCCGACCGCATAGTCCGAGTCGGCCTCGGCACGCCAGGCGGCCAGCGGGACGCCACGACGGGCGAGGTACGCCCTGCGCCCTGCGTCGCCCATCCTGGACTGGTCGTAGGCGTGGCCAAGCTCATGCGCGATGTCGTGCGCGACGATGTGCGAAAGATCCCCACGACGCAGATATACGCTGATCGTCTGCGATGACCTGTCGACTTGGGCCCGGAGGCCCGACCGTCCCGGTTCGAACGCGATCCCATATCCCAACGTGCCCGGGTCGTAGCCGACCAGGGCAAGCGCCTTCGCACCGGTGCTGTCGAGCTCGCCACGAGTGGTCAACGGGCGCACCACGTCGCCGGAATCGCGCAACGTGACAAGCGCAAGCACACCTGCGACCGCCGTGGTGCAGAGCACAACGATGACGAGTAGGGGGCGGGTCATTTGGCGGTCTTGACCAACGTGACAATGATGTTGGTGATCTTCTTGTTCGCGACGGCGAACCGCACCTGTGCCCCGCGCTTCGCACCGAGCGACAGCACGGTGGTGTACCCGCCGCCCGTCTTGTCGTGCGTCACCTTCGCCGTGCTCAGCTTCGCAAGCGCGGTCACCGGTGAGCCGACCCCGATGTTGCCGGTCTTCGTGCGGAACGCGCTGTTGAGGATGGTGAACTGGACGACCGTGCCCGCCTTGAACGTGACCCGCAGGCGCCTGCCGTAGGTCCAAACCTTGCCCTTCTTGAGGGTCGGCCTGCCAAGGCAGGCCGTGACCTGCGCGGCCGTGTCGCCCAACAGGAACACCCGCGGCTTGGCCTTCGTGCCAAAGCTCCAGAACTTCGCAACGCACGCGGCCTTGACCGGGTTCGCGGGAACCGTCCCCTGAGTCGTGGCCGCGCTGGTGGAGCCGGCTGATGATGACGCGGACAACGACCGCTGGGTTGCGGCAACGCCCGTGATTCGGGTGATCAGATTCGCCCCCGCCTCGAGGAACCACAGGTTGCCGGAACGGTCTGTCAGCGGCTGGTCCGTCAGGCTGACGCGCTCTGTGGGCCGCCAGCGATCCTTGATGCCCGAGGAGCTCAGCGCGGTGATCTGGTCGCCGTACTCGTCGGTCACGAACACGGTCCCGGCGGGGTCGACGACGAGGTCGGCCGGCTGCGTCCGCGCGCCGAATGCGTTGTTGCCGATCAGGATCTCGTGCATGCCTTGGGTTGTGCCGGGGGAGGCCTGCGTCGGATCGAGCCAGCCGACCTGCCGCATCGCCTGTTCGGTGAACCACACCTTGCCGTCGGGGCCGACCGCGACGCTGTGGGGGATCGACGTCGTGAACATGCCACCGATATCAGGTTCGTTCACGGTGACGCCACTGGGGATCGCAAAGTGATCGGTTTGTATCACCGTCGACGCGAACGGGTCGGCGCCAGGGGTGATCCGGCCGATGGTGTTCTTGTTGGCGGCGGTGAACCATACGAGTCCGGTGTCGTCCACGTCGATACCGAGCGGGGTGCCCGCGGCGACGCCGGCACCGAGCGACGGCACCTTGCAGGCACAGGTGAAGTGCTGCTCTGCGTGCGCGCCGGGGCCCAACCACTTGACGACGCCGATCTTGTCGGCGAACAACTCGGTGAACCAGATTTCGGTGCTGCCGTCCGCGCCCTGACGCAGGTCCATTTGGGTCGGCTCGCGACTCAGTGGCAATCCCGGCACAAGCGGGGGCGGCGGTGTACGGCACTCGGTGTTGGGACAATCTGCGAGGGGGATGATCTCGATGCCGTTGGACGTGCCGGGTCGGGCGAGCGCGGGGTCGAGTCGAGCGATCGCGTTTGCGACCGGAAGGGTCGCCCAGACGATGCCCTGGGGGTCGACGGCGATGTCCAGCGGCTCGAATACGCCAACCGCGGCACCGGCCGGCGTATTGGGCGGGACGGGAAGTTGGTACTCGACGTATGTCGAGTCGGCCAGCCGGGTGGCAGGCGTGAGCTTGGCGATCTTGTCGGCGCCCGCAAGCGTCAACCAGATGTCGCCGTTCGCGTCGAACGCCTCGTGGAGGGGCATCGAGAAAGCCGGCCCAGGGACCCGAAACGACTCCTGGATCGGTCCGCGGTCGAGCGTGATCGCCGCACGAGCCTGATCGCCGCTGGTCGGGTCGCCGATGACGAGTTGGAACGCATTCGAGCTCGGCGAGTACGTGAACGTCTGTGTCGTGCCGGCCGCCAGGCTGGTCGGCGCACCGAGCTGCTCCCATTCGAACTCGCCCCAGTTGGTCGCCCCGAAGACCGGATTGAGTTTCTTGAGCCCCTGCGCGCTGACCGTGTGCGCAAAGCCGTCGCTGTTGACAACGGCAACCTTGAGCAGGGGGCTCGATGCGGCGAGCTGGAGATTCGTGTCGGAGACGTAGACCTCGTTGTTGACGAACGCGACCGTCACGTCAGCGGCCGGATCGGCGTTGACCCCGGGAGGGAGGTGACTCTTGACGCGCATTGCGCTGACCAGAGAGAGGGCCTGGCTGGAGAGGGTGGCCGCGGGGACGTCAGCGACGCCCAACACAGGTTGCAGCGCCGTCCAGAGTTGACGCTCGGGTGCGATCCCCGCGAGGTCCTGGATCCCGATCACCGGTCCGGCCGCGGCGGCGTCGAACGGGCGGAGGGCCGACAGGGCCTCGTGCCCAACCCGAAGGTTCGGGTCCAGTACGACCGAGAGGTTCTTCGGCGGCGGCATCTTGACGATGATTCGCTGTGTTGCGAGACGAGTGTGCTCGGCTTGCGCAAGCAGGCCGCGCGCGGCGGTGAACCTGCTGGACTGGCTCGTCCCGAGCAATGTCTCGTCGAGAGCGAGATCCGTGACGATCGAGTGCATGCCGCCGATCGGCGTGGTGCCGTCGATCAGCAACGGCGTCGGGGCGAATTCGCTGCCCTCCGCTCCGCCCAGCTCTGTGATCTCGTAGTCGATGCTGAACGGCGTGGTCGGGTCGGCGAAGTCCAACTGCCACGTGTCCGAGATCTCGTGCTCGCCGAAGCGGACGATGTTGACCGTCACGGTCCCACCGGAGGGCACCGTCTTGACCTTGTGGCTCGCGGGGATCGGGTTGTCGTTGAGGAGCCCGATCCCGCTGTATGCCGCGTCGGCGACCGGTTTGCCCTCGAGGATGTCGATGGCGCGCAGGCGCAGGGTGTTCGCGACGGTGACGTCGGTCGCCGCACCCAGGGCCGTGAGAATCTGTGCGAGGTCCTCCTCTGGACTGTTCGGCGAGCCGACCAGCGCAGGTCGTGGCTGCGAGAACGGCGTCCCGAACAGTGTGCCCACGGTCGTCGGTCCGGCCTGCTGGGCGGTGGGGCTCGCGACCGAGGTGTTCGGGACCGGGTTGCCCGCGAGGTCGTTGATCCCGAGGGCCGGCGCGACGGCGACGCCGAACACCATGACGGCACCCGCGACGAACGCGACCAACCGCCGCGTTCCGCGGAGCCTCGAACGGCGCGGACTGGCCGGGTAATGAGCAATCCATGCCATTACACCGATTGTGCTGGTTGTGATGCCCCTCGCACACGCACCAACGACCAGTCTTTCCGCCGTCGAGTGGGGGGAAATTCGGAGCGGTTACCTATACGAACGTCTAGGTACCCCCGGCATACGTGACGCTGTGAGGATCACCGGGCGACGCGAAGCGCTTTGACGACCGGAGGCGCCGTGATCCGGGTCTTTGCGCGCAGCACCGTGGGATCGATCGCCTTCCGGGTTGCGCCGGCCTGCACGTCAAGACGATACCGGCCGGCCCGTATGGCCTTGAGCAACTTGGGCGTTGCCTTCCAGACCGCCTGGATGCGACCGTTGCCGGCCACGACGAGTCGGCTGCGTTTGGCCTTCGCCTGCTTGGAGAGCTTCTTGAAGGCCTTCGGGCTGATGATCTCGATGACCGCGGTCCCGACCATCGTCTGCTTGCTGCCGCCGAGGCGGAAGAGCTTGACGCGGACCACACCGGTGTCGGTCGGCCCGGTCAGGCGGAACGAGATGCCGGACGTTGCGACCGTCGCCTTCGAGATGCGGCCGCTGAGCACCAGCTTGCTGATCGGCGTCCGCCCGGCCGGGGTCACCGACTCAGTCGGGAACGGCGTGAACCGCAGCGCACGGATCGGACCGGCGCCCGGTGTCGACACCCGCAACAGGCCCCACATGCCGACGTCGGTGAATGGCCGCCGGCTGTCTCCGTAGAAGTAGTCGCCCGGGCTTCCGGCGCCGTCGCGGACCTTGAGGTCCAGGGTGGACAGCGGACCGAAGCCCTGGTTGGCGAGTTGCTCGGATCGGGCGATGTGCTGGTCCCACGCCCATGTGTGCCCACCCAGGTTGAACACGTGCTGCTGCTCCGAGCCGGGAGCGCCGACGACGTGGACCTGCATCCCGTCACCCGCATACGCCTGCAGGATCGGCGTCTGTGGATCGCCGTTGCTGATCGAGCTGAACTGCGCGGCGTCGAGGGCGCGGCCATTGGCGTTGGCGTAGTTGACGCTCGTCGGAGTCAGGACGCCTGGCGGATACGGCATCGTGTTGATGCCGATCGTCGGCTCGTTGTCCGAGAAGATGAGCGAGAAGTCGCGGTAGCCGAATTGACCTGGAACATTGACGTCGACCTGTGTGCCGATGTCCTTCGGAGCGCCGCTGACAGGATCGGTGAAGGTCGCGCCCGCGGGTGAGACGATCAAGGCACCGTAGAGGCCCTTGACGCCGGTGTCGTCGCCGCCGTAGTCACTGATGATCGCGCTGCCGAGTTTGGCGTCGTCGGCGTACAGGCGATAGCTCTTGGCACCGCCGGGCGCGACGGTCTGTTCGGGGTTGAACCCGATGTTGATGCCCGAGGAGCGCGTGTCGCGCAGCAGCTTGTCGACGTGGAACGATGCGCGCCCGGCCACGAGCTGGTTGGTGAACTCGACGTTGACACAGTTGCCCGCCGCCACGTGCAGCACGAGCGGCTCGGGTGCTTTGAGCCCGGCCTTGACGGCTGCCGCGTCAGGGGTCGGGACGTACGCGAGCGTCCGACCGATGACCGCGCCGGGGACGTTGACGGCGCTGATCTTGAACACCTTCTGCGGCGCCCCGACCGGGCACGGCTCGCCCGCCGTGCTGGCAGGCTGGGGCCGTCCACCGGTCGGCTGCGGCGGATCGGTCGTACCTGCCGGGATGTCGCGACCGGGCAGCGGTTGCAGCGTGTCGATCCTCCGCTCGGGCAGCACTCGGATCAGGCCCCACGCGCCCTGCTCCGTGCGGCGTCCGATGCCGTTGGTGTACAGGTAGTCACCCGCGACCTTTTTGGGACCACCGGCGCCGCCCTGGAACGCCAACGTGTAGCGCTCTGAGATGCCGTACAGAATCGATGACAGCGGGCTGGCCGTCGGGTTGCCGGCGGAGTCGGTCGCGCGGTTCTCCGCGTAGGTCCGGTGTCCGTCGATATGGAGCGTGTCGACGCCCGGACTGACGTTGATGGTGCGGATGACGAACGGGTCGCCGGCATACGCCCGCGGAATCGGGGTGTACGGATCGCCATGACGGTACGAGCTGTAGAGCAGCGACGGATCGGGATCCACGGCACGCCGGTCCGAGAGTGGCTCCGCCCTGAGGTTGAGCGTGCTGTCCGTCGTCGGGTTCTGGTCGATCGTCCACAACACGAACTCGCGGAAGCTGCCGTTGACGAGCCCCGGAGCGAGCGGATTGGTGGCGTGGATGTCGACGAGCGCGCCGGAGTCGACCGGCGCGCCGGTGACCGGGTCATGGTAGGTGGAGCCCTTGGGCTCGATGACGAGCTGTCCGACCAGGCCGTGGCCCCAGTTGTGGATGCCGTCCACGTGGTCGTGCCAGAAGATGTTGTCCAGGACGACGTCCGGGAACCAGGTCTCCTTGACGAACTCGGTGCCGACCCACTCGTCCGCAGTGTGGGCGTTGTTCAGGGGTTGGTTGAGCGTCAGGGTGGTCCCGGTGACCCCGGTGATCTGGCGCACCTCGAGGTTCTCGTTGCCGAGCCCGATGCCGATCCACACCCCGACCCGGAACTTACTGAGATCGGTGAGGTCGTTGGTCAGCGTGCCAGGGAGTTTGACCTGGATCTGGCTCCCGGTCGCGCCCGCCGCAAGCTGCGCGTCGTCGATCTGGTACGGCCGGACGGCCTGGCCGTAGACCATGCCGGCCGTGGCGCCGTCAGAGCCGTTGGGGTCGAACTGCACGTGGTGGATGTGCAGGTTCGTCATCGGGAACGGCTGGTTGGGATCGCTCGCGTCTTGTTCCGACGTCAGGGTCAGGTTGACGCAATCGCCGACGTTCGCCCGGATCGCAAGCGGCTCCGCGGGCATGCTGCCGTTGCGAACCTTGTCCTTGTTCTTGGCGAGGACGAAGAGCTTGCCGAAGTCGTCGGTCGCACCCTTGGCCGTGACCTTGAGCTTCTTGTGGATCGACACGATGTTGAAGTCGCGCGTGTTGGGATCCGAGTTCTGCGGACAGAGCCCGTCGTTGCGACCCGCCCACGGGTCGACAGCGCCGACCTTCGGCTTGTTCTGCTGTTCGCCGAGCCACGGTGAGCCGGTGTGGCCGTTGGGCGAGTACGGCGGCCGCTGACCGACGTGCGTACGAAGCAGGGGGTAGGTGGGACGGCCGTTGACCGGGTTGAACAGGATGCGGGGGCGGTTGTCGGTGCTGAGTGCATTTGGCGTGTCCACGGCGAGCAGGCCGGGATGGCCCGGATACGCGCGGAACCCTCCGTCGGCCGGTGTCATGAGGTTCGGGAACTTCGTCTGCCACGGCGATCCTGTCAGCACACCCGTCGCGTCCTCGGGCTCACCGAAGTAGATGGTGTTGATGTCCTTGTTCGCGTCCGGATCCGGAGCCGAGTCGCCGTTCTTCCAGTTCCACACCGCTCCGTCGAGCGAAACGGGGTCCGCGCCGATCTTCTGCGGAACACCGGGGGGCGGCAGCTGCGGCCGCACCCACTGGTCGAGGTTTCCCGGCGTGATGACGGTCCCGTCAGGCATCGTCCTGCCGATGAGACCGGCAGAGTCGACCGGATTCGGCGGCGGGGCACGATCCGGGAGCGCCGCGAAGTCGGGCTGCTTGGTGTCGTAGGCACGCCACACGCTCCACATGCCTGAGACGTAGTGCTCGGCGATGTGGCAGTGGTACAGGAAGTCGCCCGCGGCCTGCTGAACGCCGCCCGCGCCGCCCTCGATCTCGAGGTTGTACGACTCGCCGGGGCCGATCGACTGCGAGTCAAGTCGCTGCGAGGCAGACAGGGCGACCGGCGTTTTGTTGAGGCCGGTGTCCCCGTAGTCGTACGACTTGTCGGAATGCGGGTTGGCGCGCCAGCGGTCGCCGCCGCCGTGCAGGTGGAAGACGTGGAAGAGCTCCGCGCCGGCGTGCACCAAGCGGATCTTCGTGGGATCTCCCAGGTAGCCGCGCGTCATCGGCGTCGCCGGGTCGCCGAACGTGTACGAGTTGTAGGCGTACGCCTTGAGACGATCGAGGCTGTCAACGCCGAGGCGGTGCATGAACGGCTCGCTGCGGTAGTTGAGCGCGCGCGATGCCGGCCGGTACGAGGTCGTCGTCGGATCCTTGACCGGGAGCGTCCCCAGCGAATCCGAGGACGTGGTCGGGATGATGAACTTCTCGTCGCCGATCTCGTGGTGCAGCAGGTTGCTCTCGCGGAACGCCTTCTTGCCGTGACCGGGGACGATCGTGGCTTCCCAGCCCCAACCGAAGGGAAGCTCCTGACCTGTGTCGGGGTTGAGGTAGCGTGAGCCCTCGGGTTCGATGGTGAGCACGCCGAACAGGCCGTGCGAGACGGCGTCGCGGTTGCCCGCGCCGGGACGGATGTAGTGGGCGCCCTCGAGTTCCGGGTCGTTGGGCACGTAGTAGCGGTAGAGCCGGGTCGTGCCGTTGTTCGGGAGCGACGAGGGTGCGTTCTTGCCGACCGCGTCACCCGACGAGGCCACGTCGTACGCGAGCCCGTCGATGTGCATGCCGAACTCACCGGTGGCCTTGTTCGTGAAGGCGATCTCGACGCAGTCACCCATGTTGGCCCGGATCACGAGCGGTTGAATGGGGTCATCGCGCAGCCCGGGGGTGACGTGGCGCGACGCCTCCTGCGCCCGGACGGCCGGGACCATCGACGTGAGCGTGTACATCTTGCCCAGGTTGTCGTGGTCACCGAAACGGTTGAGCGGGATGTCCACGTTGATCGCCTGCACCGAGAAGACCTTGGTGGGAGCGCCCCCGGGGCAGGGTGTTCCGGGACCCGAGCCGGCGATCGCCCGCTCGGTGCCGACCTGTGCGAAGAGGACGACGGGCCCCAGCAGCATGACCGCGACGCCACCCTGCAGCGCAAGCCGCAGCGCACCCCGACCGGGCAGGCCCCACGCAAGCACCTGTGGCGCATCCCAGGGCCGGCGGCGCGCCAGCGCCGCGGCGACGGCACCGGCCAGGATCAGGTTGACGGGGAACGCCATGAGCGCGTCACGCAGCATGTGCGTCGCGAATGACATCCCGTGCCCGCCGTGCTCGGCCGAGAACAGCACCGCGTGCAGCGGGCCGAACACCGATGTCGTGATCGCACTCAATCCGCCGACGACCATCGCCAAGAGCGAAGCTCCGACCGCGACCGACGGCTCGACCGCAGAGCGTGACAGGACCCGACGGGTCAACAACACGCCGGCCCACACCGCGAGCATCACGACCGGCAATGCGAGGGTCGCGTCGCGTAGCCAGTGGACGACAAACCCGGGCTGTCCCGCCTCGACGCCGCCTTCGACGTGATGGACCGTCGTCAGCCACAGGCCGCCGCCATACGCGATCGCGAGCGACAGCAGGAACGCCGCGAGCGGGCGCACCAGACGTGTGACCGGTTGGCGGGAGAGGGCGTGAATGAGTCGGTCGGTCATGTCAGTCTGCCTATGAGTGCGTGTGGTCGTCCGTGCCCTTGGGCGCCGTATCCACGCGACCGAGGTCGACGAGGAACGGCGTCTCACGTCCGCGATCCTGGAACGCGAGTTGAAGCTTTTGGCCCTTGCGGGGTGCGACGAAAATGAGCGTCGCCTCGACCGCCGCGTCCGGCAGGAGCGTGGCGGGCTTGATGCTGGAACGGGTCGCCGTGATCGGCGCGGCCTTGCCGGAGATGAGGGTGAACTGGCTCGGCGAATACGGGATCGGGTTCCGCGTCCGATTGGTGATGTCGACGGTGACCTGCACCTGGGCCTCGGTCGGTCCGACGTACCCGGCGATTCCGTGGTTGACCCCGCCAAGTGGCTTGCTGCCGAGCCCCTTCAGGCTCTGCGCGCTGCCGACGACGATTGACCCGAAGCTTGTGCGCACATCCGACGCGATGCCGTATTGAGGCGTCGCACCGGTCTGGGCCGCCGCGCTGTGCGCGTGCCCGGAGTCGTCGCTTCGGAGCGCCCGGCTGCCGATGTAGGCCCCGAGCACTGCGATCTGCACCCCAACGGCGAGGATGATGAGCAGGGCGCGGTTGTCACCACGGGAGCGGATGGGCGGCGTTGCGGGCACGGGGCTGGTCGCCATGTCAGCGACCCTTCGCGCGCGTCAGCCGGACCGCGATCGTCAACTTGCCTTGGCCGGCTTTGGTGGTCAACGAGGTCTTCGTGGCACCCGCGGTGATCTTGAGGGTCACGGTCTGGCGTTGCAGACGCTGCGCCTCGGCCCGCGTCAGCGTGATCGTGATCGTGTTCGTCTTGCCGCCCTTGATGAGGACCGTCTTGGTGCGGATCTTGATGCCCGAGGTCTTGCTGAGTGTGAACCGGGCGAACGTCGCGCCGGGCGGAGCATTGAAAATGACGCGCAATGCCTTGCCACGGAGGGTCGCCTTGACCTTGCCCGCCTTCCAGATGGGCGTGGCGGGCGGGCCAATCTGGAACGACTTGCTGACCGTGGGTCCGACGTTGCCGACGAAGTCCGTTGCGTGGACCGTGAACGTGTGCGGGCCGTTGGCCAAACCGGCGTACCGAACCGGTGTGTCACACGACGTTGGGATGCCACCATCGATGCCACAGGTGAAGTCCACGTTGATGTCGTCCGCCGAGAGGCCGAACTCCGCCGACCCACCGGCGATCGTGGTGGTGTCGATGGACGCGACGGGTGCCCGCGTGTCGATGGCGAACCGGCGGATGGTGCGTGGCCCGGTCAACGGGTTGTTGCCGTACAGCACGAACGAATGCGCGCCGCTCGCGAGCCCGGGGTAGGCGATCGAACCCTGGGTTCCCGTGCCACAGGACGTTGCGGGGGCAAAGTCGAGTGAGCAGAAGAACGTTGTCGGCGAGAGGTTGGCGAAGAAAAAGCTTGCGACGCGGACGTTGGCGATCGGTGGCGGGCCATCGACGATCGTGGGCGGCGGGACGAACTGCTCGAAGTCGACCGTGAAGTGGCGGCCAGTGCCGCGCAGGTTCTGGCCGACCTGCTTGATTCCGGGGTCGTCGATGACGTCCAAGCGACCCGCGTGTCCCGAGGAGTTCGGGTCGGGGGCGATCGCGGTGATGCCGTCGAAGCCGATCGAGTAGGTCCCGGTCTTGTTGAGCGCGAAGTTGGACGCGTGGTCGAGCACGTCGATCCAGTCGACGCCCGCGGCGTTGGTCGTGCCGGCGTAGATTCGGTCGTTGTCCGGGTCGTAGGCGACCGCTGTGTAGAAACCGAGGTTGAGACCGGCCACCGGGCGGGCCTGACTATCGCTGCTGCCCTTGACGATCCTGGTCACACCCGAGAGATCGGCGATGTAGATGTTGCCCGCCTTGTCGTGGGCGAGGGACGTTGTCGCGTTGGCCTCGGCTGACCCGGCGTTGCCAGGGACGCACGGGACCACGCAGAGGCCGGGGTTCGTAATGCGCAGGATGTTCGGCGAGTTCTTCGTGCTGAAGTCGAGGACGTCCAGGCCTGCGTCATACGACATGCCGAACACGCGATTGACGAGCGAGACGTCGTAGATCTTGACAGCCGAGTCGATCACGGATGGTCCCCGCGCGCCGTTGGGGTTCAGATGGAGGCGCCACACCCCACCGCTGCCCGAGCCCAGGTCACCGACGTAGATGGTGCCCGTGCTCGCGTCGTAGGCCGATTGCCCGGGGGCGACCGGTCCGATGCGCGTCGTCAGCAGGCCAGTCGGGTCGCAGAAGACGGGTCCCGCGTTGGGATCGTCTGCGACCATGGCGCCACCGGCGATCCGGCAGATGCCCGCGTGTGAGTCGGCAACCCAGAGCGCGTCATGCGTATCGCGGAAGATGCCCATCGGCGCCGTGACGCCGGGCGTCGCATCGACGAGCACGGGATCGATCGCGGCGGCCGGGCTCACCATGACCAGCGCGGCGACAAGCGTCAGCGCCGCCGCCGTCAGGCGGTTGCGCATGCCCTTTCGGCGGGGGTCCGAGGAGCGGGTCATGATTTGAGCAGTCCGTGCCACGCGTTCAATTGTGCTGGCTGCCCCGCCCTTCTTACACGGGCGAAAGACCAGTCTTTGGGCCATCGACTGGGGGGAAGTTCGCCCGCCGGCCCTATACGGACGTCTAGGTTCGCCCTGCTGAGAGCGTTCGCCGGCCATGATCCCCAAGCACCCGGGCCTCCCGGCGTCACGCTCACGCCAACAAAAAGCTCGCAGAAATTCATGCGCAGGATACCGACTGTTCGTCGCGCAGGTCGCGTGCTGCAGACGCCAGACGATGTACGAAGACATGCGGCCGTCATCCGAACCGGCGCGCCACCGAAGACGCGCCCAGCCGACGACGCGCGCCCACCGGCGTCCGCTGAGGACGAGCGTATCCCTGACGGCTACACGCGCGGCCAGGCGGAGACGAGTGGGAACGGCGGGACCGATCGTCCGCCGTTCGGGTGAACCTCAAAGTGCACGTGCGGCGGTGACGTCTTGGCATCGCCGGTGTTGCCGACGAACCCGATGACCGTGCCGGCGCGGACGTTGGCGCCTTCTCGGGCGGCCGGCGCGAAGGCCGAGAGATGCGCGTAGTAGAACGTATTCCCCCAGCGGTCACGAAGCCACAAGCGCCAGCCGCCGACCAGGTTCGAGCCGACACGGAACAATGTGCCGTCGCTGACCGCGACAACGGGTGTGCCGGTCACCGTGAACAGGTCGATGCCCTGGTGGGTCTTGCCCCCCGCGCGGGATCCACCCCAGTCGTCCGTGAACGTCGCGCCCCCGACCACCGGGAAGATGTGCGTGGCGCCTTGCGGCATGGGATACGCGGCAACCGACGGCGTCGCGACCGGCGGCGACCCTTGAGACGCCCCCGGCAGCGCGGTCGGCGCCGGTGTCGCAGGGGCATTCTGCCCCAGGGACTGCGGGCGTTGCGCGGCCAACCCCGCGTTGGGTGCCGTCCCGGGGATCTGCACCGACTGCTGCGACTGGTCGGCGCTCTCGCTGCCGACTTCACTCGTCGCCGCCGGAGCCACCGGTGAGGCGGCACCTGAGGCTGTACTTGACGGTGAGTTTTGCCCGGCGGCCGGGGTCGCAATGGGATCGTTGGTCAACCTGGCGAGCACGTCCCTGGCGGTCGGAGCCGCGTCCTGCACGATCGGGTTGGGCGTCGTCGCGGTGAGCGACCATGCCGGGGCGGACGGCGCGGGTCGACCGATGGCCGGTGCAAGGACTCCGAGCGGCGCGACGACCAACAACCCGATCAACAAGCGGCCACGGTCGAGTATGCGTTCTGGCGAGAACATTGCTCTTGTGATCGGCGGATGCGCCGCGCGACTTAACTCACACGACCACCTGAGACGCGCCCGGACCCTGGACAGCGCGTCACGGTCAATTGCCATATGCACGGTGTGCCAAATGGCGAATGGCGCGCGGCAATCCGACATTCGTCCTCCCACCGCGACCGACCGGCATTCCTCGCCCCGCCAAGCGGCACTCGCGGGCGCCGCCAATTGGCGATCCCGGGCACGGCCATTTGGCACACCACGAGTTACGTCAGGCCGGTGGAGCCGACGAGCAGGCCGATGCCGTAGGTGATCGCCATCGCCAACGCACCGCCGAGCATGACGCGGACGATCGCGGGGCGGCGGCGTGCACCGCCCAGCTGGGCACTCAGCGCGCCGGTCACGGCAAGGCCCACCAGGACCGCGGCGAACGTGATCGCCACCCGCGCACCGGACGGCGCCAGGACGATCGCCAGGAGCGGTAGGAGTGCGCCAACCGTAAACGCTCCGAACGACGCCCCGCCGGCCTGCCACGGGCTCGTCAAATCATCGGGATCGAGGCGGAGCTCGACCTCTGCGTGCGCGGCCAACGCGTCATGCGCGGTCAGCTCACCGGCAACCTGCGCGGCCACGGCCGGGGACAGACCCTTGTGCCGGTAGATCTCCGCCAGCTCGCGCAACTCGCCTGCGGGATCGTCCGCGAGCTCTCGCCGCTCCTTCGCCACCAGCGCGCGCTCGGTGTCGCGCTGGGTGCTGACCGACACGTACTCGCCGACCGCCATCGACAGCGCCCCGGCGAACAGACCCGCGATGCCCGCGGTGACCAGCGCACCCCGATCGCTCGTCGCCCCGGCGACGCCGACGACCAGGCTCGCCGTCGACACGATGCCGTCGTTGGCGCCCAGCACCCCCGCGCGCAACCAGTTGAGCCTGCCGCCGATCGAGGCGGCATGTGGCTCGAGGAGGCCGCCGAATGGGCGACCTGGGCGCGGGGCTGCCACAACCCCGAGTCTACGTCGGCCGGCGCCCCGCGCCGATCGAGACGGGACATCCAGCCGCCGCCGACGTTTGGCCCCGCCCGGAGGCGGGGCCATGGGCCGCCCTACGAACAGCCCGAGGTCGAGCCGCAGTTCTCGCACTTGTAGCAGCTGCCCGAGCGGATCATCGTCCAGCCGCAGCTGGCGCAGATGGCGCCGTCGGTCTGCATGCGGAACGTGTACGCGCCACCCTGCGCGGGCGACAGCGGCAGTTCGGTCTGGCCCCGCGTGCTGCCCGAGCCCTGCAACGGCTGTGCCGTCGGCAGCTCGATGACGTTGCCCGTCGGCCCCGTCGCACCATCCGCCTGACCGTTCCGCGCCTCGTCGTCGGCGTCGATCAGGGCCTTGGCCTCGGAGCGGAGCTGATCGGTGATGATGCCGACCTGGCGTTGCTCGTCCTCGGACAGGAACTTGGCCGCGAGCCACCGCACCAGGTAGTCGACGATCGACTTGGCCATCGGGATCTCGGGGTTGCCGGTGAAGCCGGACGGCTCAAACCGCATGTGGCTGAGCTTGTCGACCATCACCTGCAGCGGCACGCCGTGCTGCAGCGCGAGCGACATGCAGATGGCGAGCGAGTCCATCAGGCCGGAGACCGTCGAGCCCTGCTTGGCCATCTTCATGAAGACCTCGCCGGGGCTGCCGTCCTCGTACTTTCCGACCGTGACGTACCCGTCGTGGTCGGCGATCGAGAAGTGGTGGGTGATGGCCTCGCGCTCGTCGGGCATACGCCGGCGCACCGGACGCGCGGCCTGCGTGGGTTCGGGGAGTGCCTTGCCGGTCGACAGTGGCTGCGTGCGCTTGGAACCGTCGCGGTAGATCGCGAGGGCTTTGACGCCTTCCTTCCACGCCAACTGGTAGGCGCCGGCGATCTCCTCGGGCGACGCCTCGGTCGGCATGTTGACGGTCTTGGAGATGGCACCCGAGATGAACGGCTGCACCGCACCCATCATCTTGATGTGCCCGCTCGCGGTGATCGAGCGCGTGCCCTTGAGCGGGGTGAACGCGCAGTCGAACACCGACAGGTGCTCGTCGCGCAGCGCCGGGGCGCCCTCGATCGTCTCGTTGTCGTCGACATACCGGATGATCGCCTCGACCTCGGCGTCCGAGTACCCCAGCTTGCGAAGGGCACGCGGCACCGTGTTGTTGACGAGCTTGATGACGCCGCCGCCGACGAGCTTCTTGTACTTGACCAGCGCGATGTCGGGCTCGACGCCGGTGGTGTCGCAGTCCATCATGAAGCCGATCGTGCCGGTCGGCGCCAGCACGCTGGCCTGGGAGTTGCGCAGGCCGTGCACGGGGCCGCGCTGCACCACGTTGCGCCAGGCGTCGCGCGCGGCGCCCAGCAGGCCACCGTCGGGGACCAGGTGCTCGTTGATGTCCTCGACGGCCTTGAGGTGCATCCGCATGACGCCCTGCATCGGCGCCGCGTTGACGGAGTACCCGTCGAACGGACCCATGCGCTCGGACAGCCGCGTCGACATCTCGTAGGCGCGACCGGTCATGAGCGACGTGACCGCACCGGCGTAGGCACGGCCGGAATCCGAGTCGTACGGCATGCCGTTGGACATCAGCAGCGCGCCCAGGTTGGCGTAGCCGAGTCCGAGCTGACGGAACGCGCGTGCGTTGGCGCCGATCGCCTCGGTGGGGTACCCGGACCGCGTCACGATGATGTCCATCGCCGTGATCGTGACGTCGACCGCCTGCTGGAAGTCCTCGACCAGGAACCCGTCCTCGTCGTCCACGAACTTCATCAGGTTGAGCGACGCCAGGTTGCAGGCCGAGTCGTCCAGGTGCATGTACTCACTGCAGGGGTTGGAGCCGTTGATGCGGCCGCTGTTGGGGCACGTGTGCCACTGGTTGATCGTGGAGTCGAACTGCATGCCCGGATCGCCACAGATCCACGCGGCCTCCGAGATCTTGCGCATCAGGTCGCGCGCGGGGAACGTGTCCATGACCTCGCCGGTGGTGACCGACTTGGTGTGCCACTCCTTGCCGGCGTCGACCGCGAGCATGAACTCATCGGTGACCCGCACGGAGTTGTTGGCGTTCTGGAACTGAATCGAGTTCCAGACCTCGCCGTTGATCCCCATGTCGTAGCCCATCTCGCCGAGCGCCCAGGCCTTCTTCTCCTCGGTCGCCTTGCAGTCGACGAAGTCCGTGATGTCGGGGTGGTCGCAGTTGAGGATGACCATCTTGGCCGCGCGACGGGTGGTGCCGCCGGACTTGATCGCCCCGGCGCACGAGTCGGCGCCGCGCATGAAGCTGACCGGACCCGACGCGGTGCCGCCGCCGGACAGGTACTCACGCGACGAGCGGATCTTGGACAGGTTGATGCCCGAACCCGAGCCGCCCTTGAAGATGACGCCTTCCTTGCTGATCCAGCTCAGGATCGAGTCCATCGTGTCGTCGACCGACAGGATGAAACAGGCAGAGCTCTGCGGGTTCTCGCGGGTGCCCATGTTGAACCACACGGGCGAGTTGAACGCCATCTTCTGCTCGACGAGCAGGTGGGTCAGCTCGGCCTCGAACGTGTCGGCCTCGACGACGTCGGCGAAGTACCCCTCCTCGTCACCCCACTTGCGCAGTGTCAGCACGATCCGGTTGATGAGCTGCCGGATGCTCGACTCACGCCGCGGCGAGCCGAGCTGCCCGCGGAAGTACTTGGAGGCCACGACGTTGGTCGCGAGCTGCGACCAGTCCTTGGGGACCTCGATGTCGTCCTGCTCGAACACGGCCTGACCGCCCTCGGACTGGATACCCGCGGAACGGTGTTCCCACTCGACCTCGTCGTACGGATGCACGCCGGCGGTGGTGAAGTGCCGGTGCAGCGCAAGGCGTGCACGGGCGTCGCCGGAAGCCTGCGAGGCGGCGAGTTGGGTGGCCATCAGTCAGTACCCTCCTGATCGGGTGATGCGGTGATTGGTGTGGCGAGTCCGCCTGAGAGCGCCCGAAGACGGCCGCGGCGACCCTGGGTCGTGGTGATTGGGCTGATCATTGTATCGAACATGTGTTCGTCGAGCGAGGCCTGCCCGCGTGGCAGCGGGGGCTCCCGCTCGAGCCGGGCGAGCTCCTCTTCGAACTCCTCGACGTCCGAGAACGCGCGGTACACCGAGGCGAACCGCACGTACGCGACCTGGTCGATCTCCTTGAGTCGGCGCAGGGTGAGCTCGCCGATCAGCTGGCTTGACGCCTCCTGGCGCAACCGGTTGCGAAGCTCGGATTCGATGTCGCGCACGGCCATCTCGAGCAGCTGCGTCGAGACCTGCCGTTTGTGGCACGCGCGCTGCAGCCCGGAGAGCAGCTTTTGCCGGTCGAACGGCTCGCGCTCTCCCGACGACTTGATGACGATGATCGGCGTCTCTTCGATGTGCTCGTACGTCGTGAACCTGCGTCCGCACTCACCGCATTCACGCCGACGGCGGATCGCGTCCTTGGCGTCGGCGACGCGGGACTCCACCACACGGTGGTCTGGGTGTTCACAGAACGGACAGATCATGGTCGCGGAACGCTACCCCTGGGGTCGGACGAAGGAGCTACACGCTACATTCAGTGCGTAGGGATGGCATCCTCCCTCGTTGTGACGCCGGTTGCAAGGCCTTGACGAAACGGTTCCTGCCGCTCCCCGCGCGATTTACGCGCCGCGGCGAACAGCGGCGTCAGGCACCTGCTGAGAGGCTTTTGCAGACTCCGGAGGGTGACCGAGAAATCACCTCAAGAACGTGAGGTGGCGCAGCGGCCAGTAGGTGACCTCCGCCTGGCCGATCACGGCGCTGATCGGCACGAACGGGTCGCTCCACTGATGCGAATCGCACGAGTTGCCGCGGTTGTCGCCCATCACGAACAGCTTGCCCAGCGGGACGTCGAACGTCTTGCTGCGCAGATCATTGCCCGGACCCTGGGGGGGATTCGGCGCGGCTGCCGGCACATCCAAAGGGCTGCCGTTGACGAGGACCTCCCGTTTGCCCTCCTCGATCACCAGGTGATCGCCCGGCAACCCGATCACGCGCTTGACGAAGGGCGTCGTGTCGATTGCACCCTCAGGGCCCGAGCACGTGGTCCGCGCTGCGAGGGTCGGGTGGAACACGATGATGTCGCGTCGTGAGATGTCGCGGAACTTGTAGATGACCCGGTTGGCGATCACACGGTCGCGTTCCTGGATCGTCGGGATCATCGATCCCGTCGGGATCTCGTAGGGCTTGGCCAACGATGCCTGGATCAAAAACGCCAGGGCGATCGCCACCGCAACCGGGAGCACCACGTCCTTCATGAAACGACGCAAGATCACGCGGGCGCATCCGGACCGTGGTCCTCGGTCGAAACCGAGCCGTCGACCTCGGTGTCCGGACCCTCGCCTTGGGCGTTGCGCCGCCTGCGCCCGCCCAACACCATCACGAGCGCCACGATGACCAACCCGATCGGGATGGCGATCAGCGCGACCCCACCGATGCCGGATCCATTGCTCGGTGGCGTGATCGCCGGACAGGGCTTGGCGTCGGTGCCGACCAGGGCCGGGGTCGCGAGCGCGGTGTCGAGCGCATCCTGAAAGGAGCCGTACTGGCTCTCGACCTCCTTGGTGCGCGCAGACGCGTAGTCGGCCGTGCTGTGGCAGACGTCGATCGTCCCGTCCCTGGAGTAGTCGTTGATAACGTCCGACACGCTCCCGAGCGCCGTGCCGGTGACGGACACGGTCGCGATGAGCGCGATGAGGAGTGCGGCGAGGCGACGGGGCAGGGGGACCACCGAGTGAGTGATGAGGCGAGCCGCACACGCGGACGCGGCGCGGATCGTATCGGTACGAGGTTGGGCGCTCAAGACACCAGGGTTGTCCTGTGGTTGTCCGTCCTGGCGTTTGCCGGTTGGGCGGTGCTGAGTATGACGCATGGCGCCGTCGACCTGGGGCGGCTGCCGGTCGGTGCCGGGGCCACGGGGCTGGCGTGGGGGCTGGCGGGGGCCTCGGCGCTGACGGTCGCGGCCGTGGCGGGGAGTCGCCGGTGCGCTTGGGGTGGACCGGCGCGGCTCGCCGTCGGGGCGATGAGTGCGCTCGTCGCGTGGTCGGCGCTGTCGATGACGTGGGCGCCGGCGCCGGATCTCGCGTGGCTTGCCACCAACCGCGTGGCGATCGGGTTGGCGGCGCTGGTGCTCGCCGTGGGGCTGGCGCTGGTTGCCGCCGACCCGGCGCGGCGGTTCGCGATCGGCGTCGCGGTGGCGGCCGTGCCGGTGTTGGCCTGGGCGCTCGGCAGCCGGGTGTTGCCGGAGCTCTTGGCACCGATCCGAGACACCCCGCGCCTGACTGCGCCGATCGGTCATGCCAATACGCTCGCGCTCGTCGCGGTGTTCGTCGTTCCCGGTGCGCTGTGCCTGGCCGCGCAGCAGCGGTGGCGCCCGACCGGGGCGATCATCCTGATGCTGGGCCTGCTGGTCGTCGCGATGAGCGGATCGCGCAGCGGCATCCTGGCGCTCGCCACCAGCGTCGCGCTGGCGCTGTGGCTTCAGGCCGACCGGCCGGCCATGCTCGGCGCGCTCGGGGCAGCGGGGTTCGGCGCGGTGCCTGCGGCGCTGTATGCACTCACCGCCGGGCCGTTGACCACCGAGCCGGTCCTGGATGATCCGGCGGGACGCCGCAGCGCCGGGCTCATGTTGGGGGCGTTGATCGTCGTCGGCGCCGCCATCGCAGGCACGATGCACGATCCCCTCGCGCCCGCAGCCCGCCGCGTGGCGCGGTGGCTCGAGCGTCCGGCCGCCGGACGGATCGTGCCGGCCCTGACGGGCGTCGCCATCGTCGGTGGGGTCGCCCTCGCCGCAGTCGTCGGCCGCAATGCCGAGGCCGGTGCCGGGCGGGCCATCAGCCTGAGCAGCAACAACCGGACATCGTGGTGGGGTCAGGCCTGGCGTGGGTTTCTGGACGCACCGATCGTCGGCGACGGGGCGGGTGGCTTTCCGCTGACGCACATCGCCGAGCGCACCGTCGCCGACCAGAACCTGCTGGTCCGCCAACCGCACCAATTGGGATTGGAACTCCTGAGCGAGCTCGGCGTCGTGGGGCTGCTGCTCGGCCTGGTCGCACTGGCGGCGGTGGTGTGGGGCGCGCGGCGGGTGGGGCACGCAGCGGGACCGGCCCTCGCGATCGTCGCGGCGTTCCTGGTCCAGGCGCAGCTCGACATTCCGTGGACCTCGCCCGCGGCAACGATCCCGGCGATGGCCGCGGCCGGCGTCGTCGTCGCGATGGGCGCACACGCCGGTGTCAGACACAGTCCGGTGCAACTCGCGCCGCTCGAGGCCACGGACGCACACGCCGGTGTCAGACACGGTCCGGTGCAACTGGCGCGTGTCGGAGTGACCGCGGTCGTTGCGGTCGGCGCGTGTGTCAGCGCACTCGTGCTGTGGCACGCCGAGCGTACGTCGACCAACGCGTACTTCGCCGCGTTCACCGATCCGGGGCGTGGCGCAGCGCTGGCACACACCGCGGCTGGGACCGCGCGATTGTCGATCGGGCCACTGCTGGTCGAGGCGCGCGCGCTCACGACGCTGCACGACCGGGCCGGGGCGACCTCGGCTGCCCGCCGCGCGGTGGATCGCCAACCGGACAATCCGTTCGCCTGGGAGTGCCTGGCCGCAGTGGCCGACGCAGCGCACCGCAGCGACGCCATTCGCCGCTGGACCAAGCTGGACCCGCATCGCGACACCACGCGCGCCGCGAGGTGTCAACCCGGCTGGTAGCCCGCGCACCCAGATCCGGCACGCGCCGCGTGCCCCGATCGCCCCACCCGGACCGGATCGGGCAACGACGATGTGTGTCAAAACATCACAAAACTCACTCGTACATGTTGCAATTGGCCGCAGCGGACGAGGCCAACTGGCTATTTAAGCGCAAGCGCACGGATGGGTCCACCGGTCACCGATCTCCCCGCGGGCTCAGCGCGGGGGTC
Source organism: Actinomycetota bacterium (assembly GCA_031366605.1). Classification (GTDB taxonomy): domain Bacteria; phylum Actinomycetota; class Thermoleophilia; order Miltoncostaeales; family Miltoncostaeaceae; genus CALMEC01. Next base: position 12,299 of record JANLOO010000035.1, on the reverse strand, counting down.
GGCCCAATCGACGGAGTCGGGGGACGCGGGTGGCGGCCTCGAGCACGATCGAGCCCTTCATCTTCGACTCGCCGAGCACCCGGTCGGTGAACGTGATCGGCACCTCCGCGACGCGAAACCCGGCGACCAATGCCCGGTAGGTGACCTCGATCTGGAAGACGTAGCCGGCCGCGGTGACCTGATCGAGCGGCAGGGTCTCCAGCACGACCCGCCGGAAGCACTTGAACCCACCGGTCAGGTCGCGGACCTCCACGCCCAACATCCGTCGCGCGTACCAACACCCGCTGCGGCTGATCGCACGCCGCGCGACACCCCACCGCGCCACTCCTCCGCCCGTGGTGTAGCGCGATCCCAACACCAGGTCCGCATAACGCGCGGCGGCGATCAGGCGAGGGACATCCGTTGGGTTGTGTGAGAAGTCGGCGTCCATCTCGAGGATGAGCTGCGCGCCGGCGTCCAGCGCGTGGCGAAACCCGGCCCGATACGCGGGACCGATCCCGTCCTTGGTCGCGCGTCGCAGCACCGATACCCGCGGGTCGCGGGCACCGACCTGATCGGCCAGCTCGGCGGTGCCGTCAGGGGATCCGTCGTCGACCACCAGGACCCTGCCGTCCAACGCCGTGTCGTCGAATACGACCAGCAGCGCGTCCAAGATCGCGGTGATGTTCTGGGCCTCTTGATACGTGGGGAGCACCACCCATACCGCACCGGGCGGCCACCGGTCGCTCACCCGGCGGCAAGCCTGATGCCGAACGTGAACGGACCGGGAACGTCGTTGCGCCGCCCGGAGTCCGCACCCAACGGCAGGTCGGACACGCGCAACGCCAGCACGCCGGCATCGGGTGCGATGGCAGGGACGATCTCGGCCGCGACCTCACTCCACACCCCACGCGATGCGCCCTGCACCGGGGTGACGCGATACCGGTGGCCACGGTCATCCCACACCTCGATGCGGGCGCGGCCGATCGCCGGCACGTTGGCATCACCGCCGACGGGTCCCAACGCCACGAGGGTGACGACGGCACGATCCCAGTAGCGCTCCACCGCCAGGACACACACGGCGAGCCCCGATCTCAGCCGAGCCTGCCCAACGGGAACGACATCGATGAACACGCTGTGCGCACGGACGGGTACCGAGTCCGCCTGCCCGTGCACCGGACCGTCGACCGGCTGGGGCGGCACGTCCGCCACGGTGCGCTCAGGAAGCAGATCGAGGACCAGGCTCCACGGCCCCCCGGCGAGCGGACGGGCCACGCCCCGACCACCGCCACGCGTGGGGTTGATCCGCACCATGCCCTCGACGACCAGCTCGAGGCTGCGGGATTCGGGCGGCAGGGCCGGCTCGATCCACAGCGTGGCGCACAGCTGACCCAGACTCGATGCCAAGGTCAAGACATGGGCCTCGTACCGGTCGCCGCGATCGTCGCGGATCACAAGGCCCATGGACGGGTTCCACTCGAGCAAGCCAGGCGCGTCGCTCAGGGCAAGCAGTTGCACGACGGCGCCGTCGGCATGGTGCTCCACGCCGAGCGCCGCGACGAGCGTGTCACCACCGCGCGCCACGGCGCCCGTCGGAACGATCCCGCCGAATCCCACAGCGTCACGCAGGTGCTCGCGGGTGAGAGGAGCAGTCGTCGCCATGTACGTAAGCTTGCCACGTGGCGACCAAACGACCACTTGTGGTGTTGTTGCACCCGTTTCCCCTGGATGCGAGCTTCTGGGGTCCGATGTGGCGCGAGCTGGACGCCGACGTCACGTTGCTGACGCCGGAGTTCCCCGGATTCGGCGCTGCCGCGGCGCAATCGGCCCCGACGATCGCAGGGTTCGCGACGGCCGTCGCGGAGCTGATCGGGACCGAGGACGCCGGTCCGGCGATCGTCGTGGGGCTGTCGCTGGGCGGATACGTGGCGCTCGCGCTCGCCGTCGAACACCCCGCGGCCGTGGCCGCGCTGGTCCTTGCCAACACGCGTGCCGAGGCCGACGATGCCGATGCCCGGCGGGCGCGCGAACAGGCGATCGACACCGTCCGCATCGACGGGCTGGACACCTACCTGGCCGACCTGTTGCCGCGGGTGTTGTCGCCCAGTGCCGGCACAGAGGTGTGGGAACGTGCGCACGCCATCGCCGAGGGGCAAGACGACTACGCCGTGCGCGCGGCCCTGGAGGCCCTGCGCGACCGGCCGGACCGCACCGGCGATCTGGCGGGAATCGGTGTGCGGACCGTGGTGATCGGCGGCGAGGACGATGCGGTGACCCCACGCGCCGCGGTGGCCGCGCTCGCGCACGGTATACCGAGTGCGACGCTCGAGATGATCCCCGGTGCCGGGCACCTGTCCGCGTTGGAGCGCCCCGTCGAGTTCGCCGAGATCCTCGCCCGCATGCTTCCGACGTGACGCTCCACACCTGGCTCACGTTCTTCGTCGCCGCGTGGCTCATCAGCCTTGCGCCGGGTCCTGGAGCGGTTTCGACAATGGCGAGCGCCGTGCGGTTTGGCGTCCGCCGGACCGTGTTCAACCTGATCGGGCTCGAGCTGGGCCTGCTGTTTGTCCTGCTGGCGGTTGCGAGCGGCCTTGGTGCGCTGGTCGTGGCGTCGGCGACGGCCTTTGCCGTGTTGAAGTGGCTGGGCGTCGCGTACCTGGTCTACCTGGGCATCCGCCAAATGCGCGATCACGGCGCCGCGCAGAAGATCACCGGGACCGCCGGGCGTGGCGATGGGACCCCGCGGGGCCTGATTCTGCAGGGCTTCCTCGTCAACGCCTCCAACCCCAAGGGCATCGTGTTCATGCTGGCGGTCCTGCCGCAGTTCATCGACCCCGACCGTGCGCAGCTGCCGCAATACGCGCTGTGCGGGGCGACGCTCTTGTTGACCGACGTGGTGGTGATGAACGGCTACGCGTTCTTTGCCTCACGCGTCCTTCGACTCCTGCGCTCACCCCGCAAAAACGACTGGATCGGCCGTACGTTCGGCGGCTTGTACATCGGCGCAGCGGGTCTGTTGGCCGTGTTCGGCCGTCACGCCTGAGGGCGACCCATACGCCGCCATCACCACGGGGTCCCCGTCAGGACGGGGGCAACGGCGGAGGCGGTGTGCGATGGCGGGTGTAGTAGGCGTGGGCTTTGGCGCGCGACCCGCAGCGTTCCATCGCGCACCAACGTCGGCTGCCGTTGCGGCTCGTGTCGGCGTAGATGTACGTGCAGTCGGGCGCGGCGCACTCCCGGACGCGGGCGATGCCGTCCCGAGCCAGGTCCAGCGCGTCCAAGAGCGCCGGGACGAGCAGGCAGCGACACGTCGAGACCTCGGGGCAGAAGCTCGGCCGCAGGCTGGTGCGATCGACCGCCAGGCGCCCTGGGGTCTCGCGAAGCCAGTCCGCAACGATGTCTGCGATCGCCTCGGCGTCACGCGCCAAGAACGCGGTGCGTAGGTCGGTGCGCAGATGCCTGACACGCTCCAGGTCCCGCGCCGCGGGCGGGCGCTCCGGCGTGCCGAGTCCGGCCTCGACCAGCCAGGCGACGACGTCGTCCGGCTGACCCAGCAGTTCGGCTCCGGCGGCGGCGGTGTTGCACAGGTCCAGTGACGGACGGCCCCCGATCCACACGAATGCACTCATCGGGTTTGACCACCCCCCGGTTGTCGGCGTATTGTTGTCACCAGTAAATCTGTATCACACCGGTTCGCAACAGGAGTATCAATGCCTTCCCTGCCTCCAGCAATCTCACTGTCCCACACTGAGCGTGGTCGCGGCCCGATGGTGATCGCGCTGCACGACCTCGGTCGCTCGGGTGACGTGATGTTGCGGGCGCTCAAGCCGCTCACCAAACGTTTTCGTGTGGTTGCCCCCGACCTGCGCGGACACGGCAACTCGCCGACGCCCGCCGGCCCATGGAGCATCGACGACTTCGCGTCGGACGTCTCGCGGCTGATCGTCGCCGAGGGTGGCGACGCAATCGTGGTCGGCGTCGGCCTCGGCGCTGCCGCGGGGCTGACCCTGGCGCTCGGCCACCCGGGCCTTGTCAACGCGTTGATCGTCAGCGGCGCGGGCGCGCGGGGTGAGGACATCGAGGGGCAGGAGCGTTGGGCCCGGATGGCGCGGATGCTGCGTGAGCGTGGCGGCGCCGAGGGCGTGGCGCTTGCTGCCGAGGCCATGGGAACGCGTCCCGACCTGCGCGGTGCGTTGGTGCAGATCGAGCCGCCGGTGCTCGTGCTGGCAGGTGCCGCCGACCGGGCCTATCCGCCGAACGCTCAACTGGAGTTGGCGCATTCGCTGCCGGGTGCGCGTTTTCAGCAGGTCGACGGCGCCGGGCACGACCTGCCCGCAGAGCGTCCCGAGGAGCTCGTCGCCGGCGTCCAGTGGGCCGCCAGCACCCTCGTCAGCCTCGCCCAAGCGGCGTAGCCTCACGACGATCGCCGGCCTGGCCTCGCCCAGGCCGGTCGGCCGGCGTCGCGACGCGCGCATCACGCGCATCGCCACCGCCTGATGGACGCATTCGCACGCGAACGCCGAGGGGCAGTTGACGTTGGTGGCCCCGCCGAGCGAATCGCCTCCTCTCGCGATCCCAATCATTGCCGCCCGCCGCATCCACAACGGCCCTGCCGGCGCGCAAACGCCGTTGGCCGAAATAGCCATTTGGGTCCGACCCCTGCGGCCAAGTGTTACATCCAACGAGTGAGTCCTGTGACACGATTGACACATGTGCGTGTAGCGCTGTAACAGGTTGGTCCGGCACGATTTGGTCATGGGCAAGCGACCGGGATCACGGCGACGCAAACGGGGCCATCGCGGTGGCGGGGCCGGTCGGCCGCGCGATGGGCAGGGGCGGGACGCGCAGCGCGTGGGCGAGGCGCCAGCCGGGGTGCACGTCACGGACAATCGAACGGTTTCGGTCGTGGGCGCGGGGCCGCCGTGCGCGATCTGCCGGCACCGGGGACGCGGCCCGAGTGGACTGCGGTTTCTCACGCACGGCGTTCACCTGTGGTTGTGCGCGTCGCATGGCAGTGCCGCGTTCATGCTGCGCGACGGCGGCGGCGAGTTCGTACAGCGGCTCGTCGGGATCTGGACTTCAGAGGGCGCTCTCGGTCATCGGCGACGCGCGGCCCTGACAGCGCACATCGAGCGCCTGCGACTGGCGATCGACGGACGAGACAAACCCGGATCGCACACCTGGCCGAAGCTCCGGCGCGAGGCAGAGCAACGGTTTGCAGCGGGCGAGCCCCCTGCGATCGTGATCGACGAGCTTCGCGGGAGCTATCGAGATGCTGCGGCGATCATTCCCTCGGTGCGCACGATGCGCCGATGGTTCGCACAGGGGCGATGGTTGATCCCGCTCTGGCTGACGCCACAATCTCGGCCTCAGCGGCTCCCGCCACATCCGTCCCGCCCCAAGGAATCCCCCGCGGCGATCGCTGACGATGAAACCTCGGGCGAACACACGCCACAGCGGGAGTAGCGAACCGCGAGCCCGGCCGGGTCGACTCAGTCGTCGTCGTCGCCGCTCGAGGCCTGAGTCGGGCCGAATTCGCCGTGCGAGACCTGGGCGAGCGCGCGGATGATCTGCACGCACATCGCATCGCTGGCAGCGACCTGGACCTGGCTCTCGTCCTCGTCCTGGAACGCGATCGTCCAGTGCGGGACGAGCCCGTGATCGAGCTGCTGCGGCGGGGTCACCGACATCCCCACCAGGTGAGGTGACAACTCCCAGAACATGCCCTCGGGCAGGCCGACGTTGTCGGGTTGCCAGTTGATGGCCTCGGGCGGCAATGACTGACGCATCGGCTCAGCCTGGGTGAACGCCCCCATCATCCCCTCGGCGTCGGTAACGCTGATCGGGATGTTGAGGATGATGTTCTCACCACCCACGAACCGCAGCATCGCCGCGGGCTCGGTGCCCGGCTCGGGTCCCTCTTCCCCTTCGGGAATCTCGTACTCGACCGGTTGGCAGTCGAACGTCGTGGCGTGGAATCCGATGGTCTGGCGCATGGGCGAGATGTTGTCACACCACCTGTCCGCGAGCCCGCGGTGTACGACCGTGAGCCCGAACGCCGCACTCTCGAGCAGCCTGTTGGGAGAGCCTCCCGCTGGGGTCGATGCCCCATGCCTGTGCCATCTCTCTGGGGCTGCAATGGTACGGTTGAGGCATGAAAGTCGCAATTGATTCGGCCGGGCGTGTCGTGATTCCGAAGCGCATTCGGGATGAGATCGGGTTGACACCGGGAATCGAGGCCGAACTCAGCGTGGACGGCGCGGGCATTCGCATCGAACCCTTCGCCTCCGGCCAGTTCATCGACGAACACGGGTTCATGGTGATTCCCGCCACCGGCAACGTCCTGACCGACGAGCAGGTCAGGGAGCTGAGGCTTGCCGACCAAGCCTGAACGTGTCCTCGTGGATACGAGCGTTGCGGTCGCCGCGATGCTGGCGGATCACGAGGCCCACGCGACGACACTCGCAGAGCTGGTGAACGTGCGGGCGGGCTTGGCCGGCCACGCCTGGTTCGAGTCGTACTCGGTGCTGACGCGACTTCCCCCGCCACAACGACGCGCCGCCGGCGCGGTGTCCGAAGCGCTCCGGCGCAGCTTTCCCGAGACGTGCTGGCTCCCCGAAGACGCGATGCGACAACTCGCCGGCCGCATCGCCGAACTCGGTATCGCCGGCGGCGCGGTGTACGACGCACTCGTCGGGGCAACCGCGCTCGCGCACTCGATGCCGCTCTTGACGCGTGATCGAAGAGCCCTGCGCACGTACGGGGTTCTCGGCGCAGACGTTCGATTGATCCCGTAGTCAGCGTCTCCGCCCGTCCGGTTCTCGCGTCCTGCACGCGCGCCGGCCGTGCCTACCCCCGGCCCCTCCCGGGGGGTTTCTCCGCGGGGCCCGTTCGCACCGGGCGGCCCAGGAGGCGCATGGCCTTGAGTCCGAGCGAGAGCTTCTCGCGGTCGTCGCTCTTGCCCACGTCCAGCCCGCAGAGCTCGGCGATGCGGTCGAGGCGGTAGCGGACGGTGTGGCGGTGGGTGTAGAGGATTCCGGCCGTCGCGGCCAGGTTGCCATCCAACTCCAGGTAGGTCGCCAACGTTGCGACGAGTTCGGTCTGGTACTGCTCGTCGTACTTGACGAGCGTGGCGAGGGTCTGCTCGTAGAACGACGTGAGCTCCTCGGGCCGGTCGGCGAAGATCTGGAACAGGAGCTTGTAGGTGCCGGTCTCCTCGAACGTGACGACGTCGCCGTGGCGGCCCAGGCGTTCGCCGATCGACAGGGCCAGCTCGGCCTCGTCCAATGCGGCGCCCAGCTTCTCGGGCTCGGCGGTGTGGCGTGACAGTGCCAGCGTCACCGCCAGGCCCGGGACGGTCTCCTTGGTCGCGGCCAGCAGGCGCCGCGCGAGGCTGTGGGCCCGCTCGTCCACGCCGGATTCGTCGCCTGCGACCTCCGGTGGGGTCGGCAGCAGCGCCAACAGCCGCCCCTCGTTCCAGTCGACCAGCGCCCTGGGCCAGTGCAGGTCGATGACCGCCCGCACCTGTGACAGGAACCGCCGTTCCATCAGCGGATCGACTGGGCCGGTTTCGGCCGCCTGGGGATCCTGCAGCGTCCCGATCATGGCGACGGCACCGTTGGAGAGGTCTGCGCCGAGCAGGCGGGCGCGACGCACGATGGAGTCGCGGCTGACGACCTCGCCGGCGATCAGCTCCTCGACCAACTCTCCCCGGAGGCGCGCCTCGGTCTGGACACGGGCCTCGTCGCGCGCGTGCTCCAGCGCACACGCCTCGACGACCTCGCCCATCGCCGCACGCTCAGCCGGGTTGAGCGCATCGGACCGCCACACCACGACGGCTCCGACGTTGCCGACGGGCCCGGGGATCGGTTCGCGCACGGTGCCGGCCACCGCCGTCGCCAGAAACTGCGCCACCACCGACGACGGTTCTGCGGAGCGTGCCGACTCGACCGCGTCGTCCAGCGAAGCGGCCTTGGCATCGTCGACGCCGACCGCTCCGACGGTGTCGAGGTACGGATCCAGAAGCGCCACCGGCGCGTCGAGCAGCGTCGCGGCCACCTCGGCCAGCGCCCCGTAGCCATGGCCCGCGAGCAGCGGCGCACGGAGCGCCAACCGCGCCGCGTCGGCCGCCGCCCGGGTGCCGGAGCCGATCGCCTCGGACAGTGCGACCAGGACGGCGCTCCATGAGGCCGCCTCCGCGATGACGACGACCGGCACATCGGACACCGCGTCTGGAGTGATGCGTGTGATGACCGCGGCAGCCCCCGAAGGAGGCTCCGCAAGGCCCTGCGGTGCGATGACGAGCGCATGGGCCTCGGGTTGCGCGCCGGGATCAAACGGCACCAATGCGCGCACGACACCGGTCGTCTCGGCATCACGCGGCACCAGGCGCGCACCCGCGAGCGCGGGCAGCGCCAGCAGATCGGCAAGCGTTGGTGCGCCCACCGCGGCTGCGGTGGACATGGATGCCTCGGTCGCCACGCTGACAAGCATGGGCACCGACCGCTTCCGGGTCAAGGCGCAGCGATACGGTTTCGCCTCACGGCCAACCTGCGCGGGCGGCATTTCGACACACGCACAGGCCAAGGCCCGAGGTGGCGCTGATAGCGTCGCGGGCCGTGATGGGTGCTGAAAGGACGATGGAGTGACACGACAAGAGGTACTCGCGCACGTCGAGGAGCGCGGCGTCAAGTTCATCCGACTCTGGTTCACCGACATCCTGGGTCAGCTCAAGAGCTTTGCCATCACCAAGGAACAGCTGGGCGGCGCGCTGGACAACGGCATGAGCTTTGACGGCTCGTCGATCACCGGCTTCAACGCGATCGAAGAGAGCGACATGATCGCGATGCCCGACCCCTCAACGTTCGCGGTGCTGCCCTACCGGCCGCAAGAACAAGGCGTCGCGCGGATGTTCTGCGACATCCAGGTGCCCGGCGGCGCGCCGTACGAGGGCGACCCGCGCTATGTGCTGCGCCGCGCCATCCAGCGCGCCAACGACATGGGCTTCAGCCACTTCTCCCTGGGCCCCGAGCTGGAGTTCTTCTACTTCAAGAGCCCCACGGGGACCGAGACGCTGGACCGCGGCGGCTACTTCGACCTGACCACGCTGGACGCCGCCAGCGACGTGCGGCGCGAGACGGTGCTGGCGCTCGAGGCCATGGGCATCGAGGTGGAGTACTCATACCACGAGGGTGGCCCGTCGCAGCACGAGATTGACATGCGCGACACCGACGCACTGCAGATGGCCGACAACGTCATGACCTACCGGACCGTCGTCAAGGAGGTCGCGCACAAGCACGGCTACTACGCGACGTTCATGCCCAAACCGATGGCCGGCGAGAACGGCAACGGCATGCACACCCACCAGAGCCTGTTTCGCGGCGACCAGAACGCGTTCTTCGACCCCGATGACGAGTTCAACCTGTCACCGGTCGCCAAGAGCTTCATCGCCGGGCAGCTGCGCCACGCACGCGAGATCTCGTGCGTGTTCGCGCAGTGGGTCAACTCGTACAAGCGCCTGGTGCCCGGATACGAGGCGCCGGTGTACATCGCGTGGAGCCGGCGCAACCGCTCGGCCCTGATCCGCGTGCCCGTCTACACCCCGGGCAAGGAGCACGCCACGCGAGCCGAGATCCGCTGCCCCGATCCGGCGTGCAACCCGTATCTGACGTTTGCGGCGCTGCTGCACGCGGGGCTCGACGGGATCGAGAACGGCTACGAGCTGCCCGCGCCCATGGACACCAACCTGTATGACCTGAGCCACGCGGAGCGCCTGCGGGCCGAGATCGAAGCCCTGCCGGAGTCGCTGGGCGACGCGATCGAGCTGGGGGCCGAGAGCGAGCTGCTGCTGCGCGCGTTCGGCGAGCACATCCACAACCGGTTCGTCGACATCAAGCGCGCCGAGTGGGACGACTACCGGGTGCAGATCACCCCGTACGAGATCGAGCGGTACCTGCCGATCCTGTAGCCGGTGCGAGGCACTCCCTAGACTGACCGGGTGATGGCTTTTCCCGCGTCGACGTTCGGCCTGGACGGCTGGCTGGCCAAGCTCGTGCTGATCGCGATCACCCTCGCGGCCGCGGGGGTGGCGTTTGCCACGCTGCGGTGGCTTGTGCCCAAGATCGTGGCGCGCGTGGGCCCGGGGGGCGATCCGTTCAAAGCGCGCCAACGGCACACCGCTGCGGCGTTGTTGTCGACGATGCTGCGCTACGTGGTGCTGGTCGGCGCGGTCGTTGCCATCGTGGTGATCCTGGCCGGAGGGGGCGGCATCGGTGCGCTGGGTGGCAGCGCGGTGCTCGCGATCGTCATCGGGTTCGCGAGCCAGCGACTGCTGGCCGACGTGATCGCCGGTTTCTTCATCCTGTTCGAGGGCCAGTACGCGGTGGGAGACGTCATCCAGCTGACACCGTCCGGGTACATCGGGGTCGTCGAGGAGGTCGGCGTGCGCACCACGATCCTGCGCGACGCCGACGGCGATCGGTGTTTTGTCCCCAACGGGCAGATCACGGCGGTCCGGCGGTTCCCGTCGGCGCGGACGATGTTGTCGGTGACGTTGCTGACGCATGATCCCGATGCGGCGGAGTTGGCGCTGACACAGATCGGTGACCTTGCGGGCGTGGGCGCGGGCGGGGTGGCCAACGCCCTGTCGGTCACCCGCAAAGAGGTCGCGGGCGGGATGTTCGCGGTACACGGGCGCGTTCCGGCCGCGACGACACGGGCGGAAGCCGCGCGCGATCTGGTCGCAGCCATCCTGCGCGCGCGACTGGGTGATGCCTTGGCGGCGGATCCAGTCGTCGCAGCGGTCGAGCCGCGCGAGGCGGAGCGCCCCGAAGCGGTGGTCGAGCTGTGAGCACGCCGCTGCGCGTCGCGATCGACTTACGGCGGGTCGCCGACGGTGACCGCGGGGGCATCTCGCGGTTTGCGGTCGGGGTCACCCAGGCGCTCGCGCGCCGCGAATGGCTGACCGTCCTGCCGTTCGCCCACGCGGACCTGCCCGTCACCCTGCCCGTCGAGGTCCACCACCTGGGGGGTGTTGGTGAGACGACCCGCGAACAGGTGACGCTTCCAGCGCTGCTGCGTCGACTCGACGCCGACGTGTTGTTGTCGCCCGCCAACCGTGGCCTGCCGCTGATCGCACCGTGCCCCATGGTGCTCGTGCTCTACGACGTCGCCGAATGGGATCGCACGCTGGTGGCGGCCCCCGAAGGCGGTGCCGCAACCCGCTTTGCCTATTCCAACGCCGTGTCGCTGTCGCGAGCCGCTCGGATCGTGACGACGTCCGACCATTCGGCGGGCGCGATCCGTCGGCGGCTTGGCATCAGCGAGGAGCGCATCCGCGTGGTGCCGGGCGGGCTGGACGAGCGGTTTCTGGCTGACCCGGGCGTCGACGCGGTCGCAGCAGCTCGTCAATCCTACGGCGTCATCCCCGGGAGCATCTTGCACGTCGGCAGCTTGCACGCCCGCAAGGACTTGCCCACGCTCGTGCGGGCGGTGTCGCAGCTTCCCGCCGCGTTGGCGCCCCGGCTCGTGCTGGCAGGCTCCGGCCCCGAGGAGGAGAGCCTGCGATCGATGGCCCGCATGGTCGGCATGGCCGACCGTCTGCACCTGGCGGGGTTCGTCGGCGACGCGGACCTGCCGGCGGTCTACCGCGCCGCCGGTTGCGTGGTGCTGGCGGGGAGGGGCGAAGGATTCGGTCTCCCGGTGCTCGAGGCGATGGCCGCGGGGACCCCGGTCGTGGCCGCCCGTGCAGGCGCGCTGCCCGAGGTCGTCGGCCGTGCGGGCCGGCTGTTTGCGGCCGGTGACGCGCCTGCACTGGCATCGCATCTTCGCGAGGTGCTGGGCTCACCCGACGAGGCCGCCCGTATGAGCAGCGAAGGCCGGGAGCACGTTGCGTCCTACTCGTGGGACCGCGCCGCGCGCAACATCGAGGCGGTCCTGCGCGAGGCCGTGGCCCTGACCCGCCGCCAACGCGCAGGTCAGCAAGTCGGCTCGCTGCGATCCCTCACCCGTTGGTTGCGCTGAAGCAAAGCAGGCGGCTCAGCCCTCGTGGTGCCGGCGGGACACGCTGGAGGGACCATTCGTAATCCGCTGCCGACCACGAAAAGAGACGACCGAGAGGTGAAGCTAAGTGCTGTGAGTCATAAGTTCATCGGAGGTCTGGGGAGGAGTCGGGCGGGGGCTGGCGAATGTGTGTGCATGCCGCCGCTGAGCGCCCACCAGGTGGAGCTGAACGATGAGGAGCGCGTTTCGTTGGAGCGGGTGGCGGGGCTTTTGAAGGCACCGTTTCGGGAGGTGCAGCGGGCGCGGATCGTGTTGTACGC
>JANLOO010000026.1:0-23467 GCA_031366605.1 Actinomycetota bacterium | reverse complement strand
TGCTTCGAAATGAACGCCAGGATCTCGGACTGTCGATCGCTCAGGTCACCCATTCGTATGCTCCCCCGTCGTCGAAACCGAACATGTGTTCGCAAGCGTAGCAGGGCCTCCCCCCGAACGCCAAATCAGACCGGGGAACCGATGGCCCGTTATACTGCGGTTCCCTCATGCGCCTGTGGCGGAATTGGTAGACGCGCTAGGTTGAGGGCCTAGTGGCCCTAACGGGCCGTGGAGGTTCAAGTCCTCTCGGGCGCATTTTCGAACGTCGCCGGTCGGGGTGAACTCTGACCGGCGCACGTCATCTCGGCCGACGAGATCCGGACCCCCGGTTTCTGCGCCGCCGAGAGACGACCGGGCTTGGGTAGACGGACGCAACGACGACCAAGCGGGTACGATCGCGCCAGCGGCGAGTTGCCCGCGGGCACTCGTGTTTCGGCGACCGATCGAAAGGATGTCCGTTTGACTTCGTTGCAGGCTGAGCTATGGGTCGATGACCCCGCTACTGCAGTCGCCTTCTACCAGGCTGCATTCGGAGCGACTGTGCTCCACTCGGTTGGAGATGGCGCCGACATCGTCGCGCAGATTGCCGTCGGCCAGGCAGCGTTTTGGGTAGGCGCGACCAGCCAGGCGATGGGAAGGTTGAGTCCCCTGGGGGCAGGCGGCACAACGAGCAGGATGCTTCTCGTTGTGCATGACCCGGACGCAATCTTCAGACAGGCCGTGTCAGCCGGCGCCGCTGTCGGCTCCCAAGTCGCTGAAGAGCATGGCTGGCGCATCGGCCGAATCATCGACCCATCTGGGCATGAGTGGGAAATCGGCCGACCTCTTGGGAACTGGCCACCGCACTCCTGAGAGACCGACCGTCGGCCGTCGCAGCAGGCCGACCAGCCCGTCCCGCCGGCAGCTTGCAGCGCGCGCGGGATGCTGCTGTGGCGAGCCTGAAGCCGCCGGGACCTCGGATCACCGACGGTTCAACTTCAACTTGAAGCGCGCCAGGTGCATGTTCGAACGTTCGACCTTTGGTAGACGCGGCGACGCTGGAGTTGAACTCGTCCAGATCGCCGGGCGGCGCAACTGCGTGGGCGTCGAGCTTCGAAGACCGAGCCGCCTGGCGGGATCACGCAGCCCGGCCGACCAACTCAGGCCGTTTCCGAGATCATCAGCGGGCGAAAGCAACAACCGCCAAGGAGATCGGCGGCGCATTGGAACTCCTCCCGGAGTTCACGGCGTCTGGGACTCAGACGACCAGTTCAACCTCAACATGAATCGCGCCAGGTGACCCGGGGTGCCGTTGGTCACCCAAACCTCCGTGGCACGATTTTGAAGTGCGTGGTAGATTTCGTTGATGCATGCCACAGTTGTCATGGGAAGCCAAGGGCGCCTCGTCATCCCTGCCGAGGTTCGGGAGGCACTGGGACTTCGCCCCGGGGACCAACTCCACCTTCAACTCTCAGGACGACGCGTCGTGATCGAACGTCCGGCAGACGCCACGCGAGCGCTGCGGGGGTTTGCGAGCGACGTCTCGTCCTCGCGATCGCTCGTTGACGAGCTGATTGCCGAGCGGCGCGCGGCTGCACGCTCGGGCGAATGATCGTTCTGGACGCGTCAGCGATTCTTGCCCTGATTCACGACGAGCCTGGGGCCGGCGAGGTCGCGGATCACCTTTCCGGGGCGTTGCTTTGTAGCGCCAACATGGCCGAAGCGGTCGGCAAGCTCGTGGACGCGGGGGTTTCGATCCTCCCCGTGCGAGAGTTGCTCGGTGCCGCCGGCGTCAGTGTCGAACCACTCACGGAAGATGACGCGGTGCTTGCGGGAGCCCTGCGCTCGGTTGCCGGCGGAACAACCCTGTCACTCGGCGATCGTTGCTGCATCGCACTCGGAGTTCGCTACGACGCCACCGTCATCACCGCAGATCGAACCTGGGCCGATCTTGCCCTTCCCGTTGCGGTGCGACTCATTCGCTGAGGCGATGACCGGCACCATCCGTCCCTTCCCATAAGGTCTCGTTGCGCTACCAGCGACCGCGCCGCACCGCGGCCGAGACATTTTCGAACATGGCCGGTCAGCTCGGCCGGCAAAAATCCAAGCTGGACGGGATCTCGCGGATCGAAGGCCGAGAATCCCCATTCCCGCTTGTCGACGCCCAACAGCGAGCTGCGCGTCGTCAACACAATCGGCGGGCATCTCGGCCTGTTCGGCGTCGACCCCGGCTACATGCCTCAGATCGACCAACACCTTGGCGAGCTACTCGCGTCGGCGGCCTGACCCCTCGGTTCAACTTCAAAACTGAACCGCTCCAGGCCCATTTTCGAGCGTTCGATCTCGGGCGGCTTCTGCGATGCCGGCGATGAACTCGTCTTCCAAAGTCAGGCGGGCGGTTCGACCCGGCCGGAGTGGCCGCCGAGTGCCGCCGTCTCGGAAAACGCAGTAGTTCCGCGTGAGCGCGCCCGATGCGGCCCGGGGCGAGGCCGTATGGTGAATGGGTGTCGCCAGGAGGCGACGGCCCCGACTGAGTGAGCTACGCCGACAATGACCGTTTCTGAGAGTGAACCCACGACCGAGGGCTTCGCAGCGCTGGGGTTGCGTCCCGAGACGCTGGCCGCCCTTGAGGACCTGGGGTACGAGGAGCCGACGCCGATCCAACGCAAGGCGATCCCGCAGATGATCGCCGGCAATGACGTGCTCGGCCAGGCCGCCACGGGCACCGGCAAGACCGCGGCGTTCGCACTGCCGGCCCTCGAACACGTCGCCGCCGCCGGCCGAGGTCCCGTCACACCGGTCGCCCTCGTGCTCGTCCCGACCCGCGAGCTCGCCATGCAGGTGAGCGAAGCGATCTTCAAGTACGGCGCCCGCCTTGGCGTGAGGGTCGTGCCGATCTACGGTGGCCAGCCGATCTTCCGTCAACTCCAACTTCTCGACCGCGGCGTGCACGTGGTGGTGGCGACCCCGGGCAGGGCGCTGGATCACATCGGGCGCGGGTCGCTGCCGCTCGACGACGTCAAGGTGGTGGTGCTCGACGAGGCCGACGAGATGCTCGACATGGGCTTTGCCGACGATATCGAGGCGATCCTCGACGCCACGCCCGCCGAGCGCCAGACGGTGCTCTTCTCGGCGACGATGCCGGCACGGATCAACGCGATCGCCAAGCGCTACCAGCGCGACCCGATCCGTATCGAGATCGGCAAGGGCGACGTGAAGTCGACCAAGGTGCTCGTCCGACAGAGCGCCTACATCGTGCTGCGCTCCCACAAATCCGCGGCGCTCGCCCGGATTCTCGACATCGAGACACCCGGTGCGGCGCTCGTCTTCTGCCGCACACGCGGCGAGGTCGACCAACTGACCGAGACGATGAACGGCCGCGGCTACCGTGCAGAGGCCCTTCACGGTGGCATGGACCAGGCGCAGCGCGAGCGCGTGATCGGTCGCCTGCGCGACGGCACCGCCGAACTGCTCGTCGCAACCGACGTGGCTGCGCGCGGGCTCGACATCGACACCCTCACCCACGTCATCAACTACGACGTCCCCTCAGCCGCAGAGAGCTATGTGCACCGCATCGGTCGCGTCGGGCGAGCGGGCCGCGAGGGTGTGGCCATCACCCTCGCCGAACCCCGCGAGCAGCGGCTGCTGGCGAACATCGAACGGCTCACCAGACAGCAAATCAGCACCGAGAGCATTCCGACGGTCGCCGAAGTGCGCGCGCGTCGGTTGGACCAGACTGCCGAAGCGATCCGCGTGGCCCTCGGCGCGGACGACCTCAACGACTACAACGAAGTGCTGCACGCGCTTTCGGGCGAGCACAACATGCGCACGATCGCCCTTGCCGCGATCAAGCTCACGCACGAGGCCGGAGGCGCGAGCACTGACGACGTCGAGATCCCCGACGCGTCCAAGCGGTTCGATCGTCACCAGGGCCGCCCCACTCCCGCCAAGAACGGTCAGCGCGGCCCGTCGACCGGTGCACCGCGGTCCGAAGAGCGCAAGCGTGGCGACGACGAACCGACCGCATACCTGTTCGTCGGCCTCGGTCGCAAGAGCGGCCTTCGGCCCGCCGACCTGGTGGGGGCCATCGCCAACGAGAGCAGGCTCGTGGGGCGCCAAATCGGCCCGATCCGCATCTCCGACAACTTCAGCGTCGTCGGCGTCCCCGAACGCACGGTGGAAGAGGTCATCGCCGCCATGCGCTCGACCGTGATCCGCGGCAAGCGGGCCAACATCCGCCGTTACACCGACTGACCGCAATGGGCCGAGGTCGTCCGCGGCCAGTCCACTTCAACCCGAACCGCGCCAGTTGCACTCGAAACGCCTCGCCTCCGGGCGGGGCGTTTTGGTTTGGGGACGCTCGGCCGGGGTTCTAGCCGAGCTTCTGGAGCAGCTCGACGACCCAGCCGATGATGTACACGTTGAGCAGCGCGCCCAGGTACAACGCAATGGCACCGACAACGACGGCCACGGCGGCGGCGACCAAGCGGGATGTGGGTTTGAGAACTCGATCCATACGCTGAACCTTACCCGGCCACCCGGTCCTGCGGAAGGGTGGCGACCGTCCCGATCCCGGCAGGCGATACGCCCGAAGTCAGTTCAGGCGCTTGGCGAGCGCATACGTGGTCAAGGCAAACATGAGCGCCGCAATCACGGTGGCACGCGTCAGGTTGCGCTCCACGATCGCTGTCGAGCCGCCCGACGAACTGGATCCGCCCATGCCGAACGCGCCGGACAAACCGGCGTCCTTGCCCGAGTGCATCAGCACGAGCGAGATGACGATGACGCAAAGGAGCGAGTGGGCGATGATGATCACGGTGTTCACGTCAGAGAGGGTAGCAACGCGGCGCGCATTCAGCCAGCGGGCGGGCGCGGCTCCGAAGGAGGCTCGGGCTCGGCGGTCTGGCTGCCTCCGCCGGTCGGCCCCATCCGGTTGACCGGCGAGACCACCGCGATACGGCCGACGCGCTCGGCGATGAGCTGACCGATCGGGAACGGGCGGATCCCACGCGAGCCCAGGGCCGTCATGAGTTCGTCCAGCGCCGGGCGAGGGCAGGCGAGCAACAGTCCGCCGCTCGTCTGCGGATCGAACATCAACGTGCGGGCATCGGCGACGACTGAAGCTTCGAAGTCCACCCATTGCTCGACAGCGGCGCGATTACGCCCGACCGCACCGGGCGCGTGACCCAGCCGGATGAGCTGGAGGACGCCCTCGATGGGCGGCACCCGATCGACGCGAATGACGGCCCCCACACCGCTCGCCGCCACGAGCTCGCGCAGGTGACCGAGGAGGCCGAAACCTGTGACGTCGGTCGCGCAACGGATGCCCACCTCGTGCGCCGCTTCGGCGGCGGCCCGGTTGGACTGGAGCATCTGCGCGACGGCCAGAGCGTGGACGGAACCGGGCCCGTCGGCCTTGGCAGCAGCGACGGCGATGCCGGTGCCGAGGGGCTTGGTCAGCACCAAAACGTCCCCGACCTCGCCGGCGGCGTTGGTCATCACGCGATCCGGCGGGACGGTGCCGACCACAGCCAGGCCGTACTTGGGCTCCGCGTCGTCGATGCTGTGCCCACCCAGGACCGGGCACCCGTGGGCCGCCGCGACCTCGGCGCCACCGCGCAGGATCTCGCCAAGGACCGCCAGGTCACCGTCCTTGGGATATGCGGCGATCGCAAGCGCAAAGATCGGACGCCCGCCCATTGCATAGATGTCGCTGATTGCGTTGGTCGCGGCAATCGCCCCGAACGTGGCGGGGTCGTCGACGATCGGCGTGAAGAAGTCCAAGGTGCCCGCGATCGCCAGATCATCGGAGATCCGGTACACGGCCGCGTCGTCCATGTGGTCGTGACCCACCAGGATGTTGGGATCGATCGGCAACACCGGCATCGACGCGAGCGCCTGACTGAGAACCCCCGGCCCGAGCTTGCAGCCGCACCCGGCGCCGTGTGCCATCTTGGTCAATGGAATCGCGTCGTCTGCCATCGCTCCCTCACCGTCGCCCAGATCGTCGGAGGAGGCTAGCCGCGCCCGTCCGCTTACGCCCTGAGGGCCCGCCGTGCAGTCGTAGCTTTTGAGCCTTCGTGTCTGACACCGGCGGTACCCGCAAACTCCTCGTGAATGCCTACGGAGAAAGGGTTCTCGGCGATCATTCGGTATGCATGGAAGGGTCGTCACGCGCGCGGGTCTCGGCTGGCATTGTTCGCCCATGAACGAGCTGCGACTCCTCAACCCACCGCAATGTCCAGAATGCTTCGGGTGCGGGGCGGACAACCCACGCGGACTGCAGCTCCTGATCTACGCTGACGGCACCGATGCGGTCGCGACGTTCGTTCCCGACCCCCAACTGTCGGGCTACCCCGACCGTATGCACGGCGGTATCGTCGGCCTGCTCGTCGACGAATTGCTGGTCTACGCGGGGGCCCCGCACGGCATTTGGGGCATGACGGCCTCGGTCCGGTACTGGGTGCGCAAGCCGATCCCACTCGACGCGACCCTGACCCTGCGCTCGCGCCTGACACAGCGCAGTGAACGGGGATTCCGCGCGACAGTCACGATCCATCTTCCGGACGAGGTCCTCGCCGCCGAGGGCGAAGGACTCTGCGTCGTGCGGTAGACCTGTCAGATCGGGGGTAAGCGGCCGCGATGGTCACGGAGTGACAGCGCGGTCGGCGGAAGTGCCGGCGGCCCTCCTGCACGGGCCTACGCCTCCATCGCCTCCAACGCCTCGCGCGGGCCGAAGGCGACGACCAGGTCACCGGGAGCGAGCACCGCACCGCCGTTGGGAGGAGCCTCGAGCTGGGCATCGGCCGCGCGTTTGTGGGCCAGGATGGTGACCCCGTGATGTGACGCACACGCGGCGTCCACCGTCTGCCCCACGAGCGGCGACCCCTCCTGCACCAGGATCTCGTCCAACCGCAGGTCGGGTCCGACGGTGACCATCTCGATGAAGTCCACCAGCGACGGGTGAAGCGACAGCGCCGCCATTCGGTGGCCGCTCAGCTTGTACGGGCTGATGATGTGGTTGGCGCCGGCCTTCTGCAGTGCCTGAAGGGACTGGCGCCGCGCCGCGCGTGCGACGATCGTCAGGTGAGGGTTGAACGACCGGGCGGTCAGCGTGATGTACACGTTGACCTCGTCGGAGTCGACCGCGCAAACCAGGCCAGATGCACGCTCGATACCCACCTCGCGCAACACGCCCTCCTCGCTGGGATCGGCGATCAGGTACGGCACACCGTCCGCCTGCAGGCGCGATTCGAGGCCGGGATCGATGTCGACGACCATCACGGCCGCACCCTGACGGCGCAGCTCCTCGACCACGGACCGCCCCACACGTCCGTACGCACACACGATGTAGTGATCCGAGAGCCCAGCCACCTGTCGCCTCACGCCCCTTCTCTTGACGATCGCCTGGAGCTCACCGCTCCCGATCATGTTCGCGAACACACCGATCCCCGCGAACAAGGCGAAGATCCCCACGACGAGTACGGAGATCGTAAACAACTTGGCCCCGGTGGTATCAACCGGCTCGACCTCGCGATACCCCACCGTCGTCAGCGTGATCGCCGTCATGTAGAGGGCGTCGATGAACGCCCACCCGAAGATCGCGATGTACCCGACCGTGCCGTACACCACCGCAGCGATCAACATCCCCAGCGGGAGCTTGAACTGTCCGAGAATCTCCCAGTCGCGACGCAGCATCATCAGCGGGCGGATTGTCACCAGCCGGAGCTTAAACGTCCAGCGTGGGCCGCGCTCCCGTACCATCCAATCTCGCCCCCCCACCCATCGAGGCCGCCCGTGAGCGAGCAGCTCATCCGCCTGGGCCACAGCCCGGACCCCGACGACGCATTCATGTTCTACGCACTCGCAGCCGACGCGATCCCGACCGACGGGTTCCGTTTCGAACACATGTTGCGCGACATCCAAACGCTCAACGAGTGGGCGATGCGCGGCGAGATCGAGGTGACGGCCATCTCCGTACACGCATACGCCTACGTCGCCGACAAGTACCGGCTGCTCCCGCATGGCGCGTCAATGGGTGAACAGTACGGCCCCATCGTCGTGGCCCGCGAACCCATGGCGCCTGAAGATCTGCAGGGCAAAGTCATCGCCATACCCGGCCTCATGACCAGTGCGTTCCTCGAGCTGCAGCTTGTGATCGGCAAGATCGACAACCCGCTCGTGGTGCCGTTCGACGAGATCCTCGAGACGGTCGCCGAGGGCAGGGCCGACGCGGGTCTGGTGATCCACGAGGGCCAGCTGACGTACCCGTCGATGGGCCTCGAACTCGTGCTCGACCTGGGCGTATGGTGGCACGAGCTGACCGGTGGGCTGCCGTTGCCACTCGGTGCCAACGCCGTGCGGCGCGACCTGGGCGAGGACGTCATGCGTCGCCTGTCGGTGCTCTTGCGCGAGAGCATCAAGTTCGGCCTGGACCACCGCGAGGACGCGCTGGAGTACGCAGGCAAGTTTGGCCGTGGGCTCAACGACGACCTGACCGACCGGTTCGTCGGGATGTACGTCAACGACCGCACCCTCGAGTACGGCGACGATGGTCGCGCCGCAGTGGCCGAACTGCTGCGGCGGGCGGCCGAAGCCGGACTCATCCCCGCTGCGGTGCCGGTCGACTTCGTCGACGCGTAGCGCACCTGTGACGACGCTGCGCGACTGGGAGGCCGAGATCGATCGGTGGACGGCGCTGTTCGCCGACATCCCCGATCCGCCTGAGCCGTTCGCGACAGCGCTTCGCGGCGGCTGGTCCGCAACGGCCCGGGCTCAGCTGGCCGACGCGGCCGAGACCTACACCCGACGCCACATCGCGTACGTCGCCCAATTACAGGCATCCGGCATGGACCTGGTGCGATTGGATCAGAAGCAAGGCGATTGCGGTGCGTGTCGCCGGTACGCGGGCAAGGCCTACTCCCTGGGCGGCGAAACCGAGGGTCTGCCCCCACCGCCGCCACTCCCGATCTGCCCGGCGTGCCGTCATACGCTCAACCTGCTGACGCCGTTCTTCATGCAGAGCATGGGCCTCGACGTCGACGACCTGATCGCCGACGCCGAACCTTTCGCAGCGCCCGACTCGTAGGAGCCTCCCGACCTCCGGACGGCAGGCATCGCACCGCGACCCCGGGCCAGTGTTCCGGTTGCATTTGTTCGATCAGACACGCCCCCAGGACGCATCGCCGAGCCAGACCGAAAGCTCTTCGATGGCCCCGGCCACCACGTAGTAGTAGGCCCACAGGCCCTGACGCTCACTGTCGACGATTCCGGCGTTCCGCAGGACCTTGAGGTGGTGCGAGACCGTCGGTTGCCCCACGTCGAACAGCGGCGTCAGCTCGCACACGCACACTTTGCCCGCGTGCTTGCGCAAAACATCGACCAACTGCACCCGGATGGGGTCGCCCAGCGCCTTGGCGACCGCCGCCATTCGCTCGGCCTGTCGGCGCTCGACATCGGGGTAGACGACCGGCTCGCAACACGGCTGCCCCGCGGGTCGTTTCTGTTTGGGTGACAACTCCAGATCGGTACTCATCAATCTATGTTTATCGATTGAACGCACGTACGTCAATGTTTACATTACGTCGTGACCTCTCCCACGACCCTCGACAGGACGCCCGCGTGCCCACCGATGACCCGACGACCTCGCCGACCGCTTCGCCCGCGCGGTTCATGGCCACCCCCATGGCGACGCTCGGTCGTCTGCTCCTGGCCGAGGCGGTCGGCACGTTCGTGCTGGTATTCCTGGGCTGTGGGGCCATCATGGTCGACGCGCGCACGGGCGGGCTCGGTACCCTGGGGATCGCCGTCGCATTCGGACTTGCGGTCACCGTGATGATCGCCGCGGTGGGGCATGTCTCGGGCGCACACTTCAACCCCGCGGTGACCGCCGCATTGTGGGCGCGTCGCGTGTTCCCACTGCACCTGGTCGCGCTATACGTCGTCGCCCAGATCGCAGGTGGCACCGCTGCCGCGCTGACGCTGCGCGCATCCCTGGGTCGCATCGGCAATCTGGGAGCGAGCGTCCCGTCCGGTGGCTCCGGCCAGTCCTTCGTGTGGGAATGCATCTTGACCGCCCTCCTGGTCAGCGTCGTCCTTGCCGTCGCGACCGACCCCCGCGCCGCAGGCCAACCCGCCGCGCTCGTGGTGGGCGCCACGGTCGCGCTGGACGCGCTGGTCGGAGGACCTGTCAGCGGTGCGTCCATGAACCCCGCCCGAACCCTTGCGCCGGCACTTGCCGGCGGCCCGACCACGGGGCTCTGGATCTACCTGACGGCCCCGCTCCTCGGAGCCGCGATCGCCGTCGGCCTCTTCGCAATCCTCACGGCCGGCAACAATCGAACGGAGGCGGACCAAACATGAGCCAACAGCCACGGGCACTCTTTGTCTGTGTCCAGAACGCGGGTCGGTCCCAGATGGCACAGGCGTTTTGGGAGATGGTCGGCGGACCCGCTCGCTCTGCGGGATCGGCGCCGGCCGCACACGTCCACCCCGAGGTCGTCGCGGTGATGCGCGAAGTCGGCATGGACCTGGCCGACCGCGTGCCCCGCGGCCTGACCGTCGAAGATGCGGAGTGGGCCGACATCGTCGTGACCATGGGCTGCGGGGACGCCTGCCCCTACATCCCGGGCAAGCGCTATCTGGACTGGGAGCTGAGCGACCCCCACGGCCAAGGCGTCGACGCGGTGCGCGGGATCCGCGACCAGATCCGACAGCTCATCGACGAACTCGCAGCGACATCAGGCAGCGACGCCGACTGATGTACGTGGGACCACTCACGCGGGGGTGATGCGGACCGCGCGTGCGGCCTCGGGCGGGATTTCGACGACCTCCTCCCCGCCGATCCGCACACGCAATGGCCCGCCGAACGCTCCGCGTCCGATCATCTCGACCGCCACATCCGGCACAAGCCCTCGCTCTCCGAGGAATCGGAGCAGCGCCGGGTCCTGGTCCCCGACCCGACTGACGGTCGCCTTGTCGCCTTCGGGAAGCTCCGACAGAAGGTCCGTCGCAGCCTCGGGCACATCACCACCCAACGTGGGGATCGGATCGCCATGCGGGTCGCGCTCGGGATGACCCAACGCCTCCGCGATGCGCGCTTCAAGCTCTTCGGACAGATGGTGTTCCAGGATCTCGGCCTCGTGATGTACCTGGTCCCAAGGGACTCCCAGACGCGTGACCAGGTACGTCTCGAGCAGCCGGTGGTGGCGAATCACCTCGAGCGCCGCCGCACGGCCGGACGGGGTCAACTGGACCGCGCCGCGCCGACCCGCCGGGGCGACGTACCCGAGCTGCCCCATCTTCTTGAGCATCGCGCTCGCGGACGGCGCGGTCACCGCCAATGCCTCGGCCACCTCCGACGTCGCCACCGCGGACCGCCCGGTGTCCTCCTGAACCCGGTAAATGGACTTGAGGTAGTCCTGCACGGCAGGGCTCGGCCGGGACCGCTGATCCTCACCGCTCATGGACCGAGTCTATTCGCAGACGCCGAAAGAACCGTCGAAAAGACCCGAAAAACCCCCATCGCCTTCACGCGGCACTAACAATCGGGTGCCAGTCTGCTTCGCATGCCTCCTGCAATCACTCTGAAACGCACACGGACCTCAGCTACGAACGGCACGGTCACTCTTCGCCTCGCCGATTCGCCGGACCGCCTGCACCTGACGAAGATGGAGCTGTTCGCCGGGCTCCCGGAGCGTGATCTGGAGATCCTCGAGGGGCGTCTCGGGATGGTCCGCTGGCCCCAAGGCGCTGAGACTCCGGCCGCGCTCGAGCGTCGCGACCACCTCTTCGTGGTGCGCGAGGGTCGCCTTGCGCTCTACGAGCGGCTCGGTGCCGATCACGAGGTCATGGTTGCCATCCTCGAGCCGGGATCGATCTGGTCGACGCTCGGCGGCAGTGCCCCGCCGCATCTGGCCGCGCTCGAGTCCGCCGCGATCTCACCGCTGCCCGCATATGCGGTCGAAGCGTTGTGCACGCGGTACTCCAAACTGGGTCGCAACCTCGCCGCACTCCTCTCGGAGCGCTGCTGTGCCTTGTCGGCGACCATCGCGATGGTCAGCGAAATGCGCGTCGAGGATCGTCTCCGGGCACGCCTGCACCAACTGGCTGAGCGTTTTGGGATCACCGGCCGTGACGGCATCAAGTTGCGACTGGATCTGACCCACGCACAGTGGGCGTCACTCGTCGGTGCGTCGCGCGAGGCCGTCACGACGGCGTTCGGCCGGTTGAAGACCCAGGGCGATGTCGTTCTGGACGGCCGCCAGATCATGATCCCGTGGCACGTGGTTCATGCGCGCGAGGCCTCGATCGCGGACGCCGCGGTCAGCGCCGCGAGGTAGTCCGTCTCCTCAGGTGGTGGACGGCCAGCCTCCCGATGGCCGCCCACCTCCTGTGGTCCCCCTCACCCGTCAGACGGGCGTGGGCCTGTTGTCCCCGCCGCGCTCGGCGGGGACGATCTTGGGGAGTGTCACGAGGATCAATGCGACCCCACAGAGCACACACGCGGATGCGGTGAACAACGCGGAATGCGCCAGCGCGCCCTGCGTCTGCACGGCGTAGATCGCCACACGCACCAGCAGCGCCCCGCCGGCCAGCAGCAGGGCAAGACCAGCCGGACCTGCGATCACGCGACGACGCCAGTTGGGCCGGTCGGCACGCTTGATTTCGGCGACCAGTTCGGCCTCGGCGACGGGTTGCGCTTCGACGCGTGGGCTCATGCCAGCACCTCCAGCTCGTCGGAGAACTGCGATTCGACCGAGACGCCCAGACGTGAGTCCCACGTGTCCAGATCACGTCGGCTGTGAATGCCCAGCTTGCGAAGCACCGACTGCGCGTGACTGCGCACGGTGTGCCATGAGACGCCGAGTTCCATGGCGATTTCTTTGTAGGTCAGTTGCTGGCGCATCAGGCGAAGCACCACGCGCTCTTGCGACGTCAAGAGGACGCGCCGCGGACTTGTGCGCTCCACCAGCTCGCCGATGTTGCGTGCGGCGCCGGTTTCGAATGCGTGATTCATGGCCTCCGAAACGGCGTCCACGACGGCCTCGCGTGTCGCGGTCACCAGCAAACACCCCGTCGCGCCGAGCGCTGCGGCCTGTGCCTCGTGGCCGGGGCGGAACGGACCCGGCTCGATGCAGAAGATCACGGGAACGGACACGCCACGCCGACCGAGTTCCATCGCGAGTTCCATGCCGGATGCATCAGCCAAGTTCCAGTCGACGATCAGCAGGTGCGGCGAACCGCGCTCGATGAGCGTCAGTGCCTGGTGCACCGTGTGGCAGACCGCGACTTGCGTCGGAAGCCCGCGGAGAAACGCGCGGAGTCCTTCGGCAAAGGCAGGCGACCTGCTCGCGATGAGAACCGGGACGTTCGTGTCGGACAAACTCGCACCATCCTTGTGCACTGTTCACCTGGTGTGGTGAACAACATTCGGCGTGCCAAAGACATCGGCACTTCCCCACGCGAGCATTACCCCCGAGGGGAGGAACTTCTCGTGCCCGAGGGACGGCCCTACGGCGCGGGGACCGCTCCCTTGAGGCCCGTGAGTGCCTGCGTGAGTTCGATGGATGCGGTTCGCGCGGCCGCGGGGTCGCCTGCCGCCGCAGCGTCGCGCACCCGCTCCATCGCCGTTACCGTCGTCGCGAAACTCGCTGCGCTGTGGCTGCGTTGTTCCTCGAGACGGCGGTCTGCCACAACCTCGGCACTCAACCGCTGGCCGGCCAGCTTCGCCCGCGCAAGCGGCGGATCGAGTTGCGGCACCAAGCCCTTGAGGAGTTCCGGGGTCGCGGGCGCACCCTTCGTGTCCAGCGCTGCCGCGAAGACACGGACGGCGTCAGCGGCAGCGGCGGTGTCAGCGAGGTAGCGATCGGCACCGACCGATGCACCGACCGATGCGCTCGTCGTCGGCGGTCCGGTGGAGTTGCCACATCCCGTCAGTATCCCCAGCGACATCACCAGGGCCAATGTGACAATGCTGCGCACGACGCGCACCCTAACGGGCGGCGCCTGCCGCGTCAGCTATCCTCGGTCGCGTGAAGGTCGATCTGGAGCTGTCGCTCGCGCTCTCGTATGACGATGTGCTCCTCGTCCCGCAGCGCAGCCCAATCGCATCTCGGGCCGACGTCGACACCACCGCGCGGTTTACCCGGCGTATCAGCATTGCTTCGCCGATCGTCTCGGCCAACATGGATACGGTCACCGAAGCACCGATGGCGATCGCGATGGCGCGCGCCGGAGGCATCGGCGTCGTCCATCGTTTCCTTTTGATCGAGGAGCAGGTGGCGCAGGTCGCACGCGTCAAACGTGCCGAGGCACTCGTCATCGACGACCCGTTCACGATCGGGTCCGACCTGACACTTGAGCGCGCCATGGCCGAGATGCGCATGAACGGTGTCAACGGGCTCGTTGTCGTCGACGCAGAGCGCCGTCCGATCGGCATCCTGACGCGGCGTGACACATTGCTGCGTGAGGACACCGCGATCAGTGTGGCGAAGGTCATGACACCCGCCGATCGGCTGATCGTGGCGCCTGTCGGCGTCGGTGCGGACGAGGCGGCGCTGATCCTGCGCGATGCGCGTATCGAGAAGCTGCCCCTCGTCGATGATGACGGACGCCTGGTCGGGCTCATCACCCTTCGCGATCTGATGCAGCTCAAGGAGCGCCCCGACGCCACAAAGGACGAGCGCGGGCGGCTGGTGGTGGCCGCAGCGATCGGCGTGCGCGGCGACTATCTGGAGCGCGCAAAAGCGCTGGTGGACGCCGGTGCGGACGCCCTGGTCCTCGACATCGCGCACGGTCACATGGAGCAGGCGCTCGCCGCGATCGGCGAGGTGCGCGAGTGGGTGGGCGATGTCGACATCATCGCGGGCAATGTCGCCACCGCGGCCGGCGCCGAGGATCTGATCGCGGCGGGTGCCGATGCGATCAAGGTCGGCGTGGGGCCGGGATCCGTCTGTTCGACCCGTGTCGTTGCGGGAGTCGGAGTACCACAGTTCACGGCCGTGTCCGAGTGTGCAGGCCCCTGCCGACGTCACGACGTTCCGCTCATCGCGGACGGTGGCATCCGGGCCGGCGGAGACGTCGCCAAGGCGATCGGTGCAGGTGGCGACACCGTGATGGTGGGCAACCTCTTCGCGGGAACCCATGAGAGCCCCGGCATGGTCGTCAACCGTGGCGGCACCCGGGTCAAGGTCTTCCGGGGAATGGCGAGTGCAGGGGCCGCTGCCGCACGCCGCGCAATGGACGGCGATGCACGCGAGGCGCTCGCCCGCGAGGATCAAACCGAGTTCTCGCCGATCGTCCCCGAAGGCGTGGAGGCGGTCGTGCCGCTGCGAGGCGAAGCAGGCGACGTCGTGACCGAACTGGTCGGAGGTTTGCGCTCCGGGATGAGCTACTCAAACGCCACGACGATCACGCAGATGCAAGAGCGCGCCCGCTTCGTCCGCATCACTCCCGCGGGCCTCAAAGAGAGCCACCCGCACGACGTCTCGTTCTGACCCTTCCCGACACCCCGTAATCCGTTTCGCGACAACCGGTTTCGGCAAATCTGGTGTCAGACACCAAAGTCAAAAAACTTACACTCGCAAACGCCATCGGCGAAGTGGCGTCAGGATGCGAAGAGGCGCAACTCGGGTTCGCGTAGACCGCGGAGTTCGGCCAGGTTGATCGTTGCGGATTCCAATCCGCGTGAGCGAGCCAAGGTTCGCGCTTGGGGTTTGACCGACTCGCCGACCACGATTCCCCGGCATTCCGTCATGCCTGGCTCGGCTCGGATGTATTCGAGGTATCGGCTCAACTGCTCGACCGCGTCGATCGTCACGACTCGCTTGACCTCGACCGCCACGAAACCCAGGTCGTCGGTGCAGAGCAGGTCGACCGGTCCGATCGGTGTGCTGTACTCGCGGCGCACCAACTTGATTCCGTCACCCAGAACCTCCGGCGCGGCCGCCAGCGCCTCCTGCAGGTCGCGCTCGACACCGTCCTTCTCGAGCCTCGCTGCTTCGCCCAGATCGTGATCGGAGTCCGACACGACCTGCTCGATCCGGATCTCCAGAGTCTCGCGCTTGGTGCCCGAACCCTTGGACACGACGATGGCGCCGTCGCGCTCCTCGATCCGCGTCGGCGGCGTCATCCAGTTCTGCGGCTTGAAGCCCCCCGCGTCAGAGTGGACCATGATCGACCCGTCCGCTTTGACCATGATCAGACGGAGCGCCATCGGCAAGACGGACGTCACCCGACCGCCGTAGACCACCTCGCAGCGGGCGACGATCAGGCGCATTGGCAGAGCTTCCACATCACTCGGCGATGGTACCGATCGGGCCAGGGCCAGGGGCACACGGTCGTCGCGATCTGGTAGACCATCGGCGTGGCGATCAACCCGACCCATCGGATCCGCATCGAGTACTGCGTCCCCTGAGGGGCCGCTCCGAACGCCGCCGGTCTGGTGGCGCGACTCTTGACTGGGTGGGGCGCGGTGCTCGAATCCGTTGACGTGGTCGCCGGGACGGGCGGGGTGTTCGACATCCACGTCGATGGTGAGCTGGTCTTCTACAAGAAGATGCTCGGCCGATACCCCGCCCCTGACGATGTGCTCCCCCTGATCCGCGAACGTATCGGACCAGAGGTCATGCGAAAGCGTTAGTCGCTTGTCTCAGGCCGCCACGTCGCGCACATACTCGTGGCCCATCAGAGGGCTCGACAGGATGAAGTCCGCAGTCGCACGGTTGCATGCGATCGGCACGTTGTAGACGACGGCGATCCGCAGGAGCGCCTTGACGTCCACGTCATGCGGATGCGGCTCCAGGGGGTCCCAGAAGAACACGACGAAGTCGATGCGCCCCTCTGCGATCGCAGCGCCGATCTGCTGGTCTCCGCCAAGCGGGCCGCTGAGGTAGCGGTGCACCGTGAGTCCAAGCTCGGTCGCGATCGTGCCACCGGTCGTCCCGGTCGCATACAGCTCGTGTCGCCCGAGCGTGCCACGGTTGAACCGCGCCCAATCGAGCATGTCGGCCTTGCGATTGTCGTGTGCGATCAAAGCGACACGCTTGCGCGATGACATGGTGCGGGGGTCGTTCATCTGGCTTCCGTTTTCATACAGTGACGGTAGCGGGGTTCGTGACAAAACTCCCCCGCCGCGGGGCCAGTGGCACCACCTTGTAACCCTCCGCACGGCCTAAGGAATTTCCATCCAGGAGCTCCCTCGCCGACCACAATTGTCATGGGTAGACTCGCCTCTGGTCCCGCGAAGGAGAAACATGTCCACGACGCTCGCTCCCCCCGAGCTCTGCATCACCACGGTCCGCACGTTGGCGATCGACGCGATCGAACAGGCCAAGAGCGGCCATCCCGGCGCACCGATGGGCTTGGCCCCGGTCGCATGGCAGCTCTACAGCACTGCGCTTCGCCACGCTCCCCAGGAGCCGGACTGGCCCGACCGCGATCGCTTCGTGCTGTCGGCCGGACACGCGTCGATGTTGCTCTACGCGCTGCTTCATCTGACCGGGTATGACCTGCCGCTCGAGGAACTCAAACGCTTTCGCCAGTGGGAGAGCATGACCCCCGGCCACCCCGAGCACGGGCTGACCCCCGGCGTCGAGACGACCACCGGCCCCCTCGGCCAGGGCTTTGCCAACGCCGTGGGCTTCGCGCTCGCCGAAGAACTCCTGGCCGCCCGCTACAACCAGCCGGATCACACCATCGTCGACCACCGGACCTGGTGCATCTGCTCCGACGGCGACCTGATGGAGGGCATCTCACACGAGGCCTCCTCGATCGCCGGGCACCTGAAGCTCGGCAAGCTGGTCGTCATCTACGACAGCAACGGCATTTCGCTGGACGGTCCGACCCGCCTGAGCTTCAGTGAGGACATCCCGGCACGATTCGGCGCATACGGTTGGCGTGTGCTCCACATCGACGACGGAAACGACCTGGCACAGATCGACGCGACGCTGGCCGCGGCGCAAGAATCCGACGGCCGTCCAACAATGATCGTCTGCAAGACCCACATCGGTTTCGGCTCGCCGAACAAGCAGGACAGCCAAGCCTCGCACGGCGCCGCCCTGGGTCCCGAGGAGACGATCGCCACCAAACGCGCCTACGGATGGCCCGAGGACGCCAAGTTCTTGGTGCCCGACGAAGTTGCCGAGTGGGCGCCCCGCTTGGTCGCGCGCGGCGACGATCTGGCCGCCGCTTGGCACGAACGGTTCGACGCATACCGCGGTGCCCACCCCGACCTGGCGGCCGAGTTCGAGCGGACGACCGCCGGCGAGTTGCCCGAGGGATGGGACACCGACGTGCCGGTGTTCGGCCCGGACGACAAACCGGCGACGCGTGCGGCCGGCGCCAAGGTCATCAACGCGATCGCCGCGCGGATGCCCGAACTCGTGCAAGGCGCCGCCGACCTCTCCAGCTCGACGGACACGACGCTCAAAGATTTGGGCACCGTGTCGGCCGGCGACTTCGCCGGACGCAACCTCTACTACGGGGTCCGCGAGCACGCGATGGGCGCGATCACCAACGGCTTGACGCTGCACGCCGGTCTGCGCCCGGTGGCTTCGACGTTCCTGATGTTCTTCGACTACATGAAGAACACCATCCGGCTTGCCGGCCTGATGGGGATCCCGTCGATCTTCGTCTTCACCCACGACTCCATCGCCCTGGGCGAGGACGGGCCCACCCACCAGCCGGTCGAGCACCTGGCCGCCCTGCGTGCGATCCCCAACGTGGTGACCATCCGGCCGGCCGACGGCAACGAGACGGCGGCGGCCTGGCGCGTCGCCATCGAGCGCACAGACGGGCCGACCGTCTTGATCCTGACGCGGCAGGGACTTCCGCACCTGGACGGCCCGGCCGATGTCGCACGCGGCGCCTACGTCGTGGCGGATGGCACCGACTGCATCCTGATCGCCACCGGGTCCGAGGTGTCGGCCGCCGTCGCTGCACGCGATCTGCTGGCCGCCAAGGGCATCAGCGCCCGTGTCGTCAGCATGCCCTCGTGGGAACTGTTCGATGAGCAGGACGAGGAGTACATGGACTCCGTGTTGCCCGATGGCATGCCCAAGCTGGCGATGGAGGCCGCGTCGACGCTGGGCTGGGAGCGCTGGGCCGACGCGGTCATCGGAATCGACACGTTCGGCGCCTCTGCGCCGGGTCCCGAGCTGATGGAGCAGTACGGAATCACTGCGGAGGCGATGGCGGAGATCGCGGCGACCATCTTCGAGGACGACGAGTGATCGTCTCAGGACAGTCACCTCTATATCTTACGTTCAACTTGAACGTGAGATTCTGTGAGATGGGGCTTGCTCTACCATGAGCGAAGACACCTCACCCATCGCCCTCGATCCGGCATCGCGTCTGACGCGGACGCCGCCTCCCGCGGTCATCGTCATCCTGGGCGCGTCGGGTGATCTGACCAAGCGCAAGCTGGGGCCGGCCCTCTTCAACCTGGCCCTGCAGCGCCTGCTGCCACCAGAGACGGCGATCGTGGGATTCGCCCGTACCGAGATGACCGACGACGAGTTCCGCGCGAACATCCGCGCCGGCATCGATGCCCACAGCAGGGTCGAGGTCACCGACGAGTCGGTCTGGGAGGGCTTCGCGTCGCGGCTGCGCTACATGGCGGGGAGCTTCGACGATGCCGCTGCATTCACCCGGCTGGCAACCCTGTTGGGCGAGATCGACGAAACGATGGGCACCGCCGGCAACCGCCTGTACTACCTCGCGACGGCCCCGGAGTTCTTCCCGCTGATCGCGACGAACCTGGGCGGGGCGGGTCTGGCCGAGGAGCGCGACGGCCGATTCGCACGGATCGTGGTCGAGAAGCCCTTTGGCACCGATCTGGCGAGCGCCCGGGCGCTCAACGAGCAACTCGGCCAGACGTTCCACGAGCAGCAGGTGTACCGCATCGACCATTACCTGGGCAAGGAGACGGTGCAGAACCTGCTCGTCTTCCGTTTCGGCAACGCGATCTTCGAGCCGATCTGGAACCGTCGTTACGTCGACCACGTGCAGATCACCGTGTCCGAGGAGATCGGGGTCGAGCGCCGTGGTGGCTATTACGACCAGAACGGCGCGCTGCGGGACATCGTCCAGAACCACCTGATGCAGGTGCTCGCCGTCGTCGCGATGGAACCCCCGGCCCGTTTCGACGCACGTGATGTGCGCGACGAGAAGGTCAAGCTGCTGCGTGCGATCCGCAGTTTCGATGAGGATTCTGCCGACCAATGGGCACTGCGCGGCCAGTACACCGCCGGGTGGGTCGGCGGCGAACGTGCCCCCGCGTACCGCCAGGAGCAAGGCGTCGACACGGCATCCTCCACCGAGACCTACGTCGCCATGCGGCTCGAGATCGACAATTGGCGGTGGGCCGGCACGCCGTTCTACCTGCGCACCGGCAAGCGCCTACCCCGCCGCGCGACCGAGGTCGCGATCCGGTTCAAGCCCGCTCCCCACCTGCCGTTCGCCTCGACCGGCGTCGAATCGGTCGATCCCAACCTGCTGGTGCTGCGCATCCAGCCCGACGAGGGCGCGTCATTGACGTTCGTCGCAAAGGTGCCGGGGCCGCAGATCGACCTGCGGCCGGTCAACATGGACTTTGCGTACGGCACCTCGTTCTTGCGGTCCTCGCCCGATGCATACGAGCGCCTGCTGTTGGACTGCCTGCTGGGCGACGCAACGCTGTTCATTCGTTGGGACGAGGTGGAGCGCGCGTGGGAGATCATGGATCCCCTGGTCGAGCGCTGGAAGCACGACGACAGGGGCCTCGCGCTCTACGAGGCCGGCTCGTGGGGTCCGGTTGAGGCGGACGAGTTGCTCGCCCGCGAAGGGCGAACGTGGCGACGCCTGTAGCGGCTCCCGCGGTCTGGACCGGTCAGGGTGTCCGCATCGCCGAGGTCGCCCAACACCTCAGGGAGCTGCGTGCCGGAGTCGGTGACGAACGCTCGTCGACGCTGACGAGCGTGATGAACCTGGTCGCCTGGGCGCCAGATCAGGCGGCGGCGGCGGATGTCGAGGCCGTCGCTGATTCACTCAGAGATCACCACCCGTCACGGGCGATCATCGTCGTGCCCGGCGACGGTGGCGACCGCATCGACGCAAAGGTCGAAGTCATGTCGAGCGTCGCTCCAGGAGGCACGCGCACGCTGCTGTTCGAGCAAATCATCCTGACCCTGCATGGGGCGATCGCCGCACACGCCGGCAGCGCGATCATCCCCCTGCTGCGTTCGGAGCTGCCGACGTATCTGTGGTGGCCCACCGCCCCCGATCCCTCGTCTCCGACGTTTCTCGAACTCGTGCGTGTCGCCGATCGCGTCGTCACCGAAACCGGTCGCAGCCTGCGGGGGCGCGAGGCGCTCAGCCAACTCGCCGCCGTGACCGCCAAGTCAACCGCCCCGGTCACCGACCTGGCCTGGGCGGTCCTGACCGCCTGGCGGCAGGTCCTCTCCACGTCGCTCCGCGGCGAGGCGCTGACGGCGGTTCGGGCGGGTCCCACCTCGGTGACCATCACCTGCCCAGAGGGCCAACCGGCCCTTGAGGCGCTGCTTCTGGGAGGCTGGCTCGCGGACGTCTTGGGAGACCACGTCCAGGTCACGTTCGCCCAGGCGACCGGCTCCGAGGACATCCTCGGCGTCAAGATCGACGTGCACGGAACGTGCGTCGTGGAGCTGGTCCGCGACGACGCCGACAACCACGTGACCCTCCGAACCGCCGCCGGTGGACCGAGGTCGCTCCCCCTCCCCCCACCGAACCGCCGTGAACTCCTGGCAGGCGAGCTGGAACTTCGCGGCCACGACCGCCCACTGGAGCACGCACTCGCAAAAGCCGTTCGCTTCTGACGTTCGCCACGACCAGCTCCGACGAGCCGAAACGATCGTGCCACCCGCAACCGTTTGGTCTCATCCCATTGGGGCCGCCTGCTCGGCAAGTGGATACTGATGTGGGATGGGACTGAAGCGGTGCGAGAAGAGGTCGGCTGTAAGCGGTGGCCGCGCGTCTTCGCCGCGATCGATCATCATCAGCTCCGATACCGCGCGATGCGATGCCCCAGCACCAAGCAACACGACCAGATCCAGCTCGCTCAAGCCGCCGTGCGTTTGATCCGCCACACATACGAGCTGGCGCCGATGACGTCCGTCGCCCGGCCGTGTTCCTGTTCGGCGGCAGAAACGAGACGCTCAGCGGCCTCGCGGGGGCCGGATCGCCCCAGGTGATTCACGGGTCGAACTCCGCGTGTATCTCGCATGAGCATGGCGTGATACAGTCGCTCTGTGAAGAGTGTGCGGTTGGATCCGGAGCTTGAGTCGCGTCTCAAGCAGGCGGCGCGATTGCGTGGCGAGTCGCTGTCGGAGTTCATCCGGCGGGCGGCCGCTGAACGAGCCGACGCGACCCTGTCTGCAGACCCTGCAGGGGACTGGGACGACGTCCTGGGCGTGGTACACGGTGGGGGCAATCGCGCCCGCCGGACCGGAGAGGCGTTCACCGCCGAGCTGGCCAGGCGTGACTCGACCAGATGATCCTGACGGACGCCGGGCCGCTCGTCGCGCTCATCGACGCCGACGAGGCGGATCACAAACTCTGTCGGGCAGTCCTGGCGCAGGTTGACCCACCGCTTCTTACGACCTGGCCGGCGTTCACGGAAGCGATGTACCTGCTCTCCCGAGGAGGCGGGTCGAAGGGACGGACCGCGCTGTGGTCATTGTTGCTGACCGAGCGTCTTCAGATCGCTGATCTCTCGACGGCAATGGTTGCGCGCAGCGCTGAGCTCATGGAGCGATACGCCGACCTACCGATGGATCTGGCAGACGGGACGCTCGTGGCGTTGGCCGAGGCGCGCGACCTGCGCGAGGTGTTCAGCTTGGACCGGGACTTCCAGGTGTACCGGCTCCACGGTCGCAGGCCCTTCGTTGTTGTTCCGACGCCGGCCTGAGTCAAACGCACCACCCGGAGGGGAGCCTCGATCCCGGTGAGAACGACATAAAACGTGGGTTTGCGTGCGCTCAGGGTGGTGGCGACAAGCGTTCGGAGTTCGCTCGCAATGGTTGCGAGTCGCAGGTGATGGTTCGAAAGTGCCCCGAGTAGTTCCGTACCCCTGTTTTTCCAAGGGAGACTCGAACAACCAAAGTGTCAGGTACGAACCCCGACCTCTGTAATCGGGGTTCCAATTTGTGAGTTCCCATGGCATGTGGGGTGCGCAAACGCAGTCTCCGTGAACCCGAACCCACCCTCCTGCTGCGGGATTCCTGTACGCGTGGGGGGTCGCGGTGGCCTCGGCGCATGGAAAGGGGACAGCCCTGGCGTGCTCCGGGGAGATTGGCGTCGCCCTGGAGGGGTCCCCGGAGGATCGTCGAGCGCCCGCCCGCTCAGCGGCGGTGGCGCGTAAGTAGAACCCTCTGGGTCTTTGACGCCGCAGTTGCGCCGGTGGGAGTGAAGGTGGTGCGAAGCGACACCCTCATCGCGCTCCTTCGAAGTTGCGCTCGGGTGGCCCTGCCCA
>JANLOO010000063.1:0-2815 GCA_031366605.1 Actinomycetota bacterium | reverse complement strand
GTTGCCGAATTTGACGAAACCCGTTTCGGCAAGCGGGATCACGTCGGTTCAGCGAATGTCGTGTTGCGGTCACTTGGCACGACCACGACGGCCAATCGTGACGTTGGGCGACACATTTTTGTGACAGAGACGACACACTCTTCGGAGCTGCGCCATGGCCGAACGGGGCAGCCGTCGGGCCCTTCTCGCCAACGGTCGGCCGAGGACGCCTGGACAGCGATCAACCACGGCAAAGGCGACGGCGATGCCCGCCTTCTGTCGACCCGTGCGATCCGGCAGGTCCGACGGAGCAACGAGAACGTGCGCCGACCGTACAGCCCGACGTCGCTTAGCCTGAATCCACCGATGGGCTATCGCCAGGGCGGTTTTGACGGTTCGTGTGGCTGAGTTGGGTTGTGGTGGGGCCTGTGTGTCGGTTCGGGGTTGGTGTGATGTGCGGCGGGGCCGTTTTGCAGACGTTCGAGGTCGTTTGAGGCTGTCGCTGGGCGTGGGTCTGCCGCCCTGGGTGTGCGTGAATCGACGTCGTGGGCCTCGTGGGCGTTTCAGGTGCGGAGGGGTATCGCGCGCAGCCGTGCGAGGGCGGCGAGGAAGCTGTGGGCCCACCGCCAGCGGGCGGGGAGGCGAAGGGTGCACAGTCGGGCTGAGCGGGTGATCCTGCCGGGGAGGGTCAGGTAGCGCCGGCGGATGGTTGCCGCCACGACGGGTCCTGTGATC
Source organism: Actinomycetota bacterium (assembly GCA_031366605.1). Taxonomy (GTDB): domain Bacteria; phylum Actinomycetota; class Thermoleophilia; order Miltoncostaeales; family Miltoncostaeaceae; genus CALMEC01. Next base: position 2,101 of record JANLOO010000063.1, on the reverse strand, counting down.
GCGAGGCCGAGGGTCGCTACCCAGCGTGTGAGGTTGTGGGCCAGGGATGCGATGACAAGCCAGGCGGCGTTCGCGGCGAACACCCCTGAGGGGGTGTGGGCGAGGCCTTCTTCTTTGAGGTCGCGGATGGCGAGTTCGCACACGGCGTGGTGGCGGTGGAATTCGTCGCGTTCGATCGCGGGTCCGTCGATGTCGGTGACGAAGGCGTGGTGGCGCCAGCCGGGGAAGAGTTCTCCTTGTCCCTGTTGCGGGAGGATGCGGGTGCGGCGGACGACCAGACGCGTGTTCTTGTAGGTGGTTTCTGCGACCTGCGCCTCGCCTTGTTCGGTGTAGTCGATCGCCTGCCAGGCCTCCTCGTCGACGGCGGCGATGACTGTTCTGACGGGCGCGGTCAGCCGGGCGGTGATGGAGAAACGCACATCGGCCTTCTGGCAGGCGTCGATGACGTTCTTCGCGTGAAAGCCCGAGTCGGCGCGAAGGCAGATGAGGCCCGACGCGCCGGCGCGGCGCACCCGCCCGCACACCTCGGCGATGAAATGCGCCGCGCCGCGGGCGGTGTTGGCCGCTCCTTTGCGCTGACGGGCGTGGAGCACCTCCCCGGAGCCTGCGCGCGTGGCAAGCAGCGGGTGATAACCACGCCTTTTGGTGTACCCGAACGACGCCCCTTGCTTCTTGTAGCCGTACACCTCGCAGACCGACGAGTCGATGTCGATGACCAGGGAGTCCGCGTCCGGACCCGCGCCAGCCTGCCAGGCGCGGGTGAGGACCGTCTCCGACAGACGATCGAGCTGGCGCACATGACCGAAGGTGAACGCCCGCAAAAACGTGCCGAGCGTCGAAGGGGCCATCACCGCGTGGCCCAGGACCCGGGCGGTCTCGCCCGAGCGCAGGACGTCGGCGTCATCGATCGAGTCCCCGCCGAGTGCCATCGAGTGTATGAGGCTCATCACCTTGCGACCGGGAAGGGCGGCGCCGGGCACCTCCCCCAACCCGATCATCTCGTCGGCCGCCTCAACAATGCCGAGGCGCCCCGCCAACGTCGCCGACAACACCAACCCGGCGTTCGCCACGGCATGCTCATCGTCGAAACAGACCTCCAACCGGTCCAAACGCCCCTTCACTTCCCCCGCCGCAACCTGCACCATAAGGGTGACCTCCTGAGCGCAGGGCCCGCGGCTGCCAACACAGCCAATCTTGCCTGCTCAGGAGGTCATTCTCACACCCTCCCCGGACGACGCACCCCGCCACACCCCGCTCAAAACGGTGGATTCAGGCTTAGTTGTGGCCTTCTGGGGGTATCGATTCCCTGCGGCCCCTCGGCTCGATGAGCGGCTTGAGGTTCGGTGAAGGTCGGTCATAATCTGCTGCGCCGGATGAATCGAGGGGAGGGTGGGCTGATGCGCGCAAGGATTCGTGGCCTCTCGGCGATGGCCGTTGCGTTGTCCGTGGTTGGGGCTCTTCCCGCAGGTGCGGCCGTGATCCACCCCTCGGCGGATGTCGAGAACGGCCCGATCTTCTTCGACATGTACAACGAGGCCGAAGGGGGTATGGACATCTACCGGATGAACCCGGACGGAACCGGGATCACGAATCTGACGGAGGACTTCCCCTCGGCCTCGTCGCCCTCGGTGACGCCCGACGGCAAACGCGTCTACTTCTCGGTCGTGTTCGACACGCTCAACCCGTATGGCGACAGCCTCATGCTGTACTCGATGCGCCCAAACGGGACTGAGAAGCTCCCGGTTCCCTCCTCACGTGAAGCGAGCTATCCGAGCGTGGCGGGCGGCCGACTCGTATATCAGCGCTGCAACTTCTTTCAGTGGACCTGCAGACCCTGGACCTCGAACCTGGACGGCACCGGCGCACGACCACTCGGCGAGGCCGGCGTCGAGGACAACCTTCCGAGCGTGTCACCCGACGGGACGCGGGTCGTCTACAGCAAGCGCATCAGCGGTCGGTACGACTTCCCACAGATGACACTCGGGATGGTCGAGACCGTCGAACATCCCGCGATAGGCGCGCTCAAGTTGCTCGGCACGCCGTTCAAGCTGAGCGCGACACCGACCTCGGTGCGCCGCGCGCCGCCGACGCTCGGTCAGCA
>JANLOO010000050.1:0-3415 GCA_031366605.1 Actinomycetota bacterium | reverse complement strand
CGGCAGAGCGGATTCGCGTCGTCTACCTGGGCCTGCCTCCGGCACCGACGCCGAGCGGCCCGACGCCAACCCGGCCGTACGTGCTCTACGCCAACAGCATCGAACCCCACAAGAACCCGCGACTGGCGATCGACGCGGTCGCCCGCACACGCGACATCCACCTGGTCATGACCGGCACCTGGAGCAGACGGCGTCTGGCGCGCCTGCACGAGCACGCGACCGCCGCAGGCGTCACGGACCGCGTCCACTGGCTGGGATACACACCCGCCGAGCAACTCGCGGCGCTGCGTCGCGACGCGGTTGCGGCACTCGTGCCGTCGCGTATGGAAGGGTTTGGCTTTCCGGTGCTCGAAGCCCTGGCCGCAGGCACCCCCGCCATCGCCGCAGACATCCCCGCACTGCGCGAAGCCGGTGGCGACGCGGCCGTCTACCTGGACCCCGACGATGCCGACGGATGGAGTCAGACAATCGAACGCCTCGCAACCCAACCCGATGAGCGCACAGCGATCGCCGAGCGCGGACGTGTCCACGCCGCCGTCTTCACCTGGGAGCGCACGGCCGAGGCGACGATCGATGCATGGCGCGAGGTGTTGCGACATGGGTGACCGCCGGGTCGTCATCGTCGATGCCCGGATGGCACGCCGCCGCAGGACCGGCGCCGCGACGTACATCCGCGAGCTTCACGCAGCGCTCGAGGCGGCCGACCCGCCCGATCTGGACGTGCGGTTTGTGTGGGGTCCCCCGGGATTGCCACGGCGAAACGCACTGACCAGGATCGGCAACCTGACCCTGGACCTCGCCTGGCAGCACATCGCCCTGCCGATCATCGCCCGCAGGCACAAGGCCGACGTGATCCACGCGCCGTTCAACTGGGCGCCGCGGTGGAGCCGGTGCCCGACGGTGGTGACCGTCCAAGACCTGGCCTGGGAGCGGGTGCCCGACACCTTTCCACCGTCGTTCCGGCGCTACGCGCGGATCTTCACCAAGCAGAGCGCCCGACACGCGGCACGCGTGATCACCACCTCCACGTCCACCGCGCGCGACCTGACCGCGCTCTACGGCGTCCCGGACGAGCGCATGACGACGATCCCCATCGGCATCCACCCCGACCCGACGCCGAGCCACGCACCACGCGCGCCCTTCGTCCTGTCCGTCGGCGAATTCGAGCCGCGCAAGCGGATCCTCGAGCTGATCGCCGGTCACCGCGCGTACCTGGCCGCCGCACCTGCCGATCCTGCGCCCTGTCGCCTGGTGGTCGTCGGCGCAGGCGGCCGCGACGAAGCCGCCGTCCAGGCCGCGGCCGGACCGGAGTGCGACCTGCTGGGATTCGTCGACGACGCGACGCTGGCGGACCTGTACCGCACCGCGACGCTCTTGGTCTACCCCTCGTCCTACGAGGGGTTTGGCCTGCCGGTGCTCGAGGCCATGGCCCACGGTTGCCCCGCCTTGATCGCGCGCAACTCGTCCCTGACCGAGATCGGCGGCGATGCGGCGCTCTACATCGACACGCCGACCGCCGACGGCATCGCAAGCGCACTCACCGATGCGCTCGCCGACCGGTCCGCCCTGGTGGCGCGCAGCGAGGCCTCGCGGGCCCACGCGGCACGCTTCGCCTGGTCACACGTCGCCGACCAGACCCTGGCCGTCTACCGCGAGGCCATTGGCTTGTGAGGGTCACCGTCGACTGCCACATGGTCGGCCAGCCCCAAGCCGGTGACGCGGGCAACGCCCGCTTCCACACCCTGTTGACCAACGCCCTGCAGCAGACACGCGGCGAGGACGACAGCGTCGGCGCGCTGATCGCACATCCAGGCGCCCGAGCCCTGCTCGACCCGTCGCTCCCCATGCACGACGTCCCCGCAGGCAACATCGCCCGCCTCGCGCTGCGCGCCCCGCAGGCCCTTGCGGCCGACCGCGCCGACGCGGCGATCTTCAGCTACGTCACCCCGCTGCGCTCGCCCTGTCCGCTGTTGGTCGTGGTGCACGACGTCAGCTTCAAACTCCATCCCGAGTGGTTCTCGGCCCGCGTGCGCGCACTGCTCGGCACGCTCGTGCCGCGCGCGGTGCGCCACGCCGCCCGTGTCATCACCGTGTCGCAAACCGCCAAAGCAGACCTGGTCGCCGCCCTCGGCGTCGATCCGGACCGCATCCGAGTCATCACCAACGTCCCGGCGCCGGCCTTCGCGCCGCGACCGGACGCCGCCGCGCGCGTCCAGGCGAAGTTCGGCCTGCACCGGTATTGCCTGTACGTCGGCGACGTCCACCCGCGCAAGAACCTGGCCTCGTTGACCCAGGCCGTCGCCCAGCTCGACGGTGCGAACCGACTGCAGCTCGCAATCGTCGGACGCGCCGGCCACCGCGGTGACCAGATCATCGCCGCAAGCGGTGCCCACCGGCTCGGCCCGCTGGGCGACGACGACCTGGCCGACCTGTACAGCGCCGCCGCGGTCACGTGTTACCCGTCGCTCTACGAGGGGTTCGGTCTGCCGGTGATCGAGGCCATGGCATGCGGCTCACCCGTCGTCGCAAGCAACCGCGGCGCGATCCCCGAGGTCGCAGGCGACGCGGCCATCCTGGTCGAGCCCACACCCGCAGCCCTGGCCCAAGGCCTGCGCGCGGCACTCGAGCCCGCCACTGCCGACCGCCTGCGCCAACTGGGCCCCGAGCGCGCGCGGCAGTTCACACCGCAGGCCATGGGCGAGGCGGCCTGGTCGGCCATCCGCGAGGTCGCATGAAGATCGCCCTGATCGGGACCCGCGGCATCCCGGCCGCGTACTCCGGGTTCGAGACCGCGGTCGAACACCTGGCCGAGCAGTTCAGCAACCGCGGTCACGAGGTCATCGTCTACTGCCGGCCCCACATGACCGAGCGTCGCGAGAACCACGCCGGCGCCCGACTCGTGCATCTGCCGACGATCCGCAACAAGTACCTGGACACCCTCGTGCACACGGCCGTGTCGACTGCGCACATGGCGACCCGCGTCCGCCCGGACGTCGCCATCTACTTCATCGCAGGCAACGCCCCCGTCGTGCCGTTCGCCCGCCTGGCGGGCATCCCGTCGATCCTGCAGATCGACGGCCTGGACTCCGAACGCGCCAAGTGGCCGGCCGCGGCACGCGCATACCTGCGGATGGCGGAGCGCCTCTCCCCACGCCTGGCCACGATCGCCGTCACCGATTCCGATGAGGTCGCAACGAGCTTCGAGCAGCGCTACGGCCACCGCATCGAAGCGATCCCCTACGGCGCCACCCTGCCGGACCCGGGCGGCACCGAGTGGTGCGACCGCCTGTGCGTCGAGCCCGGCAGGTTCATCCTGTTCGTCGGTCGCCTGGTCCCAGAGAACAACGCCCACATGTTGGTCGAGGCCCACCGCCTGCTCGACCGCGACTGGCCCCTGGTGATCGTCGGCGACGCC
>JANLOO010000033.1:0-19403 GCA_031366605.1 Actinomycetota bacterium | reverse complement strand
CCCCGCCACCCGCTCCAACGAAACGCGCTCCTCATCGTTCAGCTCCACCTGGTGGGCGCTCAGCGGCGGCATGCACACACATTCGCCAGCCCCCGCCCGACTCCTCCCCAGACCTCCGACGAACTTATGACTCACAGCACTTAGAGAGCGGTCACTCCGCCCGCACGAACCAAGCGCGGTTGTGCAGCGGCAACGCGACCGAAGCGATCTGGGCTCGCGTCGCGGCCTCGGCCGCTGCGAGCCGGGGTGGTGGGATGCGCTCACCGTGGATGTGGAGCACCGCGGCCCAACACGCATCGGGGCCGGGATAGCGCAGCCGCATCACCTGGGAGTGCATCGCGATCGTCGTGAAACCGGCCTGCTGGAGCAATCCCCGCAGATGCGCCGGGTCGCCAAGCGACTGGCCGGTCGGGGTGTCGGGCAACGGTCCCTCGCCGAACCCGGCGGTCACCCGCCCGACGCGGACGGTGTCGCACTCCTCGGGCAGTCCCCACACGCTCATCGCCAGTCGCCCGCCCGGGCGCAACACGCGCCGAGCCTCACGCAACGCAGCCAGATGGTCCGGGCAGAACATCACGCTGAACCCCGCGACGACCGCATCGAACGAGGCGTCGTCGAACGTCAGGGCCTGGGCGTCCATCTCGCGTACGTCGATGCCCCAGGGGGCCAGTCGTCTGCGCGCGCGAACCACCATCAGGGGCGCCAGATCCACCGCCGCCACGACGGTCGCGCCGGCCTGCGCCACGAGCTCACTCATGCGACCAGTGCCGCAACCCAGGTCCAACACCTCCTCGCCCCCCGCGGGGTCCAGCACCCGCAGCAGTTGGTGGTGTGCATCTGACAACGCAGGGACGATGGCATCGTCGTAGACGTCAGCGGCACCGTTCCACAGACGCCGCACCGTGGCGGTCAATTCGTTCATTGCGGCAGGATGACATCCTCGAGCCAGGCGGCACACCGATCGACCGCGAGGTGCTCCCGACCACTGAACACGTGGTTGGCAGACGGCACCGACTCAAGCCGTACGTCGGGCAAGCCGGCCGTGCGGGCGATCGCTGCGAGTTCCTCGCCGTCGCCAGGTGGCACGATCATGTCGTCACCAGCCTGAATCAGGGCGAGCGGCACCCCGACCTGGCCGATCCAGTCGGCCGAGACTGCAGACCGCGCCTCCGGTCCACGGGAATGCCACCAGGTGCGATACGTCCAGATCTCAGAATGCGTCGGCGCGAGCGTCGGTCCGGACGCCCGCTCGACGATGAAGATCTCATCGGCACCGCCGTCGTCGTCGATGGACTCCCCCAAGATCGCGCGTGCCCGTCGGGTGACGGTCGCATAGTCGGGGTCGGCACCGAACCGCTCCCAACGACGGCGCAGCGACTCCGGGAGCGAACGCGGATGGGCCAACGTGCAGAGCCCGACCACCTGTTCAGGTCGGCGCTGCGCCTGATAGTTGGTGACCATGGTCGCGCCCAGGCTGTAGCCCAACAACACGATCCTGGGGTGGCCCATCCGCCGCGCCAGACCGACCCAGGCGTCGAGGTCAAGGGGCGTGCGGTGCAACAGACCGCCGCCGAAGAACGCGCCGAAGTTGGCCATCCGGGTGTTGACCGAGAAGACCGTGAACCCCGCCAGTGCCAATCCGTGCGACACGCGCCGAGGCACACCGCTGATGTAGTTGCCCACCGAGCCGTGGACGACGATCACGGCGAGGCGTCGCCGCATGGGGTCGCCACCGCGACGGGGGATGAGGACCAGCCCGTCCCAGGTCTGCCCGTCTTCGGTGTCGACCGTCACGGGGTCCAGCCGCAGCCCGCGGTCCTCGAGCGTGTGGACGCGCCGGCGGTCGAATGGCCGTGATGGGTTCACACCCATCGATTGAGCCACCGAGTGACGGTATCCGTGACGACGAACTCCCGGCCGCCAAAGAAGTGATCGGCGCCTTCGATCGACGCGATGTCGACGCAGGGGTTGCCCGCCGCGCGCGCCACCCGAGCCAGGCGCTCCGCCTCCTCGGGTGCAACGACCTGGTCTGCGGTGCCTTGCACGAACAGGATCGGGGCCGTGACGCTGCCGATCTGACGGAATGTCATGGCCGATACGGCGTTGGGCCCACGTGTATGCCACCACGTGCGCCAGGTATAGACCTCGCTGTCCTTCGGCCGTCGAGTCGGTCCTCGGCTCTGGGCGATCGTGAAGAGATGGTCGGGCACGCGCGCGTCTGGGTCGTCCGCCACGTGGCGCCGGACGGTGGCGGCGACCTCGTCGTAGGTCGGGTCGGAGCCCCACTGTTGACAGCGCAGCCGGGCGGCCTGCGGAAGTCCCCAGGGAGCCCCGTAGAGCACCAGGGCCTTGAGCTGGGGAAGGTCGCGAGTCGCGGCGAACCGCACCGCCAAGCTGGCGCCACTGGAATACCCGCTCAGCACCAGGTCGTCGTAACCGGCATCTGTGAGCCAGGCGACGGCCGCATCGAGATCCAGCAGGGCCTCTTCGAGGATGGCTGTGCCGAAGAGCTGACCGACGTTGCCCATTCGGGTCTCAACCACCAGCATCGGCAGACCCACCCGCGCATACGGACCGGGAAGGAACCTGAGGGTCCCCACCAGGAAGTTCCCCATGATCCCGTGCACGTGGATCTGAGCCGTCCGCCTGCCGGTGCGCCGCGCACGAACCCGGCTCGCCCGCTCATCGACGTGCAGCAGCGCGTCATGGGACTCGCCGTCGCCGGCAAGCAGGGTGACAAACGCACGCTCAAGTCCCATGAACGCCACGGTACCCATCGCCACCGACCACTGAACATTCCGTGCACGAATCTGCTGCGTCGGGAGCTGTGTCCTCACCTTCGCCATACGGTCCGATATGAACGAAGGCTGCGGTCACGACCCGTCGGGGATTCCCTCCCTTTGTGGTCAAGACATTCCCGAGGGATTGGACGCAATGAACCGCAACGTCGCGTCGCCGCTTCGCCTTGCCGACGGCATCCTGGTCGCGATCCAGGCGCCCGTCAACGCACGGCGGCGGCTGGGTCCACCTGGGTGATCGCGCCGAGCGGCATCTGCAGGAACCGACTGCCGACCTGACGGAACGCGTCGGGATCGCCGCTGCAGGCAAATCGGTAGTGGCCCTCCTGGCCCGGTGGGCGAAGCAGGTCACGGCGTCGCAGGCTGTCGGCCACCTCACGGGCCAGCTCCTCGCCAGCTTTGATGATCGCGACACCCTGGAGTTGGCGACGCAGCAGCTTTTCGACCATCGGGTAGTGCGTGCAGCCGAGGATGACGGTGTCCACATCGGCCTCGCGAAGGGGCTCGGTGTAGTCGCGCACCATTTCGACGATCTGCTCGTCCCAACCCGCCCCGGCTTGAATGGCGGGGGCCAGTCTTGGACATGCGACAGACGTCACGGAGACGCCCGCGTCGTTGGCCAGGATCATGCGTTCGTAGCTCCCACTCGCAACCGTGGCCGCGGTCGCAAGCAACCCGACGCGACGATTGCGCGTCGTCTGTGCGGCCGCGCGCGCTTCGGGGGCCATGACGCCCATGACCGGAACGTCCAGGTGTTGCTGCAGGTGCTCAAGAGCCGCGGCGGTCGCGGTGTTGCAGGCGACGACGACGAGCTTGACGTCCTGCGCGACCAGCCACTCGCCGATGGCTTGGGCGCGGTGGCGCAGCTCGGTGCGGGACTTCTCACCGTATGGGAACCAGGCGGTGTCGCCGTAGTAGACGAAGTCCTCGGCAGGCATCGCGACGAGGCATTCCTCCAACACCGTCAGCCCTCCCACGCCGGAGTCGAACATCCCAATCGGTTGGTCGGCGCGTGGCTCAGTCATCCAGCGGTGCAAGTCCCCGGTAGCGACCCCGGTAGTACAACAGCGGTTTGCCCGCGCGCACGTCGACCTGCACGACCCGTCCGATCAGGATCGTGTGATCGCCTCCGTCGGCGACAGCGTGCTTGTGGCACACGAGCCGCGCCACCCCGCCATGCAGCAGGGGCGCGCCAAACGGCCCGATGCCATGGTCGAGCCCGTCGAACCGGTCCACCGGCGACGCGAAGCGGGTGGAGAGCTCCGGTTGGTCGTCCTCGAGGATGTGCACCGCAAACCCATCGGCCGCGACGACCGGGTCGTGCATCGTCGCCGCGCGGGCGAGCGAGACGAGCACGAGCGGTGGGTCGAGCGAGACTGAGCTGAATGCCGACACCGTCATCCCCACCGGTCCCGCGGCCGTCACAATCGTCACCCCGCTCGTCCACCGGGAGAGCGCGGCCTTGAAGTCATCGGGGCTGACGTCGTTGGGAGCGGACACGGAGGGGGATGCTCGCACACGGCGGCGGCGGGCCGCCGGGTGTCCGAGCGCCCAGCTGTCACGACGTGTCATCCTCGCGGGTCGTCCGCGGTGATCCATAAGATCGTTCGCTGCTCACCGTGCGCCCACATCCTTCTTCTTGAGGACCGTCCACCTGCGGCGATGGCAGAAGGCCGCGCTCGACCGTTTCCGCACGCGAGCGCACTCCGACTTCCTCGCGGTCGCCACACCCGGCGCCGGCAAGACCACGCTCGCGCTCGTCGCCGCTCGCCAGGACCTGGCGGAGGCGCCGCGCCGCAAGCTCGTGGTGGTCGCCCCCACGCAGCACCTCAAGACCCAATGGGCCGACGCCGCCGAAGCGCTCGACCTGCATCTCGAGACCGGCTGGAGCGCCCGTGATGGGCGTTTGCCCGCCGACACACATGGCCTGGTCACGACCTACCAGCAGGTGGCAGCCAGCGCTGGAGCCTTGACGACGCTCGCACGCGACGCTTTCGTGGTGCTCGACGAGGTCCACCACGCCGGGGATGACCGCGCCTGGGGCGATGCGGTCACCGCCGCGTTCTCGGGCGCCCGCGTTCGTCTGTGTCTGTCGGGGACGCCGTTCCGGTCCGACACGCGCGCGATCCCGTTCGTGCGCTACGACCGCGACGGGCTGGCCCAACCGGACGTCGAGTACGGGTACGGCGACGCGCTCGCCGACCGGTCTGTCGTGCGTCCCGTGCGGTTCCCACGCATGGACGGCGAGATGGAGTGGATCGACGCCGACGGATCCCACGCCAGCGCCTCGTTTGACGACGCGCTTGACGCCGCCCGCTCCGCCCGGCGTCTGCGGACCGCGCTCTCCGCCGACGGCCAATGGCTGCCGCACGTTCTGGAGCGCGCGCATCGCCAACTCCTGGATGTGCGGCGCACTCACCCGGGCGCTGCCGGCCTGGTCATCGCGATCGACCAGGAGCACGCCCGCGCCGTCGCCGAAATCCTGCGCAGAGTCACAGGGGTCGCCCCCGTTCTGGTCGTCTCAGAAGACCCCGATGCGTCACGACGGATCGGCACGTTCACCCACGGCACCGACGCGTGGCTGGTCGCCGTGCGGATGGTGTCGGAAGGCGTCGACATTCCCCGCCTGCGCGTCGGGGTGTTCGCGACCACGACGACGACGGAGCTCTTCTTTCGCCAGGCGGTCGGTCGCCTCGTTCGCTGGACACGCGGTCTGGGCGCACAGCCCAGCTACATGTTCATCCCCGACGACCCGCGCCTGCGTGCGCACGCGTTTGCGATCACGACCCAGCGCCGCCACAGCCTGCGGCGCAACGACGACGACGAGACCACGACGGACGCGTCTCTGCTCGACGAGCCCGTCGAGCACGGCGCGTCAGAGGAGCAGCTCTCGCTGTTCAGCGCAATCTCGGCCGTGGCGGTCGGCGCGCCATCGGTCCACCGCGTCGAGGACGGGCTCCCGAGCCGGCTCGCGCGGGCCGAGGACGACGACGGCGTCCTGGTCGACCTCAGCCCGCTGCCGCCACTCTCCCCGCTCACCCACGGCGTCGATCCGGTCCAGCCGGGCGGCGTGCGCAAGTACCGCACCTCCCTCCGTGAGACAAACGGCACGTTGACGCGCCGCATCGCCCGCGTCACCGGCCTGTCCCATGCGCAGGTCAACGGCGAACTCAATCGCCGTGTCGGCCTTGAACGCATCAGCGAGGCGACCGTCACCCAGCTCGAACGTCGGCGCGACCAGGCGTCGGCCTGGCTTCGGACGGCGTAGACATCGAAACCCCCCAAACGTTCCGCCCGAACCATCCTTTTGGGGAGCAGACAAGGTAGGTCTTAAGCCCTACCTTGCGGTGACTGCTTCGTTGGGGAAGGAACCTCATTTGAAACATCCTCGCCACCACCTTGCCGGTCTCGTCGCCCTTTTCGCCTGGGCGTCGATCGCGACCGGCGCGGTCGCCATCGACCAGACGATCAACGTCGGCAACAACAAGACGCTCAGCCCCAACTCCGGCAGCGCCGCGATCAACCTCGGCGAAACGATCACGTGGCAATGGGTCGGTCCTACCAATGGTGACACCGGCCACATCATCGAGTCACTCCCGTTGCAGGCCGAGCTGTGGGACTCCGACCCGGGTCTCACCGATGTCACCGTCAACCACGTGATCGGCGACACGTTCGCCCACACGTTCACCCACGTCGGGGCCTTCAACTATCACTGCCGAATTCATCCGGACAAGATGTTCGGCGCGATCACCGTCACCGACGCAGGACGACCGACCGCAGCACTCACCATGACGCCCGCCGCCGCGACCGTCGGCCAACGGGTCGACTTCGACGGCATGGGCTCCAACGACCCTGACGGCATCATCATGGCGTGGGATTGGGATCTGGACGGCAACGGCACATTCGAAACGTCGGGCGCCACACCCGACCACACGTATGCGAGCCCCGGGACGGTCACGGTCCAGCTGCGGGTCACCGACAATTCGAACAAGACTCACACCGCCACGCAGGCCGTGGTGATCAGTGCGGCGCCACCACCTCTGCCGATGACGCCGTCGCCGCTGACCCCGCCGATCGCCGACACATCGCCTGCTGTCGCACGCCTCACGGTGACCGGGGCGACCAAGCAACGCGGAGCGGACGCACGTGGCGTGGCTGTGGAGGTCACCTGCGACCCGGGTTGCATCGTGACCGCAACCGGCTCGATCGCCCTGCCGGGAGGCAGGAAGATCGCCTTGACCAAATCATCGAAGACACTCACCGCCGCAAGCCCGCTCAAGCTCGTCCTGGTGGTCCCCAAGAAGTCACGAGCCGCCCTGAAGGCCCTGTTCAAGACGGGCAAGACGGCGACCGCGACAATCACGCTGACCACCGCCAACGGCCTGTCGTTCAAGAAGACCATCAAGCTCGCGCGATAGGACCCGCGGGCGGTCGAACCCGTCTACCCCGGTGGGCTGCGAAAGACGATGATCCCCGTCGGGATGGACCGCTGGTAACCAGGACGGTTGCGTGACACGCCCCGCCAATTGAGGTTGGCGCTTGAGTCGACGTCCATGCCCAGGGCTTCGACCACGCCCAGTTTGATGAGCCCCTGGGCGAAGGCGCGGGCCGAAAGACCCGCGCCGCCGACCGCGATCAGCGCTGTGTCGCCGTTTGCCATTCGCCCGACCGCGGCCCGCTGATAGGCCGGATTGCGCTGGTATGGCTCGAGCGTCCCGAGCAACCCGACATGGCCGTCGTTGACGTAGACCGGCTTGCCCGACGTCGCCTCCCGTTGCCCCTCCTGAAGCAGCGCCGAGAACGCGACGTCGCCTGGGCGGATGTCGACGCCACCGTCCGGGGCAAGGACGGCGGCGCCACGAGTGGTGTTGCCCAGGAAGCTCCTGCCGCGATGCAGGAAGAGGTTGCCCGACGGCACCTTGCGGGCGAGCAGGAAGAAGTCCCCGTTGAGCCCGCCAACGGCGCCGCGGCGGGCATTGGCCCTGACGTAGGCGCCGACCGTGCTCGTCGTGCCTGGACCGCCACCCAGCCACACCGCTTCGAGGCGAACGCCCTGACCGGGCGCAAACCGGATCATGTGGAAGGGCCGCGTCCCGCCCGAGGTCGCAACTCTGGGCGCGCTCACGGCGATCGGCCCGAGTCGCACCTGGTTCTTCGCCTTCGAGATGGTGGCCTGCGTCCCGACGGACAGGATCGTCACAGCCACAACCGCAAGGACGACACGGCTCCGTCGTCTCATGAACCCACCCTACTCCGGCCCGCCGCATCCCACGAATTCACCCTCCGCTGTCCGTCGCCGGCCTGATTGACGGACGCCTCGTCGCTGCGTAGCGCCCGACGAGACGGAGAAACACCGCCAAGGCCGGACCGACACCGAACGCGAACACCGCCGTGCCGATCCCGACCGTGCCGCCCAAGAGCCAGCCGGAGACCAACGCCGACACCTCGAGCCCGGTGCGCACGACGACGATCGACCACCCGAGGCGATTGTGCAATCCGGTCATCAAGCCGTCGCGCGGGCCGGGACCGAGGTTGCACGTCAGGTAGAGCGCCCCACCCAACGCCAAGATCAGCACACCGCTGAACATCATTCCCACGCGCACCACCATTGAGTGCTCCTCGCCGAACACGGCCAGCATCACGTCGAGGGCCACTGAGATCACGATCGCGTTGAGCACCGTCCCGAGGCCGGGGCGCTCGCGCAACGGGATCCACAGGAGCAGGACCCCCAGGCTCACCGCAAATGTCGCGGCGCCGACCGACAGGACACTGTGCTCGGAGATGCCTTCGGCAAGGACGGTCCATGGCGAGTTGCCCAGCGTCGACGCGAGCAACATCGCCTCGCCCGAGCCGAAGATCCACAGGCCGGCGAGCAGAATCCCTAGTCCGAACGGTCGCGTCGTCCACCGCGACCCGACCTGCGACCAGGGTGTCACTGGAATGGATCGAGGGACGCCCACTCCACCAACGTAGTGATCTCACCCGTCAGGCGCCGCGTCCGCGGATGCCGGATCAGTGGTCCCCGCCGGAAATTCAGTGGGGACCACAATTGAAACCCGCGTCGCGTCGTTACTTGGCGAGCTGCCCGCGTGCTGCGCCGGCCGGGTACTGCCCCGTGTGGACGTTGACGTAGAATCCCGCCGGGTTCTTGCGAATAGCCTTGATCAGGTCGGGAGAGACGCCCTCGACACATCCCTTGGCAGGTGCACCCTGATCCAGCGGCCCGAGGTTGGTGAGCGCGACGACCACGTCACCGGCAACGCCGGCAGCGCCCTTGTGGATGTGCGCACCGGCGACCGAGGAGCCCCCGAGACCGGACACCGTGAGGGTGAAGCAGACGCGGCCCTGTCCCTGGTTGAGCCGGATGCTGGCGGTGCCTGTTGCGCCCCCTGCCACCGGCGCCTCGTTGGACCCGCGCAGGACACTCGTCAACGGCCGCCCGGCGAAGGATTGCTGTGACGCCGAAACGGCACTGACGCACGACCCGAACGCCAGGCGCTTGCCGGCCGTGTTGCGCGGCGTCGGGAACCGCTTGCCGCACGCCACACCGGATCGGCTGCGATTGGCCGTCGCGCTGGTGGGGTTACCCGCATCCGTCGCGACGTTCGTGGCGGACGTGGCAGCCGCGACGCACTTGGGCTGATACGCGCGAAACGCCGCCGATCCAGGCGCTCCCGTCCACGCCGCCTTGCACTTCTGGCCGAACTGCGCGGGGGTCGCGCTGTTCGCCGATACAGCGCCCACGCTCATGCAACCCAGTGCCGTCAGCATCGCGAGTGTTCGAGACCGGTTCATCATGACGCTCCTCTGGAGACAGCCGAACACCGCAACACTAGCCCCGAACCCGCTGAGGCTCAACAGTCGCGACACGGAATCGGTGGCACACTTCCACAGGGTGTGCAGAGGGAGGAGGAGCGATGACGGCGGGGCCTCGAATCGTGGTGTGCGGAGCCGGCGTGATCGGAGCCGCGGTGGCGTACTTTCTGGCGTTGCGCGGCACGCCGCCGATCATCGTCGAACGGGCCCGACCTGGAGCGGCGGCATCCGGTCGCGCCGGCGGCTTCCTCGCACGCGACTGGAACGACGAGACTCCCGTGGGACCCCTCGCACGGGCGAGCTACGAGCTGCACCACAAGCTGGCGATCGAACTCGGGGTGGACGTCGGATACCGACCGGTCGAGACGCTCCTCGTCGCCGGCATGGAGCAAGGCGATGTCGACGAGTACCGCCGGTTTTCGAACCCGGGGTGGCTCGACGGCAACGTCGCCGTCCACTCGATCATCGGGACGACCACGTCGACGGCCCAGGTCAATCCGATGCAATTCACACAGGCGCTCATCGCCGGTGCGCTGGCAGGTGGAGCGCGGTTGATCGTGGGTGCCGTCGATGGACTCACACGCAAGGGACCTGACGGCGCCGTCGCCGGCGTCGCCGTTGATGGGACCTTGCTGCCGGCGGACGTCGTCGTGCTGGCCCTCGGACCGTGGATGGCCCGTGCACGGGCCTGGGTCCCGCTTCCCATCGTCCACGGGCTCAAGGGCGCCAGCATCACCCTCGCGGCGGATGTCCCGGCGCAGGCGGTGTTCGGTGACTACCGCACCCGCGACGGCCGCGTGATCTCACCCGAGATCTACCCGCGCCCCAACGGCGAGGTCTACGTCAACGGGTTCCCCGAGACGGATCCGCTGCCGGATGATCCCGACGAGATCGTTCCGAGCGACGCCGGTTGCGCCGAACTCCACCGAGTGGCGGGGGCGTATTCCAGTCTGCTCGCGGCCGCGCCGATCACCGCCCGCCGCGCCTGCTACCGCCCTGTGACGAACGACGGGATCCCGCTGATCGGACCCGTCGTCGGCACCCCCGGCGTCTACGTCGCCACCGGACACGGCGCGTGGGGAATCCTCAACGCCCCCGCCACGGGACGAATGATCGCCGAGATGATCTCGGACGGACGATCTCATTCGGTCGACGCGGATCCTTTTGCGCTGACGCGATTGGCATCCGCGCTCGCCTGACGGACGAAGCCTGGTCGCCTCCCATGACCGAACGTCCGATGACTAGGCTGGGCCCCACGGGGCGTGTAGCTCAGTTGGTCAGAGCAAGGGACTCATAATCCCCAGGTCGCAGGTTCGAGTCCTGCCGCGCCCATGCCGAGAAACCCCGCCGTTGCTGCGGTTGCGCCTGTGGAGCCCGAAAGCATGGATCTATCAGGGGTCACCGCGGGTCAACAGAGCTCGTATCGATCCGCGAGCAGGCCGGGTCGTCGCACCACCGTTTCGTCTACCGCGAACAACTGGAGGACTGAAGCCGCTGACGCCGCCGAAACGCGTGCGGTAATGGCCCCTTGAGCGTCTTTCTCTCAGGAGTCGCCGGACAACTGCGGGTGGATATTTCGCGATGACCCGTCCAGCATCGTTGGCGGACGCGTCGAAGCTGAACGACTGGGCATCGGCCACGTCACCGGTGCTGGTCTGCCCGCCGGGCAGGAACCGAGCTGCAGTGACGTCGGCACCGGCATTCGAAAAGGCATGCGCATCTGGGCAGTTGATCGAGCACTTCCTCCCTTGGGCCACCCCAACCTCGGCCGCGGTTATGCCCCCGGCCAGGCGTTGGAGATCCCGGCGATTGGTAGCGTTGCCCAAAACTCCTCGAAGAACTTGACAATGGCCGTGTCGTATTCGAGGGTCCGGTCCTACGATCCGCACGGCAAGGGGAGGTCCATCGATTGTCGGTTGAGAACCCTCTGCTTGGGCGGGGCACCTTTCTCGACGATCGGCAGCGCGGGCTTCTGCGCAGGATTGCGGCCGCCGAACACGCGGGCATCGTTTCCTTGCCCTCCGACGATCCTTTGGACCCGAAGCGTCGACGGAGGGTCGATGCGACGTGGGGCGAGATGATGAGCCAACCCGAGGCTGTGCGGTCGACCTGGGAGGCAAACGCAGACGCGATCCAGCGTGTGGCGGCCCGGATTGCAGCCGGCGACATCGATCGCGTCTCGCTCGTCGGCGCAGGGGACTCCTTGGCCGTGATGCTGGCCGCACGGCTCGCGTTCGAGTCGATACTTGGTGTCCCGTGCGAGCCGATGCAAAGCCTGGACTTTGCCTACTACGCGTCGCAGACCGTGACACCTCGGAC
Source organism: Actinomycetota bacterium (assembly GCA_031366605.1). GTDB lineage: Bacteria > Actinomycetota > Thermoleophilia > Miltoncostaeales > Miltoncostaeaceae > CALMEC01. The sequence goes on along the minus strand of JANLOO010000033.1, from coordinate 7,470 downwards.
GCTGGTGATTGCGCTTTCGAGCTCCGGCGAAACCACTCGGACGGTCGAAGCGATCCTCGTTGCCCAACATGCCGGGGCCATGACGGTGGCCCTCACGAACACAGACGGGTCGACGCTGGATCAGGAGTGTCAGGAGACCCTTCGCATCCAGGCCACGCGCGTCGGATGGCCCACGCAGTCGTCGACGGCAGCGCTTGCGCTGCTGCTCCGGCTTGCCGGGGTCGTCGGTGCCCTTCGTTCGGTCAGCGGGTCTGCCGACCTGGTTGCCGAGCTCGACGTACTGCCGGATCTCATGTCACGATCCCTCGCCGCGGGCCAGTCGTTTGCGAGAGCAATTGCCGAGCGTGAGGTCGCAGGGCGGATGTACCTCTTCTCCGGAGGGGGTCCGAACTGGGCGTCCGCCATCGTCGGAGCGGGCAAGGTCAAGGAGTGCACACCCGACCACGCCCTCGCGATCCAGGTCGAGGAGTATCACCACTACAACTCACAGAAGGTCGGCGAGCCGCTCGTGCTTCTGTCACCCTCCGGCCCGTCGGTCGCACGGGCACGAGACACGGCGTCTGAGGCCAAACGCCTCGGAGGGCAAGCCTACGTCGCGACGAGCGAGGGTGAGCACGCGTTCGACGACGACGCCGACGAGGTGCTGCACCTGCCCGCGATCTCAGAGGCCCTGAGCCCGTTGCTGTTCTTCTTGCCCGCTCAGCAGATCGGATACGAGCTCGCGATGGCAAAGTTCTCCGCAGCCGAGGCCCACGTCGTTGGCTAGGCGGTCCGCGTCGCTGCTGTGCATCGGCAACGTGACGGTGGATGAGGCCATCCAACCGGACGGCACCCGCTCGACCGAATGGGCCGGCGACGTGCTGTACGCGGCTCTCGCGGCCCGTGCCCACATCGATCGGATCACTTGGTTGGCGCCAATCGGCGCCGATCTTCCCCTGGACCTGCTCAACGATCTCGCAGCCGCCGACGTCCTGCCCGCGGAACCGACACGCCGTCGGCTCCCCACCATCCGCAACGTCGTGACCTACCGCGACGACGGGACCCGCCGCTGGGAGCTGGTGCACGGCGAGGCCCATTTCGACGCGATGTCCGTGCACCCCGACGACGTTCGGCCCCAGATGCTTGACGTCGACGGCATCCTGATCTCGGCGATGAGCCTGCGGTCGCAGGTGGCCCTCACGCCCTGGTTGCGACGACACAGCGCGGCGACCATCTACCTGGACCTCCAAGAGGACTACCTCGAAGGCCATCAAGCCACGTGGTTGTCGGTCATCGCGTCCTGTGACGTCTTCATGCCGAGCGAGGTCGAAGCCGTCGCGCTCGCGGGAACGACGGATCTGGAGCGTGCGACTCGGATGTTCCGTGAGCTCGGTCCACGCACCGTCGTGATCAAGCGCGCCGAGCACGGCTGCCTTGTGCTGGACGGAGACGGCGATACCGTGGTCGAGGTCCCGACCGAGCGCGTCGAGCCGACCGACAGCACCGGGGCGGGCGATGCGTTCTGCGGAGCATTCGCCGCCGTCCACCTGAGCGGTGCCGGCGCACAGACGGCCGCCCACGCCGGGACCGCGGCCGCAAGAATTGCCATCGAGACGGCCGGAATCCGCGGCCTGCTTGACCATGCCAAGGCAGACCACCGCACGATCGGTGTCACATGAGCGACCGCCGCATCATGATCGTCAACCCGAACACGACCGCGTCGATGACCGAGGCGGTCGTCGCGGCCGCGCGGGAGGTTGCGGCACCCGGGACCGAGCTCGTCGGCGCCACAGCCAGCCGGGGCATGGCATCGATCGAGAGTCACGTCGACGAGGCCTGGGGATCGCTCGGGGTCCTCGATCAGGTCTTGATCGGAGAGCGCAACGGAATCGACGCGTATGTCATCGCGTGTTTTGGCGACACAGGAGTGCCCGGCGCCAGGGAGGCTGCTCGGGGACCGGTCGTCGGCATGACCGAGGCCGCCATCTTTTCGGCTGCGCTGATTGCACATCGTTTCAGCATCGTCACGATGCCCCGCAGGACGATGGAGCAATCCGACCGGGTGGTCCGCGCCGTCGGACTCGGTCACCGCTGCACGGTCCGAGCGGTAGACGAACCCGTCGCAGGTGTCGCTCACGGATCCACACACCTCCTTGACGTCTTCGCCGCCCAAGGGCGCCGGGCGATCGAGGAGGACACCGCCGAGGCGATCATCCTGGGATGCGCGGGGTTGACCGACCTCGTGGCACCCCTGCAGGCAGCGCTCGGCATCCCGGTCATCGACGGTGTGCTCGCCGCGGTGACGATGGCCGAGGGTCTGCTGGCGCAAGGCCTGACGACCTCCCGGGCCAACACGTTCGCCCTGCCGGAGCGCCTGGGACCCGACGGATGAACACCACCACGCTCTTTCACGACGTGCTCGTCTACCGCGTCGAGGCAGCCGAGGGTGTCATCGGACCGACGGATGTCCTTGTCGACGGGAGGCTGATCGCAGCGATCGGGCCCCGGGCGGCGGCATCAGCCGATGCGCAGACACGCACGGTCGAGGGCGCCGGACATCACCTGCTCATCCCCGGACTGATCAACGCGCACTTCCACTCCCCCGCCAACCATCTGAAGGGTGCATTCGCCAGCCTGCCGCTCGAGCTGTTCATGCTGTTCGAATCGCCCGCAGGCGAGGCCTTGCGACCGACGCCACGTGAGGCCTACCTGCGCACGATGCTCGCCGCACTGGAGATGCTGCGCACGGGGACCACCTCCGTGCAGGACGACGCGTTCCTGATGCCGTATCCGGAACCCGAGATCATCGACGCGGTCATGCAGGCCTATGCGGACTGCGGAATCCGGGCGGGTGTCGCACTGGATCAGCCGGAGATCCCCGAAGGCGAGAAGCTCCCGTTCCTGACCGACCTCGCCACCGGCGCGCTGCGCGACGAGCTCGCCCGCCCGCCGGGAATGGCGGCCGACGAGCTCCTTGCCATGTACGACCATCTGATCAGCCGCTGGCACGGAGCAGAGAATGGTCGACTGACGGCGGCCGTGTCGATCTCGGCGCCGCAGCGGGTCAGCATCGATTACTTCCAGGCGATCGACGAGTTGAGCCGCCGCTACGATCTGCGGCTCTACGCACACATGCTGGAGACCAAGGTGCAGCGGGTCCTGGCAGACGAGCAGCCGCGTTTCGGCGGACGTTCGCTCGTGCACTACACCGCCGACCTGGGCCTGCTGAGCGACCGGATGAACGTCATCCACGCAGTGTGGGTGGACGAAGCCGACCTCGACCTCATCGCCGAGGCGGGCGCAGTGATCGCGCACAACCCGGTGAGCAACCTGCGGCTGGGAAGCGGCGTGATGCCGTTTCGCATGATCGCCGAGCGCGGCATCCCGATCTGCCTCGGCGTCGACGAGGCGATCTGCGACGACTCGGTCAACATGTGGGCGGTCGTCAAGACGGCCGGTCTCATCCACAACATCTCAGGGCTCGGGAACAGCCTGTGGCCCACCGCCGCCGAAGTGCTCGACTGTTTGTGGAACGGCGGGGCCAGAGCGATGGGCCGGCAGGGCCGGCTTGGCGCCGTCCTGGAGGGCTACCTGGCAGATCTGACGCTCGTCGATTTGCACACGATTCCGTTCACCCCGTTGAACGACGTTCGCGGGCAGCTCGTCTACTGCCACGGTGGCGATGCGGTCGTGATGACCATGGTCGACGGCCGGATCGTCTTCGAAGACGGACGCGTCACCACCGTTGACGAGCCCGCGATCCTGGCCGAGATCAGAGAGCATTTCGCAGGGCAACGCGGCGCGCGCTCCGACGCGTACCACGAGGTCGAGCAGTGGCTCCCCGAATACCGGCAGATGGTCGAGCGGGCCCGGACGACCGATGTGGGCATGAACCGGTGGGTGGGAATGTGACCGACCCTCCGCGCGGCCCGATCCCTCCGGACGGCCGGTACCCGTACTCACCGATCGTCGGGCGTCCGGCAGGTCGCTGGCCGGGCGGCAAGAAGTTGGCCGTGTACGTGGCGCTGGGCGTGGAGTCCTACCGATTCGGCGAAGGGCACACCGAGGATCTTCTGACCGGAGTCCCTGCCCCGGACCTGGTCAACACCTCGTGGCGCGACTACGGCAACCGCGTGGGCGCATTCAGGGTGCTCGATCGGCTTGCCCGACACGCAATACCGCCGACCGTCCTGCTCAACACCGACCTGTACGACACCGCGCCGGACATCGTGATCGCTGCCCGAACCGGCGGTGCCGAGATCGTCGGCCACGGACGTTCGAACTCGGATTCGCTGGAAGGGCTGGCTCCTGAAGCCGAGCGGGCCTACCTGGACGCCGTCGCAGCTCGCATCGCCGACAAGGAAGGCGAGCGACCGGGTGGGTGGTCCAGCCCGTGGCTGACCCACACGCGCAACACCCCGGATCTCCTGGCCGAGACCGGATACCGCTACGTCCTCGACCTGCGCCTCGACGATCAGCCCGTGTGGCTCGCCACGACGAGTACACCGCTCATGTCGATCCCGTACGCGCTCGAGCTCAACGACAGCTCGTCGATCATCGGGCGGGGGGTGTCCGCAGGAGACTTCGCCGCGATGGTCGTGGACGAGTTCGACGAGCTCCTCGAAGCCGCGGCCGACCAACCGCTCGTAATGAGCATCGTGGTGCACTCGTTCATCTCGGGGGTCCCGTTCCGACTGAAGCACTTCACGCGCGCGTTGCGCCACCTGACCGATCACGGCGAAGATGCCTGGTTCACCCAACCCCGGGACATCTACCGGGCGTTTGCAGCCATCTCCCCACCGACAATTGACAGCCGATGATGACCACCGAACCGTCGACGCAGCGCAGCGGCCCCATCGCTGAGATTGAGGGTCTCACCTTGGCGCTTCGCCGCGACGGTCGGTACAACGAAGTGCTGCGCGGAATCGACTTGCAGATCGATGCCGGCGAGATCGTTGGATTGGTCGGCGAGTCGGGTTCGGGCAAGAGCGTCCTCGCGCTCAGCCTTATGGGGCTCCTCCCTGCAAGCGCACAACCGAGGGTGGCGGGATCTGCCCGAATCGCCGGGGTGGACATGGTCGCCGGCCGGCCGGAAGACCAGCGTTCCGTACGTCTCGGCGGGCTGGGCGTGATCTTCCAGGATCCGATGACGTCGCTCAACCCGACGATGCGAGTTGGACGCCAGATCACCGAGACGAACGGCAACGAACGCGACGGCATCCGGCTCCTCTCCGCTGTGGGCGTGTCGGATCCCGAGATGCGGATGCGCGTGTTCCCGCATCAGCTCTCGGGAGGTCTGCGTCAACGCGTCATGGCTGCGATCGCGCTCTCGGGCAACCCCTCCCTCATCATCGCGGACGAGCCGACGACGGCCCTCGACGTCACCGTCCAGGCTCAGCTGCTTTGCCTCCTCAAGGAGCTTCGGGACGAGTTCGGCTGCGGCATCCTGTTCATCACCCACGATCTTGCCGTCGCAGCACAGATCACCGACCGGATCGTCGTGCTCTACGCGGGACGGGTCGCCGAGAGCGGGCCGACCGGCGAGATCCTGGCGAACCCCTCGCATCCCTACACGGTGGGGCTCTTGGGGGCGCGGCTGTCGTTGACCACACCGCGCAGCGAGGTTCTGCGGACGTTGCCGGCCGAGCGCTCGGGTGCGACGGGGACGCCGGCGGGCTGCGCGTACCACGTGCGCTGTCCGCTGGCAGAGGACCGTTGTTCGACCGAAATGCCACCCGTGCAAGCGCTACCGCCCGGGAACGGGGCCGCACAACCGCACCTGCGGGCGTGCTGGGTGCCGCCCGAGCAAGTTCGTGCCCGGGCTGCGGACGAAGCCCCCCAGGATCGCTCGCTTGCACCGCTTGTACAGGCCCCGGCGATCGATACGGACGCAGCCGTCCGACCGGTCATCGCCGCGACCGGGGTGAAGTGCGCCTTCACTGTGCGGACCAGCGGTGGTAAGCGCACGAGCGTCCACGCCCTGCGAGGGGTCGATCTCACGGTGATGCCCGGTGAGGCGGTCTCGATCGTCGGTGAGAGCGGGTCGGGCAAGTCCACGCTCCTACGTGTACTGGCGGGCCTGACGCCGGCGACGGGGGGAAGCGCCAACGTCCACGGCGCGGTCCAGATGGTGTTCCAGGATGCCGGATCCTCGTTGACCCCGTGGATGACGGTGGGCGAGTTGCTTGGCGAAAGGCTCCGCCCCCTTCGTCTGGGACGAACGCGGTCTGCGGCCAGGGTCGAGGAGGCACTGGCTGCGATGGGCCTGCCCGGATCGACCGTCTCGTTGCGACCGGCGCAGTTGTCCGGGGGGCAGCGGCAGCGGGTCGCCTTGACGCGGGCGACGATCATCCCACCCGCGGTACTCCTGTGCGACGAGCCGACCAGTGCCCTCGACGCGTCGCTCGCAGCCAGCGTGCTGAACCTGATCCGCCAGATGCGTCGCGAACTCGGAATGGCCGTCGTCTTCGTGACGCACGACATCTCGGTTGCACGACTGATGGGTGACCGGGTCGGCGTGATGCTCGATGGTGAGCTCGTCGAGATCGGTCCGACCGACGACGTGTTGGACCGCCCGCAGCATGCCTATACCCGGACGCTGCTCTCGGCCGTGCCGGAGATCCATTTGGCAGCCCGCGAAGGCGCCTCATGACGCTGGGCAATCGGCTGCTTCGTCGACGTTCGGTGAACGTCGACACAATCCCCCTCACAGCAAGCCGAGCGGCGCAGATCGCAGCCATCGCCTCACTTGGGGTCGTCACCCTGATCGCCTTGCTGGCCGGCGTGCTCGCGCCGCATGATCCCGTGCAACCGATCGGCGGCCTCGGGCTTTCACCCGGGTCGCCAGGATTCTTGCTCGGAACCGACGGCATCGGACGGGACATCCTGAGCAGGACGCTGATCGGGATCCGCACGAGTTGGTTCTCCGCTCTGCTCGTCGTGCTCGTCGGCCTTGTGATCGGCGGGCTCATCGGACTCGTTGCCGGGGCCTTCGGCGGATGGGTGGACTCGCTGTTGATGCGCACCACCGACCTCTTTCTCGCCCTTCCGGGCACCCTGGTTGCGATCGCCATCGTCGCGGCATTGGGTCCAAACCTGCGCAACACCCTCATCGGCATCTCGGTCGTGTGGTGGCCGTACTACGCACGCATCATTCGCGGTGAGGTCCGTGCCATCGCAACGCGACCACATGTCGAGGCGGCCCGCCTGTCGGGCATCGGAAAGGGACGGCTGATCCTGCGCCATATCCTCCCCGGTGCCGTGCCCTCCGCGATCGTGGCAGCGAGCCTCGACGTGGGCAACGTCGTCCTGTTGCTGGCCGGGCTCTCGTTCCTGGGTCTCGGCCAGGCGGCCCCCGCCCCTGAGCTTGGTGCCGACACGGCCCGCAACCTTCAGCTACTGCTCGTTCATTGGTGGGTTCCCGTCATCCCAGGCCTCGCAGTCCTGGTGCTCAGCTTGATCGCCAACCTGGGCGGTGACGGTCTGCGCAAC
>JANLOO010000018.1:0-5145 GCA_031366605.1 Actinomycetota bacterium | reverse complement strand
CACGATCACGACGACGCATCAGCCCGCGACGGATCTCGGCTACCTGCTGCACAAGCGGCCCGGCCAGATCCAGAGCTTTTCGCTGCCCGTGGGCACGGCGCACGTCTTCTATCCCGAGGCCACGGATGAGCGGTGCACGGTTGCGCTGTTGCTCGAGATCGACCCGGTCGGGTTGGTCCGCCGCGGGGTGCGGTTCGCGCGGATCGACCAGTACGTCAACGACCGACCATACGTCGCGTCGTCGTTTCTGAGCGTCGCGATCGCGAAGGTCTTCCGCTCGGCGATGAGCGGCCGCTCGACCGAACGCGCCGAGCTAGCCGATCAGCCCCTCCCCTTGACCGCGACGATCGCGGCCCTGCCGTGCGTCGGGGGCGAAGGCGTCCTGCGACGCTTGTTCGAGCCGCTCGGCTACACGGTGCACGCGACCGGGCACGCACTCGACGAGACGTTCCCGGAGTGGGGCGAGAGCCGGTACTTCACGGTGCAGCTCGACGGTGAGGTCCCGCTCAAGGACCTGCTGAGCCACCTCTATGTCTTGATCCCCGTCCTCGACGCCGAGAAGCACTACTGGGTCGAAGAGGAGGAGGTCGCGAAGCTCCTGCGCCACGGCGAGGGGTGGCTCGCGGGCCACCCCGACCGCGAGCTGATCGTCAACCGCTACCTCAAACGCGACCGGTCGCTCGCCACCCAGGCCCTCACGCAACTTCTGCAAGACGAGCCCGAGCCCGACACCGAGGCAGAGGAGCGCCAGGTCGAGGAGGAGGCCGTCGAGCAGCCGATACGCCTCAACGAGGCGCGCCTCGGGGCCGTGCTCGCGGCCATGCGCGCCAGCGGCGCCAAGCGTGTTCTGGACCTGGGGTGCGGCAGCGGCAAGCTCCTCAGCGAGCTGATCAAGGAGTCGCAGTTCACCGACATCGTGGGGGCCGACGTCTCGCACCGAGCGCTCGAGATCGCCTCCCGGCGCCTTCGGCTCGAACAACTCCCCACCGCGCGCCGGGAGCGCATCACGCTGCTGCAAACCGCGCTCACCTACAGGGACCGACGGCTCGCGGGGTTCGACGCCGCCGCGGTCGTCGAGGTGATCGAGCACCTCGACCCGCCCCGCCTCGACGCGTTTGCACGCCTGCTCTTCGGCGAGGCCCGCCCGGGCTCGGTGATCGTCACGACACCCAACCGCGAGTACAACGTCCTGTTCGCAGGACTTCCCGCGGGGACGATGCGCCACCGTGACCACCGCTTCGAGTGGACTCGCCGCGAGTTCCAGGACTGGGCGGGCGAGACGGCCGGCACTCACGGGTACGCGGTGCGGTTCGTGCCGATCGGCCCGGAGGACCCCACGCACGGATCGCCGACCCAGATGGCGATCTTCGAGGCCGGATGAGCGACACGACCCGCAACCTCGACATCCCGAAGCTGTCGCTGGTGCTGTTGGTCGGTGCGAGCGGATCGGGCAAGTCCACGTTCGCCGCCAAGCACTTCCTGCCGACCGAGATCGTCTCGTCGGACACCTGCCGCGGGATCGTGGCCGACGACGAGAACGACCTGTCCGCGACGCCCGATGCGTTCGCGCTGGTGGACTTCATCGTCGCGACGCGCCTGCGCGCGGGGCGCCTGACCGTGGTCGATGCGACGAGCGTCCGTCGCGAAGACCGCGCCAAGCTCATCGCGATCGCACGTCAGCACCACGTCCTGTCGGTGGCGATCGTGTTCAACCTGCCCGAACGCCTGTGTCAGGACCGCAACCAGTCGCGCCCCGACCGCAACTTCGGGCCCCACGTCGTGCGCAACCACACCCGCGAGCTTCGCCGCGGCTTGAAGGGTATGCGCCGCGAGGGATTCTCGAACGTCCACGTGTTCGAATCACCCGACGAGATCGACACCGCGACCATCACCCGTACGCGCCTGTGGAACGACAAGCGCGACCACCACGGTCCGTTCGACATCATCGGCGACGTCCACGGGTGCGCAGACGAGTTGGAGGTGCTCCTCGGTGACCTCGGCTACCAGCGCGACGGTGACAGCGGCACCTACGCGCACCCGGCCGGTCGCACGGCCGTCTTCCTCGGAGACCTGGTCGACCGTGGTCCGCGGATTCTGGACACGGTCGCGCTCGTGCGCCGCATGGTCGAGGCCGGCGGCGCGCTCTGCGTCCCGGGCAACCACGACCAGAAGCTCGTACGCAAGCTCCGCGGCCGCGACGTCCAGATCACCCACGGCCTCGCCGACACCCTCGCCGAGATCGACGCGCTCCCCGACGAGGACCGCGATGGACGGACCGCCGAGATCGCCACGTTTCTCGACGGCCTGGTCAGCCACTACGTCCTGGACGACGGCAAGCTGGTCGTCGCCCACGCCGGGCTCAAGGAGGAGATGCAGGGCCGTGGCTCCGCGAAGGTCCGTGACTTCGCCCTGTACGGCGAGACAACCGGCGAGACCGACGAGTTCGGCCTGCCGGTGCGCTGGGACTGGGCGGGCGAATATCGCGGCGAGGCCACCGTCGTGTACGGACACACCCCTGTCCCCGAGCCCGAATGGCTCAACCGCACGATCAACATCGACACCGGCTGCGTGTTCGGTGGGCGCCTGACCGCCCTGCGCTATCCGGAGCTTGAGTTGATCAGCGTGCCGTCCGCGGCTGTCTACGCCGAACCCGCCCGCCCGTTCCTGGCCCACGACCCGGACCTGCCGGCGCTCAGCGCACAACAGCGCGCCGACGAGCTGCTCGACATCGAGGACGTCCTCGGCAAGCGCCAGATCCAAACCCGGCTTCAGCACAGCGTCTCGATCCGTGAGGAGAACGCCATCACGGCGCTGGAGGTCATGGGACGCTTCGCGGTCGATCCCAGGTGGCTCGTGTACCTGCCGCCAACCGTGTCCCCTTCGGCGACGAGCGCAGAGCCGGGGCTCTTGGAGCACCCCGCCGAGGCGTTCGGCTACTACCGCGAGGAGGGTGTCCCGCGCGTGATGTGCGAGGAGAAGCACATGGGCTCCCGCGCGATCGTGGTCATCTGCCGCGACGAGGACGCGGCAGGCACGCGCTTCGGCGTCGACGACGGCGCGATCGGCGTCTGCCACACGCGCACCGGCCGTGCGTTCTTCGACGACCCGCCGATTGAGCGCGAGTTCCTGGAAGGAGTGCGCAGCGCCTGCCTCGACGCCGACCTGTTCGATCGGCTCGAAACCGACTGGGCACTTCTGGATGGCGAGCTGATGCCGTGGTCGGCGAAGGCGCAGGAGCTGCTCGAAAAGCAGTACGCCGCGGTCGGAGTGGCCGCTCGCGTCGGCCTGGCCGCGGCGCTCGCAGCGGCGGAGCAGGTCGCAGAGCAGGAGGGCGGGCAGGAGTTGGTCGATCGCCTCCGGACCCGAGGAGGCGACGCGCAACTTTTTGTCGAGGCATACCGACGCTACTGCTGGCCCGTGCGCTCCGTGGCCGACCTGCGATTCGCCCCGTTCCACCTGCTCGCAACCGAGGGCGCAGCCCACACCGACAAGCCCCACGACTGGCACATGCAGACGCTCGGCACGCTCACCGGGGACGGCCTCGTCGCCCCCACTGCCCACCTCGTGGTCGACACCACCGACGCCGGAAGCGTCGCAGCGGGCGTCGCGTGGTGGGAAGCGATGACCGGCGGCGGCGGCGAGGGCATGGTCATCAAACCGATGGACTTCATTACCCGCGGACGAAAGGGCCCGGTGCAGCCCGCCCTCAAGTGCCGCGGCCGCGAGTACCTGCGGATCATCTACGGCCCGGAGTACACCGAGCCCGCCAACCTCGAACGGCTCCGCGAACGCGGCCTGGGCCGTAAGCGCTCCCTGGCCCTACGTGAGTTCGCCCTCGGCGTCGAGGCGATCGAGCGCTTCGCCCGCGGCGAGCCGTTGCGCCGCGTCCACGAGTGCTGCTTTGGCGTCCTCGCCCTGGAGAGCGAGCCGGTGGACCCGAGGCTCTGATCGGGGCCTCTTTGCCGGACGTGGGCTGATCGCCGTAGTGCCGAAACCAGGTGGGCTCGCGGCCCGCGGGTCAGCAGCGGCCGATCTCCCGGAGTCGCTCGTCCGAGATCCCAAAATGGTGAGCGAAATTCGTGGCGCACCACATGCATCGTCCGCTCCCGAAGGAGCTCTGGGTCATGCCCGTAGAGCCGTTCGAGCGGCCGCCGGAAGATCGTGATGCGATCGGGTAACGCCAGGTTGTACCCCGCTCGCCGTGGCAACGCAATGCCCTGGTAGAGACCCAGAATCTCCGGATGGCCTGGTTCCTCGTCAGCGATCTCGACCGCCACGTTGTCGATACGCCGGGCGATCTCGTCGGGGAGCGCGTCAATGGCGTCCTGCACGGCGATCGCGACGATGTCAGGGTTCTCCATCGCGCTGTTCACGATAGCCGCGCCTCAACCTCGGCGGCCCCCGCTGACCCAACGGAGCGGCGTAGGAATCGCTTATGTTTATGATTTGCGGGTGATTTGTCTCTCGGGGACCCTCTGAGGGAGCACCGGGGGAGCACGGAGTCGCGTTCGCTCGCAGCAAGAAGGAACTCTTTGGAGACTGCGGCTTCCTCCTGAGTCACGCCGGACTTATGTGACGCAGTCGCTGCGGTCGAGGCTAGTCTTCAATCGTGCCATCCTCCGCAGAGACAACGATCAGCGCGATCTTCGCTGCAGCAAGGGAGGATCCGAGGACGGCCGCCATAGCCGACGCTTTCGCTAAGGCCTATGCCGAGGGCTCCTGGACCGCAGAGGAGCTTTCCAAGATCCTCCAACAGGGGGCTGCGGCCGACCAGTGAAGCTCAAGGGCATTCACATCGAAGGCTTCCGTGGGGCGCCGATCGCAGTCGACCTCGACCTCGCCGGGAAAAGCCTCTGCCTGCTCGCCGAGAACGGACATGGGAAAACCACGTTCGTGGACGCCTTGGAACTGTGGTCGACGGGCGACGTCGCTCACTATCACCGGGAGGGCTACGGTCAGGATTGTCTGGTGCACGTCGATGCCAGTTCGGCCGTCTTGGAATGCGAAGTGATCGGGCTGCCTCCTCTGCGGCGGACCTTGAGCGGATCCTCCGTCTCTGAGCTGGTGCCCACTGGGCCCCTGCCAGCTGACCAGGGCCTGCCTCCAGAGTTGCCCATTCTTCGCCACCGGACGCTGGCTGACTTC
>JANLOO010000028.1:0-26302 GCA_031366605.1 Actinomycetota bacterium | reverse complement strand
GTGTCGCCCCAAGCCGGCGCTTGTTGTGGCCCTCCCCGCACAGGGTTTTACACCCCAAAATGCATCGGTGCCGCCGCACTTTGCCCCCCCCCACTCCAGCCGGTGGACTCCTGGCGCTGGTCTTGGGGAGTTGCGGTCGACCGTGACGGCATACGACGCCGCCTACGCGGCGCTCCCCGAGGCACTTGAGCGTCCACTCGTGACCACCGATGGACGCCTCGCCAATGCCGCAGGGATTCGATGTGAGGTTCAAGCCGCACCGAGGTCCCCTGCCCCAGCGTCACCGCGCCACAAGCAAGCTGGCACACTAGGTTCGTGCGCTACCACCTGACCACGTTCGGTTGCCAGATGAACGACCACGACTCCGAACGGATGAGGGGTCTGCTGGAGTCGCTCGGCTACTCATCGGTCGAGACCCGCGACGACGCGGACCTCATCCTGTTCAACACCTGCACCATCCGCGCGAGCGCGGACGATCGGTTCTTCGGCAATCTGGGTGAGGCCAAGCGCATCAAGAAGGAACGCCCCGATGTGGTCGTCGCCGTCGGTGGGTGCTGGGCACAGAGCCAGAAGCAGCAGGTGTTCGAGCAGTTCCCATTTGTGGACATCGCGTTCGGCCCCGGCGAGGTCACACGCCTGGGCGAGCTGGTCGCCCGCGAGCGAATCCAAGCGGTCGGGGCATTCAGCTTCGACGGGGCGTTCGCCGCGTCGCTGCCGACCCGTCGTGAGCGCCCGCATCAGGCGTGGGTGCAGATCTCGGTCGGCTGCAACTCTGTGTGCTCGTACTGCATCGTGCCGAGCGTCCGTGGGCGCGAGCGGAGCCGCACCCTCCCGCAGGTGCTCGCCGAACTCGAGGCGCTCGTCACCGACGGCGTCCGCGAGGTGACACTACTGGGCCAAAACGTCAACTCGTATGGACGCGATCTGCGCGGCGACGAGCGCACCGACTTCGGCGCCCTCCTGCGCGCCGCCGGCGCAATCGACGGTCTCTCTCGGGTGCGCTACACCAGCCCGCATCCCAAGGACATGAAGCTCGACGTCATCGCAGCAATGGCCGAAACGCCTGCTGTCTGCGAGCACTTGCACTTACCCGCGCAGTCCGGGAGTACGCGCATGCTCAAGGCGATGCGCCGCACGTACGACCGCGGCCGCTATATGGATCTGGTCGCCCGTCTGCGCGACGCGATCCCTGACCTGTCGCTGACGACCGACATCATCGTGGGTTTCCCAGGCGAGGCCGAGGCCGATTTCATGGACACCCTGTCGCTCATTGAAGAGTGCGCGTTCGACGGCGCCTACACGTTCGTCTACTCACCCCGACCCGGAACGGAGGCAGGCGAGACGATGCCGGACGACGTCCCCCCGGACACCAAACGCGAGCGCATGCAGCGACTGATCGAGGTTGTCCAACGCACGGGTGCCATCCAAGCGAGCCGCTTCGTCGGGAGCACGCGCGAGGTGCTGGTCGAAGGCCCGTCACGGACGGATCCAACACGGCTACGCGGTCGCCTGCGCCAGAACATCGCCGTCAACTTCACGGGTACTGCTGCTCCCGGCGAGCTGACGATGGTCGAGATCACCGGGTCGACGTCGGCGACGTTGACGGGTCAGCAGACCGAGGTTTCTGTTCCTGCCTGATACGACCGTCCTCGCGCTCTTCGGACCGACGGCTGCCGGAAAGAGCGCCCTCGCCCACGCAGCGGCCCTCGTGCTCAATGGCGAGATCGTCGTGGCGGATCCGTTCCAGCGGTACCGCGGCCTTGAGATCGCCGCCGACGCGCCATCGGCTGCCGAGCGTGCCGAGGTCCCGTACCACCTCGTCGGTGACCTCGACCTGACCCAGTCGTCGTCTGCCGCCGAGTACGCAGCCGCTGCGCACGCCACAATCGACGATATTCTCGATCGCGATCGCGTCCCAATCGTCGCAGGCGGAACCGGCTTATACCTCCGGGCCGCACTCGCCGAGCTCGACTTCCCAGACGAGGCCCCGCCTGACGTTCGCCAAGCGGTCGAACAACTCGTCGCCTCCGACCTGCGAGGCGCGATCGACGAGTTGCACCAACGCGAGCCCGCAACCGCGGCGCGCATCGACCTGCGCAATCCCCGCAGAGTCAGCCGTGCACTCGAACTCGCACGCGTCGGAGCGTCACGCCCTGCGCATGACCGTCTCTGGACGGACACCACCAGGCACCCCACCCGCATCGTCGGCGTCACCCGTCCACGACCGACGCTCGACGCACTCATCGCCCAGCGGGTGCAGCGTGAACTGGACGACGGTCTCGTCGCTGAGATCGAGACCGCGCTCGATACCCCTGACTTCTCCCGGGCCGCCTCCCAGATCATCGGCGTGCGCGAGGTTCTCGCCCTGCGCATCGGTCAGATCGAGTCAACGGCGCTGCCGGAGTTGCTGGCAGCGCGCACCAGAAAGCTCGCCCGTGCCCAGCTGACGTGGCTTCGCAAGACGCCCGCTGTCCATGAAATCGACCTGGGCACGGCTCCGGCGGTCAATGCGCTCGAACGTCTGCATTCGCTCTGGGAGTACGGCTCGTGAACGCGGGGGGAGCGTGACGAGCGCCAAGACGACCACGACCACCATCACAGACGCTCCCGGTGGCGGGTTCATCACCACATGGACATCACGGGATCCGACGACTCGCCCCGGGGCCGGTCTGCGTACGGTCCCCATCCGCCTGGGTGTCGTGGCGAGCGCCATGCCCGCCGCACCCGGTCGGCAGGTGGCCGACCCGCTGGTCGGTCTGGTGCTGACGTTGGTCATCCTGCGCATCACCTGGCAGACCTGGCGTTCGGTCCGTGCGTCGCCCGATTCCAGTACGCTCATCGAGTGAGATTTGAGAAGTGGCAAGGACTCGGCAACCACTATCTGATCGTGCGACGTGACGAGTGGCCGATGCAGTTGACGCCCGATCGTGCGCGGTTGATCTGCGATCCGCACTTCGGCGTTGGCGGCGACGGGATCCTCGAACTCGATTTCGCGACTGGCACGCCGCGCATGACCGTCTGGAACCCCGACGGCTCGCATTCCGAGAACTGCGGCAACGGAATCCGGATGGTGACCCGGCATCTGCTCGCGCACGGCGACACGACCGGAGTCGCCCAGATCATGACGGGAGGTGGCCCGGTGACGGTGCAGAGCCTCGGTGACGATCGCGTCGAAGTCCAGATGGGACGGGCCACGTTTCCCGATGGTGAGGCACGCGAGCAGCTCGCGGTCAACGGTGATCGGATGGACTTCGCGTTCGTGACGACCGGCAACCCGCATGCCGTCATCGAGCACCCCGATCCCGCCTCGGTCGTCCGTACGCTCGGCCCCCAGATCGAGGTTGCGCCACGATTTCCCGATCGCACGAACGTCGAGTTCATCCGCCTCGATGGGCCGTCTGATCTGACGATGCGTGTGTGGGAGCGGGGGGTGGGAGAGACCATGGCCTGTGGGACCGGCGCGTGTGCAGCCGCTGTGGCAGCGGTGCGTCTGTCCGGGCTCACGAGCCCCGTCACCGTGCACCTGGCGGGTGGCGACCTGGAGATTGCAGTCGATGACGACCTGGAGGTCATGATGACGGGGCCTGCCGAGATGATTTACGAGGGTCGCCTTTCGGCGGCGCTCGTCGCGCGACTGGAAGCACTCTGAGCCGCCAAGTGGGCGCGGCGCGGCTGCGTCAGCTGCCGCCGTACCTGTTCGCGCAACTCGAGCGCAAGATCGCCGACAAACGGGCCGAGGGCGTCGACATCATCTCGCTCGGCATCGGTGATCCGGACACCCCGACACCGGACGCGGTCGTCGCCGCCATGCGCGAACACGTCGGCCGGGCCGATACGCACCAGTACCCCTCAAATCGCGGACGCACGTCGTTCCGCGAGGGCATCGCTGCGTTCTACGCCGCGCGGTTCGGCGTCGAACTCGACGTTGACACCGAGATCATCCCGGCGCTCGGGGCCAAGGAGGCCATCGCCAACATCAGCCTGGCCTATACCGACCCCGGCGATGTCGTCCTGGCCAGTGACCCCGGCTACCCGGTCTACACGAACGGCCCGATCATCGCGGGTGCCGAACCGGTCCCGATGCCGCTCGTGCCTGAGCTCGGTTTTCAGCCGGACCTCGACGCGATCCCGCCCGACGTGCTCAAGCGGGCCCGGCTGATGTTCATCAACTATCCCAACAATCCGACCGGCGCCGTCATCGAGGACGACTTCTTCGTGCGCGTCGTCGCGTTCGCCCGCCGCAACGACGTCATCGTCGTCCACGACAACGCGTACTCCGAGATCACGTTCGACGGCTACCGCGCCCCATCGTTCCTCGAGACACCCGGTGCCAAAGATGTCGGGATCGAGGTGTTCTCGCTCTCCAAGACGTACAACATGACCGGGTGGAGGTCGGGCGCGGTCATCGGTAACGCCGACCTGGTCAGCGCCTACTGGCAGCTCAAGACCAACATCGACAGCGGCATGTTCGAGGCGATCCAAGAAGCCAGCGTTGCGGCCCTCGCGTCCGACCAATCGTCGGTCGCCCAGATGTGCGAGATCTACCGTCGTCGCCGCGATGTCCTGGTCGAAGCCCTACGTGCGATCGGGGTCGAGGTCAACTCACCCAAGGGCACGATCTACCTGTGGGCCCGCGTGCCCGCAGGTCAGACGTCCGCGGCGTTCTGCGAACGTGTCCTCGAAGAGGCCGCGGTCGTCATCTCGCCGGGCTCGGCCTACGGCCCGAGTGGCGAAGGCTTCATCCGCATGAGCCTGACCGTGCCGGACGACCGCCTCAACGAGG
Organism: Actinomycetota bacterium; assembly: GCA_031366605.1. GTDB lineage: Bacteria > Actinomycetota > Thermoleophilia > Miltoncostaeales > Miltoncostaeaceae > CALMEC01. Next base: position 21,519 of record JANLOO010000028.1, on the reverse strand, counting down.
CCGCCCAGCGCATCGCCCGCCTCGTCGCGTAATCCTGTGAACACCGTTGCGGTCAGCAAGCTCCGCCCCGACGCGACGGTGCCGGTCCGCGCCCACCCAACGGATGCCGGCCTGGACCTGTGCGCAGTCGAACCCGTTGAACTTGCTGCAGGCGCTCGAGCCGCCGTCCCGACGGGCCTGGCCGTCGCCATCCCCGCCGGGTGGGCGGGTCTCGTCGTGCCGCGCTCAGGCCTCGCGTTGCGTCAGGGTGTGACCGTCGCCAACGCACCTGGACTCATCGACGCCGGCTACCGCGGCGAGCTTCAAGTGATCCTCGTCAACCTGGGTACCGAGACCCATCGAATCGCAATGGGTGACCGCATCGCCCAACTGGTGCTCACCCCGGTGTGGGACGGGGCGCTCGAGGTCGTCGACGCCCTTCCCGAGAGCGACGGTCGCGGCACCGGAGGCTTCGGCTCCACCGGACGGTGAACAGCGGTTGCGCTTTGCTTTGACCCCTCTCGCGCTGTCCGTTCAAGCGATCACCCGATACCAAGAGCGCAACACGACCATTTGGCCCAGGCGGCGGCGGCCACTCGTGAGGACCCGCGCAGGAATGACTGCTGCATCGAATGGCGAGCGAAAACCGAGCCAGACCGTGTCGGCGAGCCTCGTTGCCACCGGTGGTAACAGCGATCTCGCCGACGCCGCATGGCGACGGTTTGCAGCCGTTGAACGGTGCGGGAGTTCCTGCGCGGGGTCCTTACAGGAGCTGGCGCACGATAGGCGTGTTTCGACACATTCAGCGGACGCGGAGCCGCGGCGACCTCGACTCAGGTCAGCAGGCGAACCGGTGGTCGCTCAATTAATGACTCTGTAAGGCGACGGCGCTATGGTCCCGGGATGCGCATGAGTCGACTCGCCGTCATGAGCGTCACCGCGGGAGCCCTGATCGGCGCGCCCGCGTTGCAGGGAGCCGTGGTCAAGAACGGTTCGCCCAAGCTCAGCGGCTACCGCGGCACGACCGTTGCCGTGGTCTTCTTCCATCCGTTCTGAAGCGCCTGCCAGGCCGAAGCGCCGACGGTCGCGCGGTACGCGCGACGCACACGGGGAGAAATCACCGTCCTCGCAGTCGCATCGCCGCTCGCGCGCCGCAGCTGGGTCGTCGACTACGTCAAGCAGCGGTACGGCAACGCCCCGATCACCGTCTTCTTCGACCCCAAGGGGACGTTCTTCAACGCCGTCCCGCGTTCCGAGGCCTATCCCGCGCACGCCATCTTCAACAAGAAGGGCAAACGCATCTTCCAACTGAGCGGGTACCCGTTCCCGATCACAGCTCGGTAGGACTACCGGCGCGGCTTGCGGGCGCGAGCAATGGCAGCCGCGTGAGCGTTCGCTTCGAGTCTGTCGTCGAGTGGGGCCAGCTCGGGTGGCGCGCCTGTGGCGTGCTCGAACGCCCAGCCCAGGAGCCGGTCGGCGAGCCACGGGTTCTTGGGAAGGAGCGGGCCGTGCAGGTAGGTGCCGACGACCCGGCCTTGGATCGCGCCCTCACCGTGATCCTCACCGTTGTTGCCGTTGCCCGAGATGACCCGACCCAGCGGTTTCGCAGCCGGGCCCAGGCGGGTTCGTCCGGCGTGGTTCTCGAAGCCGACGACAGTCTGCCGCCGGCCGTCCAACTCAACCTCGATGACCAGATCACCGATCAATCGCGTCGGCCCGGCAATGGTGTCGACATCCAGTAGCGAGATCCCCTCCATCCGGGTTCCGTCGACACCGGTGTAGCCGTGCCCGGCCAGTTGGTAGCCGCCGCACACTGCAAACACCACCGCACCGTCCGCAGCGAAGCGGGCCAAGTCGGCGGTCGAGCGCCGCAGATCCTCGGCCACGATCGCCTGATCACGATCCTGCCCGCCGCCCAGGTAATAGAGGTCGCAGTCCGTGGGGAGAGAATCGCCGACTTCAACCTCAACCACTTGCAGCGCATGGCCCCGCCACGCGAGCCGCTGCGCGAACACCGCGATGTTGCCTCGATCGGCGTAGATGTTGAGCTCTCGCGGATACAGATGGCCCAGCCGCACAGTAGTCAGTCGGCCACCCCACAGCGGTAGATCTGCCGCTCCGCATCCGACGACAACGGCGTCCCGTCGAAATCGCCGTAGACCGCCTGGACTTCCAAGCCCGCCTCGTGCAGGAGCGCCCACAACTCGGTCGGTGCGAACAGATGCACGGTGTGCGTTCGTAAGTGCGCGGTCGTGCTCCCGTCCGGATCGGATTGGTCGATGCGGGTTGTGAACGAAACCGTTCCGGTCGTGTGATCGACGGCATCGAACCAGGCCGAATGTTCCAGCGTCGCCTCGGTGGCGGGATCAGCCCACGTGACACCGGGTTGTACCTGGCCGAGGGCGGATGCGATCGCATCCAGATCCGGCAACGCGACGTCGAACGCAAACACGCCGCCGAGCGTCAGGTGCCGGCGGATCCCCGCCAGACAGGCCAGTTGATCCTCGCGCACCAGCAGTGCCTGCAGGCTGTTCATCGGCATCAGCGCCAGAGGGAATGTGCGATCGCCCAGGTCGAGTGTCCGGAAGTCGCATTGTGCGGTCGCGACGAGCGCCGCGACCTCCGGCGGCTCCTGCGTCACCGCTGCGACAAGGGCATCGAGCATTCCTTGACTGCCATCGACGGCGCAGACCTGGTGACCGAGCCTGGCGATCGGGATCGTGACCCGCCCGACAGCAGCCCCGACATCCAACACTGGTCCGCCAATCTCATTGGCGAGCGCAATCCAGAACGGGACGTCCTCGTCGTAATGGGCGTGTTCGAGCGCAAACCGCTCTGGAGGCGTCCCCTCTTCAGCGATCACGCCAGAACTCCTGTGCGACGCCGCGTTCGACGAGGAGGCTGCGCAGATCGAGCATCGCCGTGTACGTGGGCAACATGTAGAGCGGCCGCCCGGGCGGTGTCGCCGCGATGGCCTGATCGACGGCCGCCTGCACGTTTCCGACGATGCTCATACGCTCCGGTTCAATGCCGCCGTAGCGAAACCGCAACGCCAGGTCATACGCACGGTCGCCGGTCACCGTCAGATGCCGGATCCGCGGCAGGAGCGGCTCAAAGTCGACGTCCCAGATCCACGAGACGTCGCGACCGTCAGCCGTACGGTCGTTGAGGGCGACCAGCAGATCCAGTGGCTCGGGATCCAACAACACGGTGCGGATCGTCTCGTTGGCCCCTGCCGGGTTCTTGACCAGCAGCAGCAGCACCTCGTGGCCATCCAGGGTGACGCGCTCTGCACGCCCAAACGCAGCTTCACTGGTCGCGAGGGCGCCGGAAACGACATCCGGCGCGATGCCCAAAGCTGACGCCACAGCCACAGCAGCCGTCACGTTGTACGCATTGTGCAACCCCGGCAGGGCGACCCGGGCGCTGATCTGCCCGTGTGGCGTCGCGACCTGCACGTCGACCCCCAGTAACCCGTCGATGGTCACGTGCGTTGCACGGATCGTCGGCGTCGGTCGACTCCAGCCGCAATTCGCGCAGCGCCAGTGGCCCAGATGTCCCACGAACACCACGTCATAGATCAGCGGTGCGTCGCAGCGCCGACAGCGTTTGGAATCGGCGGCATGGGGCAGGCCTGGAAGCGCAGTGGAGGGGTCGTCGATGCCAAAGAACGTCGCCCCCGGATGGGCATCACCAAGGGCGGCCACCGCCGGGTCGTCGGCGTTGAGGATCACGACCGTCTCGGGAGGCAGCCCGTGCAGCATGACGCGCCACCTGGTCACAAGTTCCTCGAGTTCCCCGTAGCGATCCAGCTGATCGCGAAACAGGTTCATCAGCAACACGATCCGCGGTTGCAACTGCTCCGCCACGGCCGGCAATGCCGCCTCGTCGACCTCGAATAACGCCAGCTGAGCGGGTGCTTTGGCACTGCGTTCGGCCAGCAGGGCCGTCGCCACACCCGACAGCAGGTTGGCGCCACTGGGGTTGGTGACAAGGCGATACCCGCCGGCGCGAACGCAATCTCCGATCATGCGGGACGTCGTGGTCTTGCCGTTGGTCGCAGACACCACGATGGCGCCGTTGGACAGATGGGTCGCAAGCTCGCGAATCGCCTGAGGCCGCCGGCGCAGTAGCAACTTGCCGGGCAGGCTCGTGCCACCGCCGCGTCCCAATCGTCGCGACAGCTTCCCGGCCAGACGGGCGATGACATAGGCGGAAGCTGCCACTGCCTGGATCGTAGCCGTCCGCGCCGCTGGACTACCCCGCGTGGGTCACCGTGCCGTCCGGCGCGCCGACGAAGACATCCCCGCGCGGCACTGCAAAGAGCCCATGATCGACCACGCCGGCGACTGCGCCAACGCGCGCGGCCAGCGCCGGCCAGGACGCACCTGCGGGCACCGTCAGGTCGATCAGCACCAGCCCGTCGTCGCTCCGCGCGTCCCGCTGCACCGGGGACAACTCGTCCAACCGGTCGATCACGCGGGCCGCCGCGAACGGAATCACCGCGATCGGGAGAACCCCCCACGCATCGAGCGATGTCACGATCTTGGGTCCGTCGACGAGCACGAGAAACCTCACGGCAGCCTCGGCCACGACCCGTTCGCGCACCATGGCACCGCCGGCCCCCTTGACGACCAGACCGTCTGGATCGACCGCATCCGCGCCGTCGAACGCCAGGTCGAGCTGCCCGCGCAAGGGTCCCACACGGATGCCCTCACTTCGGGCCAGCGCAGCGCTGGCCCGCGATGTGGCGACCCCCGTGCAGCGCAACCCGCCACGCACACGCTCGCCGAGTGCCGTGATGCCGGCAGCGGCGGCCCGGCCGGTGCCCAGGCCGACCCTCATGCCGTCCTCGACCAGGGCAGCCGCCGCCGTTCCGGCCGCCTGCCACGCCCGTTGTCTGTCCGAAGCGCCCATCCCTCCCAAAGGTTATGCGACACTCACGGGCGTATGGAGGTCGCGAGCGGAATCACGATGTTCGACACCCTCCTCGGCGGGTGGGAGGGTGTGACTGCGGCGTATGTGGTCACCGGCACGCAGCCTGCGCTCGTCGAAACGGGGGCGCAGACGTCGGTCCCAGCCGTGCGGAGTGCGCTCGCCGCCATGGGCATGGGGAGCGACGACCTGGCGTGGATCGTGTTGACCCACGTCCACCTGGATCACTGTGGGGGAGTGGGGGACTTGGCGCTGGCGTTTCCACGGGCGACGATCGTCGTGCACGCGCGCGGGGCGCCGCACCTGGCCGCACCGGCTCGCCTTGTGGCCGCATCAGCGGCGGTATACGCCGAACATGCACCCGTCTACGGCGGCCTGACCACGGTTTCCGAGGACCGCATCATGGCGGTGGGGGATGGCGCCAGGATCGGACTCGGCGGAACACGCGAACTGGTGATGTTCGAGGCCCCCGGCCACGCGCGCCACCAGATGGCCGTCGTCGATGAGGCGACCGGCACTGTGATGGCCGGCGACGCACTCGGCGTGCGGTTTGCCGACGCAGGCCTGTATCCGGCGATCCCGCCCCCGGAGTTCGATCTGGATCAATCGATTCGGACGCTGCAGCGTCTGGCGGCGTTGGAGCCCGAGACGCTGCTGCTGGGCCACTACGGACCGGTCCCCGATCCTCAGGAGGCCATCGCTCTGGCGACAGCCCAACAGACGATCGCCGCCGAGACCGCCTGGGATGCCTGGCGCGCCGACGGCGAAGCTGCAATTGCAGAAGCCGTCGCCCGAGCCCTCCCACTGGAGGCAACAGTGGCGAGCCCCGCAGCCATTGCCGTGTGGCAGCGGCTTGGCTGGGCAGACCACAACATCGCCGGACTCGCACGCTGGGTCCAACGTCGCTCTGCGGCGACAGACTGAACCTCACGAGTGACGTCCGTCACGTGCGCATGAGGCGGTTGAGCATCCGTTGGGTCGTGGTAGCCTCCCGCCCGTACACGCCGTTTCAGAGGAGCGAGGACGATGGCCCACGGACACGATGACAACGAGCGCAGCCTGTCGATTTCGTGGCCGTTCACGTTCGCCGGTCTGTGTTTGACGATCGCGCTGTCGTGGTTCTGTCTCGGCTTCGCGATCGCCGACCGCAAGCCTGTCGGCGAAACCACGGTCGAAGGGCCGACCAAGCTCGCCGGTCACTACTCCGGGTTCTGGTTTCTGCTCATCCTCGGTGCACTCAGCATCGCGTTCGGCATCATCGTGAACATGACGCGTGACCGCCAGCGCGCGTAGCCTCGCCCGATGAGCGCGTCGGAGTGGCGCAAGGGCAGGCTTTTGGTCGCCTCGCCTGTGTTGGGAGACGACAACTTCCACCGGACCGTGGTGTTGCTGCTGGAGCACACCGCCGAGGGCGCCGTCGGCGTCGTGCTGAACCGCCCGTCGGGGCTGAGCACGCGCGACATGCTGCCGAATGAATACACCGGCGCGATCCCGGACGACGAGGTCATCCACGAAGGCGGTCCCGTCGACCCGGAGAGCGTGATCCTGCTCGCCGACTTCCTCGAAATCGATGACCGGCTGGGCCTCGCGGTCGGGACCATCGGAGTCGTGGACCCGTCAACCGATTTCGCGACCCTGCCCGCCCGTATCCGCGCGATCCGCGCGTTCGGCGGCTACTCCGGCTGGGCACCGGGACAGCTCGAAGCCGAGATCGACGATGAGGCGTGGATCGACGCGGTCTGCATGCCGTCCGACGTGTTCACCGAGGAGCCGGACCGCCTCTGGAGCGAGGTGCTTGACCGCAAGGGCGGCAACTACCGCCTGGTCGCACGGATGCCGCTCGACCCAAGCCTCAACTGAGACTCAACGAGGATTCGTGTGAATCCGCTTCGCTGACTGCGGTGCACGAGCGCAACAACCGGGTCCGAGCGGCGCAGCGCACCCGGACCCACATGCTGAGGGACCACGCAGAAACTACTGCACCGTTCAGCGGCTGCAAACCGTCGCCATACGGCACAGCAGTTATTTCTGCGCGGGCCCTTACTGGAGGCGCGCGGCCTCGGCCATGCTGGCCAGCTTTTGGAGCGACTGGTGTTCAACCTGGCGGATGCGCTCGCGCGTGACGTTGAACATGCGCCCCAGCTCGTCGAGCGTGCGTGGCTTCTCGCCACCCAGCCCGTAGCGCAGTTCGAGGACCCGACGCTCACGGTAGGAGAGCTGGTCGAGCAAGTCACCGAGTGCCTCGTGACGAAGTGCGGTCTCGGCGGCAGCCTCAGGTGCGACCGAGTTCTCGTCGGCGAGGAAGCGTACAAACTCCGCTTCCTCGTCCTCACCGACGGGTTTCTCGAGCGACACGATCGGCTGCGCGCTGCGCAGGATGTCTTCGACCTCCTCCGGCGGCAGCCCGGTGGCCTCTCCCAACTCTTCGACCGTGGGCTCACGACCGAGCTGCCCGATCAGGACGCGTTCGGCCCGGCTGATCTGGTTGAGCTTCTCGACGACGTGCACCGGGATGCGGATGGTGCGACCCTTGTCGGCCAACGCACGTGTCACGGCCTGCCGGATCCACCACGTCGCATACGTCGAGAACTTGAACCCACGCCGCCAGTCGAACTTCTCGACTGCGCGAACGAGACCCAGCGTACCTTCCTGAATCAGGTCGAGGAAGGGGAGACCCCGACCGCGGTAGGCCTTGGCAATCGACACCACAAGACGCAGGTTGGCCTCGACCATCCGACGCTTGGCATCGGGATCACCGAGTTCGATGCGCTTTGCGAGGCTCACCTCTTGCGCCGCCGTCAGCAGGGGCACCCGACCGATGTCTTTGAGGAACAACTGCAGGGCATCGGTGGTCTGCTCGACCGCGGGGTGGTGGCGGCGGTTGCGCTCGGCTTCCTCGATCTCGGCCGCGCGGACGCGGGCCTCGATGACGTCGAGGATGTCGACGCCGAGTTCGTCCAGGTGTTGGTACAGCTCAGCCTGGGCCGAGGCGTCGAGGTTGAGGGTGTCGAACGCCTCACCGACCTCGTCGACGCTCAGAAACCCGAGCTCCTGGCCGCGGGAGATGAGGGCGCGAAGCTCCCCTTCGTAGATCAGCTCTTGGAGTCCCGTTGCGTCCGTCCTTTTCTCGAGGTTGCCGTGCCGCACAAGGCTGCCGCGGTGGGCCGCGCCATGCGGCGCGTACCGCAGATCACCCAGGTTTCGACGCTCACGGCGCCCCGGACAAAGACGACACCGCCGGGTCCTACACCGAACAACGTCAACGAATTGGAGGAGTGTAGACCTCTTCGTGCCGTTCGTACAGAGAAACATGTGAGAACAACGCGAGTTGGGGATGCAGGCAAAAGCCGCTGATGCCGAGTCCGATCAGCCGCACGGGTGGGGACCGATCTGTGAGCGCGCGCTCGAGCAGGTGGGCGCCGACGGCCGCGATGGCATCCGCCTCAGCGGTCGGCGCGGGCACGGTGTGTGCTCGAGTGATCGTCTGGAAGTCGCTGTAGCGGAGTTTGAGGGACACCGTTCGGGCCGCCTGCCCATCGCTGACAAGCCGAGCGCTGAGTTGCTGCGCCCAGTTCGCGATCGCGTCGCGCAGGATCCGCGGATCCGTCACATCTTCATCAAACGTCTGCTCCATCGAGACCGACACCCGCTCAGCGGCCTGGGTCGCGACGGGACGCGGATCGATTCCACGGGCACGGTCACGCAGTTCGGCGCCCACTTGCCCGGACATCAAGGTGGCCAGGGACTCGTCATCGAGCGCTGCCAGATCTCCGACGGTGACGAGGCCCGCGGCCCCGAGTCGCTCACCGGTCCGAGGACCGATTCCGGGCAGGGCCCGCAGCGGGAGCGGCGCAAGGAACGCCGCCTCCCCTCCAGGCGGGACCACCGTGATACCTCCCGGCTTGTCGCGGTCGGATGCGATCTTGGCGACCACTTTGCAGGTCGCCACCCCCAACGATGCCGACAGACGGATCTGGTCCCGAATCGCCTGGCGGATCCGCAGCGCATGGGCCTGACCGGTCTCGTCGAGCACCAGATATCCCTCGTCGATTCCGATCTGCTCGACACATGAAGAGTGCTTTGCCACCAGGTCCCACACGCGGCGCGACCACTCGCGATAGCGCGCGATGTCGGGACGGACGAACACGACGTCCGGGCAGCGTCGACGGGCTTCGGCGCAGCTCATCGCGCTCCTGATGCCGAACGCACGGGCGGCGTAGCTGGCGGTGGCCACGACGCCCCGCCGATCCGGGTCCCCACCCACGACGAGCGGCAGACCACGAAGCTCGGGGTGCCGATGCAGCTCGACCGCAGCGAAGAATGCGTCCAGATCAAGGTGTGCGATCACCCGGTGATTCTGCTCCCCCGCGCGGACGAACGACAGCCACGCCACGCTGGTGGACCGGCGTACCGCAAGGCCGACCGGAGGCGGCTGTAAACTCGGCCCGGTCCACAGTCGTTCGGGGGCAGGCAATGGCACAGGCACGACGAGAACGCTCGACAGCTTCGGGTCCGGCCGGGTGGATTGTGCTGCTCGGCTTGATGGTGCTCGCACTGATCATCGCCGCCGCGACCCACGACGCAGGCACGACCGCCTCGTCGCCCGCCTCGCAGTCGCCCGCCACGACGACGACGACCCCGACGGCTCCTGGGACCGGCGCCGCGGGGCAGGCGGTGATCGACACGATCAACGCTCAGATCACTGGGCTTCCGTTCGTGGTGGGGAAGGCCGAGCTGACCTCCGCAGGCAACGTTCAGCTCGACAAAGTCGCCGCCACGCTCACGGCCAACCCCAAGCTCAATGCCGAAGTCCGCGGCTTCACCGACAACCAGGGCGATCCCGCGAAGAACGTACAGCTCAGCCTTGCCCGGGCACAGGCGGTGGTCACATACTTGACCGGGAAGGGCATCGCGGCAGGCCGGCTCGAAGCCAAAGGCCTCGGTGCGTTGAACCCCATCGGGGACAACGCGACCGATGCGGGACGCGCAAAGAACCGGCGCGTGGAATTCGCCCTGGCGTAGATCGGTAAGGGTCGGTTAAGGGTCCGTCGAGGAGTAACTACTGTGACGGAGGACGAGCGAAAACCGAGGCAGACGGTGTTGGTGAGCCTCGTTGCGACTGGTGGTCACAGCGATCTCGCCGACGGTGTATGGCGACGGTTTGCAGCCGTCAAACGTTGCAGTAGTTCCTTGACGGACCCTCAGGGTCGCTCGCACCTGAGCGAACCGGACCAGGGCTCGGCAACAATGGCCCGATGACGTTGACGGCCAAGCCGGGAGCAGCACGGTGGCGGCGGCGGGCCGTTCCGCTTGTGGTCGCAATGGTGCTCGCAGACTCGGCCGTTGTGATCCTTGCGTTGCCCGCGATCTACCGTGAGTTCTCCGCGACGGTCGCAGACGTCGCCTGGGTGGTGACGGCGTTCAACTTGGCATTGGCGGTCGCGGCGATCCCCGCGGCCGGGTTGGTTCGGCGGGTGGGTGCTGCCCGGCTCTGCTCGGTCGGCCTGCTCCTGTTCGCTGCGGCATCGCTCGGGTGTGCGCTGGCGCCGTCGCTGGGGGTGTTGATCGGCGCACGAGCGGTGCAGGGACTCGCTGGCGCGGCGGCCGTCTGCGCGGCGCTCGATCTGTTGCCGCAGTCGGCCGGAGGCGACCGGGGCGCAGCGCGGTCGTGGGCCGCAGCCGGTATCGCCGGGGCTGCAGTGGGTCCCGCGGTCGGCGGACTGTTGACCCAGGTGTTCTCCTGGCAGGCGATCTTCATCGTGCAGGTTCCGATGGCGCTTGTGCCCGCTGTGGTGATCGGATTCAATGGCGAGCGCTCGCCGGTCACACCGGCCGGGCGACCGCACCTGGCGGCCAACGCTGCGCTCGCACTCCTGTCGGCGGGGCTCACGGCCGCGTTGTTTCTGATCGTGCTGCTGTTGATCGAAGGCTGGCGGCTCTCGCCGATTGCGGCGGCCGCCGTCGTGTCAGTGCTGCCCGCGGCCGCGATACTGGCCGGCCCCCTCGAGCGTCGCCTGGGCACCGCACGGGTTCGTGCGGCCGCCGGCACACTGGTCGGCGCAGGAGGACTTGCAGCGCTCGGGCTCATGCCGGCGGCGGGCTGGTGGTGGACGGTGCCTGCCCAAGTGCTCGTAGGTTTCGGCCTGGCCCTGTCGTTGGGTGGGTTGACCGAGGCCGCGCTCGCCGGGCGATCACGGCCTGCGCTGCATGGCGGCGTCACCATCGCGTCACGCCACGCGGGCATCGTGGTGGGCCTGCTCTTGTTGACCCCGGTGTTCATGGCAGACCTCGACGTCCAGAGCGCGCGCGCCGAGCGGAAGGGCGTCGAGATGGTCATCGACTCCGGCATCGCCCCGTCGACCAAACTACGCTTGGCCGCGCGCTTGGCGACCGACATCCAACGTCAACCGGGACGGCTCCCGGATGTGCGGCGCACGATCGACGCGCTCAACGTCGGCCGGAAAGAGCGACTGGCCCTCAACGCGCTGGCCGACCGTTTGGACGATCGCCTCGACGCAGCCGCGACCAGCTCGTTCTCGCGCTCCTTTCTGCTGGCCGCGCTGCTCGCGCTCGCAGGCCTGGTGCCGATCGCGCTCGCCCGGCAGGTGCGCCTGTGAAGCCTCGATGGGTCATCACCGCTGCGGCGACGCTGGGCCTGGCACTGCCGGGAACCTACATCGCGTTCGGTGGCGGCTCGTATGCCTCCACGCCCGTGGCCGATCCCTGCCAAACGCGTGCGTGGCGCAATCCCAGTGGTGTCCAGCGCGTTGCCGAGCAAATCGTCCTCTCCACACTTGACGGCGTGGCATGCGAGGTCGGATCCACCCGCGAGGAACTTGTGCTCGCGCTTCCCAGCGCCCGGTCGCGGGCCGCGTTTGGACGCTCCCATGGCCTTGGAACCGATGCATTCGACGGGGTCGTCCGACGCGGGCTCGATCGCGCCATCAGCGACGCGCAACACGCCGGTGCGCTGGCCGGTTGGCAGGCGACCCTGCTGCGGCAGGCCGCGCAACGCATCCCGCTGGACACTCTGCTGGACGCAGTCAACGTCCTGGGTTGACCGCATGCCCCGTTGACGAAACTGGCAAGATCCCGGACGTGCTGACGGGAATGACATCTCGACAACAGATGTACCTGGCGGCGATCGGCGTCGCCACGGCCGTCACGGCGGTACTGGAGTACAGCCACCAGGCGGATCTTGCGATCTTCATCGCCTCGGGGGTGGCGCTGGGCGGCCTGGCGTGGTTGGTGTCGTTCGCAACCGAGGCGTTGGGCGAGCGCTTCAGCCCGGCCGTCACCGGAGTGATGCAGTCGACGTTGGGCAACCTGCCAGAACTCTTTGTCGTCTTATTCGCGCTGAAGGCGGGGGAGACGACCGTCGCGCAGACCTCGATCCTGGGGTCGCTGTTTGCCAACGCGCTGCTGGTGCTCGGGTTCGTGCTGGTTGCCGGCGCGAGCAAAGCGCCCGACGGTGTCATGCGTTTCCACAAACGCCTGCCCAACGACACCGCCACGCTGCTGTTGCTCGCGTCGTTCATCATCGTGGTGCTCGATCTGTCCGAGGGTGTGAGTGACCGCGCCAGCCAACACCAACTCGAGATTTCGGTGATCGGCGCGATCTGCCTGCTCTTGCTCTATGGCTTCTGGTTGTGGGGATACCTGCGGATGCCGTGCGAACCCGATCATGCCGGGGTCAAACCCGCCGAACACCACGTGCCCCTGACGGCATCCATCGGCCTGCTTGCGTTGGCCGGAGTAGGCGCCGCGTTCGTCTCGGAATGGCTCGTCGGGTCGTTGGACACCGCGGTCGGCGAGCTCGGGATCTCGAAGGCGTTCACGGGCCTCGTCCTCGTCGCGATCGCCGGAAATGCGGTCGAGAACGTCGTGGGGATCGCGCTCGCGGCCAAGGGCAAAGCCGACCTGGCGATCTCGGTCGTCAAGAACTCGGTCGCGCAGATCGCGGTGTTTCTGTTCCCGGCGCTGGTGTTGCTGTCACTTCCGTTCGAATCGCGGCTGACCTTCGTGTTGGCGCCCGTGTTCGCCGGTGCGCTCGTGTTGACCGCGCTGGCGGTGTGGCAGGTCACCGGTGACGGCGAGGCCACGGCTTTCGAGGGATGGGCGCTGATCCTGCTGTTCGTCGTGCTCTCCACACTGGCCTGGTACGAGTGAGCCCCAACCCGGCGCTCCATTGTGCGGCGCTGCAGGCTGTTTTGACGCGATTCCGACTAGACTCCAGCGGATGTCGCTGATCCACGACACTTGGATGCCGGGCACATGGCGCGGGCTCACCGCCGCTCAGCAGCCCGAATGGCCGAGCGCCCACGCACTCGAGCACGCACGTGAAGAGCTGCGCGGTCTGCCACCGTTGGTGTTTGCAGGTGAGGCCCGCTCGCTGACGCGATCGCTCGCCCAGGTCGCCGAGGGCAAAGCAATCCTGCTGCAGGCGGGCGACTGCGCCGAGTCGTTCCACGAGCACTCGGCGGTGTCGATCCGCGAGCGCCTGCGCATCCTGCTGCAGATGGCGATCGTGATGATGTACGGGTCCGGTCTGCCGGTGGTCAAAGTGGGGAGGATGGCCGGGCAGTTCGCCAAGCCCCGTACGTCACCCACCGAACGCGTCGGAGACGTGGACATCCCGTCGTTTCGCGGACACATCGTCAACGACGAGGCGCCAACCGCCGAGGCCCGTGTCCCGGACCCGCAGCGGATGCTCCGCGCCTACCACCAGTCGGCGTCGACGCTCAACCTGCTGCGGGCATTCACCAAGGGCGGTTTTGCCGATCTGTCGCGGGTGCATGCGTGGAACCAGGAGTTCGTGGAAGGCTCACCCGAGGGACGCCGGTACGAGCGTTTGGCCGGCGACATCGACCGGGCGCTCGCGTTCATGGCCGCATGCGGGCTCGACCTCAACTCCAGTCAGCACATGCAGCAGGTGGATGTGTGGACGAGCCACGAAGCACTGCTGCTCGACTACGAAGAGGCCTTGACACGTGAAGATTCGCTGACCGGTGATTGGTACGACTGCTCGGCTCACATGTTGTGGATCGGTGATCGCAGTCGCCAGCTCGATGGCGCGCACGTGGCGTTCTTGGCGGGTGTCCACAACCCGATCGGCCTCAAGGTCGGCCCCAAGGCGTCGACCGACGAGATCGTTGCATTGTGTGAGCGACTCGACCCGGAGCGCACGCCGGGACGCCTCACGTTGATCCTCAGGATGGGGGCGGAGCGGGTGGGGGAGGCCCTGCCGCCACTCATCCATGCGGTGCGCGACTCCGGTCACCCGGTGGTGTGGGCGTGCGACCCGATGCACGGCAACGGCATCGTCTCGAACAACGGTGTCAAGACCCGCAGCTTCGAGGCGATAATGTCCGAGCTGCGCACGTTCGTCGCCGTCTGCCGCGAGCAGGACGTCTGGCCGGGCGGCGTCCACCTGGAGTTCACCGGTGAAGACGTCACGGAGTGCATCGGCGGCAGCCACGCCGTCTTGGAAGACGAGCTCGGTGTCCGCTACATGACCCTGTGCGACCCCCGCCTCAACGCCCGACAGTCCCTTGACCTCGCCTTCCAGATCTCAGAGCTCCTACGCGACCACCCGGGGGCGTCTGCGGGCTGAGTTCTCTGCCGGGGGCGTGTTCGTCGCGCAGCTCATGGGAGGCCTGGGCGATCGCGGTGAATGCGGTTGATTGCCCGGTTGCGCGCCGTCGTCCCCAGCCTGGCGCCCTGGCACCGGGAGGTGAACCATGTTCGCTTCGCACCTCGACAACGAGACTTGGGAAACGTTTGGTAGGTCTTCCCATGAAGGGTATCGATTCGGTTGGACGGATCGTGGTGCCGAAACCACTTCGCGACGCGCTGGGACTCACGCCCGGCTCATCAGTTGACGTTTCACGCTACGGCGCGGGTTTGCAGATCATCCCGACCGGTCGCACGGCGCGGATCGTCGAAGAGGACGGGGTACTCGTTGCCAGCGGAGACACGACGATCGACGATGACATCGTGTTTGGACTGATCGACGCCGGCCGACGGTAGTCCACTGCTGGCACGCGACACCAGCGTCGCAATTCCGCTGTTGGTCGCGACGCACAACGATCACGCGGCGGTCAGCCGATGGTGGGGCAATCGTCGTGTGGCGCTTGCGGGCCATGCGCTCGCCGAGACGTACTCCGTCTTGACGCGCCTGCCGGGCGACGTGCGCCCGTCGGGCGGGGATGCCGCGCTGCTTTTCGCAAGTCGCTTCGGAGCGCCTCTCGTTCTGTCTGCGAAGGCCGGGCGACGTCTGCCGGACGTCCTGGCCCGCCTCGGGATCGTGGGCGGGGCCGTCTACGACGCTCTCGTCGCGATGGCCGCCCTTGAGCACGGCGCTCAGCTCGCAACCCGAGACGGGCGTGCACGCGACACATATGAGCGCATCGGCGCACAGGTCGTCGTGGTTGGGAGTGCACACTCCTAGAGCGGCGGGCGGTCGCGGACGCCCTTGCCGTCTGCGACGAGTACCTGGAGATCAGCGACAAACTGCACGAGAGCTTCCGGCGCCTCACCGGACGCACCCTCGCTCTCGTTCCTGAATGCACGCAAACGCTGAGCAAGCAGTCGTGTTGTGCATGGACGAAAAAAGCCAGATCCAGGCGCTTGACCGCACCCAGCCGTCGCTGCCGATGAAGAAGGGTCGCGCCGGCACCATGACCCACGACTACAAAAGGAACGGCACCACCACCCTGTTCGCCGCACTTGACGTGCTGAGCGGATCAGTCATCGGCCAGTGATGCTCCTATGGGTTGTCAAGGGCGGGGCTGGTCGTTTTGAGGATGGTGGAGGTGAACCGCCCCGGGTTCGGTGGAGGCTCGTTGAGTTGGTTTTCATTGTGCCTGTTCGAGGCCGGTCGGTGCGCCCACAAGTAGCGCGGGCCGGTCGGCCTCGGCGGGCCCTTCGGGCCCGCGATCGGTGGATGTAATGACCTTGCCGTTCACCGGCGAGGGCCGCTGATCGCCGCTGAGGGCTTCGAGTTCGGCGGCGAGGTGGAAGTTCTTCTCGTATTCGGCCGGTGGCACCATCTCGAGGGCGCTATGCAGCCTGCGGTGGTTGAACCAGTCGATGTACTCGAGCGTCGCGATCTCGAGGTCTTCGATGCCGCGCCACGGGCCCCGCCGGTGAACGAGCTCTGTCTTGTACAGGCCGATCGTCGACTCGGCGAGGGCGTTATCGTAGCTGTCGCCCTTCGAGCCGACAGACGCGACGGCACCCGCCAGGGCGAGCCGTTCGGTGTAGCGGATCGCCAGGTACTGCACCCCGCGGTCGGTGTGGTGGACAAGCCCCTCCAACCGGCGGGTGCGGCGCATCCAGATCGCCATCTCCAGTGCGTCCAATGCGAGGTCGGTCCTCAGATGCCGGGCCAGCTGCCACCCGACGATCAGGCGCGAATAGCAGTCGATGACAAACGCGACGTACACGAACCCCGACCAGGTCCGGCAGTACGTCAGATCCGCAACCCACAACCTGTCTGGTGCGACCTGCGTGAACCGCCGCTCCACCAGATCAGCCGGCCGGACGCCGGTCTGGGCAGGTGTCGTCGTGCGCTTCGGCTTGCCGCGCACCGCCCCCTGGATCCCCAATTTGCGCATCAACCGCTCCACCGTGCATCGCGCCGGAGTGAGATCACCCTCGCGGTGTAGCTGCGCCCACACCTTGTCGGCGCCATACACCCGGTAGTTCTCATCGAACACCCGCCGGATCTCGGGTTCGAGCACAGCATCTGCGACGGCCCGCGCAGACGGGGCGCGTGCGCGGGCCGCGTAGTAGGTGGAAGGGGCGAACTGCAACACGGTGCAGATCGGCTCGACCCCGAACACACCGAGGTGCTCGTCGATGTAGGCGATCACCTTCTGGGTCGGGGGTCGAGCTCCCCCGCGAAAAAAATGGATGCGGACTTCAAGATCTCGTTCGCCCGCCTGAGTTCCCTGACCTCCCGCTCAAGCTCCGCCAACCGCTGGCGCTCACCCGTCGCAAGCCCCGGCCGGGTGCCGCCGTCGACCTCGGCTTGGCGGACCCACTTCCTGAGCGACTCGGGACCGATGCCTAATTGACGCGCGACGCGGGTGATCATCCCGAACGCGTCGCCCTCAAGCTCGATCGCCTCAGCGACCATCCTGACGGCACGCTCACGAATCTCCGGCGGGTACCTCCTCGAAGACCTCTGAGTTTGTGACATGACCCCATCCTTTCCAAGAACGAGAGCCTCCACAAATCCCGGGGCGGTTCACCTCGACCGACAACCCTACTCAGAAGCGCAGTTCAAAACCCTGAAGTACCGGCCCGGTTCCTGAGCCAGAAGCGGTTCGACTCGATCGGGCACGCAGCCGCGTTCTGCCGCCAGTTCTTCGAGTGGTCACAACCATTCCCACCGCCACTCAGGGATCGGGCTGATTGAACCAGCGACCGTCCACACCCCGGACGCGAGACACGACGTGCATGCCAACCGCGCCCGCGTCCTCGCGGCCGCCTACAACGCCACCCCTGAGCGCTTCGTCCGACGCCCACCACAACCACCCGCGGTGCCCACCGCCGCGTGGATCAACAAACCCGACACCCAGGAGGGACGCTGCTCACTAATAAAAGCGCGACGACCGTCTCAAAACGACTTGACCAGGTTCCGCACTGCGAGCGTCATAGCGAGTGCCGCGGCCACCCGGAGCGGGTGGCGGAGCAGGCCAGCCGCGCGTAGCGCAAGCGCGGTCAACATGAACAACACGCCGAGCGCGCGACGGTCACGCTGATCAGAATCATCGACCGTCTCCCTGGCGTGAAACCCGATCAATATTCACGAGCTCGTCGCCGGGTCGGGAGGCCCTCCCTGCTCCTCGCGTGAGGATCGCAGCGACCAGACGATCGCGACGGTCAACACCACGACGATTACGCCGAGCGACAACGGGATCGAGATCTTGTAGACGTCGGAGATCAGCATCTTGACGCCGACGAACCCCAGTACAACCGCGAGGCCGAGGCTCAGATACCGGAAGCGCTGGATCAGGCCGGCGAGCAGGAAGTAGAGCGCGGTCAACCCGAGCAGCGACATCGCGTTCGCCGCGTAGACGACGAACGTGTCGTCGGTCACCGCGAAGATCGCCGGGATCGAATCGACGGCGAACACCACGTCGAACGTCGCGACGAGGACGAAAGCGGCGACAAGTGGCGTCGCCATTCGCTTGCCACCGGAGCGGATGAAGAACCGGTCACCGTGGTATTCGCTCGTCAGAGGTATGACCCTGCGCAGCACTCGCAGAGCCGGGTTGTGCTCGGGATGGATCTCGACCTCGGAGTGGCGGGCCATCCGGATCCCGGTCACCACCAGGAAGCCGCCGAACACGTAGACCATCCAGTGGAATGCGTCCAGCAGCGCTGCTCCGGCGAAGATGAAGATGCCGCGCAGGACGAGCGCCCCGACGATGCCCCAGAAGATCACCCGTCGCTGCATGGCGAGCGGAACGGCGAAGTAGCTGAAGATGAGCGCGAAGACGAAGAGGTTGTCGATCGACAGGCTCTTCTCGATGACGAACCCAGCCAGGTACTCCTCGGCGGCGGCGCCACCGCGCAGCCACCACACCACGCCGACGAACCCAACCCCGACGGCGGACCAGACCACGCTCCACGCAAGCGCGGAACGGAACCTGATCTCCTTCGACCCGCGCCCGAAGAACGCAAGATCGAACGCGAGCATGGCAACGACGATCGCGGCGAGCACCGCCCACGTCCACATGTCAGACAGCGACGCATCTCCGTCGAACGGCGGTGAAGACGTCCACTATGCGGGGCGCAGGACGAGGACGGACGTGCCCGCGCGATGGGCGACCCGCTCACTGACGCTACCGAGTGCGCCAAGGCCGCCGTGCAGGCCGCGGCTGCCGACCACGACGAGGTCACCGTCGCGTGCTTCCTCGACCAGCGCATCAACCGGTGCGCGCAGGTCGATCAGCACCTGCGGATGGAGTTCGCGAACCCGGTCCACGTCGACGGTCTTGCCGCCCAACGCTGTGATGACGGTGAGCTCCGCGCCGTGGCTGCGGGCCAGGTCCGCGGCGACCGCTGCACCGTCAAGGCTCTGCGGTGACCCGTCGATACCCGCCAGGATGCGTCGCGGCCACGACTCCGTTCGGCACTCACGGGCGATCAGTACCGAACACGGACTGTGGCGGAGCAGGCTCGAGCCGACCTCACCGAGCAACAACCCGGTCATCCGTCGATGCGGGCCTGCACCGAGCGCAAGCAGGGTGGCGCCCGTGGCGGCGACCTGGGCGAGAAGCGTCTCGCGTGACCGGCCGACCACAACAGCAGCCGTGTCCGGGGACGCGAAGGCCACCGCCCGTTCGAGCGCCCGCTCGGCGTCTGCCCGAATCTGTGCAGCTGCGTGAACGGCAGCGAAGCCTGCCTGGGCGGCGGCAGCGACATCGGCGACGACGATGACGGTGACAGAGCCATGCTCGCCGGCGAGAACGCGTGCCTGCCAGGCCGCCTGAAGGCCTGCAGACGTGTTCTCGACACCGACGAGCACTCGAGCGAAAACATCGCGTGCAGCGAAGGAGCGGTTGGCCTGGGGAAGGGGCACTGGGCTCACGATGACCTCCTGGCTGAGGGTGATCAGCTGAAGGTCTCTCCCGGCCGGTGGCCCGCCTCGCCGGGCATGACGCCGTGGTGACGACGAGGCGTTTGTGGGTTACTCCCCTTCGGTGGATGAGTTCACATCCACCGCTTCAGACTATCGCATTCCGGACTACGCAAACTGCCACCCTTCCGTGTCAGTCGGACAGGGTTAGGCCGGTGGCGCGCAACGCCCTCGACTGCTTGCCGGGCAAGCAGGCGTCGCGGCGCTCGTTGCGTTTCGAACGACCCCTCGTCCCGAGGCCGACTGGCGACCTCCGCATGATTTGCGGGAGATCAGCGGTCTCGAGCCTCCCGGCGAAATGCACGTAAAGCAGGGTCGTGTCGTTTCCGTGGGTATCACACGCGCCCCTGGTGCTCCATGCCGGTTCCTACGCCTCATCGCCATCAATCTGATGGCGATCCGATGGGGACGCTTGATATCATGTGGTTCTGGGTCACCCGCAGCGTCGGTGCTTTCGTGTGATCTACTCACTGCGAACGGGGAAGAGAACGATGGCATCAACGAAATCGCCTGGCGGCGGCGTAGCCAAAGCAACGGCGAAGCGAGCGCCGGGCGGCGCCGCACCCACGGTGACGGCAAAAACAGCACCCGCCAGCGACGCTGCCAAGGACAAACTGACGATCAACCTTCCGAACACCTGGACTCGGAAGCTGAGGCAACTCGCGGCGGAGCGACAGGAAAATCTCAACGATGTCGTCCTCGACTCGTTGAAAGTCTACTTGTTCTTGTCTGAGGAACGGCGCCGCGGAGGCAGCATCTTCGTCGGACAACCCGGTGAACCGGCCCACCGAGAGCTTGTGTTCATGGACCTACCGGGAGCATTGATGCTCGCCCCAGGCTCATCGCATTCGCCGAGCGCCGAGGCGAAACTGGCGGAGCTTGCCGCGAGCATCGACGAGATTCTCGCTGCGATGAACACGCCCGAAGCACGGACTGCCCGTGACCGGGCCCTCGACGCTACCGGGGAGCAGATCGCAACCATTACCCACAAGCGCGCGTCTCGTCGCGTCCGTCAACCGACCGAGGCGTAGAGATCGCAACCATCACCGTTCTTGCCGGCGTCAACGGCTCCGGCAAGAGCAGTCTGCAAGGAGAGGTGCTCCTGGACGGCGGCGCCACCTTCTGCAACCCCGACGTGCAGGCCCGTCTCCTACGCGAAGAAGACTCGGATCTGAGTCAGTACGAGGCGAATTCCGTCGCCTGGACGCACGGAATGCGGATATTGGACACTCACAGAGGAGGGGGCATCAGCCGTCAGGAACCACACCACATTCGGGAAGTTCTTCGAGGTTGTCCCGTTCGTCGTGGAACTTGGGTGACGGCGGTCCCTGCTGTGGTTAGACGGTGATGAGCGTAGCGGCCTCCTCGTTGGTTGTCGGGGTGGACGCACGTCGTTCGATGGCGACGACGAGTCGGGCGAGGCTCTTGTAGCCGGTGATCTTCCGGAATTGCTGTTCGGCTTGGCTCATCCCGGCGGCCGTCCACCGCAACGCCATGTCGCCGGATTGCCAGCGTTTGACGTTGCGTTGTGTCTTGCGGACGATCTCGATCATCGACTCGATCGGGTTCGTCGACGACAGCGTCCGTTTCAGCGTCCCGGTGATGTTGAGGGCCTGGACGGTGAGCGTCTCTTCTAACCCTTCACGGAGTGATGTTGCGGCGCCGGGGTGGGTGGCGTCGAGCTCGATGGCGATGCCTCGGAGGCGTTGGAGGGCGGTGGCGTGGTCGTCGAGGGCCCACGCCGCCCGCAACCGCCGTCCGAGGGCGGGGCGGTCCCGATCCGGGAGGTGATCTAGCACGTTGCGTTCTTTGTGGCGGATGCACCGTTGCACCACGACGTCGTCGCCGAACACCAATCGGATCCCTTTCCTGAGGGCTTTCGCGCCGTCGAGGACGAACAGGATGCCCTGCTCGGGATCCAACCCCCGCTCCACCAGATCCGACAGGAGGGC